>FSSI02000066.1:0-21721 GCA_900149785.2 Phormidium lacuna HE10JO | reverse complement strand
ACGCCCACATTCTAACCCCATCGATCCGGGGGGGTCAAGACAGACCTCGCACAATTGAGAAGTAGACCCAATAACTGGCCATCTCACCCCCCGTAAACCCAGATGTAGCAAGAAATATGTGGCACTCCACGAGAGAATAGGGGTTTCAGCCATCGCCTGACCCCCGTGGACGCTTATCATTTGACAGTAAAACATCAGCTCAAATTATACAAATAAAAAAAGTCCCCAGTTGCAAGCCGAACCGGGGACAGCAGATCGGTATCAGAACGATCGCGTGATAATGGGGTTTCCATTCATTCCGCTTCCGCAGAAGCGATGACTCACCCAACGGTGAATCTGGAAACCAGCATAAAAAGAGAACTCAACTCAAAACAGGTCACGCTGACCTTGACGATCTGAGAGTTCTGGACAAATGCGATCGCGCAGCGGTGGTGGTAGCGTCTCAAACTCCTCCAACAAAAAATCCAGCAACGCCAAATGCAACAAATCATTGTCCGTCGGCGGACGATGATACCGTCCCTGCTTAAACCAACGGCGAACCGTGGATTGAGAACGCCGACAAATCTCAGCCAACTCCTCCTGCGTCACCGACCACTTGAAATAAAACGCCTGGGGACTCATACGCCAACTACAATCACAGTAAGCGCGAATCAACCGACGTTCCCGGATGCCAATCTCTCTCGGTTGTTTCACCAAAGCGCCCCCCTCAAACAATAAACACATCATCATCAATCGACCAATCCGGTTGAACCCCCAAGATGAGCGCCGTTTCCCGAGAACGACCAGAAATGGCATAAAAACGCACCTGGTCTTCTCGGGGTGCGATAATGCGGTCCAACCCCCTCAGCAGTTGTTCCTGTTGCTTGGGAGTCAACACGCATTCAAACACCGACTTCTGAACCCGCAACCCATAGCGCAACAGCAACTTCGCCACCCGATTTCGTCGGGAATCCGCCACAATGTCGTAACAAATCAAATAAAGCCGTTCCATCGGTCCACCTCCCGTTTCCATCACTTAATCGGGCGCAACATGGGACGATACGCCTCCACATCTCCCAACAAACAGGCCAAATACTCCCGAACCTGAAGTTCCAGACAACGACGATAGGTAACGCGATATCCCGTCGTCAGATGGGTCATCTCCGTTTGCAGCTTGTTCTCCCAATGCTTGACGAACTTGCGCAACGCATCAGGATGTAGATAGACCCCACCGCGCTCATCTGGCGGTGTGAAGTCATCGGGTTGCAGGACTGAGGAATTGATCAGATAGGCCACAAAGGAGTCCACCAGGGGCGATCGGAATTCCTCCATCAAATCGCAGACTAACCCTGGGCGATGGTCCAAGGTCACGTGCAGATTGCCGAAATGGGAGTGCAAGCCAATGGCCTCAACAAAGGCATAGAGGTTATAACTGAGCAGGGTATAGCCCAAACTCATCAGACTATTAGCCGGGTCTTGCGGCGGACGCTTACTGCGTTTCGTAAACTGAAACTCCGTCTTCAACAGAGACCCGAAGCCGCGAAAATACACCGATGCGCCTTTCCCCTCATACCCCAGCAACGCTTCTACGGAATCCGCCAGGGGGAGATGGTCCATCAGCGTCGCCAACTGGTCAATAGCGGTGATGGCTTCCGGGGTTTGTCGCCGTCGATTCAGCCGCAGCAGCAAGACACGACTGTTGTGCAGTTTGGCCCGCACAATGGTCTCAGCCTGGGTGCGGACAAAGTCAGCATCAGCGGCGCATTGCACCTGACGCGCCAGGTACTCGACCTTGGCATTTCCCTGACGGTTGAGTCGTCCGAAATAGCGCCCCTGGTTGGAGAGATAGGTCACGGAAATGCCCCGTGACAGGGCTAAACGAACGGCACCGTGGGAGAGGTTACAGCAGCCGAATAGAACCACGTGGGTCACCCGGTTCACGGGAACCTGCATTTGTAGTCGATGCTGGTGAAAGACCTGGAATTGGGAATGGCGGGCCTTGAGATAAGCCCCTTGGTCGGTGACGTAGAGAGTAGTCATCGGGTCGGCGAAATAGTGGGCAGGGGGTGCGGTAGAACACTGAGGGGTAGGCGGTTTCAGAGAACAGGCGCGGGGTGCGCGGGAGGGCGGCCGCACGGGACGACGTTTGGGCGTTGCGCCGTAGGGACGAGCCAGACCATTTTTGAGTTGAGGGGGTGGGGGTTCGGTTAGAGTTCCGTTCTCAAAGCGGTAGCTGAGGAAGCTAAATGGCTGGTCTGGGGCAAAAATTTGAGTTTTGTCGGGTTGTAGGCTGAGATAGAGCTGTTTGAGCCAATTCTGGATATGCTGTAAGACGCGCTCGGCTTCGCTGAGGCTGTCGCAGGCGAGAACGAGGTCATCGCCGTAGCGCACTAGACGATAGCCCGATGTGATGCAGCGGCGATCGAACTCGGTAAGATACAGGTTGGCTAAAGCCCCTGAGAGGATGTTGCCCTGAACCACGCCCTGAGTGGGACGGATGAGGGTTCCCTGAATGACAATCCCGGCTTCGACTTGCTGCATGACGGCTTCACGGCTGGGGGAGTCCAGGTCGAGGCCGTCGAGGGCGGCCCGTAGGAGGCCGTGACAGAGATGGTCGAAAAACTGGGCGATGTCAGCTTTGACGGTCCAAGTGGGTCGTTCTTGATAGAGTTCAAAGTAATGCCAGGCACTCTGTTTGATGCCCCGGCCGGGACGATAGGCATAGCTACAATCGAGGAAGTGGTCTTCGAGGGGACAGTAGAGGTCTTGGAGTAGGCATCGCTGCACGATTCGATCGCGCACCGCTGAAATCCCCAGTAGTCGTTTACCGCCGCTGGGTTTGCGCAGGTAAAAGCCTTTGGCGGGTTGGGGGAGATAGGTGTCGTTGTGGAGTTGCTGCTGTAGCTGTTGCAGTTGGTCGCGATAGAGACTGGCGAACCAATCGACGGTCATGCCGTCCACGCCAGCCATACGACTGCCGCGCCTCACCTGTTGCCAGGCGATGCGAAGTTGTTGTGGGTCGATGTTCATGTGGGGTTAAAATGCGACCCTTCGATGCTGGCAACGGCTGATTTGAGTTTTGGTTTGAGTTGGGGTGAGGTGTTGGGGTCAGTAAGTTATGGAGCAAGAAACCGAGTGTCTGAGAGACACCCGGTTTCTGGTATTCGACCCAAGTGCGTTGCGGTAGAGGCGAAAAATTTTTCGCCCCTACTATTAAGCGTTAAATGGGTTTGAGCCGCAACACACCCCACCGCTCAAACCAGAACTCAAATCACCCCAGCGACCATGGATGCTGTCCCTGACGATAGACATCCATGACAACGTTGTACCTAACCCGACCCCAAATCACCCTGAGGGGCGATCGCACCAGCTTCACCCCTCACTCACGCAGAGTATAATCTAGGAAAATGGAAAGAGTAACCCTGTTAAGCATTGATGAAACTCAAAAAATGTGGCAATCTCTAGCCAATCAGTTAGTTATTCCCCGTGATGAAGCCAGGTATCAATACTTGGTGGATTGGCTAGATAAACTCATTGATGAAGTTGGAGAAAATGAACAGCATCCCCTGGCTTCATTGATGGAGATTATTGGCATTTTAATTGAAAATCATGAAACCCATCATGTCCCGGAACTTCACGATTGATGGAACCTCAGAGTTCAAGGGGATAAAATCACTCGAATCAGCTTGACAAACTCGAATTGAATTTGGCATACTGGAGGTAGCCAAAAAGGAAGTTCCCTCAGCGAGACGGACTGTTTTGTTGGCTTGGTGAAACGGAGTCATATCCTGCCGCCAGGCCCCGCTCGCAAAACAATGAGGACTCCGTCATGGCTAACCCACTTAACAACGGACTAACCTTCAAGCTCTGCATTTTCGTGGCCTGTCAGGTTACGGCAGTCAGTGGCTTGCCTCCCGAAGTCAGCTCTTCCGTCCAAAACCTTGGGTCGGCTGTAGTGTCAGTGGTGGATGACCGCGCCTTTCGCGGCTGGCTTGACCGATTCTGCGATCGCAAGCGGGATGAGGACGACGACCAGCAAGAACACGAAAGCGACAGCGAACTCCCTGACAGCGACCCTGACAGCGACGACGGCCAAGACGAGGAACCGGCTGACGCAGACGACACCGGCCCGAATTGCCAAGACGGCGGTGAAAACTGCCCAGATGGCAAGGAAGACGACCCAGAAATCGAGGATTAGACGTCCGTCAACCCAGTTTCAGCTCGAAACTGGGTTTTTAATGATTATTAAAGTGTTATCCGGTTGAGTTGCTGTAGTAGGGGCGAAAAATTTTTCGCCCCTACAATTTTGTATACCTTAAACCCCCTATTATTGTACATCGCGATCGAGGCGATCGCTAACCCATTCCCGAATATCCGAATAGAGATAAAACGGCTCAGACACACTGGCGATGGTGGTTCCCTCCGGTAACGGGACGAGGCTGGGTTCCGGTAAAGCTGAGTTGACAACGGCGAACGCACTGGTGATAATTTGAGTCATGCGATCGCCAATCTCATCCGGCTGACAAGCCACGTCAATCGTGGCTTTAATATCTGATTTAATCGAAGGATTGCTGCGAACCAATTGACGATCTTCCTCCAAGACTTCCAGCAAACGAGACTTAGAAATCCCCTTAGCACCATGAATAATTTGATTACGTTTAACACACCAGTAATCCAATGCTTTCATCGCTAAAATCATGTCTTTGGTGACATTAATTTGAGTGGTATGATCCAGTTGAGATTCAATCAAAGCCTGTAAAAAATTACGTTTTGTGGGACGACCTGGCAATTTAAAAAGTCTCTGAAGCGGCTTCTTCCAAGACCCCTTCACTAAACAGTGCTGTTTTTTGATATTTCCCACTAAACTAGACTTTCCCATCTCCCTCTCAAGCTGATAAAACCGATTGGCGAGTTGAGGATATTTAACCACTTCATCAGTGTTGAGATACCAATCATCCGGATAGTCCTCGCGATTAAAATAAGAATGTTCGTTTTTGGAATTGAGTGTTCGGATGAGATCGTGAATGATTTCTTCATAAAACAACCCCATACGGATTAAAAACTCGGCGATTCCATCAACGTCCCACAAAATACAGCATTGACTGTGAAGATTGAGCAAACGATACAGGGAATTTTGCGGATTACTATACTGATTCGCCAACTCAGAAAGAACATCTAAACGATTGTCATGTTCCTGGTTTGCACCCCGTATATCCAAATTCCTCAACGCCACCGCTGTTCCCAACGCACGAACATTCACATCCACGAGTTCCCGACTGGCGTTCAACGCCTCACTATTCTCAGTTTGTGAAGTTTCTAGGGTGGCTAACGTCTCTTTCCAAGCCGATAATACCACTCGCGCTCCATCAAAATCCCATCGTTGCAGCAGTTGCTTCACCGTTTGATATTTCATGGTGCGTTGATACCGCCAATAGGAAACACGGCGACAAGGAGAGGGTTCACCCTCTAAAATGAGTGTCGCCTGAAGTTCAGGTTCGAGGTAAATTTGCGTTTCAATTTGAGAGGAAATGGCTTGAACTCGTAATGCAGTTTGCATTTGCGGCGTTCCCCCTTTGATGCTGATGAGAGTTGTGAGATTGCGATCGCACTCCCGATTCAAAAAACGGTAGTACACATCAAATAACGCATCTTGGTCAACCGCAGATATCTCTTTAGGAATAACAACTTTCTCGATTTTAGGACAATTTGTTAGGGTGTCTTCCAGCCATTTTTTGAGAATTTTAAACAAATAAATGGTATCATCTCGATGGGGTGGCATTTGGTCAGTGACAAAGCAGTAAATACGCTCAACCTTGAAGTGTTCAACCGCTGTTTTGGCGATTCCCCAGAAACGACCCGGACGAATGCGATCGCACCAACGTTCCGGCTTGTCCTCATACGCTAAAAATAGCTGCTGTGTCAGCTCTCGAAAATCAAAGCGATACCTCTCATCAAAGGACACCTCAAGTTCCGAACAAATCGTTTCACAAATCAGTTGTTGACGTTGATTCCAAGTTGTCCGACGAGCCTCACCGAGTTCTCGAACCGTTTTCGTTAAATTCGGTTCATCCCGTGCAAATCCAACCGGTAAATAGTCAGAAATCGGGGGTATCTGAACCGTGATATCCGACGTTCCCATGTTGGCGATTAAGATGCCATTTTTTGGTGTTGTCATGGTTTTTACCGTAATCATACCTGAATCGTGAAACCCTATCGCTTACCAAACCCGGTCAAACTCGCTGATGTCATCAAGAAATCGCAAAAACTCCTGTTGAATTACCAAGTCATTTCCAGTCGCCTGTAAATCCGGGAAAATTGTCACAAACTCGATAAACCCCTGCCAGATTAACCGTCCATCTCGTTTAACATACCAAGGATACATCCGTTGCCAGATTCGCCCAACTTGGTTCAGTTTGCCCGTTAAATGCGTGTGTTTAATACTACGATGGGAGAGAGAATCCCGCTCTTGGTGAAACCAATCCAACGCCGTGCTAATCGCCTCCCTATCATCATCAAATCGCGCCCAAACTTGAACCCGGTCAGGATGCCAAGCCTCGCGCCAATTTGCACCACGAATATCGAGCCGTTGTCCCTCATCTTGGGTGACCCAATCTTGCATCGGTTGATACACTCCCCGCAAAAAGTAGCGGCGAATATCATCGAGATTACAGAAAGTTTGATACAAGCCGCGTTCCCGTCCTAAAAACTCCCAGTGACAGCCAATATCTCGTCGGTAATCTTCATCTGAGAAGAACTTACGATGGCTGGCCCGCCGCCAAGACTTACCAAAACCGCCTAGCATCATCGAAAATTTAATAAGGCGAATCACAAAGGTTCTCAACCGCTGGCGACGTTCCTCATCCCGGACATTGAGGAGTAGAACGTCTAACTGACCCTCCTGGAGTGTAAACCATTGAGGTCCTTCGTCAAGTTGGCGGCGATCGCACCGAAACGCAACCCCCAACTCCCCCATCACAGAGCCGTCACGCCCTGCAAACCCACCCCAAAGGCGTTTTGTGAGGGTTTGAGCGATTTCCGCCGTCGTAACGCCACCCAGCAGCCGCAACGTGTGACCTCGTAACGCCGCCTTAAACAAATTAGGGCGAAATTCACCATCACCATTGACTCGCCGCGATATCAGTCCCTCTCCCCGTAGGCGGATGCTGAGTAACCGGGGGACGGTCGAGTCCATCACATGACCATATCCCGCACTGACGCGAGACCCAATCCCGTACCCCAAAGCCGTTTCCCAAACCTGCCAAATTTCGGCCCATTCCGTCTCAGAGAGCGGTTGATTACTCGAAATCCCGAATCGTAACGTCGGCTGAAACAGCGACATCATAAAAAAGGCACTGTGGGCCGCCTGTTCCTCCACTTGCCAATTTTGCTGGGGGTGAACCAAATCCACAAGGTCGCTTTTATCCTTCCAATTATTAACAGGATAGGCCCCATGAAAACGGAGAATCCCCGGTTGAGTCTGTCGCGTTCCCTCAACCACCACCTCGCCACCGCAATACTGGAGAACGCGCTGGGGAAACACCTGCTGACAGGCGCGCCGAAAGGCCCCTTTCATACTTGAACCGGGATAAAACGGGCAACCCGTACCACTAATCACCGGGCGAATAATGCTATCATCCTGGCCACTATTGGTGACAAACCGCCAACTAATTTGATATTTCTTGGTTTTGACCCCTTCCGGGAACTCAGGAGGGTCTTGTAATGCGCCCCGCAACCAATCTTTCACCCAAATATAGGCTTCATTATTGGCAGCATCGTCTCCTTTTAGGTCGGGATTAATGCGTTGAACTTGACAGCGTCCTTCAATTTGGGCGCGAAAGGCTAGGGGAACTCGGTCAGCATTCATAATGACGTTAAAGGATAAAGGATAAAATTTGGAGATCCTAGAATGGAGACGGATAAAAAGGGTCTTCTGGGTTCAGGGTAATCCGCCATATTTTTGGCGGATTATATCTGTTGCTGTAGGGGCGAAAAATCCCCTCCTGGGAGGGGCTAGGGGTGGGTTCCTCTACAATTTTGTCTCCCCGGCAATAAATTACAGCCTATATTCTAAAGACCCCACAAAAATTGCCAACCCTGAGAAAACATGGAAGAATTAGGACTTGTAGCGTTGCGTCCACCAAATGGCACAATCGCAAAGTTGGGTTAGGATAGCCAGGGCAATTTTGCGATGGTTCTGGTCGAACTCCCAGAGATTCGTGGCATCATTAGGTAGGGCAATTCCCGCATCTTGAAGAATCGTCGCTAAGGTGTGCCACATCGCTCGCCAGTACGCCGCTTTGTCGCCATCCAAGCGATGCTGTTCCCCCCAAAATCGTTCTAAGCCAAACGCAACAGTACTACGCATTTTATGCACTTGATTGAGAACCTCATTATCCAACCCTTTCCGTTGAAACACCAAATCGTGAGCGTAGCGGTCAAGGGAATAGGTTTCCCAGCCAACCTTCGGGGACTGATTCGTCGTGGAGGTCGCTGTTTTTGCTGCGGACGTTTCCACAGTCGTGGACTTTGGTTTAGACTTTTTATTCTTGTTCTTTTTATCTTTCGGGTTAGCCATGATTTTAAAACCTGTCAATTCAAACGCGAACAGCATTAAGTTTGGGGCAATTGACGATGAAGCCTGACCCAACAGTGACCGAAGCCAATTGACTCCAATCCCCCAAAATACATCTCATCTTCATTGATAGTGTTGTCCCCAAACGGCGGCCAGTCTCGTAACTCCTCCTCCCGCCGTAACGCCACCGGAAAGACCATAATCGTACTTTCGGGTAACGCTTCCGTATTAAAAAATTGACCTCCCTCCACCTTTTTCTCCTCATCACAGAGTTTGACCCGACTTTGACGATAAAGAGCCATATCGTGAATCATCCCAATTTCATTGTCCGCCACGATGACCGCTGCACGTTCGTGTCCATCAGGAAACCAAGCTTGCAAATTCTCTGTCCCAGCCAGTTTAAGAAAACCAAAGTTGAAAAACAGCTTGTACTGACCATCAATCTGTAGCGCGTTGAGGCTGTCAGAAGCGGTGTAAAGGTCTGGTAATTCCGCACTTATTCCCGTAATACGTTTATAGCGTTGCAACAGACGCGGACAACTGACCCAAACCACCGGTTGACCGGGACAAAACACCGGAAGCCAGACGATGGACGCATACTCAAACTTCACCCGAGATTCCGTGGTACTGTCGGGGACTCCCGGTTCGGCGTCATGTCCATACCAGTACTGTTCATCTTGTCCGTCCTGAAAGCGCATTTCCGCGCGAAAGCGACCGCGCAGGGAACTTCCGGGGATAATCCCAGTTTGAGTGAAGGGGTCACGAAAAATCAAATTGAGATTACCGCTTTCCTCCCCAGCGGTGGCGCCAACGTGGAGGGGAGACAGGGTTTCGATAATTCCGTAAGCTTTTTGATACATGAGTGTTATGTGAAGTCGTGTTTGAAGGGGTACCGCAATAACCGTTGAAAGGACTACAAACCAGCGACATCGAGAGGGAGGCCGAGGCCACAACCAATGTGCTTGAGGCTGTATCCTTCCTTGGGATACCAGGCTTCGGGACTCTCCCACCAGGTCTGGTTGAGAGGGTCATCGAAGATGTACACAGCACCTACTTTGACGGCGTAGCGTCCTCGTCCTAAGCGTCCCGTGTCCCGGCTTCCATCGGCTTTGCTGCGTCCACCGGCGCGAAAGCGAAAGGGAACGGCTTTGGCGGTGAGTAACCATCGCGGTTTGGGGAAATCGGGATGTTGGGAGTAGCGGTGAGAGATGCGATTCGACCCCCAAACTCCTGGGGTGAGGAGAGCGAAACTGCGGCGGATGGGTTGTTGTAGCAGGGAGACAAGGGGATGGCTGTCTTTGAGTTCGTGAGATTCGATTTCGACGAGATGGTTTTCGCCGCCAAAACGATACCATCCCGCTTCCAAGGGAACGGTGGAGAGGTACAGAAGACAGGCGTTGTCGTCGAGTTGGACGGCGTTTTCGAGAAATAAGCCGTCTTTCTCGCGCACACATCGTTCGTTGGCTTTCAAGCGAGGATGAAGCATCGAGAGATATTTCCAAGGCTCTTTGGCGACGGACTTTTGTTGTAATAAGGTCTGGGAATCTTGGTTCCAGGCGGATAGTTTTTGCCATTTAAATGCGGGTATCATCTCAAAATCGGGGTTCGACTGTTGCCAGCCGTTGTCGTGCAGTTCCCAGGTGTTGACCTCGGCTTTGCCAATCATTTTTGTCGAAGGAAGTGGTACGTAAAATTCTTGGGAGGCTTTAAATTCATCTAGGTTTGCCCAAAATGGTCCGGCGACAAAGAGATTTTGTCTCAAGTCTTTTTGATTTGCAAATTTTTGGGATTTGTTGGCGCTAAAGATGAGTCCAGATAGGGTGTAGGCGTCGGGGGGAAATTTGGTTTGAGCGCGTCCAACGAGGTTTTCTGGGGAGAGAAAACCACCGGCGCTGGCGTAGAGGAAACCCAGGGGTTGAATGGTGATGAGATAGCGAAACATAATTGAGGGATAGAGGGGAAAGTTGGGTCAATTTAACGACGGAAATGCCAACCGATGGACACCAGTTCATCAAACCAGTTGATGAAGGCTTGCTGTACGCGATTTTGAGTCCAGTGATTGGGTGGGTTGGCTTCAAAGAGTTCTCGGAAGAGGTAATGGCCGACTGTTCCGGGTTCGAGGTGGGTGAAGGGAGCGCACGTTGGCTTAAAATAAATGTTAGCCAGGGCGATCGCGATCGCCGCATCCGCATGACTTGAAATTCTATCCTCCCACTCCTCTGAATCGAAGTCATCTGAACGGGAACTGGTGGCGATCGCATGTCGTGCTTTGAGTTGCGCCATGTCGTTATACAAATGTCCCCAATTTTGTCCACCATCGCGATCGCAATAGCAGTCGAGAATCGAGAGATAGGACCAAGGACACGTCCATTGCACAAACTGGCCGCTATTAAAGACCACGCGCAGAGTGAGGCGATCGCGTCCGAGGTTCTTAGATCGCCTCTCCGCCTCCCGACAATGCTGTAAAATATCCCGTTGTGGGACGCTATGACCCGCCCAAACAAAGCCAACACTCAGACCAATCTTTTGACCATGTTCTTGCCATTTTGCTGGAAGGTGTTGCAGCCAATTCCAGGAATTGACCTTTAAGGTTTGGGTCGCCTCATGTAAGGCGTCCCCGGTTAAATCAGTCGTTCTATCGTACACGACCCCGAGGAAATCATCCCCACCCGCATAGATAACACGACCGAGCGATTTAGGAAAACTTTGCTCAAATTGTTTGCCCCAATGTCGCATCGCTTCGCTAAAGTCTTTCAAGGTGCGATCGGCATTTTCCCCATCTCCCAATTGCTTGAGATGGTCGCCGACTTTATCGCCATCCCCCATAAACCAACCCGTCCAGCGTCCGGGGGTTTGGGTGTCCGGGTTCGGATGTCGGATAACATCGGAGAAATTTCGCTCTAGTCTGGGGAAGTCGTCGCCGATTTTTGCAGCAATTTGAGGATGAGTGACCAACCGTTTGACCAGTTCGGGAATACTGACCCGTTCTGAAGCATCTAGGAATTTTCCTTCTGGGATTTCGTCGCGTCTTTTTCCTTCCAGAACCGCCGAAAGTTGCTGGTAAAAGTGAGCGATGGTGTCGTGTTCTTCTCCGTAGCGTAAAAACTTGGGATTGCGGCGAATTGAACCGAGTTCGTTCCAGGCGATCGCATCCGTTCCCGATAAACTCGAACTTTCACCAATCCAATTCACTGCACTCCAATCTCGCCCCAGTTTTCGTCGTTCCAAGTCATACATCGCCTCAGAAATGCTCTCGCCCCAACCCCAGAAAATTTCCCAACTATGATGTCGCCAAAGCGTCCATTCTCGCTCCCAGTGATAGTCATAATCGCCCAGTTTTTTCTCAACCCAATTTTGACAGTCGTTCAACAAAAGACTCCAACCATCAAATAGGGCTTTACGAATGATATCTTCGGGTAAGATCCCTTTAATTAAGATACGGTTTGGCAGTCCTTTTGTGGTCTTAGGGTCGCCGGGACAAATCACCGAAATTGACTCGTCGTGTGCTTCTGCTGCGTTGGTAATTTGTCGGCTGAGGTAGGAGAGAATTAAAGACGCACCGTAGAGGTCGCGCAGTTTACGGGATTTTTCGATGAATCCTTGAACGGGGGCGAAGGTGGTCGCGGTATATCCAGACATAACGCCAATAGAAGGGTGCAATTAGAGGACACTGTTGTTTAAAGAACTTAAAGAATGCCGGAAGACCATTTGACCCCCGCATAACGGCTTGAGGTGAGTCGTCGCAGACAGTCCTGGGCAAATGACCAGCATTCGGGTCTGATGATGACAGGACTTTTGGAACCTTAATCTATCTCTCAGGAAAATTGCCAATCGTTTACGAAATACTGCACTAATCGTCATAAATATTAACATCAAGACGCGAGATTAAGGGAGACTCTGCAACCAATGGCTGGGGAGATTCACCGAGTGAAAGAGATGTTGTGTAGGAGCCGTTTTCCCCTGTCGCCTGTCCAATTAGGGGTATGATTTTTCTATTATGCTGTAGTTAGATATCTCCGGATTAGCGCGTTCCTATGTCGAGTTCCTATGGTAATGACGATTTGGCAGCCCCTGAGTTAAAAGCGGCGATTCTGCCTCATCCTCTGACGATCGCTCCTGATGCGACCGTCAGCGAGGCGATCGCCGCCATGAGCGGTTTTCCCGATTCAGGAGCCTCAGACCTGGACCACCACGGCGATCGCCCCGCGTCTTCGAGTTGCGTTGTGGTTGTGGTGAACACCGATCAGATTGTTGGTATTCTCACCGAACGGGATATTGTTCGTTTGAGCGCTCAAGACCAACCCTTTGATCATCTCCCGGTGCGTTCGGTCATGACTCAACCCGTCGTGACCCTGAAAGAGTCAGAGTTAACGGATATCTTTAACACTCTCAGCTTTTTACAACAGCATCGTTTGCGCCATTTGCCCATTGTCGATGACCAAGAGCGCCTCATTGGTCTGATTAGCTACGAAAGCCTGCAAAAACTGACCCGTCCCGTAGATTTGATGCGATTGCGGTTGGTGGGGGAAGTGATGACCCGCCATGTCATTACCGCACCAGCCGATCGCCCCCTCCTAGACATCGCTCAATTATTGGCGCAAAACCGCATCAGTTGCGTGGTTCTGTCCCAGCCCCACCATCCCCCCGATACCGCCAGAGAGCGTCCGGTGGGCATTATCACCGAGCGGGATATTGTGCAATTTCAAGCCGTTGGTGGGAGTCTCACCGAAACCCGCGCCCAAGCGGTGATGAGTTCTCCCCTGTTTACCGTTGGCGCCGATGACAGCCTCTGGGCCGCCCAGCAACAGATGGAGGAACGGCGGATTCGGCGGGTGGTGGTCACCTCAGATGAGGGGGAGCTAGTGGGACTTGTCACCCAAACGACCCTTCTACGGGCGTTTAACCCCATTGAACTCTATTATTTGGCAGAAAACCTCAAACAGCAGGTCTGCCGCTTAGAAGCCGAAAAACTGGCGCTGCTGGAATCTCGTAACCGGGAACTGCAAGTCGAGGTGGCGACACAAACCCAGAGGATTCAATCTCAAGCCCAGCGCGATCGCCTGCTGCTGCATATTTCCACAACCATTCGCAATTCCCTGGACTTAGCCACCATTCTCCAGACCGCCGTGGATGAAGTGCGGCAGGTGTTGAGCTGCGATCGCGTCATTATTTACCAACTTGAAGACAATTTGAACGGTGTCGTCATTGCCGAATCGATTCTTGCTGGCGGTCGGTCCGTGCTGCACAGTGAAGCCAATGACCCCTGTGTGACGCCAGAGTGGCTCGAACCCTATCGCCAAGGTCGCGTGCGGGTGGTGCGAGACATTTATGATGAGTCCATGACCCTGTGCCATCAGGAGCTGTTATTGAGCTTTGATATTCGCGCCAAGTTGATGGTACCGATTGTCGTTGATGATCGCCTCTGGGGGTTGATGATCGCCAGTCACCGAGATCAGCCCCGAAATTGGCAAACCGGGGAAATCGAACTCTTGCAGGCCCTCTCAATCCAATTGGCGATCGCCCTCAAACAAGCCACCCAACATCAACAACTCCAGAACGAGATTCACCAGCGCCAAACCGCGCAACTGGCCCTAGCATCTTTAAATAGCGAACTTGAAAGCCGAGTCGAGCAACGCACCGCCGAGTTACAAGCTCGCGAAGCCCGCTATCGTGGCCTCATGGAAGGCGCGAGTGATGCCATTCTCCTAGCCAGCCCCGATGGCTACCTCCTCGAAGTCAACCGCGCCGCCGAAGAGTTATTTGGCTACTCCCGCGAGGAGTTCAACGGAGAGGGAACAGAGCGATCGCCCCTACATTTCAGCCAACTCCATCCCCCCGAGGAATTAGACCGCATTCTCAAGGATTTTGAGCGGATTTTTGATGAAAAACAACTTTGGGTGTCAGATACCCGGATTCTCAAGGCCGATGGTTCAGAGATTCCCGTTGATATCTCAGGAAGCCTGATTAAAGTGGGGGAAACCTATGTTGTGCAAGGGATATTCCGGGATATTCGCGATCGCGCCGCCTTTGAGGAAAAACTACGCAGCAGTGAAACCGAGTTACGCAGCGTCTTTGAAGCCATGGGGGATCTCATTTTAATCATTGCCCCCGATCGCGATGAAGTGCGAGTGATGCCCACCCGCCACCAAATGCTCGACCCCCAAGCCACCGAAATTCTCGATCAAACCCTCAATTTTCTATTTCAAAAAGAAACAAAATCCCGTTCTCAATTGCCGATCATCGAAGCCTTAACCACGGGAAAAACGGTGTCGTTTGAGTATCAAATCGACCTAGAGCATCGCCACATCTATTTTGAAGCCAGTATTTCTCCCATGAGCGATCGCCAGGTGATTTGGGTTGCCCGGGATATGACCAAACGCCAACAAGCCGAGGCGGAAATTTCCCAACTCTCCCAACGGCTCAAAATTGCCTTATCTTCGGGAAACATCGGCTTTTGGGATTGGGATATTCGCCAAAATCGAATTACTTGGGATGAGCAGATGTATGCTCTCTATGGGGTTGATCATTCGTCAAACTCGTCGAACCCAGAATCCGTAGTCGCGTACGAGGTTTGGTCTCATGGCGTTCATCCCGACGATCGCCAAGCCGCCCAAGACCTCCTCCAGAAAGCTATTTTAGGGGAAGCCGACTATAACACCGAATTTCGCGTCCTGCATCCCGATGGCAGCCTCCACTATATTAAAGCCTCTGGGTTAGTGGTTCGCGATGAAGCCGGTCAGCCCATCAGCGTGATTGGGTTGAATTTAGATATCACTGATATTCGCCAAGCTCAAGCCGCTTTACAAGCCAGTGAAACTCAGTTTCGGAAACAAGCGCAACGAGAACGACTCTTGCGAGAGACGAATCAACGCATCAGTCAATCCCTGGATTTACCCACCATTTTTGACACCGCCTGTCGAGAGATTAACAATTGTCTCAACGCAAGTCGGGTGGCAATCTTTAAGTTTAATTCTAACTCTAGCCGCCATGACGGTGAGTTTGTGGCGGAGTCGCTGACAAATGGTTTCCCTTCTTTGCTCGGGGTTCATCTCCAAGATTATGGTTTTGGGGAAAACGATGCCCGTCTCTATGCTCAGGGACGGTACAATCTCGCTGAGGATATTGAGAGCAGTACCGTTAAAGACTCTGATATCCGGCTATTATGTCAGTTTCAGGTACGGGCTAACGTGGTGATGCCGATTCTCTGTCAAGATACCCTATGGGGACTGTTGTGCATTCATCAATGTGACGGCCCCCGCCATTGGCAACAGTCGGATCTTGATTTAGCACAGCAATTTTCACTCCAGTTGGCGATCGCCATTCAGCAATCCCACCTATTTGAGCAGTTGCAACAGGAACTCAGCGAACGTCAACAGGCCCAACAACAGCTTACTCAACGCAACGAGGAACTCATCCGCGCCACTCGCCTCAAGGATGAGTTTCTGGCCAACATGAGTCATGAACTGCGCACCCCTCTCAATGCGATTCTGGGAATGACCGAAGCGTTGCAAGATGAGATCTTCGGCCCCCTGACTCCTCGACAAGAAAAGGCCCTACAAACCATAGATGGGAGTGGTTCCCATCTGTTGGCGTTGATTAACGACATTTTGGATGTGGCTAAGATTGAGTCGGGCCAGGTGGAGTTAGACTGTTCCCCCACGGCGATCGCGCCCCTGTGTCAATCAAGTCTCACATTTGTTAAACAGCAAGCCCTGAAAAAACGGATTCAACTCTCGGTTAACCTGCCGTTAAACTTGCCCGATATCGTACTTGATGAACGGCGCATCCGTC
Source organism: Phormidium lacuna HE10JO (assembly GCA_900149785.2). Classification (GTDB taxonomy): domain Bacteria; phylum Cyanobacteriota; class Cyanobacteriia; order Cyanobacteriales; family Geitlerinemataceae; genus Sodalinema; species Sodalinema lacuna_A. Next base: position 5,379 of record FSSI02000066.1, on the reverse strand, counting down.
AAGTGTTAATTAATTTGCTCAATAATGCCGTTAAATTTACCCCAGAAGAGGGGCGTATCACCCTAGAAGTGACATTCTACCAAGCCCCGGAAGCGGAGGAAGAACGCCAATATCTTCAGTTTTCAGTCCAAGATACTGGCATTGGGATCAGCCCAGACAATCTCAAGAAGCTGTTTCAACCGTTTATGCAAATTGACAGCGCCCTCAATCGCCAATATCAAGGAACGGGCTTAGGATTGGCGTTGACGAAACGCATTATCGAGTTACATGGTGGCGAAGTGGAAGTCACCAGTGAGGTGGGCGTGGGGAGTTGTTTCACGCTCAATTTACCCTATCAAGCGAGTGTCAGACTTCCTGATATCTCAACCTCTGATTTAAGCGAAACCTCTAACTCGATTGAGCAGACATCAACCGAGTCTCCTTTGATTTTATTGGTCGAAGATCAAGAGGCCAGTATCAACACCATGTCGAGTTATTTAACCGCTAAAGGCTATCGCGTGGAGCTGGCTAAAAATGGTCAGAAAGCGATTGATCAGACTCTAGCTCTATCCCCGAATCTAATTTTAATGGATATCCAAATGCCGGGAATGGATGGCTTGGAGGCGACACGACGCATTCGCGCCATGTCTCAGTTTCTTTCGACTCCCATTATTGCTCTGACGGCTTTGGCCATGGAAGGCGATCGCGATCGCTGTCTAGCCGCCGGAGCAACGGATTATTTAAGTAAGCCCGTTCGACTCAAACAACTCGTCGCCATGATTCAAGACTACTTAACCCCGAATAACTGATAACAATCAGCAGCTATTTCTTGCCTAATTTAGATTCCCCTCCTCTCCCCTCCTCTCCCCTCCTCGTGTCACGGCTCAGCCATGACACGGACTCTGGGCGGCTCTGCCGCCTGCACCCACGAAGCGCCGCCCAAGAAATCACCAGGAACGAGACCCTTTTAAAAGAGTTTAAAAAAGTCTGTACCACGCAGATTCCGAACAAAAATCAGAACCGAAAATCATGACTAATTCCTCCTCCTGATCCATTGAAAATTTCGCTATTTTCTGTTATAATCCCCAAGAGCTTGTATCCTGGACTACCAATCATCGCAGCAAGCCTGCCCAAAGTCATTTCATCATGCTAGAGCGACATAATCGGTCATTCTAATCCGAAACAAAAATAAATATAAAGTTGTACCTTATCCCCCTAGAAATCCCATAGAGTTTTTGTTAAACGTAGAAGTGGACAGAGTGGCAGTTGAGACAAGTGAGCCGCTCTTACGTCCAGCACCGAACTCTTATCAGAGGAAGAAAAGACGTATGGTCATCGCCAAACCGACACAAGCTCAATTGACCAACTCAAGCCAAGACACCACCGGGAGTCGCGATCTAACCCCAGCCTGGGATGGATTTAAATCAGGAACCTGGACCAAAGACGTCAATGTCCGGGATTTCATCCAGAAAAACTACAACCTCTATGAAGGAGATGCCGAGTTTCTCAGTGGCGCCAGCGATCGCACTCGGTCCCTCTGGAGCGCCGTACAAGACCTGATGGCCCAGGAACGGGAGAAGGGCATTTTAGACGCAGAAACCAAGATTCCCTCAGGGATTACCGCCTACGGACCTGGCTATATCGACCAAAGTTTAGAACAGATCGTCGGTTTGCAAGCCGACAAACCCCTCAAACGGGCGATTATGCCCTATGGTGGCATCCGGGTCGTCAAAAAATCCCTCGAAGCCTATGGCTACGAACTCGACCCCGGGACCGAAGAAATCTTCACCAAATACCGCAAAAGCCACAACGACGGCGTCTTTGATGCCTATACCCCAGAAATCCGCCGCGCTCGCCATTCAGGACTGATTACCGGTTTACCCGATTCCTATGGTCGAGGTCGGATTATTGGCGACTATCGTCGGGTGGCCTTGTATGGAATCGATCGCCTGCTGTTGGACAAACAAGAACAGCAAGCCTCCCTAGAACTCGACGCGATGGACGAAGACACCATCCGGCGGCGGGAAGAACTCTCCGAGGAGATGCGATCGCTGCAAGAACTCAAAGACATGGCCGCCGCCTATGGCTGCGACATCAGCCGACCCGCTGCAACGGCCCAGGAAGCCGTCCAATGGACCTATTTCGGCTATCTCGCGGCGGTGAAAGAACAAAACGGCGCGGCCATGTCCCTCGGTCGGGTCTCCACCTTCCTCGATATCTATTTCGAGCGAGACCTGCAAAATGGTCGCCTCACCGAAGAACAGGCCCAGGAAATCATCGACCACTTTGTCATGAAACTGCGGATGGTGCGTTTTCTGCGCGCTCCCGCCTACAACCAACTCTTCTCAGGAGATCCCACCTGGGTCACCGAATGTATTGGCGGTGTCAGTGAAAATGGTCGTCCTCTAGTGACCAAAAACAGCTTCCGCTTCCTCAACACCCTCTACACCCTCGGTCCCGCGCCGGAACCCAACCTAACCATTCTCTGGTCCAAACGCCTACCGGACAACTTCAAACGCTACTGCGCCCAAGTGTCCATCGATACCTGTTCGACCCAGTATGAGAACGATGACCTGATGCGCCTCGACTATGGCGACGATTATGGCATCGCTTGCTGTGTCAGTGCCATGAAGATTGGCAAGCAAATGCAGTTCTTTGGCGCTCGGGCTAACTTGGCGAAGGCACTTCTCTACGCCATCAACGGCGGGAAAGACGAGATGAGTGGCGAGCAGGTTGGCCCCGACTGGGTTCCGGTTCAGGGAGACGACCTCGACTATGACGACGTAGCCGCCAAGTTCGATCGCTGTCTGGAGTGGTTGTCGCGCCTGTACGTCAACACCCTCAACATTATCCACTTCATGCACGACAAATACGCCTATGAACGGGTGGAGTTGGCGCTGCATGACCGGGATGTGTATCGCACCATGGCCTGTGGAATGGCAGGGTTGTCGGTGGTGGCGGATGCCCTCTGCGCCATTAAATATGCGCGGGTGAAAGTGATTCGCGATGAACGCGGTTTGGTGGTCGACTATGACATCGAGGGAGATTATCCCAAATTCGGCAACAATGACGACCGGGCCGACGAGATGGCCGCCGCAGTGGTGAAGCAGTTTATGAACAAGATTCGCCAACACAAAACCTATCGCGGTTCCGTTCCCACCCAGTCGATTCTCACCATTACCTCCAACGTGGTCTATGGCAAGAAAACCGGCAACACCCCCGATGGTCGTAAAGCGGGCGAACCCTTTGCACCCGGTGCCAACCCCATGCACGGACGGGATACCAATGGGGCGATCGCAGCCTTAGCCTCCGTCGCCAAACTCCCCTATGAGCATTCTCAGGACGGGATTTCCTACACCTTCTCCATTGTGCCGCAGGCCCTTGGGAAACAGGAGGGCGATCGTATCAGCAACCTAGTGGGACTCTTGGATGGCTACTTCAACGACGAAGGTCATCACATCAACGTCAACGTGCTAAACCGAGACACCCTTCTCGAAGCCATGGACCATCCCGAGAAGTACCCACAACTAACGATTCGCGTCTCCGGTTACGCCGTCAACTTCATCAAGCTGACTCGCGAACAACAGTTAGACGTAGTTAATCGCACCTTCCACAGTCACATCTAGCACCCCCTAGACACCAAACCCAGGCCCACCCCAAAATTCCCCTCCCAGGAGGGGTGCCCGCAGGGCGGGGTGGGTCCGAGGATGGGGCAGCCCCGACATAATTCCCCCCCGATTCCTCATTCCCCGCAGAGGGCGACCACAAGGGTACGCCCCTAACTTGTTTTTGTTCCCTTTCCCCCCATGCCGATTACCCAATCCTCCATCTCAGGCCGCATCCACTCCTTTGAGAGTTGTGGAACCGTCGATGGCCCAGGAATCCGTTTTGTCGTCTTTACCCAAGGCTGTCCCTTACGCTGTCTTTACTGCCACAATCCCGACTGTCAGGAGTCAAGCGGCGGTCGCGAGGTCACGGTGACCGAGATTCTCAAGGAAGTGGTCAAATATCGCTCTTACATGGAGTTTTCTCAGGGTGGCGTGACGGTGACAGGGGGAGAACCCTTAATGCAGCCGGAGTTTGTCGGCGAAATCTTCCGTCAATGTCAAGCCTTGGGCATCCATACCGCCTTAGATACCTCGGGCTATATTCCCGTCGAGGTGGCGAAGCCGGTTTTAGAGAATACCGATTTAGTCCTATTAGACATTAAATCCTATCAACCGGAAACCTATCGAGCCGTGACCTGTGTTTCCGTTGAACCGACGTTAAAGTTTGCTCGTTATTTAGAAGAGATTAATAAACCGACTTGGATTCGTTTTGTTTTGGTTCCTGAGTTAACGAATCAGGTGGAGAATATGGAAGGACTGGCTCAGTTTTTGTCGGGGTTTAGGAATGTGGAACGGTTGGAGATTTTGCCCTTTCATAAGATGGGAGAATATAAGTGGGAGGCTCTTGGCTATGATTATCAATTAAAGGATACAGCAGAACCTACCGCAGAGCAGATCAACCAAGCCATAGACATCTTTTCCCGGTATCAGTTGCCCGTTGTCGCCTGATGGATGACAACGAATTAGGACTTCACCCGATACCAGAGGGCCAGTCCACCGCCTCGTCCTCGGGCTGCGATCGCCGTCGGACTAATATAAAAGTAGTTAAAAAAGGCCTGTCGGGCGATCGCCGTCTCATCAAAGACCACCTCTCGTTGCGCCCCTCCGCGCACGAACCCATCAAAAAGGCTAATTCCTTGACATACTCCCGCCGTTAATTGCTAAAGCAACTCGGTCGGGGGATTCTTAGATTCACACCTAAGAGTTTCTGCTTCACAGACTCTTGGCTAGGCATTACTGCCCCCGCTAGACCGTCTCCACAGACATTTTCAAATACGCCATGCCCTGACGCGTATGCAAGACCACGATTTCTAATCACTTGCGCCGCCGCCACATCTCGGTGGGTTTTATATCCACATTCAGGACAGTTATGTTCTCTTTCGGAGAGTAACTTCTTACCGGTGTGAAACCCACAGTTCGGGCAAATTTGAGACGTGTAGTTTTTATCGACCCTGGCAACAAAAACATCCCGCTTCCAAGCTACCCAATTCAAGATGGTGACGAACTGCCCAAAACTGGCATCCAAAGTATGTTTGCCCAACATCCCTTTTGCCCAAGTCATAAAGTTTATCTCTTCAATGAAGATGGCTCCCGCTTGGTCACAAAGATGGTGAGCTAACTTAAAGTGCCAGTCTTTTCTTGTGTCAGAAATGCGTTGGTGTAATCTCGCTATCCTTTGGTTAAGCTTATGGCGATTGTTAGACCCTTTTTGCTTGTTCCTTAATCTACGTTGTAGCAATTTCAGCTTACGGTGTAGTTGGTTCAAGAATCTAGGTCTGGCGACAAGCTCTCC
>FSSI02000029.1:0-57981 GCA_900149785.2 Phormidium lacuna HE10JO | reverse complement strand
TCCTTTCTTCTTTGACCGCATATCGACAAAAGCCCTGTCCAGCGACCTCAACACTTGCTGTAGGACTTGGGCGTTAACGCCTGACAGCCTTTCATCCGTTTTCTTGGCTGCTGTCAAAGCTTTCGCTTGACGATGATAACCCGGACAAGGAGCATCGGCTGGAATAATATATTCTTTTTCCAAAGAGCAAGCGTTAACGGGGGACTTTCGAGAGTTAATCCAATCCTTCCTTTCCCTTAAAGCAAAATTCCAGACCGAACGACAAACACTTAAGGTATTTTCGATTACCTCGGTTTGGCGTTGGTCTGGAATCAGCTTGAATTCGTAAGTTAAGGACAGCATTGCTTTTCTTGGTGAAGCCCAACCCCATGTTGGCTTTTCTACACAACTATGTCAAGTCATGTAGGATTCGCTTCGCTCAGTTTTCTGTATTGGTCAAAATTCATCTCGCCGCTAAACCGATCGACTATAGCGGGAGTCCTCTTTTGACATTTAAGATAGATTTGCGCCTGCAAGCGGGTAAAATCGAACGCTAGAAGGCGGTTTGTCCGTTTTGCTTCTGGGGTACTGCCCCCCTTTCCCCAAGCCACGGGGCCGGTCACCGTCAAGGTTAACCCTAAAACCTGCACCCGATTCTCCACTCGTCCCCCCTCCCCGGAATGAGGCGGAGTCGGCATCTCCTCATCCCGAGGCTGATAACGAATGCGGATTCCCAGAAATCGTGGCAAATAGCGGCCCGCTCCCAGTAGGCCTCGCGCCTGTTGACGAGAGCGTTGAGTTCCAGTAATCCAACCCAATTGCCAGTCCCCCATCAACGCCTCAAAGTCCGGTGCAGGGGCGTTTTTTTGTGCCTGTTTTTTCGTCTGTTTTTCGGCAGTTAACAGGGCATCCCGCAAGGCTTCTGAGGGAGGTCGCTTGACCCCTCCCTCTCGCAACGATAGGGCCGCTGTTTCAATACTTTCTAGGTAATCGGTCATGTCAGTAGATGGGGTAGATGGGTTCGGTCTATCGGGGTAACCCTGTTGGAAGATACATAGGTTTCGTTTGTACCAAAAACTACTAGATTCAGTGGCGAAACACCCGTAAGGGAAGGAACTAGGACTATCCTATCGCGAGTTAGGAAGACGGCGCTCTCGGGCTTTGCCATGAGCGTTGGGAGGATGTCACGAACCGTGAAAGAGGTGTTAAAGTTAGGGTTAGCCCAAGAAAGCGCTTGAACTCCCGATGTCCACATCTCCCTTAAGCTGGTCAGAACTGGAACACTTCACCGACACTCCCCCCGATTTGGTGAACGGACCCACGAACCCCCAGGCCCGACTACGACTGTTTGGCCAAGATGAAGCGGCGGTACAAGTCACCCTCTATCGGGATCATCATGCTTGGTGTCCCTATTGTCAAAAAGTTTGGTTGTGGTTGGAAGAGAAACAAATCCCCTACCGCATCGAAAAAGTGACCATGTTCTGTTATGGCCAAAAAGAACGTTGGTATAAGCAGAAAGTTCCCTCGGGGATGCTGCCAGCGGTGGAACTTAAGGGTCAGTTGATTACGGAAAGTGATGATATTTTACTTGCCTTAGAAAAGGAATTTGGCCCGCTAGAGTTTTCGATGCGCGATCGCCAAGTTTTACCCCTACGACAATTAGAACGAGTGTTATTTCGCGCCTGGTGTGTGTGGCTCTGTCGCCCCAGTTTATCAGAACGGCAGGACCGTAACGCCCGTGAACAGTTTATCGAAGTGGTTCAGGAGGTAGAAGCTGCTCTGGCTGCAACGCCTGGCCCCTACTTTTTGCCGAAATTTAGCACCGCTGATGTGGTCTTTACGCCCTATGTAGAACGAATGAACGCCAGTCTGTTTTACTACAAAGGCTATTCGTTGCGAGAAGAAAATCCTCGTCTCTCGGACTGGTTTGATGGCTTAGAATGCCGTTCAACCTATCGGGGAACTCAGAGCGATTTCCATACCCATGTCCATGATTTACCGCCTCAAATGGGGGGCTGTTGGGCCAACAACACCCCGCAAACGGAACTGAATCAAATTCGCGTCGATCGCGGGTCCTGGTTTGAGCTTCCCGATGCTACCTATCCAGAACCGCAAAACTCTTACTCTGAAGCCTTGCGGCGAGTGCTGAAACATCGCCGCAACCTGATTCGCGTCAATCCTGCCCCAGATGAGCTGTTTGAGACGGCCCTGCGTTGTGCGTTGACGAATTTGATGGTTGGGGAAGATTGTCCACCGCCAGCGGGAAGTGAGGTGGGGTTACGCTATCTGCGCGATCGCATTAGTGTCCCCCGCGATATGTCGATTTATGCGGCCAAGCGGTTGCGTCAATCCCTCGAAGCCACCGCCGCCTTAAGCGGGCCGGCTCAAGGTCCAAAAATTCCCGTCCGACATCGCCGCGACCAAGATCCGGCCAACTTTGCGGCGGAGTAATTCTATCACGGAACCCGACGACCACTGCCGAGAGCATTGCCTAAATTAGCAAGCGCTTCTCCGTAGCCGGGATCGATCGCGATCGCCTGTCGCCAAGCCGCCACAGCCCGATCGACATAACCCATCGCAAACAACAACTCACCCAAACCGTTATAAATCTCAGGGGAATTCGGCTCTAAGGCCAAGGCGGCTTGATAGGACAAATTCGCTCGTTCATACTGTTGTCGTTGGGCGAGTAGGTCTCCCATGCGAGCATGAGCTAAACCAAAATTAGGGTCGGCATTGAGAGCATTTTGAAACGCACGAATCGCCTCGGGAAACTTAAACTCCCGTGTCGCATAGACATTACCCACCCCAAAATAGGCTCGGGCCAATTCCCGCGACGAGGGGCGAGACTGGGTCTGATATAAGTCAATGGCCCGTAAAAACATCTCCAGAGCCTCCCGTTCCTGGCCCAGAGCTAAATAGGCATCTCCTAAACTGCGAAAGGCATCGGCTGAATCAGGATTGAGGGCGATCGCCTCCTCCAACAACGGCAACGCTCCCGCCGCATCCCCCGTCTCTAGTCGGGCAAACCCCTGATAATATCTCACCCGAGCATTATCGCCAGTTCGTTGGCCCGCCTGTTCGAGAAACACGAACGCTTCCCGAGTCCGTCCTAAACGCATTAGCGTCTCCCCCATCGCTCCATAAGCCCCCTCAAACTCGGGATCGAGGTTAAGAGTCCGTTGCAGGGAAACCAAGGCTTCCTCGGGGCGATTAAGGCTGAGGAGGGTTTCAGCAAGGGCATAATGACCCGCCGCGAATTGAGGCGCGGCGGTGACAGACTGCTGAAAGCGGCTCAACGCCTCGGGGAAGCGTCCCTGACGCGAGCGAATCAGACCGATATTGTAATACGCCGCTCCTAACTCCGGCTGGAGGGCGATCGCCCGCTCATACACCTCAATAGCTGCCTCTAGCCGTCCCAAAGACCGATAAGCTACCCCCAAATTATTAAACACCTCAGCATAGCGAGGACGTAGTTCCAACGCCCGCTGATAGGCCTGAATCGCCCCCTCTACCTCACCTTGTCCCTGTAACGCTCGTCCTAAATTATTCCAGGCTTCATGATCAGCCCCGTCAAACTCCAGCACCTCCCGGAAGGCAGCTTCGGCCTGCTCAAAGCGATTCTCATTGAGAAAACGCAACCCTTCTTGAAAGACAAACCCCGTGCTGCCAAAGGCTTGAGCCAGGCGAGGCGGTGGGGTGGCCATGACCTCAACCTTAAGGACTCCGCAAACCCCTAACGCGACCATGACTCCAACGGCAAACCGTGACATTCCTGTGTGATTCATCATTGCCTCTTCCCGTACTGCCTAATCCCGGCCATGGCCGAGGGTCAACCCTGCTCTCGAAGTATACCTCGACCTCCCCTGACGGTCTCAGGTCAAGAAATGCTCATTAACCATCCCGACCTAGCGTCACGACAAACGCCATAATTCCCATGATTAGAGAACTTCACCGGCTCAGCTTCCGGTGGCGATCGCCCCGACACGACTGGCACAAGTGTTTGCATCCCTGGCCAACTTTGTAATACGCTAAAGATACCTTAACCTTAGGCCAGCCCTACCTAACGTCCCGTTCTGCAACCGCCTCAAGACGACGGCTATCCTACCTATCCTGTTTCGGCTCTCCTCACTGTCGCCATCTGTTCTGGGAGATAGATTATATTAATGAGGTATACAAAAGTTCATAATTGCTGCCATCGGGTTTCAGCCCCTGAACTGACATCAAACAAACTGACATCCAGAAACCGGCATTCTACGGCCCAACCCTTTAATCTAAAGATACGGTTGTCCTTCCCCCTGCCCCTTACACATCGATTTGACATAAAAGCTCATGTTTGAACATTTTACAGACAAAGCCATCCGAGTCGTCATGTTGGCTCAAGAAGAAGCCCGCCGGCTCAAACACAATATGGTGGGGACTGAGCAGATTTTGCTAGGTCTCGTTGGTGAGGGAAGCAGTATCGCCGCCAATGTCCTGAGTAAGTTTAGCGTCACCCGTGACGGTGCGCGCCGAGAAGTCGAACAACTCATTGGTCGCGGTTCCGGCTTCACCTCTGCCGAAATCCCCTTTACCCCGAAAGCGAAGCGGGTGTTTGAATATGCCGTCGAAGAAGCTCGGCAACTCGGTCATAACTATATCGCCCCCGAACATATCCTGTTAGGGCTAACTCGGGACGAAGAAGGGGTTGCGGCGACCGTGCTGCATAACCTGGGAGTCGATCTCGGTGATATTCGCACTCAGGTGATGAAACAACTCGGAGAAGTGGCCGGCGTTGCCCCTGGGGGACAACCGTCGAGTAAGAGCGGGAAGATGGCCACCCTCGAAGAATTTGGCACCAACTTAACGCAACTGGCCGCCGAAGGAAAACTAGACCCCGTGGTGGGACGCGATCGCGAAACCGAGCGTCTCGTGCAAATCCTGGGCCGTCGTACTAAAAATAACCCCATCCTCGTCGGCGAACCGGGTATCGGTAAAACCGCCATCGCCGAAGGCTTAGCGCAACGGATCGTCACCAATGCGGTTCCTGAACTGCTCGAAAATAAACAGGTCATCGCCATTGATATGGGGATGCTCGTGGCCGGAACTCGCTTCCGGGGTGAGTTTGAAGAACGGCTCAAAAATATCATCGAGGAAGTCCGCAGCAACGCCAATGTCGTCCTCGTGATTGATGAAATCCATACCTTAGTGGGGGCCGGGGCCTTAGAAGGAGGTCTCGATGCGGCGAATATCCTCAAACCCGCTCTGGCTCGTGGCGAACTGCAATGTATCGGGGCCACCACCCTCGATGAGTTCCGCAAGCATATCGAGCGAGATGCTGCCCTAGAACGGCGTTTCCAGCCGATTATGGTTGGGGAGCCGACGGTACAGGAAACCATCGAGATTCTCTTTGGCTTGCGCGATCGCTACGAGCAACATCACCAGCTCACCATCGCCGATGAAGCCTTAGAAGCCGCCGCCGAACTCTCCGATCGCTATATTAACGATCGCTTCCTCCCCGACAAAGCCATCGACCTCATCGATGAAGCCGGATCTCGGGTGCATATTGAGCATTTCAAAGCCTCTCCCGCCTCCCGAGAACTCAAACGGGAACTGGCTCAGGTGATTAAAGACAAAGACAACGCCGTCACCGAACAGGACTTTGAGAAAGCCAGTCAACTGCGCGATCGCGAACTCGAAACCCGCGCCAAAATCGACCAACTCTCCATCGAACGCCAACAAACCCCCCAAGGTGCGCCGATGGTCACCGAAGAAAACATCGCCGAGATTGTCTCAAGCTGGACCGGAGTTCCGGTGACAAAACTCGAAGAGACCGAGTCCGAGAAACTGCTACACCTCGAAGATACCTTGCACCAACGTCTGATTGGTCAAGAAGAGGCCGTTCGCGCGGTCTCCCGTGCGGTGCGTCGCGCTCGGGTGGGCCTGAAAAATCCCCATCGTCCCATCGCCAGTTTCATCTTCTCGGGACCGACTGGGGTCGGTAAAACCGAACTCACCAAAGCCTTGGCGGCTTACTTCTTCGGTGCTGAAGAGTCCATGATTCGCCTGGATATGTCCGAGTTCATGGAACGCCATACCGTGTCGAAGCTGATTGGTTCGCCTCCGGGATTTGTCGGGTATGACGAAGGAGGACAACTCACCGAAGCGGTGCGTCGTCGTCCCTATTCGGTGATTCTCTTCGATGAAATCGAGAAGGCTCACCCCGATGTCTTTAACCTGTTGCTACAAATCCTCGAAGACGGTCGTTTAACCGATTCTAAAGGTCGCGTGGTCGATTTCAAGAACACCTTGCTGATTATGACCTCCAACATCGGCTCTCGCGTCATCGAGAAAGGTGGCGGTGGCCTCGGCTTTGAAATCGCTGGCGATGAAACTGATGCTCAGTACAACCGCATCCGTAACCTCGTGAATGAAGAACTGAAACAGTACTTCCGGCCTGAGTTCCTCAACCGCTTGGATGACATCATCGTCTTTAGCCAACTCAACCGCGAAGAAATCAAGCAAATCGCCGATATCGAGTTGAAACGCGTCTTCGATCGCCTGGTGGAAAAAGACATCCGTCTGCAAGCCACCGAAGCCTTCAAGAACCGTTTGGCTGATGAAGGCTATGACCCCGCCTACGGTGCGCGTCCCCTGCGTCGGGCGATTATGCGCCTCCTCGAAGATGTCTTGGCTGAGAAGATGCTCTCAGGTGAAATCCAAGACGGCGATCGCGCCATTATTGACCTCGACGATGATGGACAAGTCATTATCTCCAAGGACAATGTGGAACTGCGTTTCCCGGAATTGGTGTCCACCCAGTAACCGGATTGGGGTAAATTACCCCTTGACATTTACCCCATAATGTGATATGCGGCACAACGGCGATGAGTTACGACTCGTCGCCGTTTTCATCACCCTGTTCAGTATTGGGGGAGTCTGGGGACACGTCGGGGAGCGTCGCCTCGTTGACAAACTCCGCCGCTTCGGGTTCCGGCGGGCGATCGCTACTCCAAGCCCACCAAACACAGCCACAGGAGCAGTGATAGAACTCTTGCCATTTCCGGGTATAGTCGGCAGTATAGACGGGCGCACGTCGGTTTAGCCAAACTTTCTCGGCTTGACGGCTACTAGCTCCACATTGAGGACAACGAAAGTCGAAGGCGTGAACCGCTGGTTTGGTCCAGTCAGGAGCAATTGGCGCAAAGGCATCCATAGGAGAGAATAAGCTAAACAGGGAATCCATCCCCCATTGTGGCAAGCTCCCGCTGACCCTGCAATCACGATTCTTGCAACCTCCTATCTTGCAACCTCCTATGAACCCAGCCATCGAGACGCATCGCCTCCTTGATTTAATGCCCGCCTCCGGGCGTATGTTCGCCAAAATCGTCAGTCAACCGAGTTTGTCTAAGGTGATTGACACGCCGTTTCCAGTGCCTTGGAAGCGCGATCGCCTAATTTTGATTAATTTTGACGATTGGCAAGAATTGAGCCAGCCTCAGCGGGATTTACTGCTGTTACGAAGCGTCTGTTGGCAGTTGGAGATTCGTTGGTTTAAGCTCGATGTCTATCAAGGACTGGGATTAGCTGGGATTGTCGCCACAGCCGTTGAGGTGGCTCAAGCTGATGCAGTGGGGATAGTCGCAGCGGGAAGTTTGACGGCGATCGCCCTTAATCAGATTTGGCGACAGAACCAATCCACCGCCTGGGAACTGGCGGCCGATGAAGCGGCGATCGCCGTGGCCCAACGTCGCGGCTATGATGAAGTTGAAGCCGCCAAAGCCTTAGTCTCGGCGATTAAGGCCGTCGTCGAACTCGAAGGACGACCTGGGTTATCCTTTACAGAGTTAGTTCGCTGTCAAAATTTGCGGGCCATGGCCGGCGTCTCAGGCGTCACGGTTCCTGAGAGTCTCCGTCAAGACCGCTAAACACGCTAGGATCAAGGGTAGCTACCGATTGGTTCGAGCGCATCCGTCCTTTGCACTTAAAATTTCGATGGATAATAACAATCTACTTACCCAACTGCTCATGATTGGCGTGGGAACGACCTCCCTCGTTGCAGAGAAAATTAAAGAGGTCAGCGATCGCTGGGTTAAAGAAGGCAAAATCGATTCTGATGATGCCAAATCGATGATCGACGACTTTATGACCCAGTTTAAGTCAGAACAGGGCAACCTCGAAAAACAACTCGATCGCCAACTTCGCAACGCCATGCAAGATCTAGGGGTTCCCCGTCAAGCGGAGATGGATGAGTTGCGAGGACGACTCGATCGCCTGGAACGACAAGTTCGTGATCTCGAAAATAAAAATTGGCGGTAAGCTAATCTGGGAGATTGTTGGATGCAAATTTGATGCAAATTGTTTGATCCAATCTGACCCATTTTATTCATTTGGCAAATCAAGCGTGATCAAGGAGGACTACTTTGCGACCTATTTTAATTAGTTTGAGTGTCGTTATTGTCTGTGCAGTAGCGATTTTGTTTACCCTAATTAATGCACAGAATCAAACGGCTCTCGCGGCGAATCTGCAGGCCGAAGAACAGCAAGCCGAGCAAGCCGCAGCGGCCGAACCCGCCAAACCCATCAACGACACGAACCCCAGTCTCTTTGCACAAGCACCGGCGGAGACTAAAACCTCAGAACCCGTGGCTGATGAGAATGGTGTCTATACCACCGAATCCGGGTTGAAGTATGAAAAACTCGAAAGCGGTGACGGCGCACAGCCGCAAACCGGCCAAACGGTGATGGTTCACTATACCGGGATGCTCGAAGATGGAACCGTCTTTGATAGTTCCCGCGAGCGCAATCGTCCCTTTAGTTTCCGTATTGGTGTCGGCCAAGTGATTCGTGGCTGGGATGAAGGCGTGGGAATGATGCAGGTTGGCGATCGCTGGAAGCTCATTATTCCCCCGGAACTCGGCTATGGTGAACGGGGTGCAGGTGGTGTGATTCCCCCCAATGCAACCCTCATCTTTGATGTGGAATTGCTGCGAATTTCTTAAATAGGCGGCTAGGTTCATCTTGATTTTAGGCTGGTTTCGCTGTCTCGAAGTCAGCCTAAAAATTGTCCTTTTGGGCCAAACCGTCGCCAATCTGGACAAGGAGAATTGAGACAACCAGCCGAACCCCTAACCCGGCGGAAGTTGGCCATAAGACCCTCCCGCTAAGGGACGACCGGGATTGGCGAGATTGCGGAAACGGGTATATTGAGGGTCAAACAGCAGTTTCACGATCCCCGTGGGGCCATTGCGGTGTTTGGCGATAATGAGCTCCGTAATACCGCGATCGGGGGTATCGGGGTTATAGTATTCATCCCGATAGAGCATGGCCACTAAATCCGCATCCTGCTCAATCGACCCACTTTCACGCAAGTCCGACATCATGGGCCGTTTATTGTTGCGAGCTTCCACACCACGACTCAACTGGGAGAGCGCAATCACCGGAACATTGAGTTCCCGCGCCAAGCCTTTGAGCGATCGCGTAATCCGAGATAATTCCTGAACCCGGTTATCTCCCGCTCCCTCCATCAGTTGTAAATAGTCTAATAACACCAATCCTAAGGGTTTCCCTTGTTCAGCCTGCAAGCGTCGGCATTTAGACCGCATCTCAGTTACGGTAATGTTGGCGGTATCATCGATAAAAATGGGAATTTCTGACAGGGAGGCTAAGGCGCGACTGAGAGGTTCCCATTCATTTTGACTGACGCGGCCGGCTCGCAGGCGGTTACTTTCAATTCCTGAGTCACTGGCGAGCAATCGTTGCACGAGTTGCTCTTTGGACATCTCTAAGCTAAACACCGCCACGGGTAATTTATAGCTATTGGCTAAGTTACGGGCGATATTCAAACTGAACGCTGTGTTATGAACACAGATATCATTAGCGACAAAGTTATGAGTCTCAGGAATCGTTAAATCGTAAACTTGAGCCTCGCCCAATCCTTCAATTGCTGTGATTTCATCCCAATAGACATCACTATCAGCAAGGTGTTGTAGGTCAGGGTTATCTAGGGCGATCGCAAGTTTCAAGAGTCGAGACCGTGATAATGCCCGTTGACCTACATGAAGGTTATTCGAGGCAATACCGGCTCGTTTCCGTAACGATGTCCAAGAGTCTTGACCTTTTAAGACCCTTAGCCGCTCCCAGACTTCCTTAGGAATCAAGTCTCGATTAGTTTGTTCTCGCCGAGTTGCCAAGCTTTGTCGAACGCGCTCGATCGCCTCTTCTTTACTAAAGATACCAATCTCATCAATAAACCGACGAATCGATTGGACATGAGTAATATCGAGTTGCCAAGCCGGTCGTCTTTCGTCTTTATAGCGAACCTGGCGGCGCTTGAGAGCAGCAATAATCCCAAAGCGCAGCAGCAAATGTTGGATTTGACGAGCTAAGACCTCATGGACGCTCAGGTATCCAAGTTGACATTGACCACTGTTAAGAACTGCTGCCCAGCCATCCGTTGCAAACAGTCGATTCAGAAATAAAGCAAGTTGGGGCTTAGGTAACTTAAATATCACTTCGGGAATTGTTTTTTGATGTGCATTTTTCCCCCACAAGCCTAATGTGTCTAACCAACATTTAATTCGGTTCCGGCTAACTCGCCGCAAGTTCGTAACGATATCGGGATTGAAGTCTGGGCTGGCTTCTAAGTGTTGAAATAGGCGCTCGCTCACCTCAAGGCTTGGGCTTAGATTTTTTGATTTCCAGAGACTCACCAAGGCCGGAGAAACCCCAATTTGAGCGGCGAGTTGTCGTGCTGAACCGGGATACTGAGCCAGTGCATCACGCAATCCTGTCGCAAAGCGCACTCGGTTAGCCGCCATCTGTTGAGGATCACAGACGGTTAAAAAGGAGGGAGTTCGGGTTCCTCCTGAGTGTTGTTGGTGGACTGTCATCCCCGGAAACTGCTCAACAGCTTCAATAAAGTCTTGTTGAATGTTGGGATTACCATTCGTAAAACGGGGAGTCCCCGAGGTGAGAGTCCCATCGCCAATCAAGTAGGCGAGGAGTTTGATTTGATGCTCGGGTAACGGCTCATCTCCAAACACCTCTAAACGGCGGGGGACAGCAATGCGATCGCCCACCGCCAAGTTGGCCAAAGGTTTCCATCCTGTAACCGTTAAGTAGGGGTGAGTTAAGGTGGTCTCAATTTGTCGCCCTAGGCGAGTTGTGACGCGAAAAATAGGCTTGACACCATCATCAATAAAGTCAGAGACTTGCGTCTGTTGAAAGCGCCAATGGTTCCCCAGGGTGAGAACAGTTCCTTGGCGACGGCGGTAGAGTTCTCCCATCGTGACGAGAGAACCATCTGTTAATAGCACCTGCGATCGCTCATGCAGACATTTCCCCATTGACGGGCGCCCCGCCACAATAATTAAATCCGACGTTTGAAAGCCTCCCGTCATCGCATCGAGGTCATAAAACCCCGATAAAAACCCCGGTTGCGCTTGGGTTTCAATTTGAGCTTCTAATTCTTGAAACGCATGAATTAGGGTTTCAAATAAAGGCACTAAATCCTGTTGAGGACGCTTTTGAGTAATGGAAAAAATCTTTTGTTCGGCTTGATCTAACACCGTCTCTAACGGGGTCGCCGCTTGATAGCCTAAGCCGGTGATCTCCTGTCCCGCTTGAATAAGCTGGCGACGGAAATATTTATCCATCACCAAAGCTGCATATTGGTCAATGTTCACCGCTGAGACGGTGCGATCAACTAATTGAGCCAATTTACTTTGGCCGCCCACTTTTTCTAAGAGGTCGCGATCGCGTAACCAGGCCGTAACACTAATTAAATCCGTCGGCTGTCCTACACTATGTAACCCCTCGGCCGCCTGAAAAATGGTTTGATGGATTTGTACATAAAATGCTTCTGCTGTCAAGACTTCCACCACCCGATTCATGGCTTCGGGATCGAGCAAAATTCCCCCTAAAATCGCCTCTTCCGCTTCGATATTCTGGGGGGGAAGTTTATCTGCATCGTACCCTTGAAAGTCTAAGACCATAGATCGCAAGCCGCACCTGACCATCAATACTTAACAATGGAAAAACCTTACCACAGTCTGGGGTTAACCCTCGGGGCCTGAGGTTCGCCCACATCGACCCAGAAAAATCCGGCGGCCTTGCGTACGCAAAACCGCCGGACTGACCATGTGACAGAGGATAATTCCGAAGTTTCCCTAACTTTGACGGTTGAGGTAATTTTGGACTTGTCCTAACGCAGCTTGACCAATGTTGAACAATGCCCAGCCGAGGGCGATCGCGATCGGACCGAGAACAACCAGTAAACGCCAATCAAAATCCATAGACCCTACTCCTGTCTTAAAAAAATCTTAAATACTCTTCTTCGAGTACCTATTATATCTCCATTGTGCTACATTTTACCGCCGTCGCCGACGCATTCACCGAGATTTTCCTCACAGAATCCTCTCAACTCCATTCCAGCCGCCGCTTTCACCCATGAAACCCTAAATCTGAGCCAGTCCCCCCATGAACCTGAGCTAAACGCTCATACTTGCGAGCATGATCCATCAAATCAGCGGCCTGTTCCTCGGAAACGGGCCGCACCACTTTGGCGGGAATCCCCAACACCAGCGATCGCGGCGCAACATCCTTCGTCACCAAGGCTCCAGCCCCGATAATACTCCCCGCTCCCACGCGCACCCCATTCAAAATCGTCGCCCCAATCCCCACCAAACAGCCGCGTTCGATATAAGCACTATGAATCACCGCTCGGTGGCCCACCGTAACGAACTCCTCTAACACCAACGGTTCCCCAGGATCTCCATGTAAAATCGCCCCATCCTGGACATTACTCATTGCACCAATACGAATCGCAACCACATCAGCACGAATCACAGCCCCATACCAAACACTAGCTCCCGCCTCTAGGGTCACATCCCCCAACACCGTCGCATTAGCGGCGACAAAGCTGGCCCGAGAGCAGTCAACCGGTGGCCAGTAATCGGGATTGGGGACGTCAGCGGGGAATTGAGGGGAGTTCATGATCTCGCCAGTCATACTTGAGAATTAACAATCTTGCCTTAGCAGCAGAACTTCACGGGCAGGTTAAGATAGAACCTAGACGAAAACCGTTAGCTCCATGCCCTGCTGCCTTCAACAATCTGGCAGCGATCGAGCAGCCTCGGAGCTGAGCCTAACCCGGTTCTTGTCGAGCGTCGAGTGAGTACGATTATTGCATGGACTATTTTACCGATCCAAGCTCTCAGTATCCCATCTTTGGACCGGAGATTGAATGTCCCCACTGTCGGCAAAAGATTTCCGCCTTGACCTTGACCGATACTTATCTGTGTCCTCGTCATGGTGCGTTTGAAGCCGATCCCAAAACGGGGGAACTGGTGCATCTCCAATCCAACCGACATTGGCGTTTATGGAATCACGAGTGGTATCGTCAACATACTCACCCGGACGGCATTCGCTTTGAGATTCATGAAGCCCTCGATCGCCTCTATACCCAAGGCTACCGGGCCACTCGCATTGTCATTGCGGCTCGCTATCGGGATTTGATGGCAGCTTATTTAGACCGTAGCAGTCCCTGGCGCGATCGCGGCGACAGTTCCCTCAGCAAACTCTATGGCCTCCCGGTTAGCTTTAGCCCTGAGGGGAAAGATGACCCCTGCTGGGATGTGATTAATTTTGATTTAGAAAAAGAACCCGGCGTTCCGGTGCGCTATCCTTACTTTCGCCTGTTTGAATAAGGATATGTCCCTGGCGATTAGCCTGATGCTGTCTCTCTATCGCTGTTCTCTATGCACCACGCCTCCATTCGGACCGCAGATATTCACCGCGCGATCGCCTTCTACGAACAACTCGGCTTTCGGGTCTGTGAGCGCTTCACAACCGGCTACACCCTGGCCTGTTGGCTCGAAGGCTTAAAGGGACGGATTGAACTGATCCAAATTCCGGAACCGAAACCGGCGCCGGATGCTTTTGGCGATGAGCATTATGTGGGCTACTATCATCTCTCGTTTGATCTCAGTGATCTCTTGGCTGAAATGGGCCAAGATTTACCCACTTGGTTAGAGGGCCTACGTCAACGGTTTGAGCAAGCGGTGGCGGAAAATCCCCAACAAGTTACCCCCCTGAAGGTGCTACTTGACCCTGAACAACAGCAAATCGGCGATCGCCTCTATGAAGTGGCCTTTATCGCCGATTCCGATGGGTTACCTTTAGAGTTCCTACGGGAACTGAGAACTCTAAGTTGATCGATTGGAGCAATTAACTTGGATGGTTGCTTCAAGAGGCCTGTTGAAACTCCCCAACGCTAACACCAATCGGAGTGACTCCTTGAGAGCCAGTATTCCCGTAGCGGTTTTCCGCCATCGGACCATTTTTGACGGCCCGCAACGGCAGTTCAATCTCGAAGCGAGTTCCTTGGCCTAATCCAGACTCGCAGGAAAGTTGCCCGCGATGACGTTCAGTGACAATCTGATAACTAATGGACATTCCTAAGCCAGTGCCGACACCAATGTCCTTGGTGGTAAAGAAAGGGTCAAAGACGCGGTTCCGTACTGATTCGGGCATTCCTTCGCCATTGTCGGCGATCGTCACCCGGATGCGATCGAGACCCACTCGCTTCGTCTCAATGGTGATTTGAGGGATTTCGGCTACCCCATCATCGGTGGCTTGCTTGCGTTTCGGCTCTAGGGCATCAATTGAGTTGGCCAAGATATTGGTAAAGACTTGGTTCAACTGCCCCGCATAGCATTCGAGAAGCGGCAAATCTCCGTAGGAGCGGACGATCTTCACCTCGGCGCGATCGCCGCTGGCCTTCAAACGATGTTGCAGAATCACCAAGGTATTTTCTAACCCCTGATGCAAATCCACCGACTTGAGATCCGACTCATCGAGACGAGAGAAGTTGCGTAGAGAGCGGACAATTTCCTGGATGCGTTCGGTTCCCACCCGCATCGAGCCAACCAGCCGGGGTAAATCCGCTTCAATGAACTCTAAATCCACTTCTTCGATCTTCTCGTCAATCTCAGGTGTGGCCTGGGGGAGTGCCTGTTGGTACAGCCCCAGCAACTCCATCAGATGTTCCGTGTACTCGGCAATATAGGTCAAGTTGCCGTACACGAAGTTCACCGGATTGTTAATCTCATGGGCGACTCCCGCCACCAATTGACCGAGACTGGACATCTTCGCTTGGTGAACCAGTTGGGATTGTGTCTCTTGGATTTGGGCCAAGGCCCGAGTCAGTTGTTCGGATTTTTCTCGGGCTTGGGCTTCTGAAGCCATCAGCCGTTTTTGAAGTCGCCTTTGATTGAGTTGGGTTTCAATTCTCACCAGGGTCTCGGAAAACTGGAACTGTTTGCTGATGTAGTCGGCCGCCCCAACCTGAAACGCCTGGATTTTGTCGAGCGTTTCGTTACGGGCGCTGACAAAGATCACCGGAATTTCACGGGTCTGGCTAGAGGCCTTGAGGGTTGTGCAGACGGAATAGCCATCAGCGCCGGGCATATTAATGTCAAGCAAAATCAGATCTGGGTTATGACCGAGAACAGCCTCGTGAGCGCGGTGGCTATCGGTTTCTGTAACAACTGTGTAGCCATATTTTCGTAACATTGCCGCCAGTAAGCAAGGCGAATCGTCAATCACGAGAATCTTGTCCTGGGACAAAACTACTGGTGACTTGAGAAGGTCGTCCATCTTCTGGGGAGTTAATGTCTGTGCATTCGTCTGTGCATTCATGATTAAACCCCTATATCAGTTTTCCTAGAGAATGTTTGGATTTGTTCTAATACCCCGACCAGCTTCAAACTAACACCTCATCCTGATGAGATGAAGTAATGAAGACTACATTTTTTGGGCCTTTACAAAATCTTCAATCTTCATCTTTAGATTTTGTTTAGGTTTGCTGATTTATGCCCTTGGACGGAGGTTTTTAGTCGAGTCCGTACCGTAGGGTCTTCCAGGGTATTGACTTGACCTAATTTTATTTATCATATAGATTGTTTGGGCGGATTGTCAAATAATTAAGCCTGACAATCAAGACAATGAGGTTCTCATTTTTAGAGTTGATTTTACCTACGTATTAGTATTGATATTTGCCTCCGTATAAACACTGACACCTAAAAACAAGGGTGGTTTGGGCAGAAAACCCAGAACAACAGTGACTCCATTGAAGATATTGCCGACATTGCCAGCATAAAAGATTGAGCTGAGCTGAGTTGGAAACCTTGAAAAGATTCGACCGACCTGGATTAGCCATCGTCAATAGATGACGGATTGACTGAACGAGAAGCTAGCTAACACTGACGTAATATAGGTGACTACAAAGTGAAACTCGCGAGATTTTTTCTTGTTTAAATGTTTCGATTGGTTGAGAAATTGAAAGGTTTAAGATTTTCCTAAACATATGTTACGGAAAATAAACCTAGTGTTAAGCTTGTTAATAAAATTAAGCTGGGATTTGGGCCGTGAATCTCATTAAATGGCTCACACCTCGATCCCAACTTGAGCAGCATTGCAGACAGTCGGGTTAATCCCTGACTTGAACCCACATAATCGCTTAATCGTATTTTAGTGCTGAAACTAAACATGGCAGGCTGTAACCTCCGAAAATCAAGGAAACGCTTATACTATTAAGAGAATCTAAAGAATAATAGCAGAAAATAATTAAGAGTTGTAACGATGCCAAAATTGACCAACATTTCGGCTGGGACGATCGCCCGTCTTCTGGGCGCTCTCACGCTCTGGGTGGCGATCGCCCTGGTTAATCCCGCCGTGGCCCAAGCCAACCCGACCGATGGGACGCCGCAACTGGCCCGCATCAACGCCACAGAACTTCACATTCATCTCGGCGATCGCCAAGGACAACTTAAGTTCTATCCCGACCACCTCGATCTCATGGCCGGCCAAACCTACAAACTGGTCTTAGATAACCCCAGTCCCGAAAAACACTACTTTAGCGCTCCCGACTTCGCCGCCGTCAGTTGGACACGCAAAGTCGAAGCCGCCGGAGTAGAAGTCAAAGGAACCGTGCGCGAACTCGAACTCAAACCCAACGCCGAAGCCGAATGGGTCTTCGTCCCCGAGAAACCCGGAGACTATCACCTCGAATGTACCATCAGCGGTCACGCCGAAGCCGGGATGACCGGAACCCTAACCATCCACGCCAAGTCCTCAGAGTCGGTTTAACCAGTCCAATCTGTTAACTTAAGAAAAGACCGCTTTCCCCGAGGTGATAGCTGAGTTTCCGTCTCTGCCCGTTTTCCGGTCAACCGATCACCTCAAACCCACGTGAACTTAAGACTCCATGAATATCTTTAGCGATTTACTCTCCGCTCCTAGCCCCAGCAAACCCTCCCGTCAAACCTCCCAACTCCCCGGACTCAAAAAACAACGTCGCCGCATCGAAATCAAATCGAAGCGAGAAATTGAAATTATGCGACAATCCGCCAAAATTGTCGCCACAGTCCTCAAAGAGATCTCAGAACTCGTTGAACCGGGGATGACCACCGCCGATCTCGATGCTCATGCAGAAAAGCGGATTCGCGAAATGGGCGCCAAACCCAGCTTCAAAGGCTACCACGGCTTCCCGGCTTCGATTTGTTCGAGTATTAATAACGAAGTCGTCCATGGTATCCCCAACAAGAAAAAAGTGATTCGCCCGGGAGATGTTCTCAAAGTCGACACCGGGGCCTTTTTCCAAGGCTTTCATGGAGACTCCTGCATCACCATCGCCGTCGGTGACGTTAGCGACGAGGCCGCACGTCTGATTAAAGTGGCCGAAGAAGCTCTCTATAAAGGAATCGAACAAGTCAAAGCCGGGGCCTACCTGCTCGACCTAGCTGGGGCAATTCAAGATCACGTTGAAGCTCATGGCTACAGTGTCGTCGAAGAATTTACGGGCCATGGTGTCGGTCGTAATCTCCATGAGGAACCCTCCGTCTTTAACTTCCGTACCCGAGAAATGCCCAACGTGAAACTCCGGGCCGGAATGACTCTCGCCATTGAGCCGATTGTTAACCAAGGCTCCAAGCATAATCGCATCCTCAGTGACAAATGGACGGCGGTCACTGTTGATAATGCTCTCTCAGCCCAGTTTGAGCATACGGTTCTGGTGACCGATGATGGCTATGAGATTCTAACCGATCGCACTCAAGTTTAAGTCTGCCGGGTCTTCTAGCGCTGACCGCAGAGAATCAATTAAAAAAAGGAGGGACTCATCCCTCCTTTTTTTGTGGGCCGGCTTACGGGTATCTGGGGCGAGAGGAACTTTTTCCGACGTGATCACGACTCAATGGGGGTTGCCTCGGGTGATGCGATCGCCAGTTCGGGTTGACCCGGCAATTTACCGCTAAGATCCGAGTAAGTCTACATAACCCAACCACTAAAATCGATTAAAATCGACGGTGGTATTGTCTGTCTGGTGTGAGGAGTACATCCATGTCTAAGTTCACGTTTATTTCTAATCTCTCCCTATTGACCCTGGGCGCTGTCCTAAGCGGTGTTGCCGCCGAAGCTACCCCCAAATCGACCTTTGACAGTCACAAAGGTCTCTCCAATACGGCCCCTGGCCCCCAACAGTTGGCCCAGGTGACCTCAGTGTCTCAACTGTCCGACGTGCAACCAACCGATTGGGCCTTCCAAGCCCTGCAATCCCTCGTTGAACGCTACGGTTGTATCGCCGGCTATCCTGACGGAACCTTCCGGGGCAACAACTTCATGACTCGCTACGAGTTTGCCGCCGGTTTAAATGCCTGTTTAGATCAAATTATCGCCATTGTCGGCAATGGCGATGACCTCGATCCCAGTGACTTGGCGACTATTCGCCGGTTGCAAGAAGAATTTTCCGCTGAATTGCTCAGTCTCCGGGGCCGGGTTGATAGCCTCGAAGGCCGCACCTCGGAACTCGAAGCCAATCAGTTCTCCACCACCACGAAACTGGAAGGGGAAGCGATTTTTGCCTTGGGGAACGTCTTCGACAGTACCCTAGATAACAACGAAACCGTGTTTCAGCAACGGGTTCGCTTGAACTTTGTCTCTAGCTTCACAGGACAAGACCGCCTCTTAACTCGCCTGCAAGTGGGCAACAGTGTCCCCTTCGGAACCACGGGAGATAACCAAGGACTGAACTTTGGTCCCTCGGGTGAAGGGGTGTTAGCCTCTCAGGTTTTTGGTGACTCGGGTAACTCTGTCAATGTTGAGAGTTTGGCGTACTCCTTCCCTCTCGGGGAATCCGTTGATGTGATTGTTGGCGCTACGGGACTCCACTTTGCTGATTTCACTCCCACCCTTAACCCCTATTTTGATGACAAAGATGGTGGTAATGGGGCGTTAAGTGCCTTTGGTCAACATAACCCGATTTATCGTCTCGGCGGTGGGGCTGGGATTGGCCTCAATCTCCGTTTTGGCGATTCGTTCCAGGTGACGACTGGGTATCTGGCCTCGGAAGCTGATAGCCCAACTAATGGTGATGGCCTCTTTAATGGCGATATTTCGGCGTTGGCTCAGTTAACCTATACCCCCACGCCTGAGTTGGGGTTTGCGGTGACCTATAACTATGGTTATTTTGGTGCTGGGAACTTTGGCTTCAACAATGGTGGCGGCTCTGGGTTTGACAACACCAATTTTGGTTTCACGGGAACGACGTTTACCAATAATATTGGTGCGGTGAACCCGGTGACGAGTCACTCCATCGGCGCTCAGTTGTCATGGTCTTTATCTCCGGGCGTGAATGTGAATGCTTGGGGTAGCTACAGTGACATTTATTTGCGCACCAATGAGCTGGATGGGGAAATCTGGAACTGGGCGTTGGGCCTGGCGTTCCCTGATTTGGTCCTTCCGGGGAATTTGGGTGGCGTGATTGTGGGCGCTCAACCCTATCTGGGTGGTCTCGAGGATACCAACAGCTTCTTTGACAATGACATCCCTCTCCATTTGGAAGGGTTCTATAAAGTCCAGGTGAGTGAAAATATCTCGATCACTCCGGGCTTGGTTTGGCTGCTCAATCCCAATCAAGATGCTGATAATGATAGTGTCTTCATTGGTACGTTACGAGGAACCTTTAGTTTCTAGGACGGCTGTCTAAGACTCGATTTTCAGGCTAAGACTCCCCTCGCTGGGGGAGTTGGCCGGTTTGAACCCGCTTTTTCTCGTTGGCTCGGGAAAGGCGGGTTTTTTGGCGATCGCCCCCTAAGATGGCCCGATGGGGACGGTTATCTTTTAAGATTGCTCGTGAATCGAGTTTAGCGTTGGGAGTGCTTTGGAATGAGTTTAGACAACTTTTGTGTCTGTGATGGGGATCTCAGTGAGGAGCTGCTGAATCGCTATCGTCAAGGAACAGCCATTGCTGTGGATACGGAAACGATGGGCCTGCTTCCGGCACGCGATCGCCTCTGTTTGGTGCAGTTGTGTGATGAGGCGGGATATGTCACGGTGGTGCGGATTCAACGGGGACAATCACAAGCCCCTCGTTTACAAGAATTACTGGAAATGAGCGATGTGGAAAAGATTTTTCATTTTGCTCGCTTTGATGTGGCCATGTTGCAACATCAGTTAGGGATCACAACTGGACCGATCTTTTGTACCAAAATTGCGAGTAAGTTAGCCCGGACTTATACGTCATCTCATGGCTTGAAAGGATTAGTTCTGGAACTCGAAGGCGTTGAACTCGATAAACGGGCTCAAAGTTCCGATTGGGGGAATGCGGCAAATCTCTCGGATGAGCAGTTAAGCTATGCGGCGAATGATGTTCGCTACCTGATTTCTCTCAAACGGACTTTGACGCAGATGTTGCAACGAGAGGAACGCTGGCAGCTTGCGGAGGCTTGTTTTGCCGCGATCCCTGTGTTTGTTGCTCTGGATTTGTTGCAGTATTCCCAAATTTTTGAGCATTAATCGACTCGCAAGGGTCAACGTTGAGGCAATAGGGGTTTTGTCTGCGATCGCGATCGCATCGTATTGGTATCTGCGATCGCATCAAACCTCGATCAAACTCACTCAAGACTAGGGTGAGATATCACGTGGCGATCGCAAAAACTCTGACAAAATCGGGATGTCTATCTCTGGAACAGGGTTAAGGAACAGCTTGAAAATGTTTAATGGTTCCGCAAAATCGACGATGCTAATTCCAGGGGCACTCGGTGAAATTCTGGTATCCGCACGAACCACAGGCAAGCTCACGATTTTAGATCGCTATGGTTTGAAGGCCGCCATTCTCGATGAGTCCCTCAGCGAAGAGGAACAACGCTCGATTGACCGACTGCTGAGGGCGGTTGTCAAAGGGCGAGTGGCTGTCGATCCGTTGCCCCGGACCTATAATGCGTCTAATTCCTCTAATTCCTCTAATGCGTCCCAAGTTCATGCGTCCCAAGTCGCTGATTTGACCCAGAGGTCTCCCTTCCCGTAGACGACAGACATCAATTCACTGGTTGCTGGGACTCACCATGGTCTTTATTCTCGTTCTGACTGCCTTACTGACCCTATTGGGTTGGTTGGGCGTATCATTGTTTGTGGAACTGCCAATCGCCCTCTGGGATACCCTCTCTCTCCCAGGCTGGTTTTGGCTACTGCTCGTATTATCGCTGATCTCCTGGGGGATGGGAGACTGAATCATTCGTGGAACTACTGAGATAAGCGCTTTAAGACGGGGACTCCATCTGGTAGTGTTTGATGAGAGATAAACAGTTGCGATCGTCGTCTAGCCTCACATATCGCAACTCATCGGCGATACAGTCCATCAGGCGCAAGCCCCGACCTCCCGTCGCATTGAGATCAGCATCCGGTAACTCATGTAACTTAGCCTGCAAATCAAACTCGGGTCCAGAATCGATGACCTTGAGTTCAAGAGACTCAGCCGTTTGTTCGAACTGAATTTCAACCGTTAACTCTGATGTGCCACCATGAGCATGTCGGACGGCATTCGTGAACGCTTCAGCCAACGCCGTCTTCAGTTGTAACCAGACTCGCTGGGGGACAACGGGCGACTCCAGGCCATCAAACCAATCCAAAACGCGGGCTAACGCGTTAAGATCCGTTGGAACACGCAATGATGCGGAGAGGGGAAATTTGCTCACGGTTTCCAAAGTGATAACATCCTCAGCTTCATTCAAAAACTTGCGGTCTGTTTCTTGATCATGACTCCGATTCTCCTAATCGACGACGACCCAACAACTCGCTTGGTGATCAAACGCGTCCTAACGCAACAGGGCTATGACGTAGCCGTCGCCAAAAATGGTGAGGAGGGACTTGATCTGGCACAACGCCTCAAACCCAAACTGATCATTTGCGACTGGATGATGCCAGGCATTGATGGGCTGGAGGTCTGTCGCCAAACGAAGGCGATGGCCGATCTCTCAACCACCTTTTTTATCTTACTCACAGCTCGTGGAGCCGTCGAGGATCGGGTGACCGGACTCGATACCGGGGCTGACGAATTTCTGGCTAAGCCCATTGACATGGATGAACTTAAAGCGCGGGTTCGTGCTGGTTTGCGTATCCATCAACTCAGCCGAGATCTACAAAAGCAGAAACAAATGTTGGAGGCTGAGTTATCTGAGGCGGCTGCCTATGTGCGATCGCTACTCCCGGTTTCCCGTCATCATACCGCAGTTCGTATCGCCGCGTGTTTTGTTCCCTGTCAAGAACTCGGGGGCGATTGTTATGACTTCCAATGGCTCGATGAGACCTCGTTGGCCATGTATCTTGTGGATGTTTCGGGCCATGGGGTCGGTGCCGCGTTACTCTCCGTATCGGTCTTAAACATTCTGCGATCGCGTTCCCTACCCCGCACCAATTTTCACGATCCCAGTCAAGTCTTACAAGCCCTCAATCAAGCCTTTCAAACCAGCTCCTCGGGGACGTTCTACGAAGAAAAGTACTTTACGATTTGGTATGGAGTGTACGACACTCGCAGCCGCTGCCTCACCTACGCGAGTGCTGGCCATCCCCCAGCCTTACTGGTATCGAGTCATGGCGAGGCTGTTACCCCTGAATTACATCGCCTCAACACCCCAAATTTACCGATTGGGATGTTCCCCGATGTGGACTATGACACAGCAACCTGCACCATCGCCCCATCGGGGCAATTGTATATTTTTAGTGATGGCGTCTACGAGATTCCTCAGAGCGATGGCACGATTTGGGGCTTAGATGCCTTTGCTGATTGGCTCACCCAGGCAAGTCCTAACCCAGAGATTGCCCTAACGTCTCTATTTGAACATCTCCAAGATCTCTGTTCGCCGGAGCCGTTTGACGACGATGTCTCACTGTTGCAAGTGACCTTTAAGTGAGTCTGACTGAGTCATCGAGGTGAATCGTCGAGGTGAATCATCGAGGTGATGAGGTCTGCCGGGAACTGACCTTAGGACGATAACATGGACTCCTCAAACTCCTCGCGATCGCTGAAAATCTTAAAGACGCGGTTCATACTGGTCAGTTCAAAGAGAATTTTGACTTGATCGCTAATCGAACAGACAAACATCTTCCCATCAGCCGCCCGCACCGTCTTTAAGGCTGACACCAAGGCCCCTAAGCCTGAACTATCGATAAAGGTCACATCCTTCAAGTCCAAGAGGATCACCTTGGCCCCAGTCTCTAAACAGTCACTAATCTCCCGCCGCACCTGGCTGGCTTTAACGCCATCGAGAAGGCCACCCGGTTGGACGACTTTAATTTCATCAGGGTTCATAGATTTTTCCGCAAATATACATAACCACTCACCTAGAGACCAGTGTCTCATTTCCCGGCAGACAATTCCAAACTTCCGCCCTCGGTCGGTTCGTCTTACCCGGTCGGGCGATCGCAACCTTAAAGCTTTCCTAAAGTCCAGATGAGGAAAATGCCCAGCCGTTGGGCAGCAAGTTACCCATCTGTCGAGGGATTCAGCGATCGCGTTACCGTCAGCATAGCCCAAGAACTACGATATTGTAACGATAGTCTCATAGGGTCAGTCTCACCACTGCCCAACGGCACCCCAAACCCACGCCCCTATCTATCGCAGCCTTCTGTTTTGCCCTATCCTAAAGGCCAATGAGTCTGCCTTAGCGACTCAGCCGGATGCTGCTCACGTAATCTGCTTCAGAGGAATCATCATCATGGTCAAAGTTGGAATCAATGGCTTCGGTCGTATCGGACGTTTAGTCTTCCGTGCTGGACTCGCAAACCCTGAGATCGAGTTCTGCGGGATTAACGACCTCGTCTCCCCCGAAAGCCTTGCCTATCTCCTCAAATACGATTCAACCCATGGTCGCTTCCAGGGTAATGTCGAAGCCAAACCTGACGGGATTGTCGTCAATGGAACCTTTATTCCTTGTACATCGGAACGAGACCCGGCTCAGCTTCCTTGGGCCAAATACGGCGCTGAGTATGTGATTGAGGCCACTGGACTCTTTACCACCTACGACAAAGCCTCCAAACACCTTGAGGCTGGGGCGAAACGGGTGGTTCTTTCGGCTCCCACGAAAGACCCCGACAAGGTCAAAACCCTCCTGATGGGCGTTAACCAAGATGAGTATGACCCCAGTCAACATACCATCGTCTCCAACGCCAGTTGTACCACCAATTGCCTAGCCCCGATCGCCAAGGTTATTCATGATAACTTCGGCTTGGCTGAAGGTTTAATGACCACGGTTCATGCCATGACCGCCACTCAGCCCACCGTCGATGGCCCCAGCCAAAAGGATCTCCGGGCCGGCCGCAGCGCTCCTCAAAATATCATTCCCGCCTCCACCGGCGCCGCTAAAGCGGTGACTTTGGTGCTTCCTGCCCTCAAAGGCCGCCTAACGGGCATGGCTTTCCGGGTTCCCACTCCTGATGTCTCGGTGGTGGATTTGACCTTCCGCACGGAACAGGCCACGAGCTATGCTGACATCTGTGCTGCCATGAAGAAAGCCGCAGAAGGAGACATGAAAGGGGTTCTCGGTTATACCGAAGACCCGGTTGTCTCGACAGACTTCACCACTGACCCTCATTCGAGTATTTTTGATGCGACAGCCGGGATGGAGTTGAACGGGAATTTCTTCAAGGTTGTCTCTTGGTATGACAACGAATGGGGCTATTCTAACCGCACCATTGATTTAATCTTGACCATGGCGGCTCAGGGTTAAGAATGACCCATTGACCAGCCAAACGTCATAAAGCCCCAGTTGCCCAAGTTTTGGACTCTGGGGCTTTGTTTCGGTTTCAACTTAGGGAAGAATCACGGCCCAGAGACTATAGGCTAAGGCGATCGCACTGAGATGTTGTGGCCACAGGAAACGCCAGGATTGACGAGCAATTTTTTGAGTTAAAATTATGCAAAGAAGGGTTGACATCAGAAGCGTTGTCCCTTGCAAAAACGTAATCACAGCCGGGTCGGCCACCCAAATCGGCAGATTCACACCCTCGATGCCAAAAGTGGCTAGAGTCACCGGTAAGACTCGTCCGGCTTCCCCCAAACCCAGATGCAGATAATAGGCTAAATTGCCCCCCCAGACCAGAGGAAGATAGCCATAGGCTAATGTGATAAAGGGCTTGGGTTTGGGACTGTTCCAGAGCCGGTGAATGGTCTGTATGAGGACATATCCGAGGAGGGGCGCGATCGCCGGTAAAATTAAGGCCAACAGGGACAGTTCCAGATGTTGCCCAAAGGCCTCTAAGTTAAACGACCATCCTAACCCTTCTTGTAGTTGGGGTAATCGTCGCAGAAACACCCCGCCAAGGAGTAAAAAGAGCAACGCCACCTCATAAGAATGGGGGGTATGAGTCGTCCAAAGTTCGATCGCCGGTGGTCGCAGATTGACCTCCACAGACCGATGAGGACACGCTTTAAGACAGGTCATACAAAGAACACAATCGCGGTTATCTTGCAATTGAGCCGGATGGGAATAGAGGGGACAACCATTGGTCTCCTGACCTTCTCCTTTTTCGGGTCCCCCTTTATAACATTGATAGGTGGTGCATTCAGCCGAGCAAATCCCCGTCTGCGCCCGTAACTCCGTCATCGAGAGTTTTGCAAATAAGCCATTCATGCCCCCAATTGGACAAAGGTAACGACACCAAAAACGGCGTTCAAACAGCAAGGAAAAAATGACCGCCCCAGCCGTGATCAAGAGAAGTAAACAACTCGATAAATAGGCGGTATTTTGTAGATGCCAAAGTTCTTCCCAGAGAAAAATCAGAGCAAACAGCCCAAACAGAAACCAACCTCCCCAACGTTCGGCCGCTTGTCTCGGCCAAGGCTTAAGTTGACGCGGAAAGAGTTTTAAAGAGAGTTTTTGACTCAGTTCACCGTAAATCATAAAGGGACAAACGGCACACCAAAGTCGTCCCACGAAGGGAAAGCCAATCAGAATCAAGGGCCACCACCAAGCCCAAAAGAGATTCAAGGCGACATTTTGATCCCGTGTTTGTGGCCCGACAAATAAGAGAATGACGACGAGGGCAAACACCCAGGTCGTTATTCCATAGTTGAGTCCATCAGTCCAAAATTTACCACGCAGAAATTGTCGCAATTGAGGATAGCTTTTAAAGAGATTGAGACGTAAGCGAGTTGTTTTCTTGTCTTGAGACCAAAAGAGTTCTTCGGTGAGTTCTTCGGCGCCATCGGCTTGGGTGACGGCTCGTTTAACTAGACTACTGAGTTCCCGTAAGTTATTAGGAAAATCGTAGGCTTGCAGGCGACGGATAGCTTCGGGGGTGATTTTAGGCTTGGGGATACCGCGACTGCGACAGCAGAGACTCAGGTTGTAGTCGAGGAGGGCTTTGATGTCGGTTTTGCGAACGCGGACGGGAGGAACTTTAATACTCTGATCGATGCAATCGGTAAATTCTGGGGCGGTTCGTTCCGAAATTAGGATGATGCGCGCCTGAGACGATCGCGAGACGGGAGTCTGTTGCGGATCTCGGGAAACTGGCTGATAGGTTTGGCTTTCTAGGAGTTGGGCAATTTGCGGCCGTAGTTCCTTGGGTAAATCTTGGACGTTATTGAGAACTAAGGTTCCCTCTCCAAGCCATTCGAGGAGACCTGGTTTACCGTTAAGGCGACCAAAGAGTTCAGCCCCGCTGGTTTGCAGCAGGCCGCTGGTGAGTTGAATCATGGGTTCTCGCCGTTGGGGAGAACCGTAGTGGATGAGGCTGGCGATGTTATCTTTTTCGAGCCCCGGTTCGCCAAAAATTAGGACGGAGTCTTGGGTTTTGGCGGCTTGTTTGATTTTCTGTCGCAGTCGCACGGCGTAACGACTGCTACCAATAATTCCCCGGCGGATGCGGTTGACGAGATAGGGCCGTAGTTCACTTTGACGATCTCGTTCGTAGTTGAGTTGGGCCGAGAGGCGATCGAGTTCGGCGGCCAGTTGTTGGGAAAATAGCTGTGAGATGTCCGGGTGGCGTTCGAGAAGACCTGTCATGTCCTGACGAGAGATCCGCCAAAGCTGGCTATCGCTCATGGCGGTCAGGGTTTCGCTACTGGGGCGATCGAGAATCAGGTCTTGTAGGTGGAGGACGGTACCGGCGGTGAGACAATAGGCGCCTTGGGGGCGATCGCTCTGAAGTTGTCCTTGATAGAGGATATAAACCCCGTCGGGGGGCTGATCGACTTGGCTGAGAATGTCAGCTTCGCTCAGGCTGCGATCGCCAAGGAGGTCATTTAAATCCGTCAGGGCCTCATTAGAGAGCTTGTTGAGGATGGTATGGGTTTTGAGCCAGGTTATCCGGTCTGCACCTATCATGGGATCTCGCCTCTTGTTTGATCCGGTTGTTCCATCCTAGCGGCGATCGCCATGACCATTGCAGATCTTCCGAATCTTTGGGTTCCCCTGGCCCTGTTGGGGTTGATCATCGCGGCTGCTATCTTTTTTAGCCGTGCCTGATCGTCCTCTCTCTTCCCTAGTCAAAAGTCCCAACCCACTCCCTCGTAAGAGAGGATGAGTTGAGACCTGTTCCCTGTTCCCTGTTCCCTGTTCCCTGTTCCCTGTTCCCTATTCCCTGTTCCCTGTTAGGCCATAAAGCTATCATCTCGTGGTCCAACGACCATTTGCAGAACCGTCGGTTCACCCCCTTTTTGATGGAATTTGTCGGCCCAACCTCGGATGAGTTCATCGAGTTCAGTGAGGGCATCTTGGAGGCGATCGCTGGGAATATCTAATTCTTCCAACAAGCGCATGGTTTTGGGTTCCCGTTGTGTCCAATCCCGCATCATACGGAAGTAGCGGGCTGTATCCTCCACCATAATGTAATTGCGTTCTTCGTCATTAATGGGAGAATAGGAGGCACGAGTGAGGGCGTACACCGGCATTCCCCAAGGGGAGTCAATCCGGGTGACGGTTCCTGAGTAGATTAAACGCCGTTTGATATGCTCAGCTAACGCTTCGCTGAGGGGCATCCGCCGTTCTGGGGGCAGATCTTCTTGAGAGCGACTATGCAGAAACTCAATTAACTCCATGAATTGAAAGGAGTTAATGGTTTGAGCATCGGGCAACGGTTTCGGCAGTTTCCGTTCCAGTTGACGTTTCTCGTCTGGGGACAGGCTACTACCAGCAATGCGGGGTTTTCCCGGTTGCCAGGGGTATTGTTCGAGCCAGACATAGGGAAACTGAATGAGATAGCGAGGTTCTTGAGACCCCAGCATCTTGAGGAGTTTCCCTTCGGTGAGGGCTTGACGAACTTCTTCAACAATCACCTTGACCCGCCGAGGTTCGATATGATGCAGATGGCCCGTCATCCGCAAGTTTTCCCCCTGTTCGAGATAGGTCAGGTAAATTGCACATTTAGCAGCCGTGGCCGCTGCATCGAGAAAGGCTCCATGTCGATGTCCGCTTGTCCGCATGGCAATGAATGCCAAATAGAGCATGATTTGATCCATCGCGCTCGGACTCAGACGCTCGATCAAATCGGTATCTTTATTCATAACAATCCCTGAATCTATGAGTTTTGGAGGGCCAACAGGTCCCTCGGGTCAATCTTTAGGTTTCGGTTGAGAACGTCGAGACTCAGCACGAGACGACTTTACAATAGTGCCGGGAGTGACGTCCTCTGAGCGATCACACGATGCACGCCTGGGTTGGGAGACTCAAAGTCTGAGTGTCGTTCTGGCCCGTCGCCAGACTACAAACTCTTTTTTTGGGGGGTTTCCCCCTTTATACTCACTTTATCCCAATATCTTATCCGATCTCGTGGTCGTCCGAATTCTTGTTTTGGCCAGGTTCCAAGGTCAGAATTCAAGACGCTATCGTGCAATTATCCTGCAATTGAGTTGTTTATTCCCCGGTTTTATGGCTAATCTTAGTATTTCCCTCAGTCCTGCCGCTGTAGCTGAAGTGGAGCGCCTACGACGTAAACAAAATTGCTTGGAGGCGCCTTTACGGGTTCGGGTGCGATCGGGGGGCTGTGCTGAACTCTATTATGACCTCAGCTTTGAGGAGAACCCCGATGGTGAGGATCGCTGTTGTACCTGTGATGGGGTGGCGATCGCCGTTGACGTGCTAAGCTTGCCCTACGTCGATGGACTCACGATTGACTACACTGAAGACCTAATGGGAGGCGGATTTCGCTTCCATAATCCTCACGCCGAGCGCACCTGTAGCTGTGGGCATTCCTTTGTTCCCCAAGCTGATTTGACCGCTCACTGAGGGATGTTGACGCTTGCCCAAAATCGCGGTATAGTTGAAGACTGTTTCCAGATTTACCTAAGTCCGCTCATTAGCATTACTCATGCCGACAATTCAGCAGCTCGTGCGTAGCGAGCGAAAGAAAGCCCATAAGAAAACGAAGTCGCCAGCCCTCAAAAGCTGTCCTCAGCGTCGTGGAGTTTGCACCCGGGTCTACACCACAACCCCGAAAAAGCCTAACTCCGCCCTGCGGAAAGTGGCTCGGGTTCGTTTGACCTCTGGGTTTGAAGTGACCGCCTACATTCCTGGAATCGGTCATAACCTACAAGAACACTCCGTGGTGATGCTGCGGGGAGGTCGTGTGAAAGACTTACCTGGGGTCCGTTATCACATCGTACGGGGAACCCTCGACACCGCTGGCGTAAAGGATCGCCGCCAAAGTCGCTCCAAGTACGGTGCCAAGCGTCCTAAAGAATAATTGACTAATTATTCTGAGGCTGAGTCCGCGAAGTTTATACATTTTGAGAAGTTCAAGCCGAATTTATGTCACGTCGCAGAGTCGTTCAAAAACGTCCGGTTCCCCCCGATCCGGTTTATAATAGCCGCCTTGTCAGCATGATGACCCGTCGTATCATGCAGCATGGTAAAAAATCTTTGGCATCGAACATTGTCTACGATGCCATGAAAATTATTGAAGAGCGTACCGGTTCCGAGCCGCTAGAGGTATTTGAAACCGCAATTCGCAATGCGACCCCTCTCGTCGAAGTGAAAGCTCGTCGTGTGGGTGGGGCCACCTACCAAGTCCCCATGGAAGTGCGTCCTGATCGCGGCGTGGCTTTGGCGCTGCGTTGGTTGATTGCTGCCACTCGTAACCGTTCGGGAACCACCATGGCCATGAAACTGGCTAACGAACTCATGGATGCGGCTAACGAAACCGGTAACACCATCCGTAAACGGGAAGAAACCCATCGCATGGCAGACGCGAACAAAGCCTTTGCACACTATCGTTACTAAATCAGGTATCTCACCTTCGGTTTCCCCAAGCAGCCAAGAATTTTTTGCTTAAATCGTCGCTTAAGTCAAAGAATATTAAGATACAATAAGTATTGCTGTGTCCGCGTCTCCGATTTCAATTGAGAGAGGGGCGCGGCGGGTTGTGTGTAATTTCGAGTTTAGCGAGCCGTCGCGACTCGAAGTTTCCAATCCAACAACAGCACATCATGAAGACACAGCGGCAGTACACGTAAAGGGAGGTTATTGTGTCACGAACAGTCCCGCTCAACAGAATTCGCAATATTGGTATTGCGGCACACATCGACGCAGGAAAGACGACTACAACAGAGCGTATCCTGTTTTACTCGGGCATGGTCCATAAAATGGGCGAAGTCCATGAAGGAACCGCCGTCACGGACTGGATGGCTCAGGAGCGAGAGCGGGGCATTACCATTACTGCCGCTGCGATCACCACCAACTGGCTCGACCATCAAATCAACATTATTGACACCCCGGGACACGTGGACTTCACCATTGAAGTCGAACGGTCAATGCGGGTGCTAGATGGCGTTGTAGCCGTCTTTTGTTCCGTCGGTGGCGTGCAACCCCAGTCGGAAACCGTGTGGCGACAAGCCGATCGCTACAAAGTTCCCCGTATTGCCTTCGTCAACAAGATGGATCGCACCGGGGCCAACTTCTTCAAGGTCTATAACCAACTGCGCGATCGCCTGCGCACCAACGCCGTTGCGGTTCAAATTCCCATCGGCAGTGAAAGCCAGTTCAACGGTGTCGTCGATCTCGTCGGCATGAAGGCGTTCATCTTCAGCAATGACCTCGGAACCGACATTCAGGAAACCGCCATTCCTGAGGAAGTCTCGGAACTCGCAGCAGAGTATCGTGAAAAACTCCTCGAAGCCGTCGCCGAAACCGACGATGATCTGATGGAGAAATACCTAGAAGGGGAAGAAATCAGCGAAGAGCAAGTTCGCACCACCCTTCGCAAGGGAACCATTGACGGAACCATTGTTCCCGTGCTGTGTGGCTCTGCCTTCAAGAACAAAGGCGTGCAACGGTTGCTTGACGCCGTCGTGGACTATCTGCCCTCACCGACGGAAGTTCCTCCGATTCAAGGAACCCTACCCGACGGAGAAGTGGCAACTCGTCCGGCTGATGACGAAGTGCCTCTATCGGCCCTAGCCTTTAAGGTGATGGCTGATCCCTATGGTCGTTTGACCTTTGTGCGTGTGTACTCAGGAATCCTGAAAAAAGGAAGTTACGTGTACAACGCCACCAAAGACCAGAAAGAGCGGGTTTCACGCCTGATCGTCCTTAAATCTGACGATCGCATTGAAGTCGATGAACTTCGTGCCGGAGATTTAGGAGCCGCTTTGGGCTTGAAAGATACTCTAACTGGAGATACGATTTGCGACGAGGAAGAACCCATCATCCTCGAATCGCTGTACATCCCCGAACCGGTGATCTCCGTCGCCGTTGAGCCGAAAACCAAGGCCGATATGGAGAAACTCTCCAAAGCCTTGCAATCCCTGTCCGAAGAAGATCCCACCTTCCGAGTGGTCACGGATCCCGAGACCAATCAGACGGTGATTGCGGGGATGGGTGAACTTCACCTAGAAATTCTCGTTGACCGGATGTTGCGAGAATTCAAGGTAGAAGCCGAAGTGGGTGCGCCTCAGGTGGCCTACCGGGAAACCATCCGTAAACCTAGTACCGCCGAGGGCAAATTTGTCCGTCAAAGTGGTGGGAAAGGGCAATACGGTCACGTGGTAATCCAACTCGAACCTGGCGAGACCGGAAGCGGCTTTGAGTTTGTTTCCAAAATCGTTGGAGGCTCCGTTCCCAAAGAATATATTGGGCCGGCCGAAAATGGGATGAAAGAAGCCTGCGAATCTGGTATTCTAGCAGGTTATCCCCTGATCGACGTGAAAGCAACGTTGGTCGATGGGTCTTACCACGATGTCGATTCAAACGAGATGGCATTTAAGATCGCTGGCTCCATGGCGATCAAAAATGCGGTCACCAAGGCATCCCCGGTTCTTCTCGAACCGATGATGAAAGTTGAGGTCGAAGTTCCCGAAGACTTCATGGGCAACGTGATTGGCGACTTGAACTCCCGTCGCGGTCAGATCGAAGGTCAAGAAACGGATGATGGCCTTACGAAAGTAACGGCTAAAGTCCCGCTGGCATCCATGTTTGGTTATGCCACGGATATTCGCTCGAAGACTCAAGGTCGTGGCATCTTTTCGATGGAGTTCAGCCACTATGAGGAAGTTCCCCGTAGTGTTGCTGAAGAGATCATCGCCAAAAGCAAAGGGAACGCATAACACAGAATAAGGAACACAAGATTCATGGCACGCGCAAAATTTGAACGCAACAAACCCCACGTCAACATCGGTACCATCGGTCACGTTGACCACGGGAAAACCACGCTAACCGCTGCAATCACCGCCACTCTGGCTGTGACTGGCCAAGCGAAAGCTCGCAAGTATGCTGATATCGACGCAGCCCCCGAGGAGAAAGAGCGGGGAATCACCATCAACACCGCTCACGTTGAGTACGAAACCACTGGACGTCACTATGCTCACGTGGATTGCCCCGGTCACGCGGACTATGTGAAAA
Source organism: Phormidium lacuna HE10JO (assembly GCA_900149785.2). GTDB lineage: Bacteria > Cyanobacteriota > Cyanobacteriia > Cyanobacteriales > Geitlerinemataceae > Sodalinema > Sodalinema lacuna_A. The sequence goes on along the minus strand of FSSI02000029.1, from coordinate 24,853 downwards.
ACATGATCACCGGAGCCGCTCAAATGGACGGCGCGATCCTGGTGGTGTCTGCGGCTGATGGTCCCATGCCTCAAACCCGTGAGCATATCCTTTTGGCTCGTCAGGTGGGCGTTCCTAGCTTGGTGGTCTTCTTGAACAAACAAGACCAAGTCGATGACGAAGAACTCCTCGAATTGGTTGAACTCGAAGTTCGCGAACTCCTGAGCGAGTACGACTTCCCTGGCGATGATATTCCTATCGTCACTGGCTCGGCTCTCAAAGCGATTGAAGCTCTAGAAGCCAACCCCGCTGTCGCCGCTGGTGAAGATGAGTGGGTTGACAAAATCCTCAAGCTCATGGAAGAAGTGGACGCGTATGTGCCTACTCCTGAGCGCGATGTGGACAAAGACTTCTTGATGGCTGTTGAGGACGTGTTCTCGATTACCGGTCGGGGTACGGTTGCCACCGGACGGATTGAGCGCGGTATCATCAAAGTCGGCGACACCGTGGAACTCGTGGGCATCAAAGATACCCGCAGCACCACTGTTACCGGTGTGGAAATGTTCCAGAAAACGCTGGACCAAGGGATGGCTGGCGACAACGTCGGTGTCCTCCTGCGTGGGATTCAAAAAGATGATATTGAGCGGGGCATGGTGTTGGCTAAACCCGGCACGATTAATCCTCACACCAAGTTTGAAGCTGAGGTGTACATCCTCAATAAAAATGAAGGTGGCCGTCACACCCCCTTCTTCCCCGGCTATCGTCCTCAGTTCTATGTGCGGACCACTGACGTGACCGGAACCATCAGCGACTTCACGGCTGACGATGGTAGTGATGCTGAAATGGTTATGCCTGGCGATCGCATTAAAATGACGGTTGAACTCATCAACCCGGTGGCGATCGAACAAGGAATGCGCTTTGCCATTCGTGAAGGCGGTCGTACCGTCGGCGCGGGTGCTGTGGCGAAAATCCTTCAGTAGTCCCTCGATTTAACTGTGGCGTTAGGGGCGCACATCAGTGCGCCCCTGATGTCTCTAGTCGCTTCGTGGCGATTTGGGGAGGCGTCGCCCTCCCTTTCTCTTGTTATCTGAACCTCGACAATTAAAAACGTTTCAACATCATGGCAACGATTCAGCAGCAAAAAATTCGCATTCGCTTAAAAGCCTTTGACCGTCGCCTCCTCGACACATCCTGCGACAAAATTGTAGATACGGCAAATCGCACCAGTGCCACCGCTGTCGGTCCAATTCCTCTCCCGACGAAACGCCGGGTGTATTGTGTTTTGCGATCGCCTCACGTCGATAAAGACTCCCGCGAACACTTTGAAACCCGCACCCACCGCCGCATCATTGACATTTACCAACCCTCTTCCAAAACGATTGATGCACTCATGAAGTTGGATCTACCGGCTGGGGTTGATATTGAGGTCAAACTCTAATTAAACTCCACAAGAATTTGGCTTAAGTCAATATCCCCCGCCATCTCTGGGTTAAATCATCGCTGAATCAATGCTGAATCATCGCTGAACCCTTCGAGAAGACCGGGGGATTGCTTGCCCAATGAGTTAGAATAAAAGGCGCAACCCTGACAGACGGAATCATGGCTACCTCGTCTTCTATCGCTGTTCGAGAACTTCCCTTATTTCCTCTCCCGGAGGTCGTCCTGTTTCCCGGTAGGCCGCTCCCACTGCATATTTTTGAGTTTCGCTACCGCATGATGATGAATACCATCCTCAAGGGCGATCGCCGCTTTGGGGTACTCATGTGGGATCCCAATAATCGCGAAGCCGCCCCCGTGGGCTGTTGTGCCGAAATCATCCAGCATCAGCGACTTCCCGATGACCGCCTGAAAATTTGGACGGTTGGACAACAGCGGTTTCGGGTGTTGGACTATGTCCGAGAAAAGCCGTACTATGTGGGGCTAGTGGAGTGGATCGAAGATCATCCTCCCCAACAAGACTTACATCGCCTAGCCACCGATGTCGAAGAACTTTTACGAGATGTTGTGCGCCTGTCGGCTAAACTGATGGACCGTGACATCGAACTCCCTGAGGATATCCCCAGTTTACCCACAGAACTCTCCTACTGGGTCGCTGGAAATCTCTATGGTGTAGCCTCAGAACAGCAAACCCTGCTCGAAATGCAGGACACAGCAACTCGCCTTGAACGAGAGTCGGAAATCCTAACCACGACTCGGAATCATTTAGCCGCGCGAACCGTTCTCAAAGATACCTTTGACCCTTCCTAGGGAGGTGCGATTGTCGGCTAATGCTGAGTCAAATCAGGTTAAAGTCGAGTTGTTTTGAGTTGAGTTATTGTCAGAAACAAGGTGAACTACTATGGGCGAATCCAAACGTCGTAAAGAAGCCCTAGGTGAAAAGTATGGCCAGGAACCCTATATCTTGCCCTGGCTACCGATTACCAAACGGCAATCAGAACAGTTCCTAAAATGGTCAAGCCGGGGTGCTTGGGCGGGCATTGTCGCCCTAGTGATCATTTGGATTTCGGTTGTCTTTATTGGGCCATCCTTTGGTTGGTGGGGTCTGGGTTAGCCGCAATCCTGGCCCCAGACTCCCCACCCTAGAACCCCGACCCCAAACTCCCAGGGCTTTGACGCGGCTGGGATTGAGGTTGCGGGGTCTCTTTGCCCCGTTTTCTGAGTGAGGATTGATAGAAATATCAAATAACTTTACACTCTACTCATAATCGGGATCGGAGTGGCAGGTCGTTGGCATCAGGAGCGATCCCCGAGGGGCTTGACGTTAAATTTCCTGAATTGTCCAGGATTTGATAGAAAGGAAACCTTAGACGGGACAAGGATTTGCGCCACCCGTAGCCTAGCCTAACCCCTCGCTGTCTCGTTCTCTGTGTCGTACGATACCTCACATCTAGGGAACCTAAGTTAGCGTTGGGCAAGTCGACTCAACCCGACATTAATCTGTTGGGGGACGACTCTGTTGGCTTGCTAGGAAACCCAATATGAGAGACATTGTTAAGTAAATCTTAAATTGTTAACCCGCGTCTCGCGTGTGAGAGGAGGAGAACCGTGTTTATACGACTTGCCGAACAGCATCGTCAATTCGTCCAAGAATTGGTGATGAACCTAAAGGCTTTAGCCATCGTGCTAGAGCGTCGGGGCTATCTCGCTTCATGCTATACCTGCGGCAGTCAGATGAACAGTGCCTCGTTTATGGTTAGCCTAGGCGATAATCATCTCATTCGCTTCCTGGTATCGGATTATGGGATTACCTGGACTGAGATGCGCGACGATCGCGAACTGATGAAGCTCGAAGGTGCCGAAGCCATTGCCCAACTGCAAGAGTTAGCCAATCTGGTGAAATATCAAATTGCCCCGCAAGATTATCGCCCAACGGCGGTGCAACAGGCGTAAAATAGGGTTTAGATCCTTGCGATCGCAACGTTTTACCCCTTGCTATTGGGTCTTTCCCATGACAGATATCGATATTGGCTGGCAACATTGTTACATCGACACCAATCGCATCCGACTGCATTGCGTCACTCAAGGAGAAGGCGATCTCGTCGTACTTCTCCACGGCTTCCCGGAGTTTTGGTATTCCTGGCGTTATCAGATTCCGGCTCTCGCCCGTCATTTTAAAGTTGTTGTTCCCGATTTGCGCGGTTATAACGACTCCGATAAGCCCTCAAGTGGCTATGATCTCGATACCCTGAGCCAAGATGTCCGAGGCACCATTGCCGCCTTAGGCTATCGTAGCGCTCACATTGTGGGTCACGACTGGGGAGGGGCGATCGCCTGGCATCTGGCTCATACCTATCCCGAGTCTATCAATCGCCTCGCCATCCTCAACGCCCCTCATCCCCATCAATTCACCCAGGCCCTTGCCGGTAACTTCGACCAACTCCGCCGCAGTTGGTATGTTTTCGCCCTGCAAATCCCCACCCTACCCGAATGGGTGATTCGCAACAATCTCAAAGACTTCGTGCAAAACATCTTTCGGGAAAACGCTATTCGTAAAGGGGCTTTTGGCCAAGAAGATAACCAAATCTATCAAGCCGCCCTCGAAAAGCCCGGCGTACTCCATTCCATCGTTAAGTATTACCGCCAACTCTCAGCCCCCCAAACCTGGCTCAAAGGCTGGGGGCGATCGCTCGATCCCATTACTGCCCCAACCTTAGTTCTCTGGGGGGAAGACGACTCATTTCTCAGTACCAGCCTCACCCAAAGCTTTGGCAAACTGATTACCGCCCCCTTCCAACTCGAACTCATCTCCCAGTGCGGCCATTGGATTCAGCAGGAAGTGCCGCAAACCGTCAACCGCAAACTGCTCAACTTTTTAACCGTTGAGCCGTAATCCCCAACTAGCCCAGACGGGTGAAACTCTCGGTTTCACCCGCCAAGCCACTACGCCGAGTTAGTGGTGATGACGATGCTCGTGATCATGGCTGTGGGCCGGGCTGTGGCTGTGATCATGACCATGGCCTTGGAAACTGTCATGATGATGCTCATGGAAGCGTTCAGCTACTTCTAAGGCTAACTGAGGATTCACCTCAACCGCCTCTGATTCGAGTAACTCCTCAATATGAGATTCGGCCCATTGAGCGACCATTTCTAGGAACTCAGGGCGATCGTTGACACAGGGCATTTGCACATAGGTCACCCCTGGATGACGGCGGTGCATCTCATCAACAATATGATGCACATCCAACAGGGTCTCGTGGTTCTCCGTGGCGAAGCCAATAGGCATCATCACGATCGCCTTGGCTCCCAATTGCACCAAGTTATCAATAGCCTGATTGGGATTCGGTTGCGTCCATTCAATTAAGGGGGTGTCATGGTTGAGCCAACCCACCGAAATCAGCGGATAGCGGTACATGAGCCGCTCACGAACCGCCTCATAGAGCGCCTGACTCTCATCAACGCCAGAGGTAAAGCCTTTGGCTTTCATGGGGCAGCCGTGGTTCATTAAGACAATACCAATTTGCGAGGGCAAATAGGCCGCCGCTAACTCCTCGGCGATGCGTTCTTCGACCATCTGAGCCATCAAATCCAGATATTGTGGCTGATTGTAGAAGGAGGGAATATATTTCAACCCCTTGACCCAATGCTCCTCGCCGTCGGCTAACTTGGAAAGCGCCTGGTTCACCTGTTCAACGGCAATGCCGCTGGTGAACACCGAATCCACCACGAGAAGGGGATAAATCAAGAGTTTCGTGAAGCCTTGCGCTTTAACGTCAGCCAGCACCTGTTCCGGGAGGAAGGGAGCGCAGAAGTTGAAGGCCTTAAACACCTGAACGCGATCGCCCCAGCGTTCCTGAAGCTTTTGCTCAATCCCCGCCCGTTGTTGCTCAAAAATGGCATTGTGGGGAGAGATAAAGTCATGGTGTTGATGGCCCCACTCATGGCGGTCAAAAATAGCCAAGAGTCGAGCCAAGGGGGGATAGAGCCAATCGGGAACCGGGGCGAACTTAGCCGTAAGCAGGTGCAAGGCCTGTTCATTGTAGTTGGCGAAGTCCTCATAGCTCTCGACTTCACCGTATCCCATCAAGAGAACGGCGACGCGATGATCTGATGGCGTGGAATTGGGTGAATGGGTGGTCTGTTCGTGGGTAACAACCAAGATGACAGTCTCCTCTGAAGCGATCTAATACACTGCAACGGATTGGGCGCGTTACAGTCAGTAGTGCCAAGATAACACAGGCATTTTGCCTGATGTCGTTACAGGATTGTTAAGAGGCTTGAGTCGCTATGACCCTTTGTCTATGTCCAGGGGTTCACCCCTCCAGTCTCACAGAGCGTTTTTGCCAAGTTTTGGGGCTAGAGTCAGTCCTCGTTTTACCCACGTCAACCCATCCTCCCTATTCCCCCCTGCATGTCCTCGATTACGCCCGCCAGCAGGGGCTAGAACAGCCTTGTTTTTTGGCATTTAGTGCCGGAGTCGTTGGGGCGATGGGAGCCGCCTGGAGCTGGCAACAGCAGGGGGGAACGGTTAAGACCCTCATTGCCTTAGATGGTTGGGGGGTTCCTCGTTTGGGAACCTTTCCCTTGCATCGCCTCAGTCATGATCGAACGACAGATCAGCAATCGGGCTGGTTGGGGGTAGGAGGCGATCGCTTTTATGCCGATCCCCCGGTGGCTCATTTGGAGTTATGGGCTTATCCAGAGCGGGCGCGAGGGCTTTGGCTGCCGGAGTCGGGGGCGAGGCAAAAAACTGATGCAGCGGCGTTTATCCGAGCCATGCTGAGGCGTTATGGCGAATTGGATAGTTGACTAAGCTTGCTGCACAAGGGATTTGGGGATTTTATTCTAAATTCGAGAATATCGAATAAAATGGAAGCCACTACCCTAAAATGCTGAAGTGCTGAATTGATGCTCAAACCTCAAGATGTGGTGATTTTACTCAAAGTTCATTGTTGGCAAGGAGACTGGACCTATGAGCAGTTAGCGTTGTCACTAAAAACCAGTACCTCTGTTGTCTATGAGTCGTTAAAGCGTTGTGAGGTTTCCCGTTTATACCATCGAAACCATCGTCAGGTGATGCGGGAGGCGTTGCTAGAATTTTTGGTACATGGGGTTAAGTATGTGTTTCCGGCAACAGTGGGCAATTTAAAGCGGGGTATTCCAACAGCTCATTCTGCAGAACTGCTTAAGAGTCTTTTGGTGGTTAGTGAGCCAATGCCTTATGTTTGGGCGTTTTCTAGAGGGAAGGTCAAAGGACAGGAAATTAAGCCGTTGTATAAGCAACTTCCAGAAATAATTGGGGACGATCGCCGTTTTTACGAACTTGTCTGTCTCGTGGATGCTCTACGCATTGGCAAGGTACGGGAGCAGGAGTTAGCGATCACCGTTTTAAAGGAAAGGTTATATGGATAATCCATTGATGGCTAATTTAGCCCAGGTGGCGAGGGTGTTGGCTCCGATTCCTGAACGGTTTGTGTTTACGGGGGGAGCGACGATCGTGCTGTATCTCGAAGAGATTTTATGGGATGAAGTCCGGGCAACGTTGGATGTGGATTGTGTGGTGGAGATTACGACTCGGGCGGATTATTACCGTTTAGCGGAGCAGTTACGGAGCGTGGGATTGGAGGAGGATCAGGGGAAAAATGCACCGTTATGTCGTTGGCGTTATAATGACCTCATTATTGATGTAATGCCCTGTAATGAGTCAGTGTTGGGTTTTACCAATCGTTGGTATTCAGAAGCGATCGCCCATCGAGTGAGTTACCCTTTGCCTGATGGTCAAGAGATTTGGATTTTCCCGCCGATTTATTTTCTAGCGAGTAAGGTTGAGGCGTTTGAGGGACGAGGTGGAGATTTGCGCCTTTCTAAGGATATAGAAGATATTGTCCTATTGTTGGACGGATCTGAGGGATTATTGACAAATTATCGAGGGGCTAACCCGGGGGTTAAAAAATTTTTACGGTCTTGGTTTCAACAAAATCGAGAACCATTAAGGGAAGCAATTTATGCTTTTTTGCCTTCGTCTAGTGAAGGAAGAGAGGACTTTATTTTTACTTTACTCGATGAGCTTTGCCAAGAAAATCAAGAAGAGTTATAGGACTTTTTTAAGGGCTTACAGGGCTTATCCCGAACGGGCGCAAGGACGTTAACTGCCAGAGTTTGTCCAATACAAAAAATCGACGCAGCGACCTTTATGCGAACCAATGTTGAGACGTTATGGAGAATTAGACTGTTGAGCTTGTTTAGCCCGCCAAGCCCCATACACGAGTCTCAGGGCTTCCTTGGAAACACGATCGCTCAAATAGGTCCATAACACCTCTAAACTCGCCCCCGGATGGCGATCGCAAACCCCTTCAATCTCCCGTTGCTGTTCCGGAGTTACCAACCGATCCAAATCCACCGGTTGCCCCATTTCCAAGAGTTCCGCCAGGTGGCGCACAATGCGAGAGGGGCGTAAATTGCGTTCCTGGGCGATGGCCTCGATATCCCAACCCTTCTGATGCAACTCCAGACTATAGAGATGCGTAGAACTCGGTTCCTGGCTGCGGGGGAAGCGATGGCCCTCCCGTTTAATCACCGCTTTCACTAGGCGAATTTCCTCATAGGGATAAACTCCCGCCAGATACTCATACACCGGTTTCAACTTATCGGTATTCAGGGCCTGAATCGCTTGGCGAATCGGTTGTTGATGATCCTGGGGAACGAGAGTATTGATATCAATGGCTTCTCCCGCTTGCAGGAGTCGTTCGAGATGGCCATAAATGGTGCTGGGGGAGAGATTACGAGCCAGGGCAATCTCCTGAACACTGTTACCCTGTTGACATAAGGCTAGGGTTTCTCGGTGTGTCTCGCCTAGGGTTGTGGTGGATGGGGTGCTGGTATAGCGTTTGGGAGGGGCGCTGGCTTTGCCTGTCGTAAACTCGCGAATCAGGGCCACAAAGCGATCGCCATAATGCTCCAGTTTATAACGTCCGACCCCCGACAGTTGCCCAAACTCCGCCAAGGTTTGGGGCTGTTGCTGGGCCATCAGCCGTAGGGTGGAGTCTGGGAAAATGGTGTAGGGCGCTGCTGAGCGTTCATTGGCGATTTGCTTGCGCAAGGCCCGCAGTTGGAACATGAGGGCGTCGGCCTCGGCAGCTAAGGGGCTACGGCGATCCTCTAAGGCACTCACCGAACGGGGAACGGCCACCTCAACCTTACGCTGTTTACGCATAATTTCCCAACTGAGGGCATTGAGTTTCAGAACCGGATAACCGTCGTCCGTTTCATCCACAAAGCCGCGATGTTTCAGGGTTCGGGCTAAGGCCCGCCATTGATCAGCGGTGCGATCTTTGCCAATTCCATAGGTTGAGAGGCGATCGTGGCGATATTTCTTGATTTTCTCCTTTTTCGAGCCTCGCAACACATCAATAATATGGGCCACCCCGAACCGTTCCCGACAACGGGCCACACAGGAGAGGAACTTCATCGCTTCGATAGTCCAATCCTCCACAGGCTTAGGATTGCGGCAATTATCACAGGTTTGACAGGGTTCGCCGAGGGTTTCGCCAAAGTAGCGCAGCAGGATACTGGGGCGACATTCGGTACTGTCGGCGTAGTCGATGACTTGGCGCAACTGTTGACGGGCAATTCGTTGTTCCTGTTCATCGGCTTTTTGGCCGATAATCCACTCGACTTTGCTGACATCGCCGTAACTGAGAAAGAGGATACATCGGGCCGGTTCTCCGTCGCGGCCGGCGCGGCCGGTTTCTTGGTAATAGCTTTCTAGGGTTTTGGGTAAGTCATAGTGAATGACAAAGCGCACATCGGGTTTGTTGATTCCCATTCCGAAGGCGATGGTGGCTACGATCACTTGCACATCGTCACGGATGAAGCGAGTTTGGTTGTTGGAGCGATCCTCGTCACTCATTCCCGCATGATAGGGAAGGGCATCGATGCCATCTCGGCGCAGTTTGTCGGCCAGTTCATCGACTTGGCGACGGCTGAGACAGTAGATGATCCCGGCGCCGCCTTGGCGTACCAGTTGGTAGATTTGATTGTAGCTGTCCCGTTTTTTGGGGCGCACTTCATAGGCTAGGTTGGCCCGGTAGAAGCTGGCGATATGGACTTGTGGCTGCTTTAGGGATAGTTGTTGGATGATATCCTGGCGGACGCGATCGGTGGCGGTGGCGGTGAGGGCCGTGACGGGGACGTCGGGGTAATAGTGGCGTAGTCGTGAGAGTTGGCGATAGTCTGGGCGGAAGTCATGGCCCCATTCTGAGACGCAGTGGGCCTCGTCGATCGCGAATCCGGAGAGGCCCGGCTGCGATCGCACCTGGTTGAGTAAGTCTAGGAAATGGTCGCTTAAGAGTCGTTCGGGGGCGACGTACAGGAGTTTGATTTGCCCCTGACGCACGGCCCGGATGCGATCGCGGGCTTCGAGACCGTTTAGGGTACTATTGAGGAATGTTGCCCCCAATCCGTTGGCTTGCAGGCTATCGACTTGATCTTGCATCAAGGCGATTAGGGGGGAGACGACGACGGTTACCCCGGGACGTAGTAAGGCCGGAAGTTGAAAGCATAGGGATTTTCCGCCTCCTGTGGGCATGATGACCAGTTGATCGCGGTTTTGCAGGGAGGCTTCCACGATCGCCTGTTGTCCGGGACGAAAGCGATCATAGCCAAAGTACTGTTTGAGGGCGCGATCGAGGGAGTCTGTTAGGGGGGCAGAAGCAGACACGAATCCTTGTTTTGAGGGGATGAGGCATCCGTATTTTACCAGAGATTCTAGCTTGTCAACCTTAGCCGATCTCAATCGGCGGCTGCGATCGCTCGGACTCACTACTCTATTTGGCTCAGAAGGGTTCATTGTTGACCTTGAATTGTCAGGGGATAACTTTTCAAGTTGGCAGTTTTTGATTACAATAAAACCACAGTTGAGAAATCATCATTAGTCGCGAAAAATCTATGTTTTTGATGGATTAGGTTCTCGATATTTATATGGCAATCAGGCAGCCAACACTTTTCATTTTTTAATCGCTAATTTTTATGGAAAATTTACCTCAATGGCTACCCGATACTCCGATTGTTCCCTTTACGGTCTTACTGTTAGTTGTCTTAACGGTTCCGCCGTTATTTGAACGCTTGAGACTGCCGGGGTTAGTGGGATTGATTGCCGCCGGTGTTGTTCTGGGTAACGATGGCTTAGGACTGCTAAATCCCGCTGATGATTATATGAAATTGTTTACAGACATTGGCAAAATCTACCTAATGTTTGTAGCTGGACTGGAAATTGATTTGGCGGAGTTTCAGCGCAAAAAAGACCGATCGTTAGTCTTTGGTGTGGCGACATTTGCAATTCCTTTAGTGACTGGAGCGCTAATGGCGACGGCCTTTGGCTATGGCTTAAATGCTGCTGTTTTAATTGGATCTTTGCTCGCCTCCCATACACTCTTAGGCTATCCAATTGTGAGTCGTCTGGGTGTAGCTGGTAATGAAGCTGTGACCGTCACCATTGGCGCAACTATTTTTACGGACATTGCCGCATTATTAGTTTTAGCAATCTGTGTTTCAATTCATGGTGGCGATTTTTCAGCCGCCAGTTTAGTGATTCAAATTACGGCACTAGCTCTCTATACGGGTGCTGTTTTGGTGGGGTTAGACCGCGCTGGTAAACTCTATTTTAGACGTACGGGTGATGAAGAAAGTAACCAATTTTTGTTTATTCTTTTAGCTGTCTTTTTGGCAGCAGTTGGGGCTCAAATCATCAATGTTGACCAAATTGTTGGGGCATTCTTGGCTGGATTGGCGGTTAACGATGTTGTGGGTCGTGGACCGGTCGAAAACAAGGTTGAGTTTGTGGGAAGTACCCTATTTATTCCCTTCTTTTTTGTGGGGATGGGGTTGCTTTTAGACCTATCGGCGTTTATGGAGAGCTTCACCGAAAATTTGGGGTTTGTGATTGCGATTGTCTTGACTTTGGTTACGTCAAAATTCCTGGCTTCGATGGCAGTTAAGCTGATTTATCACTATAGCTGGAATAGCACAATGACCATGTGGTCGTTATCCATTCCTCAAGTGGCGGCAACGTTAGCAGCGGCGTTGGCTGGATTTAATGCGGGGTTAATTCCCGATTCTGTGTTCAACAGTGTGGTGGTTTTGATGTTGATTACTTCGGTTATTGGTCCGTTGGCAACGTCCCATTTTGCTCGTAAGTTACCGTTATCTGGAGGCAGTTTGGGAGAAAGAGATACGGAAAAAAATCCTGATTTGCCTCCGTTGACCTTTTTCCCAAAAGAAAAACCCTTTAAGGTGGTTGTTCCGGTCTCAAATCCTCTAACAGAACGCTATCTGATTGAAATGGCAGCCATTTTAGCTCGTCAGCGTTCCGGTTCGATTGTACCATTGGCGATCGCCGAGGCTCATTTACAGATGGACGAACCGGAGTTAGATGTGGCGATTCGCCGCAGTGAGCGGTTGTTGCAACGAGCGATCGAGGTGAGTAATGAGTTTGACGTCGAGGCGGTTCCTCGGATTCGCATTGATAGTGATGTGGCTCATGGTATTAGTCGCACGGCACGGGAGGAGAATGCTAGTACGATTGTGATGGGTTGGAATGAGAACATTGGCATTCGAGCGCGTTTGTTTGGGAGTGTCGTTGATAGTGTGTTTTGGTCCTCTCATTGTCCGGTGGGGGTGATGCGTTTGTTAGATGATCCTCTCAATATTCATCAAATTTTGGTTCCTGTGAAAAGTTTGGCCCCGCAGGTGATGGAGGCGATGCGGTTTGCTCAGTTGTTTGCGGAGTCTAACCAGGCGGAGTTAACGTTGCTGCATATCTGCGATCGCCGCACCACACCGGAGCAGATTCAGGCTTTTGAAACCTCGTTAATGACGATATTTCATGGTGGAGGATCTCAGGTTCCCGCTCAGATGAAAACCGTGGTTTCTGATGATATTGCTCAATCGATTTTAGAAGCGTCTCAAGAGGTGGATATGGTGGTTCTTTGTTCCCGGCGACGGCGTACGGCTGGGGGATTGGCGGTGAGTGACGTGGCGACGAAGATTTTGGGACAGATTACCTGTTCGATGGTGTTGTTTGGAGAACCTCATTGGTAGAGATGTCGAAGCCAAAGTTACGGCGATCGCTGTTGCAGTCTCGTCGTCAGTTGTCTGAGGGGGACTGGCGCGATCGCAGCGATCGCATCTGTGAACAAATCCGCCAATGTCCCCGGTTTCAGTCGGCCCAAACAGTTCTCAGTTATGTCAGTTTTCGTCGGGAACCCGATGTCTTGGGATTGGTGAGCGGGGAGCGTCGTTGGGGATTTCCTCGTTGTGTGGGAGAGTCGTTACTGTGGCATTCTTGGCAAGTCGGCGATCGCTGGGTTCCCGGTGCATTTGGGATTCTCGAACCCCATCCCGATTCCCCCCAGATTGCTCCTGAAACGGTGGATTTAATCTTAGTTCCGGCGGTGGCCTGCGATACACGGGGATATCGCCTGGGATATGGCGGCGGGTTTTACGATCGCCTCCTCAGTCAACCCCAGTGGCGGGAGATTCCCACGGTGGGGATTGTCTTTGAGTTCGCCTATCTCGCTGAGTTACCCATTGAACCCTGGGATTGTCCCCTGACGGGAGTTTGCACCGAGGCGGGATGGGTCGAAACCCGCTCCTGAGGGGAATGCTACATTAGGCTACATTAGAAGCGTCGCCCCTCTCCCTTTTGCGCCATGACCGTCAGAAAAAACCCGACCTCCTTCCCGGATCACACCCACCTCCCCTGTGACGATGAAACCTCCTTGGAAGATGGGACAGAAACCTTTGCTCCCTTACCGGATCACACCCAACTCCCCTGTGAGGATGGAACCTTTGTGAAACACTTTCAAGAGCATCCGCAAAGCATCCTCCTCACGGATTCGATTCTCCCTATCCTCAACGCTAAACATCCCGAGGGAGATTACTGTATTGGTCAAGATAGTGGAATTTACTGGCGCATCACCGATCCTCCCCTCCGGGGTGCCGTCTCTCCCGATTGGTTTTATGTCCCCAACGTTCCTGCTACGTTAGACGGACAAGCGCGGCGTTCCTACGTCCTTTGGCAAGAACATATCCCCCCCGAGATTGTCATCGAGTTTGTCTCGGGGACGGGGGCTGAGGAACGGGATAAAACCCCCTGGACGGGCAAGTTTTGGGTCTATGAAACGGTGATTCGTCCGGCGTACTACGCGATTTATGAGGTGCGACGGGCCACGGTGGAGGTGTATGGCTTGGTTCGCAATCACTATGAGTTGATTCCGGCTAATGAACGGGGCCACTTCCCCATTTCTGAGTTGGGGGTTGAGTTAGGCATCTGGACGGGACGCTATGGCAACATGGAACTCCCCTGGCTACGTTGGTGGGACAGTCAGGGGAATTTACTGCAACATGGCGAGGAGCGAGCTGAGCAAGAACGTCAACGAGCTGAGCAAGAACATCAACGGGCCGAGCGTCTAGCGGCGCGCTTGCGGGAGTTAGGTATTGACCCGGATGAAGAAGCAGTTAATACATAATTAGGAGGATTTGTCAACCCTCAATTTTTAAGCATCCATGATTCCTCGATAACCTCCGAACACCGCAAAGCCAAAATACTTCCAGGGAATGGCCACATCTTCAAATCCGGCGGAAGTTAACATTTGGAGATGGCTTTGCAAACTGGCTAAGCGATCCTGGCCGGAATGGCCTTGGGGAACACTCTCGCCGACTTTCGCGCGAGTGGTGGCGATCGCCTCCCCTTTTTTCTGCGCCCACGCCTCGCGCACGGACTGATAGACTTCTCTGAGATGAGGGGTTTCGGGGACGACTGGATCTCCATTCCAGAAACATCCCCCCGGCTCTAAGATACTAAACACCCAGTTAAACAAGGTTTGTTTCATGTCATCACTGAGATGGTGAATCGCCAGGGAGGAGACACAGGCTTCGGCGCCTTGAATGGCCACATCGCCTCCAGTGCGAGAGGCTAGGTCACCAAAATCAGCGCAAATCGGCTCCCAGCGGTTGTTGTAGCCGGCCTGGGTGATTTTTTGGTGGGCAAATTCTACCATGCGTGGCGAGTAGTCAATGGCCAGAACTTGCGCTTGGGGACAGCGTTTTAACAGCCGCAAACTCAACTCCCCAGTTCCACAGCCGAGATCAATAATGGTTGAACAGTCGCTCGGAACACAGCGAGCGATGCTATCGAGCATCTCACTGTAACGGGGAAGGAGGGTGCGAATCCCCTCGTCGAAGTCGTCGGTATTGGGGAAGATTTCGCCGGGATAGACAGTTTTACTCATCGAGAGACATGGTGAAAGGCTATGCACTTTCTCCATTTTAGGGATAAATGGGATGACCATAAAGCGCCATCCCATTTATGGGGAGTATCCTGGGAGCTAAAATCTAAGGTTTTGCTTCAAAACTAGATCATAGGGTCTAACACAACAACCTAAATTGATTTAGAAAATCGCTGTTGTTTACGATCGCGGCTATACGCATCAAAACAGTAAGCGATATTCCGAACCATTAAACGCCCACTGGGGGTCACTTCCAGAATATCACAGCCATTGATGACTAAGCCATCCTTTTCAAACTCGTTTAACATCTGCAAATCGAGGGCGAAATACTCGTCAAAGTCAATTCCATAGGTTTGGGAAATCTCCCGTTTGTCGAGGCGGAAGTGACACATCAATTCCATAATTACGTCCCGACGCAAGAGATTGTCCGGTTTCCCGAGTTTGACGAGCTTCTCGATGGGTGCGTTTTGCTGATCAACGGCTCGGTAAAAGTCTTTCAAGCCTTTGTAATTCTGCACATAGACATCATGCAGCATACTGATGGATGTTACCCCAAAACCAAAGAGTTCAGAGTCGGGTTTGGTGGTATATCCTTGGAAGTTGCGGTGAAGTTTGCCTTTGCGTTGGGCGATCGCCAACTCATCCCCCGGTTTGGCAAAGTGATCCATGCCAATAAAGACATAGCCTTTCGCGGTCAATTCGTCAATAGTCATGTGGACGATTTCCAGTTTTTCTTCGGAACTGGGGAGGGTTTCTTCGAGAATCCGTTTTTGGATGGGTTTCATCCAAGGAACATAGGCGAAGTTAAACACTGCAATGCGATCGGGATTCAGTTTAATGGTTTTGCTGATGGTTTCCCGGAAGCTGGCTAGGGTTTGATAGGGAAGTCCGTAAATCAGATCGACGTTGACGCTCTCAAAATCCGCTTCTCGCATCCAGGCCATGACATTGAAGAGCAGTTCTTCTGGCTGAACCCGGTTGATGGCTTCTTGCACTTGGGGATTAAAGTCTTGAATCCCAAAACTAATACGGTTGAAGCCGAGTTGTCGTAAGAAAAGAATGTAGTTGCGATCAATGTAGCGAGGATTGACTTCGATGGAGATTTCAGCATCTTCAGCGAAGTTAAAATGCTCGTGCAGTTTGTTCCAAAGTTGTTCGACTTGTTCAGGATTGAGATAGTTCGGGGTTCCACCACCCCAGTGCATTTGTTGCACGAGGCGATCGCCGTCAATCAACGGTGCGGTCTGTTCGATGTGTTTAAAGAGATAGTCCAGGTAAGGATTGACGACTTTATTTTTGAGCTGCGTCACAATCACATTGCAGCCACAAAAGTAGCAGGCTGTCTCACAAAAGGGAATGTGACAATACAGCGACAGGGGAGTTTTTTTGGCATTTCCACGAGCGATCGCCTGATAAAACTCTTGTTCATCAAAGTCCTCGCTCAATTCTGTGGCGGGGGGATAACTGGTGTAGCGAGGGGTGGGATGATTGTGTTTTTGTAATAGTTGAGCGTCAAATCGAACGGATTGTGTGGAAACTTCCATGAGAATCAAGACAAGTTAGAACAAAAGATGGGGAATTGGTTGCAAAAAATAACGGCGATCGCGGATTCAGTTAACCTGCGATCGCCGCAGCTGAACGTCAAGAGAGAGTGCAGAACCGTCGAGAGGAAAACGACTCAATTAACTGGCGATCGCATGAGCTTTTTCTGTGCTTCCTGGCTTATCTTGGCGAGTCAGTAAATCAAACACATGATCCCCAACGGCCGCTTTGACATCCGCCTCTAATCCATGCATCACATCCCGGTTGAGTTTGAAGGCTAAATTGGCTTCTTCGACAATCCGCTGGGCCAATTCCTCATCCACAGGAAGTTGATTCAACGCATCTCGGTACTGAACTTTAAAATTGCGCCGACGTTCGGGAGTTGGGAACGCCGCAAACTCATGTAAGCGAGTTCCTTGATCTTCGGGAAGTTCCAAGGCTGAACGAACAATAGTTTTCAGGCTTTGTCCCCCCGATAAATCCCCCATATAGCGGGTATAGGCGTGGGCCACCAACAGTTCTGGTTCAGTCTCAGAAACCTCTTTCAAGCGATTGACATAGGTGACGCCTTCGGCGAGGGGTTCAATCTCTTCACGCCAGTTGTCGCCATAATAGAAGGCTAAATCGGCTTCGAGACTGGGGGTTCGTTCTAAGTCTCGGAAATGTATCCCCGCAATGACGGGGTTGTCGCCGTGACGTTCGAGTTCTTCTTCTAGGGTTCGATAGACAAAATACAGATTAGCGAGGAGTTTCCGGAATGGCTCTCGCTGGACAATCCCTTTGAGAAAGCATTTCATATAGGCCGTGTTTTCGGCGGCGGTGTGGGCCTGTCCTGTCCCGTCTCGCAGCAAGCTGGCTAATTGAACACTCATAGATGATATAGAAGCGTTTAAACTTTAATCACTTTATAGCGATTTATCCAGTCTGCAAGGATCACTTCTTAAAACTTTACATTTTGCCCGAAATCTGCGGTGTTAGCAGTCGCGAGAAAGCTTATGAGTCCTGGGGTCGCCAGACGGCGACCCAGAATTTGCCAGTTTGAACCGTTCGATTGCTTAATAGCGATTATCGTTCTTCGAGTTGGTAGGTGTGGAACTGTGTCAAGCCGCCAACGGTTTCAGCGTGAATTTCGGGGACTCCCGGAATCGGAATCGGGAGCGCCAATTCAGTGCGGTAGATGCTGAAGATAAAGAAGTTGTCGCGGCTGGTGTTGCGATCGATAATGCGTTGTAGTTGGGGACGGCTATCTTCGACGAAGGACTGACAGAGATCTTGACCTCCCCCTAAGTCGGTACAAACGTCCTCTTTGAGATGTGTGGCCAGAATCTCTCCAGCATAGACTTGATAGTCTTCGCGGCTAGGGTTGCTGACTCCTAGCGCAATTCCTGCGCCAAGAATAACAACGCCGATTCCAATGAGACTCGTTTTCATAGATATTAAAGATGCGATCGCAACGGCCAATAAGACTACAAACGTAGAATTATAGCGGCTTTTGGTTCAAGGTAACTTAGATCGAGGAGGTTGGTCTCTAGCTCACGTTCTCCTGCGATCGAGAGCAAATTTAAGATTCACCCCAATATCGGGACTAACTCCAACCGAGTCTCAACGTTACCTTGTTCAAGATGGTGCGAATTTTCTGTCGTAATTGTCTTCTCAATTGTAGCAAGAGACTGGGATCTTTTAAAGTGGGATGGTCTGACGGGGATTTTAAGTAGCGATAATGCAGAAACACGTCTTGATAGGGGATCTTCACATTTTCACCTTTACAGAGTCGCTTAAAGTTAGAAGCGGGGATGCTCATAAAATGAATATAGGTGATAGGTCGTCCTTTATCATATAGTCGGTAATCAGTAACTTCAAAGTTGGAAGACCAATGGCTCCCCGTCGCTTGTTTTGGTTTATTGTAGGCAACATTGTAAAAAGAAATTCCACTGCGAGAAACTAAGTAGTTGTAGAGAGGTTGGTCTGAGCCTCGTAAAGCAAGAACTTCAGCCTCTCCTGAGGTTAAATAGCCGAGCAACTTCGAGATTCTTTCGTGAGTGAAGACATTTTTTTTGGACGCAAACCAGCCAGCGCAAAAGATTTGCGATTTAAGTTTTTCTAATCCAAAAATTTCCTCCAACAAATCCTGTTTGTCGGGATTGAAAATATAACTTAGATCAGATTTATATTGAAAATCGCTCACAACCCAATCGTAGCTATCTAGCTTAGCGTAAATTGGATCGAGTGAGTTCATAACTAATGTGTCGGTATCCATGTAAATAAACTTGTCGAATGGCCCGTCGAAACTACAGAGCTTTCTAACAAAGTTCACTCGGCGTACAGATGGCATTTTTCGCTCTTTCCACAGTTTTTGTGCGGTTGTATTTGCCGTCCAAGCTTGAATCATGAAATCTTCCCAAAAGTTTATGGATTGATGGTCGTCAAACAAAAAAACATGAGGTCTGGTTTTGATTTCTTGTTTAATTTTATCTATTTCGGAATTGTAGGGGATAATGCAAACGGGGATATCAGGACTAGCATTTTCTTCGATGCTGTTTAGCAAAGCAACAAGTTGGTCGTAGGCAGCATCATTGGCAAATGTGTAGATACCGTTATTCATGGTTTTTGAATGGTGATTTTTGAAGATTTATTTTGTTCTGATGAGGTGTGTAATTAGACCTGGTTTTGGGAGGAAATTTAGGTTTTTTTTGATGCCACAATTATCAAAATAAGAGCTATCAAAATAGACCTGATAGAGACCTAATAGAGACCTAATTACGAAAAGCAGTGAATTTACGAAGCAGGCGTTTAGCGAGGTTGGGTGGCTGTTGGCGATGACGAGGCTTCGGGGGGTCTCTAAAAACTGGACGCTGTTCTGGTTCGTGCAAGTAGCGATAGTAGAGAAATAGATCACGATAAGGAAAATCTAAATTCTCTCCCTGACAGACTTGCTGAATGGTGTTAGGCTGAACTCCAATATAATGAATGTAGGTGAGTTGATTCTCCTTATCATATAAGATATGATTTTTTTCCTCAAAATGGTTCGAGGTGGCACTACATCCTGTTCGTTGATCGGCGGGAAGCTGGTTGGCAAAATTATAACTTGAAATTCCCGATCGCATGACCATATAATTTAACAGCGGCTGTTCTCCAGCTCCCCGATACAGATATTGATAGTCTCCTGATTTTAAGTGCTTTAGAAGTTCCTCTCGTTGCGATTCATCAAACAAACCGCGCTGAGCGCCGTAAAATCCGGAACAAAAGACCTCGGATTGAATACGCTCTTGGCTGAATAGGGTGTATAATTGAGGGATGTCTAAATTGTAAATTTTGCTGGCATTTTTAAACTGAAAATCATAGACAACCCAGTCATTATCGTCCAGCTTTTGGAACACATGATCCAAAGAACTCATGGCTAATGTGTCAGCATCCATATAAATGAAACGGTCAAATGGGCCGTCAAACGCACAAAAACGCCGATGAGCGCCATAGAGTCTGAATTTCTTTTTGTTTAGGCGTTCTGGAGCCGCATTTTGCATAAAACGATCCCAGCGTTCAATGGATTGGCGATCGCGATACAATGTCACATTCGGACGCTTGGCAATCTCAGCCGCAATTCGTTCGGTGCGATCATCAAAAGGATAGACACAAACTGGGGTTTGCGCTCCTAAAACTGCGTCAATACTATTGAGCAACGCCACCAGTTGATCGAAAACAACATCGTTACCCAAACTGCAAATTCCCTTCATGGTCTTTAGTATTTTTTAACAAAGCAGAGTTGGATAACGGATGGGAACTAGAATGACTCTCAAATCCGCTAGGATCGTCACCACAACACATCATCTGCTATGAGATATTGCCAACTATTTTGTTACACTACCCAACAGGTCTAACTCATGAAAAATGGTTTGTCAACCGTCAAACGTCACGCGTCTAAGTTGCCAAATGAGACGAGATGGAGATAAGTCGGGAAAAATCGACCCAAATGGAGAGTTCTGGCTGTTTCACGGCGATGTTCCCAGCCAAAATTACAACAGATTTCGGGTTAGGGGTTCGAGACAACGTTGGCTAAGAGGTTGAGGGGTTGCAGAGTTTTGAGTTGTTGCAATTGTGCATCATCGCGAACCAGTAAAGCGCCAGCAAATCCTAAGGCGTTAAGGGAGATTCCGGCGAATCCTTCTTGCGATCGCGGAACCACCATCAACCAATCTCGCGTAGCCAGGAGGTTATAGGCTCCCGTTTGTTGCTCTGTGCGGGGAGTTGCATCGATTAACCCCACGGCGGTTAGGAGACGATAATACTGCTGCTGGAGTTGTTCGGGGGAGGTGTTGGGGGAGATGGGTGCGATCGCATGAGTGAAAGGAAGCCAAGGCGATCGACCGATTTTGTTGAGTCCTGTCCCATCATACTCAGTCTGCGCGATCGCCGCCTCAATCGGCAAGCGATCGCCATCAGGCATCAAAGGAAGCGGAACCAGTTGTAAATGCTTATGCGGTTGACTCGCACCCGCATCGGTTCCACCGTTATAGAACCCCAAGCCATCGATTTCCCGCAAGCCAATCTGTAACGCCGCAAAATCCGCCACCGTTAGCCAGGTGTTCTGATGCTCAAACTCCCGCGTCACCATCAGCAGGTGATGCTCCACCACATTAAACTTATTGAGCAGACAGAGATGGCTCGCTGACAGATCCGCCACAAAGAGTTTTTCATCGTAGGGAAGGAAGGGGTTAAAGGGTTTCCCCGTTTCTTGAGTCTGACGGGTTTCTGCGGCTTTGGCTTTAGCCTTGCGATCGATATTGGCTAGAGTTCGCACCAGAAAGCGAATCTCTCCCTGTTGCAAATACTGAAATTCCGTCGGAATCGGTTGGAGTGCACCACAATCGAGCGCGAACTGGGTTTGTTCGAGGGTTCGTGTCCAGAGGGTGTTGGGGGGAAGCAGACGTTCTCCGTCAGACATAACTCAACCGTAACAGGGTGCGATCGCCCTTAATTGTACAGAAGTCTGGGGCGCAATCCCCGTCGCAGCTTGGGATAAATCGTTACAATATGTAACATTAGTGATAACAAGCTTGTTATTTGTCGATTTATCTCTTTAAAAACCTCGTGTATACCCAACCTCGTTCTCTCCCCCAAGACTACAGCCGCGACGATTGGAAACAGGGATATCTCTCCCAGCATCAAGAGTCTGAGTATTGGCTAGATGACCTAGAGGGGGACATTCCCCAAGACCTCTGCGGAACCCTATTTCGCGTCGGACCCGGATTACTCGATATCAACGGCTATCCGGTGAATCATCCCTTTGACGGCGATGGAATGGTCTGTGCGATCGCCTTCAAAGACGGACGAGCCTATTTCCGCAACCGCTTCGTGCAAACCCAAGGCTTTCAAGAGGAACAAAAAGCCGGGAAACCCTTATATCGGGGGGTTTTCGGCACTCAAAAACCGGGCGGTTGGCTGGCCAATATCTTTGACACGCGCCTCAAGAACATCGCCAACACCAATGTCATCTACTGGGGTGGGAAGTTGCTGGCGTTGTGGGAAGCCGCCGAACCCCACCGCTTAGATCCATGTACATTAGAGACATTGGGCCTCGATCGCCTCGATGGGGTGTTAGACGAGGGAGATGCGATCGCCGCTCATCCCCACATCGATCCCCACTCCGAGCGAGACAACGGCGACCCCTGTCTCGTGAACTTCGCCGTCAAACCCGGTCCCTCTACGGCCATTAAACTCTACGAATTTGCCACATCAGGGACACTCCTACGCCAACAAACCCGCTTCATTCCGGGGTTCGCCTTTCTCCATGACATGGCCATCACCCCCAACTACTGCATTTTCTTCCAAAATCCCGTCTCTTTTAATCCCCTTCCCTATCTCTTGGGATTCCGGGGAGCCGCTGAATGTATTGAATTTAATCCCAAAACCTCCACCAAAGTGATTGTGATTCCTCGCGATGGGTCCGGGGAGATGAAAATCTTGGATACCGAACCCTGTTTTGTCTTCCACCACGCCAACGCCTGGGAAGAAAACGGGGAAATTTGTGTCGATTCCATTTGTTATGATTCGTTCCCTCAACCCACCGCTGATTCTGATTTTCGGGACGTAGATTTTGATACGATTCCTGAAGGTCAACTGTGGACTTTTCGCCTCAATTTAGAGCAAGAAACTGTCAGCCACCAGGTGGTTGAATCTCGCTGTTGTGAGTTTCCGGTGTTGCATCCCGAGAACGTGGGACGGAAGGCTCGTTATCTGTATTTAGGAACGACTCACCGAGAAACAGGAAATGCGCCGTTACAGGGAGTCATGAAGTGCGATCGCCTCACGGGAGAACGTCAAGTTTGGAGTTTTGCACCACGGGGATTCACGGGAGAACCGACGTTTGTTCCTCATCCCCAGGGAACCCAGGAGGATGACGGTTGGCTATTACTGTTGATGTATGATGCGGAACATCATCGTAGTGATCTCGTGATTTTTGATGCGAAAGCGGTGGAGAATGGTCCTCTAGCACGGTTGCATCTTAAGTATCACATTCCCTATGGTCTCCATGGCAATTTCACGCCGGAGTATTTTGGTCCTTAGGGGACGATTTCCGGAGAATTTTCTGCTAAAGCTGCGTGTCATGGCTAGAATGAAGCCATGACACCAGAGATATCAAGTCATCAGGGGTCGTTGTTTTCTTATCGAAGTCCCACGAGGTTTTTATATAGCTCAAACAATATTCACAAGCGATCGCCCCCTTGAGGTTTGGATAATATAGGGTGGGGTAATACTTCCCCAATTGGCTCATTCGGCAAACATCTCAGCCAAGGTATCGAGAACGCCTCTTTGCTCATCTGGACTAATTTTACCCAATTTTTTGACCAATCGAGTTTTATCAATGGTGCGGATTTGATCCAGAACAATTTTCCCTTCCTTACCCTGAAACTGGCATAAAATTCGCGTCGGGTAGGCTTTCCCTTTTGTCGTCATGGGTGCAATTATAACCGTAGCAATATAACGGTTCATTTCATCCGGTGAGATGATCACACAGGGTCGTTTTTTCTGAATTTCACTGCCAATTGTGGGGTCAAGATTAACCAAAAAAACATCGAAACGCTTGGCTACCACTCCCATTCACTTTGCTCCCAATCGGTACTGTTGACTTGATCGAGAAGAACATCATCTTGTTCTTTCGCCATTTCTGCAAAGGCTTGATCCCAGCCGTTGCGTAACCGTCGTGCGGTGCGAATCGTGAGATGATCGCCCTCCACTTCGATTTCAACGTCCGTCTGAATACCACTTTGCTCTAAGAGCAGTTTAGGAATACGCACACCTTGGGAGTTGCCAATTTTAACGATTCGGGTTCTAATCACTGTGCTCATACTCAGATGATCTCAAAGGCAGAATGTAATTACATTGTAGCTACATCCGAAAGGGTCGTCAAGTGCAAGGTAGTCTCGTTGGCAATACTCCGGACAGTTTTTGAAAGCCAACGGTAGAATGCAGGTTTCGGCCCTCTTCCACAGTGACCTAGCCAACGAGAAAACAAGGGTTTCAGCGCTTGCTCAGAAAAATGTCCGGACTATTGTTCCTTAAGACTTAAGCTTAACAAGATTATAACTTTAACTTAAAGTGGGTGCATCTCAGTTAGGAGAATGAGTAAATATACTCAATGACAGTTCCCCTCGAAACAGTCCCTACCCCTCCCGGGAGCTAATCTTGTAGGGGTTTGTCAGGTCGAGTGCAAATCTTGAGCCAAACCGTCGCTGGAGGGGACGATTGACTAGCCAGACCACCAGCCCGACCCAAGATTAACCCAACTTTACGCCAAATCCGAGCCACCGTTGTGACTTTCCCGGATTAGGGTGTTCACTGTAAGACATCATACAGAAGGTCGKGTTCAAGATTGGGGAACTCGACCGGGTTGAGACTCTTAAAAGCGACCGAGGCCAGAGCGGTGGTTGGGACGAGACCGGTGTCAGGTCCAGAAGACCTCTAGCTCTCAACCCCGGAAGACCCCAGAGAAGCTAGCTTCATAAAGAAAAAGCGGTCTAGGGCAGTAGCCAGCACTTTCACTCCCGGAAAGGGTTGTTTTTTCGACGGGGCAAAGCCAATCAGTTTAGTCAAGGCTAAGACGGCCTGGCCAAGAGAAACGATTTTTTGAGAGGAGACTTTCTCTAACAAGGTCACCTCCTCCGAATCAAACACCACCTGGGGACATTGTTCAGGATTTTCCCGAATCCCATGAGTCAGGGCCAGTAGCTGCCAGGCGACCACTGAATAAAAGCTCAAGGCGTTAACTAGGGTATGGATATCATCAAATTGTAATTTTTCCACATTCAAGGCTCCGGACTTGAGAGTGTAATGAAAGCGTTCGACTTGCCATCTGAGGGCATAAAAGCGGGTCACCCGTATCACCTGCTCTCGGGTCTCAATTGGCAGACTGGTCAATAAATACCAGGTAGCCGCTTCTTGGGTAGGGGACAGCTCTTCCTGGGTTTTCACGTCGACACAACGGATTTCCTCGGCGACGACCAAGGATAAACCTTGCGTTTTATGCTTTCTGGGACTTAACTTTTTCTCCGGATAAACGTTGACCGCCCCAGCTCTTAAGCGAAGGGTCACCTCCACTTCCCGGTTTTGACGCT
>FSSI02000047.1:0-34373 GCA_900149785.2 Phormidium lacuna HE10JO | reverse complement strand
TAAGTTAGAACTCTATGGTATCTAGGCTACCCAGTCCCATCAGGATTGAACTCGTTAAATTTACGGATTTTTAGGAAATTTCATAATAAGTTTTGCTATCATAGAGGGCTTCTCTCAGCTTAACCGCTAGGAGCCCCGCACTGTACCCGAAGGGTCAGTGTCGGGAGGAATAGCGGGGGCGTTGATGGGGGTCAATGCCCCATCAATGCCTAGACTTCTAATGTATTGACGCAAAACGTCGGTTTGATTGCGCTCCGTGAGTTSGCAATATCGGTCTAAATGCTGCTTTTCAACGTCCGAGATTCTAAGGCTTATCTGTTTCATGAGTAGCAATCACATTTGTATATGCTACAATCATGACATGAAACTAGCCTACCAGTACAAGTTATTGCCTACATTCGAGCAACGATGTCGCATGGATAAGTGGCTCGATATGTTGCGTTGCCAATACAACTACCTGTTGGCAGATCGTTTTGACTGGTGGGAGATGAATCGGTGTCCTGTTAATGCCTGCCCTTTGGTGTGCCGTCTCGCTGAACCCAGAGAACAGCCCGAATACTATGGACAAAAACGCTCCCTGGTCTCACTTAAACAGGATCGGGAATGGTACGCGGATATTCATGCTGATGTTTTACAGGACATGGTGAAGCGGGTAGCTCTCGCATTTGCTCGGTTCATCAAGGGAGACAAGAACGGCAAACGTAGCGGTAAGCCTAGATTTAAGGGTAAGAATCGCTATCGTACCTTTGCTTATCAGCGAGTCAAACCCGACTGCATCCAGGGCAATCAAGTCACACTACCCAAGCTGGGTGAAGTCAAGTTKATTCAACATCGCCGAGTGCCAGATGGGTTCACGATTAAGCGGGCTTTGGTAACAAAAAAGGCAGACGGCTGGTATGTTACGTTAACCCTTGAAGACAAGAGCGTYCCTGACTTGCCAGCGATCGAGATACAWCCCACCGAAACCAATAGCATTGGTGTAGATGCAGGGTTGGAATACTTCATCGCCTGCTCAGATGACACCACGAAGCAGCCGCCAAAGTTTTATCGGCAAGCCGAAGATAAGTTGGYTAAGCTCCAGGCTAAACGAGATGCGAGGGCTAAAGGTTCAAAACCACRTCGCAAGCTCAATGAGCGTATTGCCAAGCTGCATCAACGCATTGCGAGGCAGCGKMRGCARTGGCATTTTGAAACGGCTGGCGAGTTGGTGGCCAAAGCTGACGTAATCTTTGTGGAGGATTTGAAAGTTTCCAATCTGGCCCGACGCAATAAGCCAAAACAGGGTGAGGATGGAGCTTTCCTCCCCAACGGTCAATCGGCTAAGTCGGGACTAAACAAAAGTTTTGCTGATGCTGGGATAGCTGGGTTCCTGAACGAAATCCTTCCGTACAAAGCTGCAAAAGCTGGGCGGTTGGTTGTGAAGGTWAAYCCCGCTGGCACRTCCCAACATTGTGCAATTTGCCTSAACCGAGTTCCCAAGGAGTTGTCTGACCGCTGGCATGAATGCCCGCATTGCGGTGCGTCKATGCCACGGGACGTKAATTCTGGGGKACTCATCAAAAAAGTGGGGTTGGGCGTTCGCCTCACTATAAAACGCGAATCCCGTAACGGGAGGAGAAGCCCGCGCCGTACCGCTTAGCGGTCGGCGTCGGGAGTACGTCACGCAAGACTTCGCCGCGATCGCGATTGACCCGCTTGCTAGGATGAACCACGGAACTTTAGGATAGAGGAACTTTTTGGGTCTGGAGCGGTTATGGTGGTGTCTCAACAAACCTATGCCATTGAGTTATATTTTGATGAGGTGGCCTCACAGAAGGTTCGTCAACTGTGGTCTCAGGTCGGGGCCATTGCCTCTTCGATGGCTAAGCGAGTTCACAGCCAGCCCCATTTGAGTTTGGCGGTTCTCCCCAATGCTGATTTGCAGCTTCTACCCAGCGTTCTCGCTGAGGTCGCCGCTCACCACTCCTCGTTTGAGATTCAGTTTTCGTCTCTCGGTTTGTTTTCGACTGGAGGTGGGGTGGTGTTCCTGGCGCCGGTGGTGACAACGCAACTGCTGGAGTTACATAAGACGGTTCATCGACAGCTTCACAAGATTGGCTCTGATGCCGTGGCCTATTATCGTCCTGAGGCTTGGGTTCCTCATTGCACTTTAGCCCGAGAGTTATCGCCCCCTGAGGTGCTGCGAGCGGTTGAGGTGGTTCGCAACAGCAATCCCTTTTTTAAAGCCAATGTTTGTGCGTTAGGACTGGTTGAAGCCCCTCCGGTGCGTCAGATTTGTTGTTGTCCCTTACTCTCTGATGGCGATCGCCCGTGATAGAATGGAGGGTATATTGTTTGATTTGTCAAGACCTTACTCTTAAAACGCTCAAAGTTCTATGGATTTTACAGTAGCCATCCGTACCTACAATGGTGAACAGCGTATTGGTGAGATATTAGAACGTCTTAAAGCGCAAACTCAAACCGAGGCGATCGAGTGGGAGGTTGTCGTTGTTGATAACAACAGTTGCGATCGCACCGCCGCCATCATCAAAACCCATCAAGAAACCTGGCCCTCTCACTCCCAACTCCACTACTTTTTTGAAGCCAGACAAGGCGCCTCCTATGCGCGCGCTCGTTGCATCGAAGAAGCCCAAAGCGACCTAATTGGCTTCCTCGATGATGACAACTACCCGGCAGATGACTGGGTGTTTCAAGCCTATCAATTTGGGCAAGACTATCCTCAAGCCGGCGCCTATAGCGGACAAATTCATGGGGAATATGAAGTCACTCCTCCCCCCAACTTTCAACGCATTGCCAACTTTATTCCTATCATTGAACGGGGACAAAAACCCCTCTGCTATACCTCCTATAAATACGCTCAGAAAAAAGTCTATCCCCCCGGTGCTGGACTGGTCATCCGTAAACAAGTCTGGTTAGATACCGTTCCTAAAAAATTAGTCCTTCAAGGTCCCGTTGGAACTTCATTAACAGCCAAAGGAGAAGACATCGAAGCCCTCACCTACATGGCAACAGCAGGATGGGAAATTTGGTATAATCCCCAAATGCACATCTATCATCATATTCCTAAAAGTCGCTTTGAACGAGACTACCTAATCAAGTTTTTTAAAGGAGTTGGCTTAAGCCGTCACCGCACGCGGATGCTCAACTATAAATCTTGGCAAAAACCCTTTTTTATCGCCGCTTACTTTGTCAATGACTCTCGTAAGCTGCTGCGCCATTTCTGGACATACCGAGATGTCTTAGATAGTGACGTTGTCGCTGCCGCAGAACTACAATTTTTTAAAAGTTGTCTTGTCAGTCCCTTATTTATTTGGAAAAAACTCTATTTAGACCGACACTAAATCAGCCGTGAGGTTGCGTTTACCATATCCTCACTCGGTGAGTCTAACTGTCCTTCCTAATTCTTCAGAGACTGTTCGATCAAGTCCTGAATTTTTTCCGCCAAAACCTGAACATTCGGCTCCTGCAACATGAGCAAATGATCCCCAGGAATATCATAAATATCTAATCCACCAACAGCCAGGTCACCCCAGCCATACTGGGGATCAATTTCCGTCCCAACTTCCGCCCGTCGTCCCATCGCTCGAAACAGTGTGACCTTTCCACTGTAGGGTTGGGGAAAATGTTGCTTCTTAATCTTAATGTTCGTCTCCAGACTGGCGATGGATTTCAACTCATCAGGAACTGGCTGACCAAAACGCTGATAAATTTCAGCGCGAATGGCTTTGAGTCGATATTGAATGCGTCCAAATCGCGATTTCAACTTGCGGGTGATGTAGCGGAAGCCTTCTTGCTTGAACTTACCCCAATGTCCCGACACCCGAGACGATGGGGGTAAGTGTTTTACCCCCGTTCGGGCTGTTGTATCAATTAATCCTAACAACGCCACCTCTTCCCCTTGAGCCTGTAATTGCTGAGCCATTTCAAAGGCGACTCGTCCACCAATGGAAACACCCAAGAGATAATAGGGACCATGGGGCTGAAGGGTTTTAAGGTCTTTAATATAAATCTCTGAGAGTTCCTTAATTCCTTTAGATCGTCCTTCGGCATCATCTAAGAGATTAAATGATAATCCATAGAGAGGCTGATCATCTCCAAGATATTTAACTAAAGGTCGATAGTATTGAAGACCTTTTCCTAAAACATGGACGGCGAAAATAGGAATTTGACGTCCCTTCCCTTGTATGGTAATTAGGGATGACTCTTGCAGGTCATCTGGAGCATCTTGAAGAAGTTTAGCGAAGTCTTGAATCGTAGGATGTTGAAATAAGGCGGAGATAGGAATTGAGCGATTTAAAGCCGTCTCAATATCCCGACATAGGCCAATGGCTAATAGTGAGTTACCACCGAGGTCAAAAAAGTTATCTTGTCGGCCAATTCGCTCCGACTTTAACCAAGTTTGCCAAATGTCAACCAGTTGCTGTTCCAGGTCATTTTCAGGGGCTTGATAGGTGGATGTGATTTGAGGTGAATGTTCTAATTGACTCAACGCCTGACGATCAATTTTCCCGTTGGGAGTTAAGGGAAACTCTGAGATGGCAATAAAGGCTTGAGGAATCATGTAATAGGGCAATTTATCGGTTAGGAATTGACGTAAATCGCTCCTGGCGATCGCCGTATCTTCCCGAGTTAGATAATAGGCTGTTAAATGTTCCGTTAACGTCGTTGAACCCGTCTGATCAGAACCCATCTGCTTAGAACCCGTTTGAGACGATTGAAGAACAACAACAGCCCGTTGAATATCAGGATATTGCCCTAAAACGGATTCGATTTCACTCAGCTCGATGCGGAATCCCCGCAGTTTAATCTGGTTGTCGATTCGTCCAAGAATCTCAATGTTGCCATCCGCCAAATAACGACCTAAATCACCAGTTTTGTAGATGCGATCGCGGCTGTCTCGACTTGCCCCATCTCGAAAGGGGTTCGCCATAAATTTAGACTCGGTTAAGGCAGCATCATTGAGGTAGCCACGGACAAGATAGGGAGTGCGAATGCAAATTTCACCTCGATCGCCCTCAACGGCTAAAGTTCCATCCTCTTTAACAATTAAAAGTTGAACACCATCAATCCCTTGACCAATGGGCAATTTTTTGCTAACAACATCAGAATGTTCAGGAACGATATAGTAACCCATCGCTTGGGGGGTTTCTGTCGCTCCGTAAAAATTGACATTCGTGACCCGTTGAGAGAGTTTTTGACTGCGTGAAATGTCGGCTTGAGTGAGAACATCGCCGCCCCAAAACAGATAGCGTAAGCTGGGAATTAAGTCAGAGTTAGTGTCAGGAGTTGTCCCTTGTGTGAGGAGGAGTCCCATAGCGGGTGTTAAATGGGCGATGGTAATTTCCTGTTGCTGCATCCATTGACAGAGTTTGCCACTGGTTTCTAGGATATCTTGGTCGGGAATATATAAGCTCGCTCCCAGCCAAAGGGGGGTAAAGATATCCCGTAATAAGGGATCATGGGCTAACCCTGACAGTAAGACGAAGCGATCGCACTCTCGTAGGTTAAAACGCCGACAATGCCAATCAATAAAGTGAGCTAAGGGCTGATGGGTTCCGACAATACCTTTCGGTTGTCCCGTTGAGCCAGAGGTGAAGGCAATATAGGCAATATCATCGTTGTTAGTGGACCCGTGATCTGACGGATTTCCTATAATAGATTCCGCCTCCGATGAGTCATTTAGAGATAAATTGGGAATGGCGGGGAGATGGAGATAGGAAACATCACCACCATCGATAAACTGTTGTAGTTCTAGGGGCAATTCCTCAGCCTGACTTCCCGAATAACTCAGGTGAATGAAGCCTTTGGGTTGACTTAGGTGACAACAAGTTTGTAAACGAGAGCCAGGATAGGCTGAATCTAAAATAATGAAGCTCGCTTTGAGTTTCAGGATAGCGAGTAATGCCCAAACTAAGCTAGCACTGCGATGAGCATAGATGGCGATCGCATCCCCCGATCCAAGTCCCCGATCTCGCAACTGCTCAGCCAGTTGACTCGACGACTCATCTAACTCACGATAGGTCCACTGTTTATGACGATCAACCAGGGCGATCTGTTGAGGAACTCGCCTCACGTTGTGACCAAATTGCTCAAGAACAGATGGATACGTAGGGCTATCTAAGTTCAGCGTTGGATCGGGGTAGGGAGTCGTCTGATAAGGGTGCGAAGAATCCATAGTGTTTCAAGTTACTTCAAGTTGTCAGCGTTACTTTTTAGGGATTAAAGAGATTGATCCAAGAGATTAAGAGTTTTCGGTCAAGGCTTATTCTTGAGGCTTATTTTTTGAGGGTTTTAATCACTTTTCTGAGAGATTTTCTTAAGGTGACACGATAGGAATTTGGTAACCAGGGGGCAGCTTCGCTGATGCGCGAGACAAATTCTAACGGCGTGTCTGAACTCGGTTGAGGAGGGATTGAAATGGAACCCTTCGAGTTGGATGGATGATCAATCGAGGTAAACGCCTGTTCTAATTGCTCAGCAACCTGACGATTTAAGGGGGACTCACGAGAGTCTTGAAAGTGGCAAATGGTTGGATTGGTATTGATTTCCCAAACTTGCATTAAGTCACCGGAAAAACTGTAGTCAATGCGACCATATTGGATACGAGCTAGGTCAAAAATTTCTCGAATTTTATCAGCGTGGGGATTGGTTTTGACATAGGTTTGATTTTCCTGTTCTCGTTGATCGGTTTTTAAGGTATTGGCTTTCACAACCCAATCTTTTTGATAGCGAACGTGAACTGGAACGATCGCATCTCCAATCGCAAACGCAGAATACTTTTTAAAAATCCCCTGATCATCACGAGTATCGCAAAATTCGATAATGACTTTGTCCTGGCGACTTTCCCCTTGCTTGACGATCGCAGCAATGGCCTGATCGAGTTCAGCTTGGGTTTCTAATAACGAGGTTTGATTTCCCTTATGATCGTTTTCACCTCGAACAAATACGGGGAACTGAACTGCTGAGATATCTTCCGTTAACCGATAGATATTAAACTGATTTTCGCCGTGATTGTATAACGTTTTGAGTAGCTCATACCGACACATTGACCACAACGGATGATTCAAGAGTCGCGTTTCTTTGTTTTTTTGAAGATGAGTCCAAATCCAAGCCGCTTGTTCCGTTTCTGCTGCCGATAGTCGTTCAATATCTGCAAAAATATAGGTTCCGCTAGGCAGCTTTCGCTTTTTGAAAATATCATGATACGCAACTGGCAAGATATTGGAAGCGAGAGGGTTCCCCCATTGTTCCAAATACCAGTTAATCACATTCATGTTAGCCCGAGTGGTGAGGTAAAATATCATCGCTAAGTTACAGTGCTAAGCTAAGTTACAGTTGATTTAGAGTTGATTGAGAAGGTTGATCTAAAAACTTTAGAAATAGGCAGTTTCCAGTCATAGGCTGCCAGTTATAGATTTTTCGTGAGTTGACGACGTACGCAAAAGCGAATTAAGCGGCCAGGAACACTGCTATTTTGAACCGTTTTGCGCCGCAAGAAATTTCCTTTGAGTACGCGAAGAACTCCTTTAATTCGTGCTTTGAGGCGTATTTGAGCGACATTATACTCTTTAGCATACAGAGGAGTCCAAGCCAGATCTCCCCACAACACATCGGCTTGATGACCAGGACTTAAGCCATTTTGCCGATGTTCTGGGTTCGGGATTCCACCATGTTCTCCGTAATTCCGGAAGGGAATAAAGTTTTTAAATTGATGCGATCGCAACACCGTATCCACCTGAGAATCCCAGGTTGAATAGACTTTACCACCCGTTTCTTGCCCCACTTGGTCAGCAAACTCCATTAAACACCTTGCAGCTTTAGGGCTAATAATATAAGCCACCGTTGACGTTGAAAATCCTTGAGCATATCCCTCTTCAGACACCCAATACACTTGAGGCGCACAAGTATAAATCCAAGAAATGCCAATCTTCTCACTGTCTTTCCGAAAGGGCAACGGAAGCTGTCCAAAATTCTTCACCGGCACAAAATCGGCTTCGATAACTAAACTCGGTTGCGGACTATCTGCTGCCTTTTGCCAAGCTTGGCGATGGTTCAAAAGACAGCGATAACTGGGTGAAAATTCTTGGTATTCGGGCTTGTTTTCTTGACGTAAGACCTCACAATCAAACCCTTCTTCTTTAAGATAAGCTTCTAACTGATCAGTGGCTTCTTTATACGCAATAATAAACACCTTGTTTAGACTATTGACTAAAGTGTTCATACTGGTAATCTCTAAGATATAGAAACGTTGAAGTGTCGCTATGAGTATAGCATGAGTAAATTTCAGACCTCGGCCACCTGTTGCCCGTCATTGTAACAGGTGAATTAGAACAGGTCACAAATCTTCATCTTGCGAAAAATTCGCTAGATATAAACCCCCTCAGCCTAGCATTAGCCTCAACCATTGTCACTCTTGACGCTCCCAAATATCTGTGGTAATCCGTTCAGGGATTGCGTTAGGCTGAAAGACAGAATCATTCAATGGAGCATTTATGCGACTACTACACACAATGCTACGTGTTGGCAACTTGGAAGAGTCTCTTAAATTCTACTGTGACGTGTTAGGGATGACCTTACTGCGTCAGAAAGACTATCCCGGTGGCGAGTTTACCCTCGCTTTTGTGGGCTACGGTGATGAAGCAGACCATAGTGTGATTGAGTTGACCTATAACTGGGGCGTGGACAGCTATGATCTCGGTGACGGCTATGGCCATATCGCGCTGGGGGTTGATGATATCTATCAAACCTGTGACGCCATCCGGGAACGGGGGGGTAAAGTGGTCCGTGAACCGGGGCCGATGAAGCATGGGTCAACGGTCATCGCCTTTGTCGAAGACCCCACTGGCTATAAAATTGAGCTAATTCAACTGGGAACCCAGGGGTCTGCGAAAGACTCGAAAGAAGTGGCCCAACAGTCGGCTTAGGAAACATCTCGCCTAGTTTTCCCATCTTAAAGCCATCTTAAAGCCATCTTAACGTCAAAAAGCCGCTAATCTCAGGGATTAGCGGCTTTTTGGAGGGCGGACGATGGGACTCGAACCCACGAATGGTGGAACCACAATCCACTGCCTTAACCTCTTGGCTACGCCCGCCATGTTTTTTCAGCTTCACCATTATAGCAAATCTACAAGCGATCGCAAGAGGGTCCAACAAATTTTTTTTCCACCCTTGATCAGACCCCAGACAGGATACTGAGACACTTAAAAACGACAGGCCCGTTCGGGTTCAACGGGACAGGTGGGGGTGTCAATGGGGTTATCCATCAGCGTCAGCCGGCTGAGATTTTGCAAATTCGACAGAGGCGTAATATCGACGATCTGATTCCCTTCCAAGAACAAGGCCATCAATTGCGTCAAGTTCCCCAGAGGCGTCACATCGGTGATTTGGTTGCGAGCGAGAAATAACTCATTGACATTGGACATCCCACTGAGAGGACTCAGATCACGAATCTGGTTTCCACTCAAATCCAACTCAACCAGTTGGGGTAATTCCGCCAAGGGAGAGATATCGCTGATGCGGTTATCACTGAGGGCGATCCACACGAGATTGTCTATGGCCACCAGGGGACGAAGATCCCGAATCTGATTGCGGCTGAGATCGGCCCCCTCCAAGCTGGGAAGATTCGCGAGGGGTGAGAGATCCTCAATGCGATTTCCTTCCAAAAATAAAGACGTCACCACTGGAAAATCCTGGAGAGGGGTTAAATCCTCAATCTGATTATCCCGAGCCGTGAAGATGGTGAGGCTGGTTTTATTGCGCAGAGGTGACAGATCCGAGATCTGATTGTCATCGAGATTCAGTTGTTGCAGATCCAACTCCCCCAGGGGCGAGAGATCCTCAATTTGATTTCCCGACAACAGTAAGGTGTCCAGGCGGCTGAACGGTGCTAGGGGAGAAATATCCGAGATTTGGTTGATGCTGAGGTCTAAACGAGTCAGGTGAGCCAGGCTACTGAGGGGAGAGAGATCCGATAGCTCTTGCACACTTAAGTTGAGATCGTTGGTTTTCGCCAGAACCCGAGCGGCGATCGCGCAATCGTCACTATCGGCCAACTCCAGTAGGACATCAAGAGTCTGTTGGCCCTCGCCGGCGAGGGGTTGTTCCCGACAGAGCGCCTCAAAGGCTTGCATCGATTCAGCCGGGGAGTGAGCCATCGTTTTGGCTTGAGGACTCAGGATCAGCGCGATCGCCCCTAACATGACCCCCAACCGCGACCACACAGGAAACGCCATCATGAGTTCATCACACTTAAAAAACATCAAAGGACTAATACTCCGCGAAGGATCACCCTACTCCTTCAAGCGCTGATAAAGACTCTCCGCCAAATCCAACAGATTGAAGAGCTGTTGCCACTCCGCCGAATCTGCCTTAGAACTGGTCTTACGCTGGTGTCGCAGTGACTGTTTCAACCGACGTAATAACGCTCCTGGAGTCTCCGTCTCCGTCATGGACTCAGAAGCCCGTGTTTCCGTGGGTCTTTCGGCTTGTCCTAGATCTGGGGGAGTCGCTTGGGGGTGAAAATCCTCAGCCGTGGGATGGTCTAACAACCGTTGCGCTCGTTCCGAGAGACTCAAGCTGCGGGCCGAGAGATTCTCCGGGAGTCGGGGTAAATCTGACAAATACACCTGAGCCAGTTCCAAGAATAACTGACGCACATCAGCCACCCAAGCCAATTCCTGAATTTGTTGCCACTGAGGTTCCCCTAAACCGCGATCGCGGGCCGACTCTAATAACCGAGTGGCCTGTTCAGCCGTTGGTCGAGCCTTTTGAGCCAAGTGCATCGGCAATTTCGGAACATCCCCCAAGCAGGAGCGAGCTAAATCAAGGAGGAGTTGTCGGACTTGTTCAACCCACTCATACTCTGAGGGCTGCCAGTTTAAGTTGGTCATGTCAGGCACAGTTTACGGATTTACCTACAACGTTGCTTACAAACGAAACGACTCAAGAAACGACTCAAAACCTGCGATCGCCCCTTCATCTCTCCAAAGTATCTCAAACAAACCGCTGTCTGAACAGCATACAACGCTCTCTGAGAGATTAACTCTGGGGGATTGAGGAATCTGCATCTACTTATCCGTCAGCTTCCAGACTCCATCCCAGTCCTCACTCGGAGGTTGTTGTTCAAACAACATACAGCGTTCGACATGGAGTTTCGCCGCCTTATTCTTACTGTCTAAGGCCAACACCTGCTCAAACGCCTGACGAGCCTGATGGAACGACTGCTTTGATTTTGCCTTATAAGGAGGACGGGCCAACTCCACAAACTTCTGAAGTTGCGCCATCGACAGTTCCGCCGCCTCCTCTTCGAGAATTTGCCGGACTTCCGGAAAAGCACTAAACTGCTTCACCTTTGCCAGCCAAAGCTTCTTACGCAGCCGAGGCGTAATTTGCTTGAGTTTAAAGGGAAGCAAGCGATGGATATCAGCATCGGACAACTCCTCCAAATTCTCCGTCACGAGCAGACGTTTGAGGGTGTCTTCTCCTAAAATCGCCAACAAGCTTTCGCGAGGTAAGCTCCCGAGCATATCCCGCAGTAGCTTATCGCCATCAAAGGACACCTGTTTAACGGCCTCCTCCGATAACGCCTCTAACTGCTCAAGTAACGGCATCACGTCCTCTAGGGCCAGTTTTTCCAGGGCCGGTTGCAGATAATAGCGGCGACCCTCATGGTAGAAGTGGATAATTTGCTGCTGAACCTCAGAAATCGGACGTGCGAGATCCCCGTCGCGAATTCCCACCAACTCGTAAATTTTAACCGGGCGCGTTTTCCCCTTCACCGTGATGAAGTCGAGTTCCCGAACCACCACGCGATCGGCATTGGGGAGATAGGTTTGCTCACTAATCACCAAATCTACCCCGTATTGCTTACTCGTTCCCTCGAGCCGTGAGGCCAGGTTCACCCCGTCCCCAATCGAGGTCAGTTCCATCCGTTTACTCGACCCGATATTGCCACTGACGACACTATCCGAGTGAATCCCAATCCCGATTTGAATGGCGAGTTTACCCTCGTTAATCCGTTTTTGGTTAAACTCTTCGAGGCGGTAGCGCATGGAAATCGAGGACTGAATCGCGCACCACTCACAGTTTTCTAACGGTGCCGGAGAGCCAAACACGGCCATCAGTGCATCGCCAATATACTTGTCGAGGGTTCCACCATATTGGAAGACCGCATCCACCATTTCCTCGAAGTATTCATTGAGCATTAACACGACTTCTTCAGGCTGTAATTTTTCCGTCAAGGTCGTGTAACTGCGAATATCCGAGAATAGCACCGACACATGTTTACGCTTACCGCCTAACCCGGTATCTCCACTGGCTAGGAGCGCTTCAGCGACTTCTGGGGTCATATACTTATACATCAAGTTTTTGACTTCCATCTCATCGCTGATGTCTTCGAGAACCACCAAAGCTCCATTTACTTTTTGAGAGTCTGTTACATCCGACATCGAGTTAATCGTAAGATTGACACTTTGGCCGGTTACGGCAGTTTCAATCTCTAAAATTTGATTGGGATAGTATTGTTGACGGTCTTTCTCTTCCTGGGGATGTAATGCGGCTTCAAACCAATCGGAGAATTTACCTTCTCGTAGGGTAATCATCTCTTTGAGGTTTAACCCTTCGATGATTGCCTCTTCCTCAAAGCCAAGAAGCAATTTAGCACATTCATTGGCGGCGACAATTTCCCCTTGGCGATCGGTGGAAATGACCCCATTGGTTAAACTTCGGAGAATGTCTTTTTGTCGTTGTTCTTGTTGCTTAACCGTTTCAAAGAGTTTGGCGTTTTGTAGAGCTACCCCAGCTTGGATGTTAAACGCCTGCATAAATTCCTGATCGGTGCGATTAAAACTCGCTTTCCATTGTTCAGGAGCTTGGGGCCAATTTTCTGGGTCGTAATCTGGGTATTCTCCCTGTTTTTTCTTATTGATTAGCTGTGTCACACCGATGAGTTCATCATCTGAGTTGAACACCGGCATACAGAGCATACTACAGGTGCGATAACGGGTTTTTTGATCGGTTTTTTGGGAGGTTTCCGATCGCGGATCATCATAGAGATCAAAGGGAATTAACAGCGGTTCCTCAGACTCCGCTACCATCCCCGCAAAACCGGCATTGCGAGGAATCCGCAATTCCCCCACCCCAGGTATTTTCGTCCAAAGTTCACCCTTTTCCTCATCAATGAGCCAAAGGGTTGAGCGATCGGCATTCATGAGTCCCTTGGCTTCACTCATGACTCGATTGAGAGTATCTTCGAGGTTAAGACTACTCTTACTGAGGGAGTTGACCGCACTCATTAACGCCGAGGCCGCTCGTTGTTTTTGGGTGGCGGCGTAGAAGGATTTAGATGATTCTAGAATCAAGCGAATCGAGGGGGCAAATTCGCGAAAGACCTGTTCATCTTCGGCGCTAAAGCCAACGCGATCAATTTTTTCGTCTAAGGGAGTTTCTGGGTTATCGAGTTCCGGCTGAAGTTTGTTGATGAGTTGCACCACGGCCACTAACTCCTGAGTGTCTTCATTCAGGAGGGGCATGGTTAACATGGTATAGGTTCGATAGTTATTCTTTTTATCGAACTTTTTAGCCGTTCCCGATCGCGGATCGTCGTAGAAGTCGTAGGGAATGTTGACCACTTTTTTACCCGTGGCCGCTTCCCCAGCAATTCCGGCCGTGGCTGGGAACCGGATTTCTAACGCATTGCCGTTTTCATCTTTGGCCACGAGGGTAAACAGTTCATTTTTGTCCTCATCGAGGAGGAAAATGGTGGTGCGATCGGCATGGAGGAGTTCCCCCGTCTTCAGAGCGATCGACCGCAACATCTCATCGAGGATGGCATCAAATCCCTGACTGTCGAGTAAACTGTCGAGCATTCCTAGGGTTTGATTCACCACCCGCAGTTTATCCTCAACGCCGCGCACCACATCGGTGAATTTATCCCGATTCAGCGGCGCTAGAAAGGCTCCAAAACTGCCCTTCGTCGTCGTTAAGGCGCTGCTACCACTATTGGGAGAAGCCTGATGATTGGAGGGTTCATGACGGTCATTACTACCGTGAGGTGTAACATCGATCGTCGCGTCGGTGTGAGAGACGGAAGTGTTAGGAGATGCTGATGTCATAACTCTTTGGGTGACGCTTGGGGTGACGCTGGGACTTGACTCGCTGAGACATCTATTCCCACAGATGCAGGGTACAGATGTCCCTTAAGACAAGGCAACGGAGGCGATCAGGGAGTTGGTTCCAATGAGAACGGCACAGGGAATGGCTAATCCCGGCTCATCACCAGTGTACCCTTCTCTCGCTCTAGGGGGAGCCAAGCAAGGGTGAATTGGCGTGGCCGAGCCGGATACTATAGCTTCATGTGCTAGTTATTATCGGCTAGGTTTGGCCCGTCGTGGTACTCGGGGCAACATTTTGGCTATTTTGGGCCAAGGTTTGGCAAAAGTTTAACTCATCGCTGAGGATTGGGGGGGGAAACCGGTTATCTCTGACCGGGTCAACTCTGACCGGGTCAACTCTCAACGATAGACAACTCTTGACGCAAGCGCTCAGCGCGACTGAGGAGGGAGTCTGCGAAGGCGTTGGCGGCGTCCTGGGTGGCGCCTGAGTCGATATCTCCCTGACCCTGGCCACTGACGAGTTGGGCCAGTTCCTGACGACGTTGATCACTATTGAGCGATCGCACCTCAATGCGAGTTCGCGCCGTCTCCCCCCCGCTGACCGCTTGTTTCACCACCTGAAAATGGTGGTCCGCCATGGCCGCCACCAGG
Organism: Phormidium lacuna HE10JO; assembly: GCA_900149785.2. Classification (GTDB taxonomy): domain Bacteria; phylum Cyanobacteriota; class Cyanobacteriia; order Cyanobacteriales; family Geitlerinemataceae; genus Sodalinema; species Sodalinema lacuna_A. Next base: position 19,611 of record FSSI02000047.1, on the reverse strand, counting down.
GGTTGGTGCGTCACACAGAGAACCTGATGATGGCGGCTGAGGCGATAGAGAGTTTCGGCGATGGTATGGGCGACGCGTCCCGAGACCCCGACATCGATTTCATCAAAAATCAGGGTTCCCACGGGATCGACTTCACTAAAACAGGCCTTGAGGGCCAGCAGAAAGCGGCTCATTTCTCCCCCAGAGGCGATATCCCCGAGGGGTTCTAGGGGTTCGCCAGGATTAGCGCTAAATAAGAAGCCGACGCGATCGCTCCCCCAACGACTGGGCGCGCTGGGAGACAACTCCACTTGGAATTTTAGATTTTCCATCGCCAAGGGCTGTAAGGCGGCAATCAAGCGAGCTTCAAGTTGGTGGGCCGCCTGTTGGCGCTGTTGGCGCAACTGCTGACAACTGTGATGGAGTCGTTGCTGTTGCTCCTGACAGCGTTGTTCTATCTCATCCCGGCTCTTTTCCCCATTCTCCAAGTCATTGAGCTGTTGCTGCAAGCTCTCGTGGCGCTCAATGGCTTCGGCTAAACTGGGGCCATATTTACGGCAGATTTGCTTGAGTTGCCCAAGGCGAGTTTCGACCTCCTGTAAGCGTCCGGGATCGGCTTCTAACTCATCGCCATAGCGATTGATCTGTTCGCCGGCTTCCTGTACCCGGACCAACGCCTCCCCCACTAAACTCAGCAGCGGCGCTAACTCCTTGTCATAGCGAACCATGTCTTGGAGGAGCGTTTCAGCATGTCCTAACAGATCAGCGGCGGCGGTTTCGCCGTCGTTGTCATAGAGCGTTTGATAGAGGCGATAACTTTGGTGCTTTAACTCCACCACATGGTTGAGGCGCTGGGCCTCGGTTTCTAGGTCTTGGAGTTCCTGGGGATGCGTCAGCTGAGCGCGGCTGAGTTCCTCCCATTGGTAGCGCCATAATTGCTCTTGTTGCGATCGCTGCTCTTCGAGTTGCTGCAACTCCTGAAGCCGCCGTTTTAAGCGCTGTAAGGCATCATAGTCCTGGCCAACGCGATCGCGTACCTTCAGCAGCTCTTGACCGCCATAGAGGTCTAATAGTCGGCGCTGATGAGGGGGTTGAGCCAGTTGGATCGCCTGTCCCTGAGCTGCAATTTCAACGAGACGCTGCCGTAGCTGTTGGATCTGCCGTTGACTGGCCGACTTTCCATTGAGGCGATATTTACTGCGACAGCCACGTTTACCCAGCAGGAGTTCTCGCGAACAGGCGATGGCGGACTCCGCCTCTGGGGGGCCAAACCCGTTAAACCAGGCCTCGACTCGGGCGCGATCGGCTCCGGTGCGAATCGCCCGGCGACTGGCTTTGCCTCCCAACACCAAATCCACCGCATCTAAGACAATCGATTTTCCGGCTCCAGTTTCCCCCGTCAAGACATTTAACCCCGCTCCAAAACTCAGATCGAGGTCATCAATCAAGGCAAAATTGGCAATTTGTAAACGCACCAACATAGAGAAGAGACCGTCCCCTAAGAGGAGCCAACAGAGGAGGATAAACTCCAATCGGGCCGTAGATCTTGAGCCTGACGCAAGTAGGGATGAAACAACTCAGCCTTGGCATCGAGGTGGACATGAAGGAGAAAGCGCACACAGCGTTCGAGATCCCCTTTGACACTCATATGCTGCACATCGAGGAGCGGTACATTGTCCCAATGGGGGCGTTGTCGAGCCACGGAGGCCGGAAAGAGGGCATCGAGATCGGGGGTCACTGAAAAGGTAACACTGACGATCTGTTCAGGTTCAAAGCTGTTGTGCCGTTCGAGTTCATCGAGAAGTTCCGCCACCGCCTCGCGAATTGCCTCGGCCGTATTTTCAGGAACAGTCGTCGCGCCTCGAATTGCGCGCACAGTCCAGTCCGCTTCCACTACACAAACCTCCATACTCTACTCTTGACGATATTGAATGAGGGACTCGGGGCCATCGCCGCGATGTTAGGGGCGATACAGCCACAGGGGCATTCCGTTCGTTGTCAGTTCAAATTCTAACCATTCCCCAGTTGCGGATAGACGAGATCCTGAGGCCCCCGAGCGCAGAAGCTTGGCCCACCAGGGTTTGGCAGTCTCGATTTCATCGAGTTCAGCGCCATCGGGATTCAGTCCCGCCAGTTCTGCTGCCAAACGTCGGGCATCCTCTTCGGTGCCAATGGCATCGACGAGTTTCAGGTTGAGGGCCTGTTCTCCGTTGAAAATGCGGCCATCGGCAAACTCCCGTACGGTGTCAACGGGAAGTTGACGGGCTGTGGCCACGGTGGTGACAAACTGGTCGTAGGTGTTATCAATTAGGGATTGAAGAATTTGTTGTTCTCCCTCGCTGAGTTCGCGATCAAAGGCCAAAATGTCTTTGTAGGGACCTGATTTGATGGTTTTGAAGGAGACTCCGATTTTATCTAATAATCGCTCTAGGTTATTCCCTCGCAGAATGACGCCAATGCTGCCGGTGATGGTTCCGGGATTACTGACAATTTTTTCGGCTCCCATGCCGATGTAAACGCCTCCTGAGGCGGAGATATTCCCGAAACTGGCCACGACTTTCACTCCATGCTGGTGGCGCAGTCGCAGCAGGGCTTGATAAATTTCATGGGAGTCCGTCACCGTTCCCCCAGGGCTATCAATTCGGAGCAATAGGGCGCGATAGCGGCGATCGGCTACCGTCTGTAGGGCTTTGAGAACATCTTGACGAGTCTTTGAGGCGATCGCGCCAGAGACTTCAATGCGGGCAATCTTAGAACGAAATCGTTTGAAAAACCAGACCATACGGGACAAAGACGCTGCGAATTGAGTAAGTCCCAGCTCGGGACATCGGTGCTAACCGAGTTTACCAGGAAGCTCTCCCCCTTGGCCGAGTCCTCGACGCCCTCGGTCCGTTTCCCGGCCGGCGATCGCCGTGATGCTTAACAAAAATCAATCAATCGTTACAATGAAAACGACTAGATATTGATATAAGCCCTCTACAAAACCCTGACGATGCTTCAGCCACTGCTTCAGTCCCGTTGGCAATCTGTTCTTGTGCTATTGAGTCCCTTCTTTTTCTGGGGAACGGCAATGGTGGCGATGAAAGGCGTGATTCCCCACACCACCCCCTTTTTTATGGCCGCTATCCGGTTACTTCCGGCGGGACTCTTGATTCTGATGGCGGCGGCGTGGAGTGGGCGATCGCAACCTCAGGGAATCAAGGCCTGGAGCTGGATCGCGCTGTTTGCATTGGTCGATGGAACCCTGTTTCAAGGATTTCTGGCTTGGGGGCTACAAGACACCGGCGCGGGCCTCGGTTCCGTTTTGATTGACTCACAACCTCTAATCGTCGCCCTCCTGTCGGCGTGGTTATTGGGTGAGTATATCGGCGTTTGGGGAGGGATCGGCCTGGTTCTCGGACTCATCGGGATCAGCGCCATTGGCTTGCCCGAACATTGGCTGATGCAACTGTTGAACCTCGGTTCAACCTCAGGGGCGGCAAGTTCATCGGTTAGTATTGGTCAGAGTCTTTCCTTCGGGGAAGCCACGATGCTCCTAGCGTCGCTCTCAATGGCTTTAGGAACTGTCATGATGCCAAAAGTGTCTACGTATGTTGACCCTGTTGTGGCCACGGGATGGCACGCCATTTTGGGCGCTCTCCCCCTCCTGGGCCTATCCTGGGGAATCGAGAGCGAACCTTGGCAACACTTGACAGCTTGGGATTGGGGCGCTTTGGCTTACGCGACCCTCTTTGGCACGGCGATCGCCTACGGGTTATTCTTTAATTTCGCGGCTCAAGGAAATCTGACCAGTCTAAGCTCCTTGACCTTTTTCACCCCTGTTTTTGCCCTCGTCTTTGGCTACTGGCTGCTCGGTGAAACGCTGACCCCCCTACAGATGACTGGAGCCATCTTAACTCTCGGTAGCGTCTACCTAATCGAACGCCGTCAAAAACTGCCCAAGCTATCTTGGCGGCGATCGCCGGATCTCTCAGAGATCCCACCCCCCCCATCCTCTCTAAACGCAGAGGCTTCTCTCTCCGACTCATCCGGGCCACAGACCACATCGAGATAGATGGAGAAGCCGTTGGAAACACCGGTGTTGCCTCTGGCGAACGAATCGCCCCTAATTTATGCGATCGCCCATCAAATTTCCCAGTCTCAAGGCTAGGATTGGAGCATCTAACCCTCGTCCACTCGTATGCGTGACCGAAATTTATGGTGTCAGCCTCCAATTATCCGCTCTCCTTGACTCTACATCTATCCACTTGGGGCAAGCTGTCGCTGCGTCAGGGCATACGGATGTTGATGGTTCCGATGACCTGTATCTTGACATGGGGCTTAGCTTGTCCGAGGGCGATCGCCAGCACTCGCTTTCTGACCACATCAACGGCGATCGCTCAGACCGATTCCCCCGAGACGATTGACCTACTCCCCGACTTTGCCCCCAATTTGGCCGAACAGTTATCCGAGTTAGAGTTCGCCCAAACCAATTCCGAAGACTCACCCGAGACTCGCCCCGCCCTTCGGCTTGACGATAACGGCGAAGCCGTTGAGACCTTACAGCGACAACTGCAAGCAGCCGGGTTCTACGATGGTGACATTACCGGGCAATTCGATCTCGAAACCGAAGCCGCCGTCTTAGCCTTACAAGAACAAGAAGGCTTACAAGTCGATGGCATTATGGGCCCAGATAGTTGGGATCGTCTGCAAGCCCAACAACCGACCCCAGATCCCGACTCAGGGCCATTAGACCTAGAGAATCCGGACAATGACCCTGAAAACGAATCTGACGCAGCGGCCCAGGACGACACCTCATCAGGGTTAGGTCTCATGTGGTGGATCGCCGGCGGGATTGTCCTAGTCGTGATGGGTGGGGGATTATTCATTGTCTTACTCAAAGCGTTTCGAGACGACGTGGATGAGGAAGGGATCCCCAGGGAAGAGCCAGTCCTTGAGGAGGAGTCCCAGGTCACTCCAGCCTCAGAGAACCCCCCAGATCTGACCCCATCAGTCCACCCCGAAAACGGCAACGTTTCCCAAGATACGCCCCCAGACCCTGAGGTCCCCCCCCAAGACTCTCCCTGGGAGACCCCGGACGTCCCCGTCAAGGCACAAGAGTCGCCGGACTTTCGGGATCTCCCCCCAGATCTGCCCGTGACCGCGAAGACCCCAGTCGCCGCCGATCGCCAGGCGATCGCCCCCCAAAAGCCCAGCAGCAGCGCCTTAACCCGACTGCCGCGCATGAGCATCGTCGAGGCCTTAATCTTAGACTTACAACATCCAGATCCCGAACGGCGGCGCAAAGCCATCTGGGAGTTGGGACAACGGGGAGATTCCCGGGCCATTACCCCCCTGGTGGACTTATTAACTGATGCCAGTTCTCAAGAACGGAGTACCATTTTGGCGGTTCTCTCGGAAATTAGTGCCCGCAATTTGCGCCCCATGAAACAGGCCTTAATGGTGTCCCTACAAGATGACAGTGCTGAAGTTCGCAAAAATGCCATTCGTGATTTAACCCGTATTTATGATTCGATCGCCCAACTCAGTCAAGTGCTGCGTTATGGCACGGATGATGCCGATCCCGAGGTTCGAGAAACCGCCAAATGGGCCATGTCACAACTGCAACGAATTCGCACCTTACCCCTCAACAGCGATAAGGATGAAACGTTGTAATATCTGTAATCGCTGCTACAGATTTTCCCTCGGACAGATGGTAGAACTTGCATAGTAATTCCTAAAACTCACATTAAAAATTGTTTCTAGGGTTCCGGTTCATGGACGATAAACGGTCAACATCAGACCGTAACTAGCCCCAAACGTCTGGTCCAAGAGAAACAGATAGACTAACCTCAATTAAACAATCAAAGAATTAATTAAGATTAGTCTGTTCCACGGCGGGATAAAAGCCCGGGAGGTTCTCCAAGCGACATGAGTGTCGTTACGAGTCTCCTGGGCTTTTTTAATGAATTCAGAGTGTAACGATGACCCAAGACCCAACCTTTCAAAGCCCGAACAATCAACCATTTCAAACTGAAGGCGCTCGCGCCTTAGAACTCGAAGGTCAACTCCCCTTAACAGGGTGGCAACAGGAAGTTTCCCAAGGTTTAGAATACGGACTCGACGCCGCCCCGAGTATTCGCGATCGCACCATCTCCACCTTCTCCCGAGGAGAACTGCCCCACTACGCCGGCATCAACACCTTTCTCAAAGCCCCCTACCTAGAAGACGTGCGTAACGTCGGTAACTACGACGTCGCCATCCTCGGGGTTCCCCATGACTCGGGCACCACCTATCGTCCCGGAACCCGCTTCGGTCCCCAAGGGATTCGCCGTATCAGCGCCCTCTACTCCACCTATAGCTTTGAAATGGGGGTTGACCTACGAGAACAAATCACCCTCTGCGATATCGGAGATATCTTCACCATCCCCGCCAACAACGAAAAATCCTTTGACCAAATCTCCAAAGGCGTCGCCCATGTCTTCGCCTCCGGGGCCTTTCCCATCATCCTCGGCGGCGACCATTCCATCGGATATCCCACCGTTCGCGGTATTTGCCGCCATCTCGGCGATAAAAAAGTCGGCATCATTCACTTTGACCGTCATGCCGACACCCAAGAAACAGACCTAGACGAACGGATGCACACCTGTCCTTGGTTCCATGCCACCAACCTAGAACATGCCCCCGCCAAAAACCTCGTCCAACTCGGCATTGGCGGCTGGCAAGTTCCCCGCAAAGGCGTCAAAGTTTGCCGCGAACGTAGCACGAATGTCCTAACGGTGACCGACATTACCGAAATGGGACTCGACGCCACCGTAGACTTCGCCCTAGAACGAGCCCTCGACGGCACAGACTGCGTCTACATCAGCTTTGACATTGACTGCATCGATGCCGGCTTCGTCCCCGGCACCGGTTGGCCCGAACCCGGCGGACTCCTACCCCGTGAAGCCCTTTACTTACTTGGCAAAATCATCCGCCAAGTCCCCGTCTGTGGCTTAGAAGTCGTCGAAGTCTCTCCCCCCTACGACATCAGCGATATTACCTCCCTCATGGCCACCCGAGTCATCTGTGATGCGATGGGACATCTCATTGTCTCAGGCCAACTGCCTCGTCAACGCAAACCCGACTATATCAATGCCCAGGCACAGATGGAAACCGATACTTGGCAATAAGGAGCGCCATGCACGAAACCGATATGACCCGGGCCTTAATTCTGACGATTCAAGACTGGTGGCAACAGGAGTCTTGCCCCCAGATTGAGCGCGTTCATCTGATTGTGGGTCGCTTCACCTGCGTCGAACCCGACAGTTTACGCTTTGCCTTTGAGGTGCAAACCCGCGAGACCTTCCTCGCAGGGGTCAGCTTACAGATTCAGGAAACGCCCCTCATTGCCTATTGTCATCATTGCCAGGCCGACTACGAACCGAAACTGGGCTTGCAGTACGCCTGTCCCACCTGTCGCGCCCCCATGGAGGACATTCGCTCAGGACGAGAACTGAAAATCGATCGCATTGAATATGCACAGATAGACACAGATATCAATCAAAACCCTTGTCCCGCATCCTCCGCAGCCGATGTTCCCAGCCAAGGCTGTAGATGAGCCAGTCTCTGTCCTCTAGTTTCTGTACCCTATCAAACACCAAACACCATGCACCAAACCGTCAATGCAACCCTTGGCATTAACCTACTCCATGCCAATCAATCTCTCGCCAATCTCAATCGAGCCGAGTTTGATGATTGGGGAGTGTACTGCCTTAACCTCATGAGTAGCCCCGGTGCCGGGAAAACCGTCCTTCTTGAAAAAACCCTGACCGCCCTGAGAGGACAGCTACGGATGGCCGTCATTGAGGGAGACATGACTACTGAACTCGATGCCGAGCGTTTACGCCAGTACGATGTCCCCGTCATTGCCATTAATACCGGGCGCTCCTGCCACCTCGATGCCAAGATGGTCGCCGGAGGAATGCACAGCCTCGAACATGACCATGAACCAGGAGATTTAGATCTGGTCTTTGTCGAAAACGTTGGTAACTTAGTGTGTCCAGCGGAGTTTGAGGTCGGGGAACATGCCAAAGTCGCTCTGTTGAGTGTGACGGAAGGAGAAGATAAACCCCTAAAATATCCCGTGATGTTCCAAGAAGCCGATTGTTTACTGCTAACCAAAACGGATCTGGCGCCCTATTTGGACATTGATCTCGATCGTATTATCGACTCCGTCCGTCAGATGAATCCCCAGGTTCAAATATTTCCGGTTTCCGCCAAAACGGGTGAGGGGTTAAAACCTTGGCTGAACTGGGTTCAGCTACAAGTTTCCCTCCGTCAGCAAGCGGCAAAAGGGGCAGCTGTACAGGACTTAGTGTCTTAAAATCGCCAATCTCAGATTGCCAATTCCAGGGAAAAACGTCACACCATTTAGGAGAACTGTAGCTGATGCAACGCCGATCGCTTTTATCGTCTTTAGGACTGTTTGTTGCCAGTGCCTTGATTATCGTCAGTTGTACCAATAATCAAGGTGTAACCAATGGCGGCCAGCCAGTGGTGATGGGATTTAGTGCCTGGCCCGGTTGGATTCCCTGGCAAATTGCTGAGGAAGAAAATCTATTTGCTAGCAATAATGTTGACGTGTCTCTGCGCTGGTTTGATGGCTATCTTGACTCGATTAATGCCCTCGCCGCTGGACAGCTTGATGCCAATACCCAAACTCTGAACGACACCATTAGTTCTGTGGCCGCTGGCTCTGATCAGGTTGTGGTGTTGGTTAATGATAATTCCACGGGCAACGATAAAATTATTGTCAGTGAGGCTATTGAGTCAGTGGAGGACTTACGAGGAAAAACCGTCGCCGTTGAAGCCGGGACGGTCAACCATTTCCTCTTGCTGTTGGGACTTGAGGAAGCGGGACTTTCTCCTGATGATGTCACCATTCAACCCTTAGAAACTGGGGCAGCCGCCGCCGCTTTTGTGGCAGGACAGGTGGATGTTGTGGGGGTCTTTGCGCCCTTTACAACACGTGCCTTAGAGCGAGAAGGAAGTCGGGAACTCTTTAGTTCTGCTGACTTTCCTGGAGCCGTTCCAGACCATTTGGTGGTCTCCCGAGACATGGTTGAGACCCGTCCCGAGCAGGTTCAGGCTTTAGTCAATACCTGGTTTGATATTTTGCAATATATTGAAGAGAATCCTGACTCGGCGTATGAGATTTTAGCAGAACGAGCTGGAGTCACATTGGATGAATATCGTGCCTATGATGCTGGAACGACCATTTTTACGATTGAGGATAATCTAGCCGCTTTTGAGAGTGGTAATGATATGACCTCGTTACCCTATGCGGCTGAGGAAATTGCCGACTTCTTATTGGCAAGTGAGTTTATTGATGAGAAGCCTGATTTGCAGCGGCTTTTTGATGATCAATTTGTTAAGGCATATGCTGAGGCAAATCAATCCTAGGATGATGACCAATCCAGATTGGGACTATCATTTGAACTGGATTATTTGCGAACAACTGAGGTTATGAGGGACTGGTATGATGAAACAAACCCATCGCTCATCTTTATCTGACAATCACCGAATTTTAACCCCTAATCTATTTTGGAGCATTCGCGAGGAAATCCCTCGCTCCCTGAATTGGCGGCTCATGGCCGCTTCAATGCTATGTCCTTTAATTGTTTGGGCGTTTGTTTCGAGTTTAGGAATTGTTGAACCTCTGTTTCTACCTTCCCCTATTGAGGTGTTACAGGCAATTGGCCGTCTTTGGTCCACGGAGGTTCTGCAAAAAGATATCATCTACAGTATTTTTCGGGTCTTTAGTGGTTTTGCACTGGCGGTGATCATTTCAGTTCCTTTGGGGGTTCTGATGGGCACGTTCGCCAGTATTCGCGCCATGATGGAGCCGGCGATCGCTATTTTGCGCTATATGCCCGCACCGGCGTTTATTCCCCTCCTGATTCTCTATTTTGGCTTGGGAGAGATCCCTAAAATCCTCTTGATTTTTATTGGGACATTATTTTTCAACACCCTAATGATTATGGATGCGGTGAAATTTGTCCCCAAAGAGTTAATTGAAACGACCTATACCCTGGGCGGAAATCGCAAACAAGTTTTACTACAGGTCATTTTACCCCATGTATTGCCGGGCATTTTAGATGCGAGCCGGGTGAATATGGCTGCCTCCTGGAATTTGGTCATTGTTGCGGAGTTGGTTGCCGCCACAGAGGGACTGGGGCGGCGCATTAGTGTCGCACAGCGGTTTCTACGGACTGATGAAATTTTCGCTGGGTTACTGGTGATTGGTTTAATTGGTTTGACGATTGATTTGTTGTTTCGACTAGCCTTAAAGCTCTGGTGTAGCTGGGCGGAAAGTTGAGACGAGTGAATGATGTTCAACGTTCAATGAGAAAGACTATCCATGCACTTAGAAGTCAGTCATCTTTATAAGCAATTTTCGACTCGTCAAGGTCCCTTGGTGGCCTTAAGAGATATTAATCTGCATGTGGAACAGGGAGAATTTGTCTGTGCCGTTGGAGCCTCGGGATCTGGCAAATCGACGTTGCTGCGCTTGATTGCCGGTTTAGACCCGCTGACAGCCGGGGAAATTCGGGTTGATGGTCGTCCCGTGATGGGACCGGGAAGCGATCGCGGTATGGTGTTTCAGCGCTATACCCTCTACCCGTGGATGACCGTGGCCCAGAATGTTGGTTTTGGCTTGCAACTGCGAGGGATCTCAAAAGCCGAAAAACGCGAACAAGTCGCCTACTATCTCGATGTGGTGGGATTGTCCTCGTTTGCCCAGGCGCTGCCGAAACAGCTATCTGGAGGCATGAAACAACGGGTGGCCATCGCCCGGGCCTTAGCCTCAGAACCGAAAATCTTGCTGATGGATGAACCCTTTGGGGCGTTAGATGTACAAACGAAGGAGACCATGCAAGAATTTTTGCTCAATCTCTGGCAACGGACAGGAACCTCGATTTTGACGATTACCCATGATGTGGGGGAAGCCGTTTTCCTGGCCCAACGGGTCTATGTGTTGAGTGCCAGTCCTGGTCAAGTGCGCGAAGAAGTGGTGGTACAATTGCCGGGCGATCGCGACTATCATATCAAGGCAACGTCCACATTTCGCGACTACGAAATGCACATTATGGACTGTTTACGGAACGCAGCGGCGGCCATGTCGGTGGCGTCTGTGGACGCCTAAGACTCGCAACAATGGCGGAGAGTAGGAGGATGATACGAGTATTTGTTTATGGCACGCTCCAGCCTGGAGAGCGGTTTCATCGTCCCTATTGCGGCGATCGCGTACAAGTCCTCGGTCCCGCTTTGGCCCCCGGACGACTCTATCATTTACCCCGTCTTAACTACCCGGCCATGACCCAGGAACCGGGCTGGGTCACAGGGGTTATCCTGGGGTTTGACAGTCCTCAGGCCTTCGTCAAACTCGATCAATTGGAGGGATTCATCGGCGATCGCTCCCCCTCCGAAAACGAGTACAATCGCCTCGAAATCGAGGTGTTTGACCCCCAATCCCCACCGCGATCGCTCGGGACGGTTTGGACTTATTACATGAGCCGCCAGCGGGTTAGTCACTATGGCGGGATTTGGCTGCGCGAGGGGGTTTGGCATGAAGATCAATTGCCCCAACGGTGACGAGTTTAACGGCGATGAGAGGAGATCTCCACTCAATCCTCTTGCCAGAGTCGTCGTCCCTCGCGCGGGGCCAGACGAGCATGGCTATCTCGCAAGAGTCGGGGAATGTCTAACTGTTCAGGACAGCGGGGTAGACAGTCCCCGCAATCGCTGCAACGGTTGCCGCGACGGCCCGGAAACCAATGACCGGCATTTTCAAACATACGATAGCGGTAGCGAGCAAACGACTCCATCTCATAGGCTACGGCTAAATTTCGCAGCCGCAACACTTCGGGAATCTGGATCTGTTCGGGACAGGGTAAACAGGCGTAACACTGACGACAGGCATCGCTCCCTAACCGCTGCTCAAATTCTTGCTCTAATCGCCCTAAACAGTCCTGTTCCGTTGCCGTCAGGGGGTCGAGGCGATCGCCCCAGGCTAAAATCCCATCGAGTTCCTCAGGGGTGGCTGGCCCCGCACTGAGGGTACTCACCCGAGGGTCACTTAAGAGAAAGCGGTAGTTCAAGCCTAAAGGAGAAAGCGGATCACAGAGCTGTTGCAACCGCTCAGGGGGATGATGCAACTGTCCCCCCTTGTCAGCGGGAGAGATGATAAACACCCCCATGTCTAACGCGTCGGCTAGGGCGATCGCCGGTTGATGACGCTGAAAAAACAGGTAGTAATGCAGATTGACAAACTCAAACGCCCCTGTCCTCATTGTCTCTAAAATCAAGTCCAGGTCGCCGTGGGTGGAAAATCCTAAATGACGAATTTTACCCGCCTTCCTGGCTCGCTCAGCCGCCGCTAAGCTGCCATTTGCACCCTGGATGCTGGCTAACTGTTGGGGCGTATTCAGACCATGAATCGCGAGGGTGTCGAGGTAGTCGCAACCGAGGCGATCGAGGGACTCATCAATCCAACGTTCCATCTGCTGGCCATCTGAGGTGGGCGGCAGTTTACTGGTGATATGCAAGGCCTGGCGAGGACATCCTAGCCCTAGTTGTAAGGCTCGCCCCAGATAGGCTTCGCTGTTGCCATAGCCTCGGGCCGTCTCAATGTGATTGATGCCTGCCTCAACGGCTTTGCGAACCGTGGCGATCGCTGTCTCCTCAGAGGCCAAATAACGCATGGTTCCCAGGGAAAACACCGACAGTTGCAGGTTGGTACGACCAAATCGACGATATTGCATAACCTCTGCCACGTTAACTTCATAAGGGCGCGAGAACCTAAGTCCCGCGCTGTACCTGTCGGGTCAGCGTCGGGAGGATGTCACGAGTCGCTAAACTCTTGGCCCGCTCGTTTGATGAGTTCTTGGGGACTCAGATTATTCAAAAACTCTCGGAATGCCTGTCGTTCCGCTTCATCGGCATCTTGATCCACCGGAATCGAGGCATCAGCCACCACCTCCTCCATCACCCAAATTGAGGCATCCGTTCGCAATGCTAGGGCGATCGCATCACTCGGACGAGCATCGATCTCTTTTTTGACCTTACCATCGGCATTCACCATCTTTAAGACGGCAAAAAATGTATTATCTTCGAGAGCATGAACAATCACGCGATCGAGTCGTAATTCCCAGGCCTCCAAGATGTTCACCATCAAATCATGGGTCATGGGACGGGGTGGCGTTTGTTGTTCAATGGCACTGATAATCGAACGAGCCTGATCCTGGGAGATATAAATGGGCAGGGCACGACGCTCGCTGGCATCTCTCAGAAGTACAATTGGACTGCGGGTAGCTGCATCCAAGGCAATTCCAGCGATTTTCATCTCAATCATTAATCCAGCCTCTTGATAAACGGTCGGGTACAAGGGAAAACAGTTGTTAGGATTTACGATATCCTATGACTTCATCAGGGAGCCGATTCACAACCTCGGGGACAAAACAGGTTTCCCCACCATCAAGATGTCCCGTCAACAGGCTAAACGATGAGCCAAGAGGCTCCGGAGGGGAACTCAAGGAAGACCGACGTTATAATACCGACGCTACAATACTGACAGCCTGGGGAGAGTCTGTCCCCAAAATTGTCTTGAACATCGTTTCAAACATCGTTTCAAACATCGTCTCACTTAGGATATACCCTGTGTTTACCGGACTTGTTGCCGCCCTTGGCACCCTTGATAGCTTTAGTGATGGTCAGTTACGAATCCACTATCTTGGTGGGAAGGCTCCGGCCATCAGCCATGATTTAGCCCTCGGAGATAGTGTTGCGGTTGATGGGGTCTGTTTGACTGTTGAGTCTATTTTACCCCAGGGATTTGTCGCGGCCGTTTCTCCTGAGACCCTCAATCGCACCAGCTTGGCTCAGGCCTGGGAACAACGACGCCCGGTGAATTTGGAGGCCTCGTTACGGATGGGCAGTAAAATTGGGGGCCACTTTGTCACGGGCCATATTGATGGCGTGGGATGTCTCGAAAACGCCGAAATGACCGGCAATTCCTGGGAAATATCGTTTACGGCCCCTCCACGACAGGAGTCTCAATGGAGCGATCGCATTGCTCCTTATCTCGTGGACAAAGGTAGCATCGCCATTAACGGCATTAGCTTAACGATTGCCCAGTGCAATCGCCAACGCCGTTGGTTTCGCGTCGCGGTGATTCCTCATACCTATCAAGAAACGAACTTGAGTTACCTCAGCCCTGGACAGTGGGTTAACTTGGAGGGTGATATTTTGGGAAAATATGTTGAAACCTTTTTAGCTCAGGGCCGCTCCACCGCTCATCACCAGCTAGACCCTTCTCGTTCTCTCGATTCGATTACTCCAGATTTTCTCAGCCAACATGGCTATCAGACAAGCTAGCCTTAGTTCAGTGTGCTGTCTGTTGAACCCTATTTTTTGGTCCTCACCGACACTATGACGCTTCGCTTTTCATCTCCCGTTCTGGCCCTGACGACTGTGAGTCTATTATGGGGCTGTGCTGATCATGAGTCGGCCTCGGATCAGCCCCCCCTCTCGGCATCGACGGCCTCGCCAACGATGACTCAACCTTCGACGCAATGGCAAAAGGGGAGTGCGGCTATTCCTGCCACTCCCACCGAAACGTCCTCTCAAAACGGAACTGACCCCGCTTTGGAGGATCAACCTCTGAGGGAGTCTGCTACTCTTGTCGGCCGTTGGGAACCTCAATCCTATATTCCCTCCCAAGGAGAGGCGATGGATTTGACCACCTTACCGCCGGCTCAGCAAGCGGATCTCGTCTGGGTGTTAACCTCGGAGGGGACGATTCGCATTGGGGAGTTGGAAGGGACTTATACGGTTGATGGCCAAACGATTTATGCCCGCAATCCTGATTCGGGAGATGTGACGGAGTTTCAGTTTCAGCTTTCGCAGAATCAGCTGGCTGTTGAACGCTCCGGAGAGATTGAAAAGGGGGTTTTGCTGTTGGTTCGCGATCGCTAGAGTTTAGCTAGTCCCTTCGTTAATTTCACATCATGAAACGACTTCTCTCTATTGTTGTCAGTTTAGTGATCCTGGCGATCATTTATTCCCAAATCGACCGCCCCGCCCTGGTTCAGGTGTTCCAAAATTGCGATCGCCTCTGGATGGCGATTAGTTTGGCGATGGTCATCCCGCTGACTCTGGCCACAGCCTGGCGACTCCAACAGTTAATGCCCCGCCAGCAAACCTTTCCACTTGCTGAAGCCACGAAACTCACCTTATCGGCGAGTGTCTTAAATATGGTGTTGCCCTCGAAGATGGGGGAACTGGCGAAGGCCTATTTTATTCGCGATCGCGGCTATCTCCCTGGCTCCCTGGCCTTCTCTTTAGTGGTTTTTGAAAAAGCGTCAGATTTACTCTCTCTGTTTCTTTGGTGTGTTTTTGGCCTCGCCTTCTATCCTGATAAGGATCTCCTCTTTTGGGCGATGACCGCTATGGTGCTGTTCGGCTTAGTCTTCGGACTGCTGCTTCTGGCATCTCGGTCTTTTGCTAACCTGTTTTTTCAACGCACTAAGGCGATCGCCCCGAGCAAGCTACGCAAGAAATTAGAAAAGTTACATATCTCCTGGGAGGAAATGCACCACCACTTTTGGCAAGACAAGCGCCAACTGGTGATCATCGCCTCGATCTCAATTTTTATCTGGTTTCTTCACCTGATGCAGATTTGGTTCTTTATTTTTGCCCTACGAGCTACGGTTCCCTTTATGGCGAACCTCGCCCTCGCTCCCCTGGCTATCTTTGCAGGATTGCTTCCCCTAACTTTTGCCGGAGTCGGCACTCGTGATGCTGCCCTGATTCTCTTTTATCAGCCCTTCTTCGATGCCAATGTGGGCGCGGCTTTAGGGCTGCTCTGTACGTCCCGTTATTTCCTCCCCGCTCTCGGAGGATTGCCATTCTTCAGTCAATATCTCGCTAAGGTTCGCACTGCAAAATAAGCGAAATGTCCCGGTTCAATTGGCTAAAGTCACATCAATCAAGTCTGTATTATAACGTTACAAAAAAATCGAGACTAGGGGTTGACAAACTCCTGAAAATTTCCTATACTAATTATCAAATAGAGTTCATTGTCTAATCCAGCCTGAATTCAATCAGATGTTAGCTCAGATTAGATGAATGGCAAGGACTCCGCTGCCCCGGTGCGGGCGGCGCGGGTCCAAACATCTAGGCTGCAAAGTTTTATTTTTCCCCATATCCAGCCCCGAAACTCTTGTTTCAGCGAGACTCTTCTAAGAGAGTGAGTCATCAAACAGTCCCAGAGGCTGACAAACTTGACGAATCAGAGCCACCTGTTCAGGAGAGAGAACCTGACGATAGCGGCCCACACTGGCACTAGACACCCCGTGACCGTAGAGAGGCGTCGACCACCAAGGGCGATACCGTTGGGGGAGTTGTGCAAAGTCCAACTCTGTACGCCAGGGTTGATGAGGATTCATCTGACTCAGATGCAGTCGGGTGAAAACTTCAAGCTGACGCAGAGCCACCTGAGGATGCTGAACCAAGCCTTCATAGCGAACATAACGGGTTTGCTGCCAAAACTGAGCATCCTTGTAACGCTGACAGGGGCGATAATAGTCACAGAACAACTCAGCCAACGCCGTGACATCTCCTCGCTTCAGGATTTTGAGTAACGTGGGGCTATCTTGAGTCTGCTTCAGCTTGTCGGCGACATCCATCAGGGAGGCGATCGCATCACAGGGATCTCGCAAAGAAATCAAAAACTGGGCCTGAGGCACTAACTCAAACAAATCCGGAAAATATTTGGTCAGTTCCGGGGACTTCAACACCAAATTTTGGGCCTGGGGATAGCGTTGAGCGGTTTTTTCCAGAAACGCCATCAACCAAGGGCGAGAGAAATTGGCATAATCTTGGAGATCATCAAAATAGGCATCTCCCTCAACCCGCCAGACTCGTTTACCTCGGCTGTAGGTTGAGACGAGGTAGGCCAGATAACTGGCCTCAGCAATCAGGGGATTGGTGGTCGCATCACGACAGAGGAGACTGTTGAGGAGAGTCGTTCCCGTCCGAGGTGCGCCCCCAATAAAGAGATAGTGCATTAGTTGCTAAAACTCCGCGTCCACCGTCGAAAACAGAGGATTAGGGGGACTGGGGGAATCGGAGTCTTCAGCCGTCTCCTCTCGCCGCAACGTCAGCCAATGGAGTTCCATGGGGGGAGTCTCGATTGCAAACACCTGTTGTCCTTGCGCCCAGCGAACATACCAGGGATCGAGTTTGAGGCCCTCTTGAGGGCGATGTTCTCGTTCATAGGTCATCACCGAGACCTCATCAATGAGCGTCAGGGGGAGGCGGTCCAGGAGCGACTGAAGTTGCGATCGCCGGAACAGAGTTGAGTTAAACACACGAGCGGTTTCCTCCAGCAACGGCGTACTGGGCAACTCTTCGGGAGCCAAAAAGAGATTGATTAACAGCGTTCCACCAGGCTGCAACGCTTGGGCCACCTTCGCCAAAAGCTGTTCCAACGCGTCCAGATCCGCCAGACGAGGGGCCACATCCGTAAGAATCCCGAGACGATACTGCTGAGACTTGAGGGTCAGCAAGGGGTCGAGGATATCCTCCGAGACGACGGTAATGGGTAGAGTCTGCTCTTGAGTCCACTGACGTAACTGCTGAGCAAAGGCTGGAGCTAAATCAAGGGCATCAATGGTAAAGCCTTGCTGGGCCAGGGGTAACGCCGATTGTGCCGTTCCCACCCCGGCGACAAGAATCGGGGTCTCCTCAGAAGACGGGGGGGGAGACAGGGATTGAGCGACATCGAGAACTTTGGTGAGAGGACCGAACATCTGTAAATAATTCGGGGTTTGGCGGAGAATGGTTTGAGATTGGTCTGCGAGCGATCGCGTCACCACGGAAATTTGACAGGATAAGCCGCCCTGACTGGGGGGATTACTGGCATAACTGACCAAGAGGCGACTTTGAGGAGAGAGGAGAAAGCCACTGTCGAGTTCTTGCTGCAAACGACGATGTAACTGCTCGGCCTGAGTTTGCGTGAGGGGATGAGTCAGTAGAGCAAACAAGCTGGCCAACTGTTGTAAATAATCGCGACTGAGACAAGGAATACAGGGAAACACCAATTGTCCCTGACAGCGAAGGGTTTGACTAGGGGTTTCGCTCTTAATACGGTCCAAACGATACACCAACCCCTGACGAGGAGACGGGGCCGGTTCATAACTGAGGACAATATCTGAGGAGGCGGGGGGATTTTGTAGGAGTTGGGCCAGATGCTGGCAGAGTTTCACCAGTTCCGAGGGCGAGAGCGGTTTTCCCAAAAGGGAGAAGAGGCGGTTCAGTCGTTGTCCGTAGGGGTCTAACGCGCCTTTGACCGCTGGGAGGGCAATTTGACCCTGGGCCGATAGACTTCGTTTGAGACTGCGGGCGATCGCCTGTTGTAAGGTTGGCTCGAGTGTAGGGCTGCTAGTCACGGAAATCTCCTCAGAAAAATCGCAAGGGGGGCGTAAGTGGGGATAGGGAATAGATATCGCGATTGACAATCGACTGACAATCGATAGTGAGAACGCGGACAACTCTCACGCCAAACCCTAACACCAAAAGACGGAAAAACCCGCTTTCTGGATGAAAACGGGTTACCGGAGTTGGGAAGTCCCAAACCTCTCTCGAAGCTGAACCCAACCAAGGGGGATACCACCGGCTAACCGTCAGGGTTAGCTGAGGAGGGACGACTCCGAGAGAAGACGACGGGGCTGACGATCGCTCGGCTAGAGTCCACGACCCTTTACCGGCTTCCCGTGAAGCCCACTTCTGGGAACTGGGCTTGGGCCTCGGCCATGGATTTGGTTTTACCCACTTCTTGCCAGTAGTTGATCACTTCTGTTGCTTTGTTGAGGAGTTCGACTCGCTCAACGTCAGTAATCCAGTGCTTGGCTTCGAGTTCGTTCTTGAGCTGTTCCCAAGCATCATTGCGGGGCCAGAAATAGTAGGTTGTCAGGGGGCTGGTTCCTTTTCCGACAACTTGATCTACGGCGATCGCCACGTCCTTATCTAACCAAAGGACCTTTAACATGAATCGAGACAAGCGTTACCTCCCGCTTTTGTGTTAAAAATTTGCAATTTCTCATTATACCATCTTAAATGTCAAAAGAGGACTCCCGCTATAGCCGATCGGTTTAGCGGCGAGATGAATTTTGACCAATACAGAAAACTGAGCGAAGCAAATCCTACATGACTTGACATAGTTTTGTAGAACGGCTACCATGAGGTTGGGCTTCGCCAAGAAAAGCAATGCTGTCCTTAACTTACGAATTCAAGCTGATTCCAGACCAACGCCAAACCGAGGTCATCGAGAATACCTTAAGTGTTTGTCGTTCGGTCTGGAATTTTGCTTTAAGGGAAAGGAAGGATTGGATTAACTCTCGAAAGTCCCCCGTTAACGCTTGCTCTTTGGAAAAAGAATATATTATTCCAGCCGATGCTCCTTGTCCGGGTTATCATCGTCAAGCGAAAGCTTTGACAGCAGCCAAGAAAACGGATGAAAGGCTGTCAGGCGTTAACGCCCAAGTCCTACAGCAAGTGTTGAGGTCGCTGGACAGGGCTTTTGTCGATATGCGGTCAAAGAAGAAAGGA
>FSSI02000031.1:0-57293 GCA_900149785.2 Phormidium lacuna HE10JO | reverse complement strand
CCGTGGGGAAGCTGAAGCTCAACTGACAGCCGAACAGGTCTTCATTGAGCTGTTGAGGTCGCCAGGAGTTGCGTTCGTCTGCTAGGACGGCAAAACTGGCCACTGGGCGCGAGTAGCGATCGCGGATGCGATAGTTATACTGGTACATCCGCTCGATAAAGTCCTCATCGGCCTGACTCTGGATTTCGATATGCACCAACACCCAAGCTGTTGAGCCATCGAGGCGATAGACTTTCACCAACTTATCGGCGAAGCGTTTCCCCAGTTCAGCATCCCGAACCACCTGTTGCAGTTCTTTGTCTAGGAACTCTACGGGCCTTGTCCAATCAATTCCCTGACTGGCCTCGGGAAAGAAAAAACTCATGAATGGCTCAAAGTAGCATTCGATGAGGTCTTTCCAGGGGCTATCAAAGTCTATATTTGGGGGTTGACGGTCTGATGTCATGATGACCTCTATTTTGGAGCATTAAATATTACGATCGCCCCAACAGATTCGACAGTCTAAAGCCCTCGAACCCATTACTTAAGATGTCCTTAAAGGCGCGATTGAGATTATCCACATAGGTAAACAACACCGGAACCACCAACAACGTCAACATCGTCGAAGTCGAAAAGCCGCCAATGACGGCGATCGCCATCGGAGAGCGCACTTCACCGCCAGCCCCCAACTCCAAGGCAATGGGCATCATCCCCGCCACCGTGGAAATTGCCGTCATGAAAATCGGACGTAAACGGGACACCCCCGCCTCAACCACCGCCTTAAATTGAGGGATTTCTTGTTGTTCATTTGCCAGGGTACAATCCACCAACAAAATGGCATTTTTGGTCACCAATCCCATCAACAAGACAATGCCAATAAGCGCAAACAAACCCAATTCTTTTTGAGTAATTAAAAGTGCCAATAATGCTCCACCCACGGACAACGGCAACGCCACCAGAATTGTCATCGGATAGAGGAAATTGTTATACAACAAGACCAAAATGGCATAGATACAGAGAACCGCGAAGGCTAATGCTCCTAAGAAACGAGTGAAAATATCGACCATGATTTTGGCATCCCCCGAGGGTTGCTCAAACACCCCAGGCGGTAGAGGATTCATAGCCGGTAAGTCTCGCACAGCGGTGAGAGCATCTCCGAGAGAAATTCCCTCTAAATTGGCTTCTACAGCAATCTGACGAGCGCGATCAAAACGGTCAATTTGAGCCGGACCACTGCCGAGGCCAATCTGGGCCACCGAGGCGAGGGGAACCAACGCCCCCGATTGACTGGGAATCTCTAAATTACGCAGAGTTTGCAAATCATTGCGGTAGGCTTCGGCAATCTGCACACGGATGACAATTTGTCGGTCGGGGAGGTCAAATTTAGCTAAATTCGCCTCCACATCTCCTAACGTGGCTAAATTGGCCGTGCGGGCGATCGCCTGAACCGACACCCCTAAATCCCCCGCTCGTTCAACATCCGGCTCAATCAACAACTCCGGCTGCACCAAACTGGCACTAGAGGCAATTTCCACTAAACCCGGAATCTCCCGCATTTGCTGTTCGAGGGCCGTGGCCGTCTCCATCAGCACCTCAGGATTCTCACTACTGAGGACAATGGAGAGATCCTTACCACCCCCGCCAGCCCCCGCTGACTGGAAACTGAGTCGCGCACCGGGAACCTCCGCCAACTCCGGGCGAATCTCGGCTTCAAACTGCTGTTGGTTCACCGCTCGCTCGTCGGTGGGTTTGAGAATGGCCCGGACCGTGGCCCGGTTCACTGAACCCGTCACGCCTCCACTTCCGGCGGAGATAAACACATTCTCTGTGGCTGAATGGCTCAGTAACACCTCACTGAGGCGATCGCTCACCTGTAGAGTATCGTCTAACGTCGCCCCAGGGGGTAACTCCACATTGACCGTACTAATCCCTTGATCGGCTTCCGTAAACAGCCCCTGCGGGATATAGGGAACCAGTTGTAAGCTGCCAATAAAGAAGGCGATCGCAATCAATAAGGTGGTCACCCGATTGCGCAAGGCCCAGGTTAAAACGCGACGGTAAGGACCCGGCTTAGGAGACGGATTCAAGAGATTGAACTCATCCCGCGTTTGGGGCTTCGACTTCAGCAAATAAGCCGACAACATCGGCGTCATCGTCGTCGCCACAAGAGTCGAAAACATCGTCGACACCGCCACCGTCACCCCAAAGGGTTGGAAAAACTGTCCCGGAATCCCTCCCATAAACGCCACCGGCAGAAACACCGCCACAATGGTCGCCGTCGTCGCCACCACCGCCAAGCCAATCTCATTGGCGGCATCTAACGCCGCCTGAAACGGTCGTTTGCCCATACTCAAATGGGTGTCGATGTTCTCAATCATACAGATGGCATCATCGACTAGGTTTCCCACCGCCAGGGACAAGGCCAACAAGGTCATGCCATTGAGGGTATAGTCCAACACTTGCATCACCAGGAAAGTGGGAATAATCGACAGCGGTAGGGCGACCCCCGTAATCAAGGTGGCGCGCCAGTCCCGCAGGAAAAACCCCACCGTCATCGTGGTCAGTAAACAGCCGAAGATTAACGCATCAATCGAGGCTTGATAGGAATCCCGAATCTCATCGGCGCGGGTAAACAGCAGTTGAAACTCAATATCATCGGGGAGAATGCCATTTTCCAATTCCGCCACCCGATCGCGGACTCCTTCTTCGACGGGAACCACACTAGACCCACTGCTGCGTAATACCTGAAACGCGACAACCTCCTCTTCCTCGGCTTGGGTGATGAGTTTGGCCTGTTGACGGCGATCGCCAAAACTGTCTTCGACCGTCCCCAAACTCGACAACGGCACCGACTCCCCACGGGCCAGCGTAATACGATAGCGCCGTAAGTCCTCCACCGTCGGGGCGCTTCCCAGGGTGCGAATACTCTGTTCTTGTCCCCCCGCTTCCGATCGCCCTCCGGAGAGGTTGATATTCAAGGCACGAATCTGGTCGTTCACCTGAGTGGCCGTAATTCCCAACGCCTTGAGTCGTTGCGGGTTCAGTTGCACCCGAATTTCTCGGTCAACACCCCCCGTCCGGTCAATTTGCGCCACCCCCGGAACCTGTAACAGGGCGCTACTAATTTGGCGATCGACCAATTGGCTGAGTTCCTCGACGCTGCGTTGATCCGATCGCACCGCATAACCCATAATCGCCCCCCCAGCAAACTCCAGCCGTTCCACAATCGGCTCATTGATATTTTGGGGAAGTTCCGTGCGAATTTGCGAAATGGCATTACGGACATCATTGGTGACGCGATCGGTATCCGTTCCCAGGACAAAGTTAATCGTCGTTACCGAGACTCCATCATTGACCGTTGACTGCAACTCATCGATATTCCCCAACCCGGCCACCGCATCTTCGACCTTCTGGGTTACCTGAGACTCCAACTCCGAGGGGCCAGCCCCCGGTTGCGTCACCGTGATTTGCACCACAGGAACATCGATATTGGGCGTGTTATCAATCCCTAATTGAAAAAACGAGGCCAATCCCACAAACGTCAAGATAATAAACAAGACCAGGGTAGGAACGGGGCGTTTGACAGACCAGCTTGAGAAGCTCATAGAAGAAGGGAACAGGGAACAGGGAACAGGGAACAGGGAATAGGGAACAGGGAATAGGGGGGGTTAGTCGACGACTCGGACGAGATCGCCGTCGCTGAGGAAACCGGCGCCGGAGACCACAATGCGATCGCCCGGTTCGAGGCCACTGAGGACTTCCACCTGAGACTCCGTCACCGTGGCACGACCCTCGACCACATTGCCTAACTCCACCCGAGTGGCGGTGACCGTATCATCAGGGTTGAGGCGAAACACTTGGGCGTTGCCGTCGGCTTGGGGAATCACCGCCGCCGAGGGAATCGTTACGCTATCGACGCTGTTGGTGACGATTTCCCCCTCTAAAAACATTCCTGGACGGAGAATCTCATCGCTCGGTAAATCCACCACCACAGTTGCTTGACGAGTTTCAGGATTTATGGTAGGGAGAATCTCTCGTACTCGTCCACGTACATCAATGCGATCGTCCGCATCGGAGGTGACGCGAACCGGAGCGCCGGGACGAACTAACGGTAATTGAGTTTCCGGGACTTGTAACTGTAACTCTAACTGTCCCTCGGCAATCAGCGTAAACAGAGAACCCGAAGCACTGCTAACATCCCCGACTTGAGCCTGACGTTCCGCCACAATCCCGCCCTGGGGAGCGACGACTAAGGTTTGATCGAGGCGGGTTTGCAACTCCTGAACCACCGCATCTTGATTTTGAACCCCCGCCTCAGCATTCGCCACACCGGCCTGAGCCGCCTCAATCCCCGCAAAAGTGCTGTCTAAAGTGGCTTGGGCGCTCTCCACATTGGCTTGAGCATTCAAGACATCGGCCCGGGCGCTCTCGACTTCCGCCTCGGCCACCCGCACATCCTCGATGGCTTGGTTCACATCTTCGGTGGCCGTGCGTAAATCTCGTTGTCGCAGTTCTACCTCTTGGCGACTAATGGCCCCATCATTGGCCAGTTGCTGATAGCGTTGATATTCCCGTTGAGCCTGTTCTAAGCTCGCCCGCGCTTGCGCCACTCGGGCCTGATTGCGCGTTAGGGTGGCTTCGGCTTGGGCGACACGGCTTTCGGCTTGACTCACTCCAGTGCGAGCGCGTTCTAAGTCGGCTTCAGCTTGACGGCGACGGGATTGGGCCTGAGAAATATCGGCCTGGGCCGCCGTCACGGAGGTTTGAGCCGAGTCAATTTGGGACAAGGCTCCCGATAGTTGCGCTTGCAGCACCGAGTCGTCGAGAACCGCTAACACCTCTCCTGGGGCGACGATATCCCCTTCGCGAACGCGGACTTCGACAATTTGTAAGCCGGTAGCGCGGGGGAGAATAGGGAGGAGATCGTAGGCTTCTACGGTTCCACTCGCATTGAGGGTGCGCTCCACGGGCTGTTGTTGTACCGTGGCGGCGGTTACGGTTTGACTGGGGTTGCGATCGCCCTCCTCGGTTTCGGCCACAGGCGTTTCAGAGGATGACCCTGAAAAGAGTCGTCCCCCAATTCCCGCCAGCAAGATTCCGAGGCCAACTCCAATTAAAATAGATTTCCAATGGCTCTCGCCTCGGGGGGGAGAGTCCCATTCTGAGGGAGATTCACTCTCGGGACTGGGTGGGGCCGACTCCTCAATTTCAGGAGGAACGCCGGAGTCGGTTTTGACTCGTTGGTTTCGGTCGATGTCGTAACTCAAGGGCTTTACAGGGAACGGGAACAACAGATTACGCAACAATCGTCGGGGCTAGTCGTTGGGGCTAGTCGTTTAGGCTAGTCGTTTGAGTTCGTCATCTGGGCGACACCCCAATCGGGTAATTCCTTCGATATGAGACGGTTTGAGCCAGAACCACTCTAGGGTTGCGATCGCTTGACGGTTGTCAAGGGAGACTCAACAGAAATTTTATTAAGAATTATGTAATTTATTATAGAGGTGTGATGAAAAAAATGGAGCCGTTCCTCGGAAATCCACTTCATCATGACCCAAGGATGGATGAGATTGATTAGACTATCATTTGTCGTCGTTTCATTGCCCTGACGGTTCCTGGTTTCTCGGTCCGATGTCTCGGATGCGCGAATTTGCTCACTTTTCGACGAGAGTCTCATGCTGGATTTGAACATTACCCCCAACCCGAAACAGCCTCGTTCGGGTGAATCGAGAACCGCTGCATCATCGCCCCAGATGAGGTTAGACTTTGCTGGCCGTCACAATGGTTCAACGGCCGAAGATGTGGCCAAAATGTTGTCACAGTTGGGGTATCAGAGCCTAACCGAACTCATCGCCGATACGGTTCCTGAGCCAATTCGCCTCAAACAGCCCCTGAATTTACCACAACCGCTCACGGAAGCCGAGGCCTTGCAGAAACTGCGGGCGATCGCCCAACAAAACCAACTTTACCGCTCCTTCCTCGGCTTGGGCTACTCTGACTGCATCACCCCCCCCGTTATCCAACGCAACATCCTAGAAAATCCCGGCTGGTACACCGCCTACACTCCCTATCAAGCGGAAATCTCCCAGGGACGCTTAGAAGCCCTCCTCAACTTCCAAACCCTCATTATCGACTTGACGGGGTTAGACATCGCCAACGCCTCCCTCCTCGACGAAGGAACCGCCGCAGCAGAAGCGATGAGTTTGAGTTGGGGCGCGTCGAAGGCCAAGTGTAATCGCTACTTTGTCGCCGCTGACTGTCATCCTCAGACCATTGAGGTGATCCAAACTCGGGCCGAACCCCTAGGAATTGAAGTGATTGTGGGCGATTGGCAAACCTTTGACGTCCAAACTCCGATTTTTGGGGCGTTATTGCAATATCCCACCAGCAAAGGCGTCGTCTGTGATTATCGAGAGTTTATTGAAACGGCCCATCAGCATAAAGCCCTGGTGACCGTGGCGGCGGATTTACTGAGTTTGACCCTGTTAACGCCGCCGGGAGAGTTTGGGGCTGATATCGCCGTCGGAAGTAGTCAACGGTTTGGGGTTCCCCTCGGTTATGGCGGTCCTCATGCGGCCTATTTGGCGACCAAGGAGACCTATCAGCGCAAGTTACCGGGGCGTTTGGTGGGGGTCTCCAAGGATAGCAGCGGTCAACCGGCCCTGCGGCTGGCGTTGCAAACCCGAGAACAGCATATTCGCCGCGATAAGGCCACCAGTAATATCTGTACGGCCCAGGTGTTGTTGGCGGTGATGGCCTCAATGTATGCGGTTTATCATGGCCCGGCGGGGTTGCGTCGCATCGCTGAGGGGATTCACCAGCGGACGGTGATGTTAGCCGAAGGCCTCAAACAGCTTAAGTTTCGGGTGTCCGAGTCGCCCCGCTTTGATACTTTGACCGTTCAGGTGGGGTCGGCCCAACGCATCTGCGATCGCGCGGCGGCCCAGTGGATTAATCTACGCCAAGTCAGTGAGACGGAGGTGGGGATTAGTCTCGATGAAACGACCCGAGATGCAGATTTACTAGATTTATGGCAGATTTTTGCCGATTCTCTGGAGTTACCGTTTACGCTCGACCAGATGCGAGAGCGGGTGGCTGAGTCGAACTATGGGATTGGGCGATCGCCGCTGGCCCGCAAGAGTGAGTATCTGACGCAACCGGTGTTTAATCAATACCACTCGGAGACGGAGTTTTTGCGCTATGTCCATCGCCTCGAACGCAAGGATTTATCCCTGACCACCTCCATGATTCCCCTGGGGTCCTGTACCATGAAGCTCAACGCCACGGCGGAAATGCTGCCGGTGAGTTGGCCTGAATTTGCGAAAATCCACCCCTTCGCGCCGAAATCCCAGACTCAGGGCTATCAGTTGCTATTTAGGCAGTTAGAGGCGTGGTTAGCCGAGATTACAGGCTTTGCGGGGATTTCTCTACAACCCAATGCGGGGTCTCAGGGAGAATATGCAGGATTACAAGTGATTCGCGCCTATCATCGCCATCGCGGTGAGGAACAACGGCGAGTTTGTCTGATTCCTGAGTCGGCTCATGGGACCAATCCCGCCAGTGCGGTCATGTGTGGGATGAAGGTGGTGGCGATCGCCTGTGATGAGTCAGGAAACATCAATATTGAGGATTTACGGCGCAACGCCGAGAAACACGCCGACTCCCTGGCCGCGATTATGGTCACCTATCCCTCGACGCACGGGGTGTTTGAGGAGAGTATTATCGA
Source organism: Phormidium lacuna HE10JO (assembly GCA_900149785.2). Classification (GTDB taxonomy): domain Bacteria; phylum Cyanobacteriota; class Cyanobacteriia; order Cyanobacteriales; family Geitlerinemataceae; genus Sodalinema; species Sodalinema lacuna_A. The sequence goes on along the minus strand of FSSI02000031.1, from coordinate 49,591 downwards.
AGTTTGCGAGATTGTGCATGAGTTTGGCGGCCAGGTGTATCTCGATGGGGCCAATCTCAACGCTCAAGTGGGGTTATGTCGTCCGGGGGATTTTGGGGCCGATGTCTGCCACTTGAATCTCCATAAAACCTTCTGTATTCCCCATGGTGGCGGCGGTCCGGGAATGGGACCAATTGGGGTAGCGGCTCATCTGTTGCCCTTTTTACCGGGTCATTCTCTCGTGTCTCCCCAGTCTCAGCCTCAGCCTCAGGGAATTGGCGCGATTTCGGCGGCCCCTTGGGGAAGTGCCAGTATTTTGCCTATTTCCTGGATGTATATTGCCATGATGGGAGCCGAGGGACTCACCCAGGCCACCACCTTGGCCATTCTCCATGCGAACTATCTGGCCGGGCGACTCGATACGGTCTATCCGGTGTTATATAAGGGAAAATCGGGACGGGTGGCCCATGAATGTATTTTAGATTTACGACCGTTGCGCAAGTCGGCGGGGGTGACGGTGGAAGACGTGGCGAAGCGGTTGATGGATTATGGGTTCCACGCACCGACGATGTCTTGGCCTGTAGCGGGGACGATGATGGTAGAACCGACGGAGAGTGAGTCGTTGGCGGAGATGGACCGCTTCTGTGAGGCGATGATTGCGATTCGCGGTGAGATTGAGGCCATTGAATGGGGTGAAGTGGATGAGGGGAATAATCTCCTCAAGAATGCACCTCATACGGCGGAGTCGTTGTTGTCTGGGGAGTGGGAGCGTCCCTATTCTCGGGAACAGGCGGCCTATCCGGCCGATTGGTGTCGCGAGTCGAAGTATTGGGTTCCGGTGGGCCGGATTGATGCGGCGTTTGGCGATCGCAATTTGGTCTGTTCTTGTGTGGGGATGGAGGCCTACGGGGACATCTCAGTGGAAACGGTGGACTCGGTGGAAGTGGTAGAGGAAACGGAGGTGGTGAATCCGCGTCCGATGGAGTTGTTTTTAGGGGATGGAGGGAACGAATAGTCGAGTTGAGGGGAGTTAGGGAGCGATCGTTTCAACTCTGATCAGCTCCCGAAATGGTAAAAATACCGTGAGTATCAAAATAAAGTTTAATTAGGACTAGCACTAGGTCTTCCTTAAGAGATTCGTGAAAATTTGTGATTTGATAAGCAAAGCCGATCAAGTTTGTGCTAGCCTTGACACAGCAATGCTAGACAGTTCACAAAAATAACAACTAACAAGTTTTCATGGTAAACACTAACCAAATAGAAAACACCGAAAACCTACAGGATACTTTTTTGCCAGAAAATCTTAATACAACCATTAAAAAGGGTTTGGTTTTAGCAAATAGCGGCAAAATCGAAGAAGCAAAATCTATGATTGGGCAGGCGCTATCTGGGGATTCTACCTTATCTTCGAACTTCAAAAAAGCTTTAAGCTTGCTCATTGATGCGGTTATAATGATTGTGCTAAATCAGCACTCGGAAGCAGTTCAATGTTTCCGAAAGTCCTTTGAGGCTGACCCTGATATTCTCAGTGTTATACCCCGCTTAAGTAAATCTTTAAGAAATAATGGAGAGTTGAATGCAGCACTTCAAATCTGTAAATTAGCCCATTCATCAAAACCAGAAAATCTCGATATTTTAGTGGCTTATGGTAAATCTGCAATGAAAGCAAATGAATATCGTGAGGCAATAAACATATTCAAAGAGGCTTTGAATAGAGGACTAAAAGATGTTACTATTTTGAGCCGATATGCAAAAGCGCTGATAAAAATAGGTGACTACAGCCAAGCCTATGACTTATTTGAATTTTCATTAAAATTAGTCCCGAATAACATCATCATATTAAATCAATATGCAAGTGCTTTATTCAAGCAAAGAGAGAATGACAAAGCTTTTGAGCTATTTGAGCGCTCGTTGCAAGTCAACAAAAATGATATTTTTACTCTTAATCAGTATGGAAGTGCTTTAGTCAAGCAAGGGAAATATGACAAAGCTTTTGAGCTATTTGAGCGCTCGTTGCAAGTCAACAAGAATGATATTTTTACTCTTAATCAGTATGGAGGTGCTTTAGTCGAGAAGGGAGAGTATGATAAAGCTTTTGAGCTATTTGAGTACTCTTTGCAAGTCGACAAGAATGATATTTTTACTCTTAATCAGTATGGAAGTGCTTTAGTCAAGGAAGGGAAGTATGATAAAGCTTTTGAGCTATTTGAGCGCTCTTTACAAGTCGACAAGAATAATACTTTTACTCTTAATCAGTATGGAAGTGCTTTAGTCAAGAAGGGAGAGTATGACAAAGCTTATCANCAAGTCGACAAGAATAATACTTTTACTCTTAATCAGTATGGAAGTGCTTTAGTCAAGAAGGGAGAGTATGACAAAGCTTATCAAATATTTGAGCGCTCTTTGCAAGTCGACAAGAATAATACTTTTACTCTTAATCAGTATGGAAGTGCTTTAGTCAAGAAGGGAGAGTATGACAAAGCTTATCANGAGCGCTCTTTGCAAGTCGACAAGAATAATACTTTTACTCTTAATCAGTATGGAAGTGCTTTAGTCAAGAAGGGAGAGTATGACAAAGCTTATCAGATATTTGAGCGCTCGTTGCAACTGGACGAAATGAACCTTTTTACTCTTAATCAGTATGGAAGTGCTTTAGTCAAGGAAGGGAAGTATGATAAAGCTTTTGAGCTATTTGAGCGCTCTTTACAAGTCGACAAAAACAATCCTATAACTATCAGCTGTTATGGGATAGCTTTACTTGAGAAGGGAGAGTATAACCAAGCTTGTATACTGTTTAAAAAATTGTCAAATACCAATATTAAAAAAAATATTTTTTTAATACAAAAAACAGCAGGCGCTTTGGTTAGAGCGGAGGAATATGATCGCTCATCAAAATTACTTAAGTGCGCAATTTATATAGACGAAAAAAATGCTTATTTACTCTGTTTTTACGCAACATCTTTGGCTTCCCAGAAAAAATATAAAGAAGCATTTCAATACTTTGAGCGGGCGCTGGAACTTAAACCCGATAATGATCGAACTATTAATAATTATGCTCGTGCTTTGTTAGAAACTGAATCATGGCAGCGATTAGCAGAACTGAGACCAAAAGATTCTTATGTTCGCCTTAGGTATTCTCAATACTTGGAAAGTCAAGGTGAGTATAGGAAAGCTCTGGAGCAACTTCTTACAATTGACTTGACGACGCAACGTACCTATCATGCGAATATTATTCGTTTAAATCTCGGTCGGCTATACTGTCGTTTAAACAAAACCAACAAAGGAATGACATTTATCGATGAAGCAATTGCCAACTCCGATGACGAAGATGTAAGCCGTCTTTATGCGGCTCGTAGCTTGCTTGCCAATAATCCGTTAAGCCGGGAAGAAGCTATCAATCTCTTGCTGCAAATTGAGGAAACCTCTCCACGCTATAGTGAAGCCATGAAAACTATTGCTCTTAACGCTGATTCTCAAACGGCTTATGAACTTTTCTCTGGTAATAATGAAGAGTTTACCGATACGGAAATGCTTTACCGGGCAATGTATCATAAAATCGGTAATGAGGTTGCTATACTAAAGAGCATTGCTTACCGTTTGCTACGGAAAATTCCTGCGAATCATCCCCTTGCTCAGAAAATTGCTGAAGAGCTTGACGAATTACAATCGGAGATCGACGAGGAACGAGCAAGCCAGAAGAAGGCGATCGCTGCTATCCCCCGCGATGACTATCGCCAACTGGTTCAAATTGTATCTCACACGGCTCATAACATCGCTGATCAGGTCAATAACCAATTAGCTGCTATTGAATCCAAAACTCGTCGCGCTTTACGGAAACTTGATCCCGATTCCACAGAATACACCCATTTTGACAAACTGTTATGTCAACTCGAACTGACTCAAACAGCACTCAATGACCTCAAGTCTATTAATGAGGGGATTACAATCCGTCGCCACCGTTTCCCTGTCCACCGTCTGTTCGAAAAATGGGATCCGAGCAACTGGTCAACCAACCAACCGCGTATCCAAAAAGCCCGTGTCAAGCTATTTGTTGACAACCCCAACTCTGAATTTGATGGTGATGAAGAAAAAATCAAGAGTATTCTCAATGAACTTGTTGAAAACTCACTTAAGCATAATGGGAACCATTCAGATCTACTCATCCGAATGTATTCCAGAGACTTAATTAATCCTATCGATATTGGTGCTCCGACAATTCCTGGAAATCGTAAATACCTTTATCTTCAATTTATAGATAATGGAAAAGGGATTCCCGAAGACCAAAAAGATTGGATATTTCAACCCTTAAATACCACTTCTTCAGAAGATAAAGGAAGTGGTCTTGGTTTATTCATTGCTCGTAAAACTCTGCAAAAAATGGGCGGATCAATTCAAGAAGTGGGTGAACTAGGAGCAGGAGTTAGATTTAAAATTTACTTACCCTATCTTACACATCAAGAGTTTTAACAATGACTATAGAACGTCAAAATGTTCACCTGCTCGTTATCGAGGATAATCCCCGCTTCTTAGATGAGTTACTGGAGTGGCTAAACGACTTTGGATATCAGAACATGATCACAGCCACCAGTGCAGCTGATGCTGAAAAAAAATTAAATGACCCCTGCGATGTGGTCGTTGCCGATATGAGGATGGAACAGGATGATAGTGGCTTCACTTTATTAGACTGGGTTAAAACCAAAAATATATCAGCAGTTGTTATTATTTTAACAGCAAATGATACCGTTTCAGATTGCCGTCGTGCCTTTCGAGAAGGAGCCTGGGATTATATTTCTAAAAACATGAAAGGAAATCCATTTGATGCTCTTGATGATTCAATTAAAAATGCAATTTTGTACCTAAATCGTTGGGGAAATCAACCCAATCAGCAATGGTTGGATGAGAACATGAACGAGTTAGAGTCTCAGTATTGGGGACAATGGCTCGCAATTGCCAACCAAACGATTATTGAAACTGCTGATAGTGAAACTGCACTCCTAAAACGACTTGATGAACGGAAGCTAAGACGATTCACTACTACGATAAAGCGTATTGGAAATCTTCGACCTATCTCAGATTTAATTAAACTTAGTGAGAGCAACCATCTGGAATTTAAAAGCACTTTACAATGGGATGTTCGGCAAGAATCTAAAAATGAAAAACTTCAATTAAGTGTTTTAAAAACAATTGCTGCATTTCTCAACTCAGATGGCGGTACGTTATTGATTGGAGTAGCAGATGATGGAAGTGTATTTGGTTTAGAGAAAGACATAGAAACCCTAAAAAAAGGTGATCTTGATAAATTTGAGCGTCACCTTATTCAATTGGTTACAAATAGTATAGGCTCAAAGTTTATGCCTTATTTAACCATTAGATTTGAGCAAATAGAGGGTAAATATGTTTGTGCAATTTATGTTCGGTCTTCTGGTGATAAACGAGCTTTTCTAAAACTTAGCAAGGGTGTGGAACTCTATATTAGAGCCGGCAATTCATCGCGTTCTCTCAGTATTCCAGAGCTTTACGATTATCTGTGAAAAGCAGTAATGTAGATGATGAGTGAACGCCAAAATCAATATTTTTTTGTTGTCTTGAATATAAATGAATATCAGGAAAGTTGGTAATTCTTCGGATTTGTAGTCATCTTATAAGGAGGAAAGCATGAAGCCATTAACCTTAAACTTAGATAAGATTCAGTTCACCGATGAGCAGTTTTATCAACTCTGTTGCAATCATGATGAACTGCGGTTTGAGCGATCGCCCCAAGGAGACTTAATTATTATGCCCCCGGTTGGTGGAGATAGTGGAAACCGAGAAGCTGAGTTAACGGTTGATTTAGGAGTCTGGAACCGTCAAACGGGACTGGGGTATGTGTTTAGTTCCTCGACCATTTTTCGCCTTCCCAATGGGGCCAGTCGCTCTCCGGATGTGGCTTGGGTGCAACGGGAACGCTACTTAGGGTTAACGCCAGATGATCGCCGCAAATTTCCCCCCATTGTCCCCGATTTCCTGATTGAATTGCGCTCGGCGACGGATTCTTTGGAGATGTTGCGCCGTAAGATGCAGGAGTATCGGGAGGTGGGGGTCCGGTTGGGATGGCTAATTAATCCGCAGCAGCAACAGGTAGAGATTTATCGTCCTCAGGAGGCGGTGGAGATACGAGATTTCCCGACGAATCTGTCAGGGGAAGATGTGTTACCGGGATTTCAGTTGCGGATTGGGGATTGGGAGGAGGATTGACCGACTAACAGCTCAAAGTTCAGTCACCTGACTTCAGGATGATATAGAATAACGGTATTATCGGGTTTGAAAAATGTTCTGTACCATGGGCTTTTTCACCGTCGCCGCTTCTCGATCTAATTCCTCAATTTCACCCCGGTCTAACATCCAACCTAACGCACCCAAGTTTTGCTGAGCCTGTTCGACGGTTTTCGCCCCCGGAATGGGAATTGTGCCTTTTGCCATACACCAATTTAAGGCAACTTGGGCCAAAGTTTTCTGACGAGATTCGGCGATCGCCCCTAAACAATCTAGCAGCGATCGCGCCCCCGGCAAAATCTGCCGACAGACCACTCCCCGCAACCCCGAAGGGGTCTTCTCCGCCGAATATTTCCCCGTCAACAATCCCAACGCCAAGGGACTATAGGCAATTAATTGAATCCCCAACTCATCACAGACCTCTTTTAAGCCTAACTCCGTCACTGGATAGGTCGATAGCAACGAATATTGCACCTGTAACGAAACGATTGAAATCCCCCGATCCGCAAAGCGACGATGCACTCGCCGCAAGCGTTTGGGTCCATAATTCGAGACCCCAACTCCCCGCACTTGTCCCGCTTCATATAAATCCATTAACCCGTCAAGTAAGGGCCATTCTTGCCAGGGGAAATAATTGGCAGTCGACCAGTGCATTTGGGCTAAATCAATCCCTCCCAAACGTTCTGCTGAAGCCTCCGCCGCCGCAATCATTGAACGGCGAGTGAGTCGCCAAGGATAAGGGGCTAACTTAGTCGCTAGACAAATTTCTGTTCGTTGCACCTTGACGGCGGTGTCACAGTAGCGTTGGGCGAATTGTCCTAATAATGATTCACTGCGTCCACTGAGTTTTCCCGTTCCATAGGAGTCTCCTGTATCAAACAGGGTAACGCCGTTATCGACACAGAGGTTAAAGACTTGTTGTAGGCCACTATCCATGCTGTCATCATACTCCCAAAGGAGGCGATTTCCCCAAGCCCAGGTTCCACAGCCCATCGGCGGTAAGTTTAAGGTGGTCATGGTCGTTTTTTGTGAAAGTTTAGTCTAAAGGTTTGGTCTAAAGGTTTGGTCTAAAGGTTTTGCAAAGTTTGAGGCAACTAACGGCTGAGTTTTGAGGGAGGAACAATGCCGCGATCGCAGAGTGTTTTGTCAATTTCTGCTAACAGTTGTAAATCGACATTGGGAAGGGGAGATGGACTCAATAATTCCTCGTTTTTTAGAAACGAAAAGGCTTGACAAAACTGTTCTTTTGTGCTAGATATTGGGGATTGGAAATGAGCAGAAATCAGGCGATCGCAGTGCCATTGAGACACCCGTTCCACCCAATCTAACGTCTCCTGGGGCGCACGATTGAGAATCAGTTGCTGCAAGACAGGAGCCACGAGTGGACGACCCTTTCCCCGCAGAGCCTCAAAGGAGCGTTGCCAATCAGGGTTCCATTGAAAGGGATATAAACCAAAATAGTTTTTACGAGAGCGATCGCCGACCTTAAACGCATCCCGAATCACCTGACCCCAGGGCGGTGTTTCCAAGACACTAGGGCGGAAATACGCCGCAAATAAACAGATGCGTTGCCACCCCTTACGGCGATTTTCCGGGGTATCTTCGACCACATCAAAAGGGCTATCTTTAGCGTGAAACAACAGCGGAAAACTATCAAGCTGAACGATCGCCGGTGGATCTTCAGGAATCGCAATCAAGCTATCCGTCAGGAGTAAACTACGGCTGGGGCGGTCATAGAGCGCCACTTCTCCAAACCAACCCGTTCCCAGGTTAATGGGGCCAAGAACCTCCAGGGCGCATTGATCCGCAAACGGGAGTTGACTGGGTTCGTCGGGAATCACCTGAGTGCGATCGCGCGGAAGGCCCAACCAACTCAACGGTAAATTGAGAGGAAAACTCCACTGTTGCGGGGCGATATAGACCTGCGCCTGGGGACAGGCCCGCGCAAACGGTCCCACAAACACCTTATGTTCCAACCCCGACACCGTGGGATGGATAATATAGCGCACCGGACCATGGTCCGCCACCAACTCATTGAGGAGAGTTAAACATTCCCGCGTCGGGGCGATGGGTGCATACACCAACAATCCCCCCGCGTCAAGTTTCACAACCGTCATGCGGATGGGAACCGCTACATAGAAAATCCCCTGAAGTTGGTCAAACGTCCAGAGGCGATCGCGCACCACCTCCCGCCGCAACGTCCGCCGCTGTCCATACGGATAAATCGGCAACGTAAACCAAAAATTCCAAGAATACTCACTCATCTCCAATCCTGTTCCCTATTCCCAGTTCCGGTGTTCCCTGTTCCCTATTCCCCAAACTCAAAATACCCCGGTTTCACCTGAGTTTGCTGCAACTTGGGGTCATAGTCGAGGCGATATTCCCGCGCGATCGCCCCAAACTCCCGCAGTTGCTTAGCTTCAGGTTCACGAATCTCCGTATCCGTCGACAGCAAAATCACCTGATGACTCGCCGCCGGAAAATAGCGTTCCACCAAATTTTGACGGTGAGACGAATCCAACCGGCCTAGAGGCGTATCAATAGCCACCGGAAGCTGACGGCCCGACACCCGCGCCAATCCCCAGAGGAAGGCGATCGCCAACAGTTGCTTTTCCCCCGCCGAGAGACGATGTTTGGGAACCATCTGTCCCTGACGATCATATAACAGTAAGCGAAAGTCCTCCGCCTCAATCACCACCCGATGCACCAAATCTGACTTGTGCAACAGATAGCGGAAACATTCAGTGACTTCGAGTTCCAGCTTATTGAGTTTCCGTAGCGTCAACCGTTCCCGGAATTGAGCTAACGTCCGTTGGACCGACTTGGCGTTATCAATTAAGTGATTCGCATTTTGGCGATCGACATTCTGTTCCCCATAACTGGCCAACTCCTTCTTAATCCGTTCGACTTCAGCCCCCCGTTGCTGAACCTCCCGTTCTCGTAACTCCAGGGTTGCATCGAGTTTCTGGCGTTCCCCCTGAGCCTGCGTCATGGCCAGTAAGAGGCGATCGCTGTCCTCCTTCGGGGCCGCCTGTGCAATGAGCTGTTCCGTGCGAGTCAAGGCCTCCAACGCCTCTTGTAAATGGTCTTGCGTGGTCTGAGTTTGACGTATCCCATCCCCGAGGCGATCGCCCAACAAGGCTCCCAATCCCTGCAACTGGCGATCGCTCAACCCCAACCACAGGGCCGCCTCATCCTGCGTTGCGGGGCCATCCTCCCGCAGAAACGCCTGTACCTGCTGCAACTTCGGTTTCGCCAATCCCAACCCTTGCAACAAATCCAACAGTCGCTGATCGCGCTCCTGCATCGCCCCTTGGACCAAACGAGCGCGAGTTTCTTGGGCCTCCCAATCCCCTTGTTTATGAGCCATCTGTAACAACGGCTCAACCGCAACTAGGGGTAAACAGCCCGCCGCCAACTCCCGTAGGCGATCGCGATGACGCTCCACCTCCTGTTTCTGACTCGCGAGCTGAGCCTCCAGGGCCGCCCGTTCCTCAGCAATTTTGCCCCCCTGAGCGCGAAACACCGCCGTCGCTCGTTCTTCCTCCTCCAAGGCGCTCTGGCGCTCCCGTTTTAAGTCTTTGACCTGTTGCTGAAGCTGCTGATGTTCCTGCTGAGCCTCCTCCAAGCGCCGCTCAATAGCCTCAATCTCGGCCCGTTCCTTCTTCCCCGCCAACGTCTTACGCTTGCGATTCACCAACACGTCCAAATCCACCGCCAAGCGTTCGGCCAACTCCAACCCCAACAGAGACTTAATCGCCCCCGACACCAGCGGCGGTGGGGCCTCCTGTTCCGCCAACTCCTTCACCTGTTCCCCATCAAACAGAAACAGATTAGAAATTCCCAACGGAAGCAGGGTTTCGACATACTCATCCCAGGTTTCTGACAGGCCCTCATCCTTCCAATCACTATTTCCCAGGCCATCGGGCTGATAAATCCCCAGAGTTTCCCTCCCCTCTTTAGGATGACGATCCCAAGTGCGAATGATGCGATAGCGCACCTGCTGATTGTCTACCACCTGCTCAAACAGCAGTTCAATGGTCGTTTTCGCATGGGGTTCACTATGGCGATTGACGCATTGAGCCAGGAAATCCCCATAATTGAGACTTCCCCGCGTCGAACATTGCGCCCGTTGTCCATAGAGGGCCAGGCGAATCGCATCCATCAGGGTGGTTTTACCGCCACCATTCATCCCCCCAAAGAGGATAATCGGGGCCAGTTCCCCCCCTTCGGCGTCGATAGGGCGTAGATTGAGTTCTTGTCGTCCAATATAAGGACCAAAGTTTTGTAGGACGAGTTCAAGGAATTTCATGGGGTCGCAAAAACGCCAGGGACGACAAAGCATTCCTGGCGCGAATATGTCTTTAGGGCGATCCTAACGGATTTTGGGGACACTTGGGCAGGGTTTCCCCTGCCAAGCGTGGGTTTCGCTTAACGCATTCCGCCGGGGCCACGACCTTCACCGGGATTTCCGGGACTATTTCCGCGACGGTTTCCGGGACCGTTTCCGGGACCGTTTCCGGGACCGTTTCCGCCACGATTTCCACGGCGATTTCCCCGTTGTCCATGATGATCTTCCATCCAATCGCGAACCTGGCTTCGCTGTTCATCGGTGAGAACCCCGCGAATGTCCATCATCGAGTTAAACCGCAACTCCGACATTTCATCGCGCAGTTCCATCATCTGTTGACGATGTTGGCGAATCTCAGCGTCTGAGGCGTTGCTTCCCATGGCGTTGTGCATGGTATTGCGGTGTTGTTGCATCTGTTCGCGAAGAGCGTCAATTTGCGGTTGATAGCGATCGCGGATGGCTTGAATGGACTCGGTTTGTTCGGCTGTTAAGTCCAACTCGTCAATCCAGCGCATTCCGCCGCCGCCGCCGCCTGGGCCGCGCTGACTCATGTGATTCTGACGGGGACTCATATCCTCGGCGTGAGCGTAGGGTGCAGCGACGGTTCCGAGAAGCAGGAACCCCGCTAATCCGCACATGGCGGCTTTACGGGTGCAGCATCGGTTTTGGAAGCGATTACGGTGAGCCATGATGATCAATCTCCTGTATAAATCTGTCAATCTGTCAATCGTCAATGAGTCAATGAATCGTCAATGACATGAAGGGGTTAACCTGAAGGGGTTAACGTGAATCCGTTGCGGGTTCGCTTGTGAATCCGCTTGTGGATTCGCTTTGGCTGGCCAGTTCCGAGAGTTCCCAGGAACGTTCCCATTCCTCGCTTTCCCAGGGATTAGCTTCACACTCGTAGCTCGAACAATACCAACTCTCTTCGAGGAAGGTTTCGAGTTGCGCCAACTGAGCGTTGCTGGTTTGGGGGGCGAAGAGATGGCGGCTGCTGAACCAGACTAAGGGAATCAACGCCGCTGCGATCGCTCCCCCTAAACGCCATTGCTGTCGACGTCGAATCAGCGTCAGGGTTTTGTCTGTGCGAATCTGGGCCAAGAGTTGGGACTCGAGTTGCGGCGGCGGGCCTGGCGGAAGCGGTCGGTGTTGTTGTAAAAAAGTGACGAGCTGGCGATCGTCATCGTGGTGGTTATTCAAAATGTCACCCCCTGCTGTTCGAGATACTGGCGGACGAGTTTTCGCCCATGAAATAAACGTGATTTTACGGTTCCCACGGGAATATCGAGAATGTCCGCCACCTCTTTTTGGGGCAGATCTTCGAGATCATGCAAGACAATCACACTCCTAAAGTCGAGTTTGAGTTCTTGCAAGGCCTGTTCAACCCAATCCCGATATTGCAGTTCCATGAGATCCGACGCTTGAACCGGCGGTTCAGGTTGCAGTTTGGCCCGTAAGTCGGCGCTTTTGGCAAACTCTCGCCGTTTATCGGTGGCAACGTTCCAGACGATACGATAGAGCCAGGTGGAGAAGTAGTCAGGCGATCGCAGTTTTGGTAGGCCCCGCCACACCCGCAGGAAGGTTTCCTGAACTAGATCGTCGAGAACCTCCCCACCACAGAGTTGATAGAGGGTTGCTCGCACTTTTCCCTGATAGCGTCGATAGAGTTCCCGAAAACTGTGTTCGTCTCCTTGACAACATCGACGCACTAATTCCCCATCTTGAGGGCGGTTGGGCTTATCTGCTGTCACCATTGATGTTTGACCATTCCCTAACCTGTATCTTGTCCCGAACTATCCATAGCCGTTACCGTTGGGATCTCCACGCTAAGGAACTCCCCTCAATCCCGGACTCCAAGGTTATAGACTGACTCAATGCTCGAACGGTTCAATCATTCTCTCTACAATTCCCGGTTCCGAGCGATTATCCCCGCCAGGAAGAGGCCAACAGTCGATTCTACCTTCTCCCCCCAGATGAAGACGACTTTGCAATTCTCCCCAATTCTATAAAGATTGCTTAAAGCTTGGCCAAAAATCCCCCAGATCCCGGATCGGTGTATCACAATAGAGCCTGTGGGGGTTGAACGTGCCCTCCATCCCATAACATCTCACGGATAGAAGGAGGCCACTCGGATATGGCATCTGTTAAAGAGTCTACAAAAGAATCCACCAATCACAAAACATTACCGACCTTGGCCGAGACTCCTCAGGGAATTGCAGCCACAGAACTGCGCCCTTGGGGGTCTTTTACGGTCTTAGAAGAAGGAACTCGTTATAAAATCAAACGTATTGAAGTCAAGCCCGGACACCGTCTCAGCTTGCAGATGCACCACCATCGCAGTGAACATTGGATTGTGGTTTCGGGAACGGCGCGAGTCATTTGTGACGAGAAGGAAGAACTGGTGTACAGCAATCAGTCAACCTATGTTCCCCAGGGAACAAGCCATCGTTTGGAAAATCCCGGTGTCATTCCTCTGATTCTCATTGAGGTGCAGAACGGTGAATATCTCGGGGAAGACGATATTATCCGTTTTCAAGATGATTACGCCCGCAGCGAGTAGTCTGTTATCGCAATTCCCATATGGGTGAGGTACAGACTCTCTGCTAGAGAGGGAATAGGGAACACCGGAATAGGGAACAGATCACCTTTGGGGTGTGGCCGATGGGCTACGCCCCTTGTTGTGTAATGGGGGGATGATGGGGTTAGTGGCTGAGGGAGTGAGCCGCCCCAAAGCAACCCCAGTCATCGATGTGACGCCGTTGAGCGTCGTCGAACCTCGCTCCCTGAATCCGGGCATAGCGCAAGACGGCTTGAGTGAGGTTACTTCCGCTAAAATTCGCGTTCTGTAATTGAGCTAAACGCAAGTCGGCGCGAGTCAAATTGGCGTGTTGTAGGTTGGCGTTGGCGAGATAGGCGCCGTTGAAATGCACTCCGGAGAGATCGCTATGGGAGAGGTTGGCCTGGTAGAGATGGGCCTCGATCAATTCGGCGTCATGTAACGTGGCTTCGGATAAGTCCGCTTGGTTGAGATGGGCGCTATGTAGATTCGCTTCACAGAGGCTGGCGCGACGTAGTTGAGCGCCGTTGAGGTTGGCGTGACGGAGGGATGCGTGGTGCAGGTTGGCCCCGTTGAGGTTGGCGCCGCTTAAGTCTGCATCGTCAAGTTTTGCACCTCGGAAGTTGGCCCCGGTTAGGGTGGCGCCTCGTAGGTTACAGTGAGCCAGGTTGAAGTCTCGGAAGTCCGCAGCAATGAGATGGGCGTTCGTTAGGTCTAATGCGATCGCCCCCTGACCATTTTTTGCATTCGTCCATCGGGCGGCTCCATTTTCTACTAGCGCCAGATGTATCGCGTTTGCCACAATCTCCAGTCCGTTTCTGTATCGTCGTTGACGGAACGCTTCGGGTTTTGGCCGCAGGCTCCCTCAATTATGATAAGGGCTGATCTCAATTCTTTGACAATTTCTTGGGGAAACTCTCGCACAATTTCTCGGATAACCGGGTTTGGAGAATGGCGCGGATCTCTCGTTCAAGGTCGTCAGCGGCGGCGATCGCATCGAGACGTATAATCCGTTGGGGATGGTCTTGAGCTAGGGCCATGTATCCGGCGCGGACGCGCTGGTGAAAGTCGAGGGCTTCTCGTTCGAGGCGATTGGGCACTCCTCGCTCTGTGATTCGTTGTAGGCCAATTTCGGGGTCGAGATCTAGCCAGAAGGTTAAATTGGGGGTTAGGCCTCCTGTGGCGATCGCATTGAGTTGTTGGATTAACGCTACGTCAAGTTGTCGGCCGTAGCCTTGATAGGCGAGGGTGGAGTCGGTATAGCGATCGCACAAAATCATCGCGCCTTGAGCTAAGTTAGGCTTAAGATACTGTTCGACGTGCTGGGCGCGATCGGCCGCATAGAGCAGTAACTCCGAGCGAGGGGCAATCTCGTCCTGCTCATCCTGTTGGCGAACATCGAGCAATAGACTCCGTAACTGTTGCCCCAGGAGGGTTCCCCCTGGTTCTCGGCTGGTGAGAACCGGAACCGTCAGCTGCGATCGCAACCAAGTCGCGGCCCGCTGTAATTGCGTGGTTTTGCCCGCTCCTTCGATTCCCTCAAAGACAATTAACTGGCCTGCCATGATCTCCCGAACTCAATCTGAGCATTATCCTAATCAGCCAAATTGTCTCAGACTTTGCAACAAAACGTTCACGAAGGGGCGGTATTGGCCGGAACAGATGCTAAAGTATCGTGCATAATTAGAACAACAAACTCAAACCCCGTTGAGTTATCTCAACTGAACCGTTAGCCTGCCGAGGAGGTCATTTTGGTAAACCTGACAGAATCTCTCAACCCGCAAGAACTTCGGGCTGAAGTGGCGCACCTACAAGAAGAGGTGAAGATGCGAGATCAACTGGTGCAGCAACTGTCTCAGGAACTCTTCCGGCTCGTCAAGGGCAGTGGACAGGAAGCCACCCCAGCCGCAACGACTCAGGGCCAGAATGAGCAACTGCAACTCCTTCATGGTCAACTCGCTGAAGTCGAGCAACAAGTTGAATTTTATCAGCAACAGATTGCTGAACGCGATCGCGAACTGGTCCAACAGCGACAAACGGTACAGGAACTCAACGACCGCGCTAGAATGTTGGAGCAAGTTGTCCAAGAACTCCCCGAAATCTATAAACAGAAGTTTGCCGAACGGCTCAAACCCGTTCAGGAGCGAGTTGAGATGTTGCAGCGAGAAAATCGTCAACTTCACTCAGAACTGCAAAGTGTCAGTTATCGTCTCGCCCAACGCAGCCGTCGCCAATCTGGGAACTTGGATTTACCCAACTTTGAGGAGTCTCAACAACAGGCCTCCTTGCCCTCCTTTGGCAGTGCTTAACGCAGCGAACTAATATCCTCACATCAGTTGGGGCCGCTAGTCCCTCGTTGTGGGGTCAGGCTCCCCCGCTTGAGCTGCTGGAGGTTGCACTCGATGGCGTTCATTGCAGTTTCTAACGTAAAAGTGTTAAGAAATAAGAAGATTCTGAATCAATCGAGGCATTGAATGTCTGAGTTCATCTCGTTAGAAACGGTCGAAGAAATCGCCCGTCAGTACGGATACTGGGCGGTTTTTTTTGGAATATCCCTAGAAAATGCCGGGATTCCCCTCCCTGGAGAAACCTTAACCCTAGTGGGAGGTTTCTTAGCCGGAGAGGGGGAACTCGATTATTGGATTGTTCTCCTCTGTGCGACGGGAGGGGCAATTCTCGGCGACAACTTTGGCTATTGGATTGGTCGCTGGGGCGGCTTTCCCTTGCTATTGCGGGTGGGGAGACTGTTACGCATCTCCCAAGAGCAACTTGAGCGGCTGCGAGACCAATTTGGCAGAAATGCGGCTAAAGCCGTGTTTCTGGGGCGTTTTGTGGCTCTGCTACGGATTTTTGCTGGTCCCCTGGCGGGGATTTCCGATATGCCCTATGGTAAGTTTTTTATCTGTAATGCAGCCGGTGCGGGGGTTTGGGCCTCGGTGATGGTTAGCTTATCCTTTTTTGTCGGGCGATTGGTTCCTTTAGAGAAGTTGGTCTCAGGAGTCGCCAGCTTTAGTATTGGTGCGTTGGTGTTATTGATCTTGGCGATCGCCATCCCCCGACTCTTAGAACTCCGCAATCCCTTAAATGTTGAGGAAAAATGAGATCCTAGAGTTAGGCAGGAACCGTAACGGCTTTACCGTTATCTTGGCCAGACAGGTTGAGGATGAAGGGAACTGCTGCACGAACCCAAACTTCCGGTGTGGTGTAGTTTTTGGCACTGCTGCCGAAACAAGTCTGTAGCATATCGGTATTGATGACACCGGGATTTAAGGCGACCGCAGCCAGATGACTGGGGAGTTCTTGAGACAGCGATCGCGTCAACCCCTCAATGGCCCATTTCGTCGCACAATAGGGCGCCACTTCCGGGGAAGTACTGCGTCCCCAGGTGGAACTGAAGTTGACAATCATTCCCCCTTGTGCCTCAATCATCGCTGGGACAAAATGGCGCAAAACGTTGGCCACGCCTTTGAGGTTGACATCAATAACGCGATCGAACTCAGAGGCGGAAATCTGCCAAACTGGGGCCGGTTCATTGATGACTCCGGCATTATTAATCAGAATATCGGGAGCGGGAATTTCTTGCAGAACCTGTTCACTCCAATGTTGGACTTGTCTATCGTCGGCTAAGTCCACCACGGCGAACTGATGGGGATCTCCGTAGGTTTTCTGGAGTTGGGCGATCGCCCCCTCATCGGTCGCACAGCCAAACAAGCGATGGCCCTGGGCGATGAACCCCTCCAGCATCGCTTGTCCGAGGCCGCGACTAACTCCAGTTAGGACAATAGTCTTCTTAGAGGTGGGTTTCTTAGAGGTGGGTTTGGCCGCCATAGCAAATTGCCTCAGCTTCAACGTTTTTAATAATATGCTATGGCCTCAGCTCAGAAATTTGACTCAGACCCTGAAACAAATTTCGCTAAAATAGCGGCAACCCTTCCTTAACTGAGCCGATTGTGTTGGATTTAGCCTCAGTTCTCCCGAGCGGACGACCCCGACTCCCCTCAGACATCACCTTACGCCCCTATCAGGAACAAGCGATCGCCAACTGGTTCGCCGCCAGTGGCCGGGGAACCCTGAAGATGGCCACCGGAAGCGGCAAAACCATCACCGCCTTGGCCATCGCCAGCCGACTGCATCAAGCCATTGGTTTACAGGTTCTGCTGATTATCTGTCCCTACCGCCATTTGGTGACGCAATGGGATCGCGAATGTCGCCGCTTCGACTTAGATCCGATTCTGGCTTTTGAAAGCGTCCATCATTGGCAGGGGCCATTAACTCGCCGCCTCACGGCCGTGCGATCGCAGAGTTTGCCCTTTCTAACGATTATCACCACCAACGCCACCTTGATGCGCGATCGCTTCCAATGGCAACTCAAATACCTCCCCGCCAAAACCCTCATCATTGGCGATGAAGTCCACAACCTCGGCGCACCCCGCCTCGAAACCGCCCTCCCCCGTCATGTCGGCCTACGGCTGGGATTATCCGCCACCCCAGAACGTCACTTCGACGACGAAGGAACCGACGCCATTCTGGGCTATTTCGGCGACGTCTTACAACCTGCACTCAGCCTCGGCGATGCCATCAAAGCCGGGGCCTTGGTGCGCTATCAATACTATCCCCTGTTCGTTCCCCTCACCTCCTGGGAAAGTGAACAATATGCCAAACTCACCCATCGTATCGGTTGGGCTTTGGGTAACGACAACCGCGATCCTGACGAACTCACGGCTTTACTGGTGAAGCGATCGCGCCTCATTGGAACCGCCAGCCGTAAACTGGATATTCTACGCTGGATGATGCGATCGCGCCTCAACACCAGTCACACCCTGTTTTACTGTAGCGACGGCTGCGACAGCGAAACCAATACCCCGCAAATCGAGGCTGTGGTGCGCCTGCTGGGGCGAGAATTGGGGTTCCGCATCAACACCTACACCGCTGAAACCTCCATCAGTCAACGGGAACAACTCCGCCAACAATTTGAAGCCGGAGAACTGCAAGGATTAGTCGCCATCCGCTGTCTCGACGAAGGCGTCGATATTCCCGCCATCCGCACCGCCGCCATCCTCGCCAGCAGCAGCAACCCCCGCCAATTCGTTCAACGTCGCGGCCGTATCCTGCGCCCTCATCCCAGTAAAGACCACGCCACCTTGTTTGATACCATCGTTTTACCCCCAGACCTCGATCGCGATACCTGGGAAGTCGAACGCAACTTATTAAAAAAAGAACTCAAACGCTTTCTCGAATTTGCAGAACTGGCCGATAACGCCGAAGAAGCACAACAGCAACTACGAGGATTGCAAGACAAGTTTGGTTTAGTGGATGGCGATTAGCCGTTTTATGCCAATTCATGCAAACTCTTAAACCGCTAATTCCCCTTCTCTGGGAACAGGTGTTAAGATTATTTAAAAATACTAGACAAATCCCTCAAGATACTCAACCCTAAATCCCTAACAATACATCCTAAACCGCCCTATGGCTTCTGATTATTTCACATCTCCTGAAGCAAACATGGATTCTGAATCTTTCGACTCAGAACCCACCCTGTTTGACGAAAACTTTAACGAGAACTTGGATGAGAATTGGGATGACACGCCTATCGCTGAATGGGATGTTCCCGTTTTGGGAGTGTCTTCGATTCTCTCAGAAGGGAGCGCCCAGTATGGCGATCGCCAAAACTTTAATGATGTCTGGGAACCCTTCACCAGCGCCACTGAGGTCGTTCAAGAAATTATGCGGCGAGTGCTTAAAATCGAAATGCGCCGCCTCAATACCCGAAGAACCTATGGTGTCAAGAACGATATTTTGAAAGTGATCTACACCGTCATTCCTGACTAAGCAATCGCCCAAAATAACGTCGTAGCCAGCCGTCCCGATCCGGCATCGAGGCATCACCCCTCAAAAGTCGAACAGGCCCGCAACTCATCAGGAATACGAGTCCCCAGGGGAAACTCTAACACCGTCTCCCGAAATCCCAAATAGCCACTTTCAGAAAACGACAGCAACATCCGACATAACGCAATCCAAACCGATCGCTCGAACTCCCAATCCTTACCCCGAGGAGCGCGATCGGCGATGGACTTCAAGGCCCAAAAATACGTATTCCGAGTCACCGCACCTCCCTTCTTAAAGGGTGGCACATCTTCCCGATGGACATAGAGAACGCCCTCTTCAATCACCGTAACTCGCATCAATCCTAATCCAGACTATCCATCAACATCATTATCCACCAACATCATAGACAAGCTTGCCCCAGCCAAGGGGTAGAGTGAGAGAATATCATCATGTTCCCCTCACTGAGATTACTATGGGTCACGCGTCTCTCTACTCCGAAGATCACTTCGTTGTCCTCGAAACCAACCAAGCCGAGGAAATCCTCACCGCCGAGGAACTGTTCGAGAAACTTCAGGGGATTCTCGAACAACGTTCCCCCGAGGATCTCCCCCGAGATCTACAGCAATTCGACAACTTGGGCGATCGCACCCGCTACCTCATCGAAAACGCCTGCGATCTCGACATGGGGGCCGGGGAGTTTCTGCAATGGTACGCCATCCGGCTGGAAAAATAAGGCCACTTAGCCCTTCGGCTGAGCAATAATCGCCACATCAATAAACCCCTCCTCCGGTTCCTGGATTTGCACCTGCACCCCAGGACCGAAAAACGTCTCCATCTCCTCCCGTTTCTCCTGCCAACGCTCCAAAGGCATCAGTGGCGAGTCAAACTCCAAAATTAAGGCATAGGCACCCTCTACGGCTTCCTCACGAATCCCATCCAAAATCGGGCGGGCCTTATCATTGGGACTCAGTTTGAGAAATTCCAAGGCTTCCAACAGATGCGCTCGTTCAGCGTAACGATAGCGGTTCACATCAATGCGAACTTGGTTCTGAGTAGCCGTCGCTTGGGCCTCTCGCAGTGCTAACACCTCCGGCGACGTGGGTTGCGTGAACGGGGCCGGCTTCAACTCCGCTGACTTCAGGGCTAAGCCAATCAGCAACACCGGGATTCCGTAGAAAAACCCCGCTAAGTTCAGCGTTGCATTCCCTGAAAAATAGGCCCCAAAGCCGACAATCGTTAAACTCAACCCCACCACCAGGGCGATCGCCGCCAGGGAGGTTTGACGCAAAAAAGCAGGTAAAACAGGCATAATGATGAAAACCGATCTCGACGAGAGTGCCTTGAGATTGTCCCTGAAAACCGTCCTTCGTTTCAACTCCTGCGCCAATTCCCAACAAGCCCTGACAGGCGAAGCCGTCGAGATTCCGTTGTCCTTGCTACAATATCAACGCAAACTCATCGCCAAAGGTACGCTTCAGAATGGATACAACCACAATCCGCTCCCAGATTGAGCAAATTGAAAGCAAGCGTGGGGTTCTCCTAGATCTCCTCGAACGCCCTGACTTGGGAACGCTTCGCATTGACGTCAACCAGGCTCTCGAAGAAATGGACGATCTCATTGAGGAGTTTAAGCGAACCTTCCCCGATGCTGAACCCCCCAACACCTAAAGCTATCCCGATTTTTCCTCAGTCAACCACTTCAGGATACAACTTCAGGATACACCGTTAATATTTTGAACCCCGAGGGGGGAGTCTTAGCCGGCTCCCCCCTCGCGTTATGAAAGGCTTTCTCGCTCATCATTGGGAACGCATTGTTCCCGGCTAGAGAGCCAGTTCTAGGATTGTCCTATAAATGTTGACTGGTTTTGGCAGTTTAAGGCGATCGCAACGGGTGACAGTTTAGATAGCGTCGAGTTCAAGCCCCCGCTGGCCTTCAAACTGTTCTTTACTGAAGTCATTGAAAGAGCCATCACAAGACCGATTTGAACGCCCCTTATCATCTTAACTGCAACTACCATGGAAACTCTTGCACAGATTTTTACAACCATCGTTAGCCAGCCGTCTCAACTGACGTTTCCCTGGAATCCGACTCCGTTTGAGACTCAAACCAACCCTTCACTCACGTCATCTAACTTGGAAACCTGGCAAATCTTCCCCGTTTAATAGCGAAACCCGATCTCAACATCCCGAGTCTCGCGGTCCTGAAACATTAACAATTGTGTGTCATTTCCGTAATCATCCGTAATTAAGAGCCAACCCCCTGAAATGACCGTCTAGATCTTGTTCTCATACCGTCTACCCTTTATTGAAGGTCACACCATGTATCAGAAAAAAGTCTTCCCCATCTTTGCACAGTCGCAAAACAAAAAAAGCCCACAAACTGGCTATTTTGTCAATGAAATTTTTTGGAATCTGCTGCTACATCCCCAACTCGAACAGGCCAACGGATCAGCACCACGTCCACAACCCAACGGTTGGCCCCTGCCGAAAACAAACCCCTAGCGATCGCAGCCGCCAAGGGCTTTGATAAGATATTGATTCCAAGATGATCTACCTTATCAAAGCACTAAACCCAACTCCCTATGGCTCAGCAGTATCGCATCACTCTGTTACCCGGCGACGGCATTGGTCCTGAAATCATCACCGTTGCCGTCGATGCCCTAAACGTCATCGGCAAACAATTCGACTTAGACTTTAGCTTTCAAGAAGCCCTCATTGGCGGTTCTGCCATCGATGCCACCGGAACACCTCTCCCCGACGAAACCCTCGAACTCTGCCGCAACAGCGATTCAGTCATGCTGGCAGCCATCGGTGGGTACAAATGGGACAACCTCCCCCGCCACCAACGCCCCGAAACCGGACTCCTAGGGCTACGGGCGGGGTTAGGCTTGTTTGCCAACCTGCGTCCGGCTACCATCTTACCCCAACTCATCGATGCCTCCACCCTCAAACGAGAGGTGGTCGAAGGGGTGGATATTATGGTCGTTCGTGAACTGACGGGTGGTGTCTATTTCGGCCAACCCAAAGGGGTGTTTGAAACCGAAAGCGGCGAACAGCGAGGGGTGAACACCATGGCCTATACCGCTTCAGAAATCGATCGCATCGGTAAAGTCGCCTTTGAAACCGCCCAAAAACGGGGTGGAAAACTCTGTTCCGTCGATAAAGCCAATGTCTTGGAAGTCTCGCAACTCTGGCGCGATCGCATCACGGCCCTAGCCGCCGACTATCCCGACGTGGAACTCTCTCACCTCTACGTTGACAACGCCGCCATGCAGTTAGTACGCGCCCCCAAACAGTTTGACACCATCGTCACCGGCAACCTCTTTGGTGACATCCTCTCCGACGCGGCCGCCATGTTAACGGGGAGTATTGGTATGTTACCCTCCGCCAGCCTCGGGGCAGATGGCCCCGGTGTCTATGAACCCGTCCATGGTTCGGCCCCTGATATTGCTGGCCAAGATAAAGCCAATCCCTTGGCTCAAGTGTTGAGCGCCGCCATGATGTTGCGCTACGATCTCAATCAACCCGAAGCCAGCGATCGTCTCGAACAGGCGGTCATGACCGTGTTAGATCAGAACTATCGCACCGGCGATATCATGTCTGAAGGCATGAAACTCGTTGGTTGCAAGGAAATGTCCGATGTTCTCCTGGCGGCCTTAGACAATCCCGCGAGAATCCCCGCACTGTAAAACGAGGTCAGGACAAGGCGGGGAGTCGAACTTGCGGCGTGTCTCGCTGAGGAGTTCAAAACTCCGTCTTCTCTCGGACTCGGTGGTCACTCTGCAAAAAACGGCCAATTAAATACAGCGAACCACAAAGAACCGGTAGGCGATCGCCGTCCAAACGGGCCTCATTCAACGCCTCATCCACGTCCTGGGCCAACTCAGGTGAGATCTCAGGACAATAGGCGATCGCCTGCTGCGACAACTCCTCTAAGGGCATAAACTGATGGCCCGGAATCGGTAAAAGAATCAGGCGATCGCCCCCTCGCAACAAGGCCGCCAAAATCCCCTCCGTATCCTTCGTCGCTAACATTCCCATCACCCACGTCACCGGCGTTTGCAAACTCTCTACATAGTCCCGTAACGCCTCGGCCGCCGCCACATTATGAGCGCCATCGATTAAAATGCGCCGATTCTCATACATCAGCCATTGCAACCGTCCGGCCCAGTGTGTCGTCAACATCCCTCGACGAATCACCTCATCAGCAATCGTCCAGCCTTGCTGTTGCAACTGACGAATCACCGCCAGGGCGATCGCCGAATTGACATATTGAACCGCCCCCCCCAAAGACAACTCATACTCAAACCCCTGTACCGCAACCCGATTCCCCGCAACCGGAATCGCTGGTTCGACCCAAACCGCCGGACAATTTAACGTCTCAATCCGCCCTTGTACCACTCGTTGCGCCTCCGTCGGTAACGGCCCCACTACCGCTGCACAATTCGCCTTGAGGATTCCCGCCTTTTCTCCCGCAATCTCCCCTAACGTATTACCCAAGCGTTGCCAATGATCGCGACTAATCGAGGTAATCACACTCACCAGGGGGCGATCGCAGACATTCGTTGCATCCAAACGTCCCCCCAATCCCACCTCAACCACCGCCACATCCACCGCCGACTCGGCAAAATACAACCAGGCCGCCGCCGTCACCACCTCAAACTGAGTTGGAGTCGGTTCATCGGGGACAATCGCCGCCTCAACTCGTTGCACGAATGCCTCAAACTGCGCCTCAGAGATGGGATGGCCATCGATACAAATGCGCTCACACCAATGGGTTAAATGAGGTGACGTATAGCGCCCCGTTCGATAACCCGCCGCCGTGAGAATGGAACTAAGATACGCACAAACTGAGCCTTTGCCATTGGTTCCCGCCACATGAATCACCCGAACTTGGTTTTGCGGATTTCCTAAATGGCTTAATAGTCGTTGGATACGGTCTAGCCCGAGGTGGACTCCAAAGCGGGCGAATTTGTTGAGATAGGTATCAAGCATGGGAATAGGGAACACCGGAACACCGGAACAGGGGGAAGAAGGGAATAGGGAATAGGGAATAGGGAATAGGGACAGTTGAGCGATTGTTCGCAGACGAGAAAAAGACCCAAATCGCTCAATTTCTTGGGCCTTGGGACTAATCCGTTAGACAATATCCTAGGAACCATTGACTCGTCAAAACACCCGAAAGCCAAATGAAGAGCATCAATCAAGATCGATTGTGGATCGAACAGCTTAAATTCGACCCTCGCGGCTTAATCCCCGCGATCGCTCAAGATCACAAAGACGGTACCGTCTTAATGATGGCCTGGATGAATCGAGAATCTATCGAACGCACTCTCGACAGTGGCCAGGCCCATTACTGGAGTCGCTCCCGCCAGGAATTATGGCACAAAGGCGCGACTTCGGGCCATATCCAAAACGTCAAATCCATTGCCTACGACTGCGACGGCGACACCCTCCTCCTCAAAATTGACCAAGTGGGGGATGTCGCCTGTCATACGGGAGCCAGAAGTTGTTTCTTTAATCAAGTTAGGGCGAGGTAAGGGGAATAAAATCCCCCACTCGTCTTTTTTGATTGCGTTTGCCCAGTCCCCATCCCCATGAAACACCACTCCCTAACCCAGATTCCCTCAGAAGGGGTATCCCACAATCCCAACATTCGCAAACAAGTCATGTTGCGTAAGGGGGACTTGCCCCATTTAACCAACTTTTCCCAGGCCCGATTTGCCCCCGGACAAGTGGCCCCCGGTCATTCCCACGACAATATGACTGAAGTCTTCTTCGTCGAATCCGGTTCAGGAACCATCAGCATCGACGGACAAGCCTATCTTCTCGAACCCGGAACCTGTGTGGCCGTCGATATTGGGGAAGTCCACGAAATCGCCAATACCGGAGAGGAAGAACTGGTGTTGACTTACTTCGGTTTGCAAGTCAACCCCTGACTGTCCTAGGCTTAAGGCTAGACTGTCCATCACTGTGAACCCCCAACCCGAAATGCCAATGTGGGAGCAAATCGCCGCCGAGATTAGCCAGGCCACCAGAGAACCCTTTAACATCTCCCAGAACCGTTCCGTCGGGGGAGGCTGCATCAATCAAAGCAGTACCCTATCCGACGGAGAGCGCACCTTTTTTATCAAACTCAACCAAGCCTCCGCCCTAGACATGTTTATCGCCGAGGCTGTGGGAGTTAAGGAGATGTGGGAAACCCACACCATTCGCGTTCCCAAACCCATTTGTTGGGGAACCGCTGGTAACTCGGCCTATCTGGTGATGGAATATCTGGAGTTACAAGGCCGGGGCGGGGGATCTCAGGTGTGGCAGGAGATGGGGCGCCAACTGGCGCAAATGCACCGTACCGGGACTCGCGATCGCTTCGGTTGGGATCGTAGCAACACCATCGGGGCCACCACTCAGATGAATCCCTGGACTGATGACTGGGCCGAGTTCTTCACGGAACATCGCATCGGCTTTCAACTGCGTCTGGCGGCCCGCAAAGGAATGCGCTTTACTGGGGCCGATGAGTTAGTCGAGAAGATTCCTCAACTCTTAGCGGGCCATGATCCGATTTCCTCGATTGTTCATGGTGATCTCTGGGGAGGGAATGCTTCGGTGACGGCCGACGGGGAACCGGTTATTTTTGACCCCGCTACCTATTACGGCGATCGCGAAGTCGACATTGCCATGACTGAACTCTTTGGCGGTTTCTCGGCTGCGTTTTACCAAGGATACAATGAAGAATGGCCCCTCGATGAAGGGTATGATCGCCGCAAAACCCTCTACAATCTCTATCACATCATCAACCACTACAATCTTTTCGGTGGCGGCTACGGTAGTCAAGCCCAAAGCATGATTCGGACTTTGTTAAGATAAATTGAGGTCAGAAGAACAGGGGCAACAAGGCAAAAAAAGGCAAAATAAAGACGTAAGGGCGTACCTTGATGGTCGCCCTCTTCGGGCCGTCAATACCCGGTTCCGGGGTTCCCGATTCCTTCACTCCACCGTATAGCCAGCTTCAGTAATCACCGATTTCACCGTCTCATCGGGCTGTTTTGTCTCAATAAAGACCAACTTTGTCTCTAAATTGGCGCGAACTTCAGCTTTGGCATCTAGCTTCTGAATGGCCTGAGTAATGGTACTGGCACAAGCCGCACACGCCATATCTGGGACTTTCACTTCAATTGCCATTGTTTACCAACTCCAAATCTTCGTTAACACCATCTTTAACACCATCTTTAACACCATCTTAGGATGAGACGGCCGCGAGTTGACTCTGAAGCAGTCCTTGAAACAAGCCTAAGCCATCGGTTGCTCCCAATTGTGCGTCGGCGGCCCGTTCGGGGTGAGGCATCATGCCTAGCACATTTCCCGCTTCATTGCAAATCCCTGCAATATTATTTAACGAACCATTGGGATTTCCCGATTCGTCCACCGCTCCCGAGGGGCTACAGTAGCGAAAGAGAACCCGGCCTTGGTCTTCGAGTTGAGCTAAGGTCTCGGCATCAGCATGATAGCGTCCTTCCCCATGGGCGATGGGCAAGTTGATCTCATGGCGGCCGGCATAGCCTTGAGTCCAGGGACAATCATGACGTTCAATGGTGAGGGGGACGCGATCGCAGATAAAATGCAGATCCCGATTACGAACTAACGCCCCCGGAAGCAACCCCACTTCCGTGAGAATTTGGAAACCATTGCAAATGCCTAAGACGGGCTTACCGGCCTGGGCATGATCGAGAACCGATCGCATAATGGCCGAAAAGCGAGCGATGGCCCCACAGCGGAGATAATCCCCATAGCTAAATCCTCCTGGAACCACCACCACATCAATATCCGACAAATCCGTATCCTGATGCCAGACTTTGCGAGTGGGCTGTTTGAGGATATCTTGGGTGACGTAGACAACATCGCGATCGCAGTTAGACCCAGGAAAGACAATGACACCGAATCTCATGCTGTTACTCCTTCGGACATTGATTCTGTTACCGCCTGCACCTCAAAGCGATAGTTTTCAATCGTTGGATTGGCGAGTAGGCGATCGCACATTTGATCGACCTGTTGCCTCGCGTCAGCGTCATCCGTCGCTGTAACCGTCAGTTCGACATACTTTCCGATGCGGACTCGTTCAACTCCTGTAAACCCGAGTTGTTGCAGTCCCGACTGCACCGCTGTCCCGGCCGGATCTAACACCGAAGGGCGCAGGGTGACATAAATTTGAGCTTGATAAGTTTGACTCACGGCAATGATCAAATGCTTGGCACAATGGTAGTAGAGGGGTAGTGGAGGTGCTACCTAATCTACGTTACCGTATCGCGTCCCCCAACGATCCACATTTAACTCCTGAGATCTTGTTCATGAAAACCCGTCGCACCCGTTCCCAAGAGAAAATTATCGCCTTGCTCAATACTCAAGGGCGATCGCTTTCGGCCCAAGATATTTATGTCAAATTGCGCCAGCAAAATCAAAGTATGGGGTTAGCGACGGTGTATCGTTCTCTAGAGAGCCTCAAACTTGAAGGATTAGTCCAAGTTCGGACCCTCGCTAGCGGTGAATCCCTCTACAGTTCCCGCCAGCAAGACAAACATCACCTGACCTGTCTCCAATGTGGGACATCGATTCCCATCGGGGAATGTCCCGTCCATGATCTCGAACATCGCCTACAAGACAAGCATCAGTTCAAGATTTTCTACCATACCCTAGAGTTTTTCGGACTCTGTGACGCCTGTCTCCAACAAGATCCCCCCGATTAAGCTGACCCCTTAACTGTGATCTCAATCACCGAGACTTGGGGGAATGACGCACAGAAGACCCAGCGTTCTCATCACCCTTCCAGGCTTAGGCGTATCACCGAGTTTGATGAAATGCGTCACGGTCATGATGGGGCGGATCGCCGATAGTAGTGTTGACCGCATTGAACTCTCGGTTAAGATGATGCCCACTCAATTTAAATTTCCCCATAACTCGGTTGATGATCTATTTGCTCAAATTTGGCAATCTGGGTATGTCAGCCTTCAGGCCCGCCATGTTCTGCGTACCCTCCTATTGGAAGAAGCCTACACCCAAGACGAGCAAGCCACCATTGATCGCCTGCTCTATGCGGTTCGACGAGGCTGGCTCAAAGTCCAGTCCTAGGTTTTCTGTCCAACCTGATCTCAGACATTACTACATCGATCACAGCCTGACTGGCTTCTGTTATCCCGCCAAGAGTCCCCTGAGTGGGGCGATCGCCAAAAAAAGGGACATCCCCAATCGAGGTTGTCCCTTCTTCCAATCTGTTTTGTTTTCGATAATGCGGAACCCGGGACTTGAACCCGGAAGTCCTAAGCGAACACTAGAACCTGAATCTAGCGCGTCTACCAATTCCGCCAGTTCCGCATATTTAGATGGCGCGGCTTTTTCATCCGCGATTTACCATTATTTAGGATGTTCTTGAATTTGTCAACCCCATTGAGCGAATTTTCTGGTCAAGACCGGTCGATGTTTCGCTGAGATTGAGAGCAAGTTGGTCTCTAGCCAGGGTCTTAGAGAGCCGTTCGCGAAAGGTGGAGAGAGGGATATCATGGCCGACACCCCCCTCTCAGGTTAATTCACGTCAACTTGTCCGTTGGACAATTAACCCGCGTTTATTTGGCCGCGTTTATTTGGCCGCGTCAGTGAGTTGCGTCAACACCTGATTGGAGCGATTGACAAACTGCTTCATCCCGTCGGCGTCAAAGCCTTTCTGAGACATCAACGCCAAATCATAGACATGATGACAAATCAGACTCGCTAACTCCGACGAAGGAGACCCCTCACTGGTGACAATTCCACCCTGAGCGATGTTCGCCAAATTCTGAATCATGGGGTGAGCGGTGTTGACCACCAAAATATGCTCCTCGGGGAAGTCAGACTGTTCCTGCTGTAACAGGGCCGTCATATCCCGCAGACGACGCATGGCTTCGGGGAGTAATACCATCGCCGGGGGAGAGGCTTGAGCGTTATCCCCTTTCAAGGATTCAGTGCGAATGGTGAGTTTGGGTTTGTTGAGGGCCGCCTCAAATAACTCTTTGACTTGTTCACTGCGGGTTTTGTTGGTGTTGGGGTCAACGATTTCGCTTTCTGAGTCGCCACTGACGAGGTTGTCATCGAGTTCTGAGTCGACTCGGGAGAACTTGACATCCGCATGATCCCGTTCGAGGTAGCTGATAAAGTGAGTGTCGATGAAGGAGTCGAGGAAGAGAACTTCTAAACCTTGGTTTTTGTGGAGTTCCACATAGGTGGCTTGGGTGACGGCGTCGGAACAGTAATACACGCGGTTCTCATGACGTTCTTTGTTGCGTTCGAGATACTCGGCGAGGGTGGTGTAGGATTCGCCGTTTTGGGTGATTCCACCGTCGGCGTTCCCATCGTCGGGGTTAACATCTTGCCAAGCATCCCCCTCGGTTTCGATTTGTACGTTGGCGCTGTCGCTTGGGCTAGAACTTAGGTCAGCGGTGGTTTTGTAGATGACGATGTCCTCGATTTGTTTCTTGAACTTCTCGTCGTTGATGTAGCCGAATTTGACAAAGGTTCCTAGGTCTTTCCAGCATTTGAGATACTGGGGTTTGTCTTCTTTGTAGAGTTCTTTGAGGCGATCGGCGACTTTTTTGGCGATGAAGTCGGCAATTTTGCGGACTTTGCGATCGACTTGTAGGGCGCTACGGGAAACGTTCAGGGGAATGTCAGGACTGTCGATGACCCCACGCATGGGCATTAGGAATTGAGGCACAATTTCTTCGCAATGGTCGCTGACAAAAACATGGTTGCAGAAGAGTTTAATGTTGCCTTTGGTGACATCGACGTCGGGTTTTAGTTTGGGGAAGTAGAGGATGCCGTTAATTTCAAAGGGATAGTCGGTTTTGAGGTGAACCCAGAGGAGAGGTTCGTCTTGGAAGGGGTAGAGATAGCGATAAAATTCTAGGTAATCTTCGTCGGTGAGATTGCTGGGAGATTTGCGCCAAATGGCGGGTTGTTCGTTGAGGATTTCCCCTTCAAATTCGATGGGAACGGGCATGAAGTCGCAGTAGGTTTTCACCAACTGGCGGATGCGAGGGGATTCGAGATATTCGGTTTCTTCGTCTTGAAGGGTGAGGGTGATGGTGGTTCCGACGTCTTGGCGATCGCTTTCGGTGAGTTCAAATTCCGGCGAACCGTCACAGGTCCAATGAACGGCTTCTGCACCCTGTTTGTAGGAGAGGGTATCGATTTCGACGGTTTTGGCAACGATGAAGGAGGAATAAAAGCCTAAGCCGAAGTGACCAATAATGGGTTGGTCGGCGCCGCCGCTATATTTTTGGACAAATTCTTCGGCGCTGGAGAAAGCAACTTGGTTAATATACTTTTTGATTTCATCGGCGGTCATGCCAATGCCATTATCGCTAATGGATAGGGTTTTGTTGTCTTTGTCGGCTTTGAGGACAATTTTAGGATGGTCGGTATCGCCATCAAATTCTCCGGCGTAGGAGACCATTTTTAGCTTTTCAATGGCATCGACGGCGTTGGAGACGAGTTCCCGTAAAAAGATTTCATGGGCTGAATACAGCGACTTTTTGATGATGGGAAAGATATTCTCGGTATGGATTGTAATGTTGCCTTTTTCGAGGACAGTCATAATAGTTTTATGAGGATTGACAAGGGAATAAAAGGAATGGCATAAGCCTATTCTGATCCTGACGGGAATTGGTCAAAACGACAAGTGGGGAATTGCGAACTTTTCGTGCAATTCCCCAACGGGTTAAGTTCGGATTTCCTCACTTGGCGATGGTGACTGGGAAAATCTTAGGAATGGGTTTTAGTAATGGGTTCCGGTTTTGCGGTGATGAACGGCGGTTTGGATGTCGGGTTCAAAGACGTTCCCGACGGCGACGGTGGCGTAGACGAGCCAATGGTCACCACATTCCATGCGTCGTTGCACGGTACATTCGAGATAGGCGATCGCATCTTCTAAGATAGGCGAGCCATTCTCAGCTTCACGGGTTTCAACGCCAGCAAATCGGTCTTCGCCAGGGTTGAAGGGTTTGAGAAAGTGCTTCATTAAGCCTAAATGTTGACCTTCGCCAAGGATATTCAGGGCGAAGGGACTCCCTTGATAGAGGAGGGACTCGATCGCCCGCTCTTTGGCTACGGCGACGGTTAGGCCCGGTGGCGTAAAGGTGGCCTGGGAGACCCAAGAGGCTAACATTGCACTTGACAAGTCACCTTGTTTTGTGGTAAGCACGCACAGCGACCCCACTAAACGGCCAACGGCTTGTTCGACGTTGCTGGCGGGTTCGCGGCGGCTACGGACTTTCTTGGCTTTACGGATGGTTTGGGCGAAGTCGGTGCCGGCTTCTTCGCAGGTTTTGAGAATGACCTCAGTGGGTTTAAATTTGACACGGATGGGGTCAAAGGCCAGTTGATAGCCACCATTGCGGAGTTTACTCTCTAAAAGGTCGATGGCCTCGCCACTCCAACCAAAAGAGCCAAACACGCCGGCTGGGGTGGTTTTAGGAACGGTGGAGAGAACAATCCCGAGGGCTGTCTGAATTTGGGTGGGGGCATGGCCGCCGAGGGTGGGAGAGCCGATAATGAACCCAGAACAGGTCTCGACAATCTGCTGGATGTCTTCGGGGGGGGTGACTTCGCAGTTGATGGCTTCGACGTTGACTCCGGCTTTGGTGAGTCCTCGGGCGATGGCCTGGCCGATGGTGGCGGTGTTCCCATAGGCGGAGGCGAACAATAGGGCCACGGTGACATCTTTGTCTTTCTGTTCAGCACTCCACTGGCGATAGGAGGCGGTTAGATCTCGCATTCCATCGCGGACAATGGGACCATGGCCCGGTGCGTAGAAGTGTACTGGAGGCAGTGAGGCCAGTTTTTCTAGGGAGGTGGCCACTTGCCGGGCGTTGGGGGCCATGAGACAGTCGAAGTAGTAGCGGCGATCGTTGGCATAGACGGATGAGCCTTCGTCGAAGACTTGGTCGCCGCAGACGTGAGCGCCAAAAAACTTGTCGGTATAGAGGATTTGGGTTTTGGTGTCGTAGGTGGCCAGTCCATCGGACCAGCGAGGGGTGGGGACGGGGGTAAACAGGAGGCGATGACCTTGGCCGAGGTTGAGGGTTTCTTCGCCGCGCATGACTTTGATTTTGGCGCTATAGCCTTCGTCGGCGAGAAATGACCGCAGGGCGATCGCCCCTGGGTTGGAACAGACAAAGATCAGTTGGGGCGCGATATCGAGCAAGGCTTTGAGGGTGACGGCCCGATTGGGGTTGACATGACCCAAAATGACATAGTCAATTGTGTTGACATCCACCCGGTCTTTTAGGGTTTGCAGAAAAATGGAGGTAAAGGATTCTCCGGGGGGGTCAATTAAGGCAGTTTTGTTGCTTTCAATGACATAGGTGTTGGCGGTCGTTCCTCGTTGGCGAGCGTATTCAATTTCGAAGCGAAGTCGCCCCCAAGTGCGCGATCGCAGGACTCGCGTATTCTCGGCAATGGGTAATACTTGTACGTCTCTAGGTTTGTCAGTCATAGGAAGAAGGCAAGAGGCAAGAGGCAAGAGGCAAGAGGCAAGAAAAGCCAGTAGTGATGACCCACTCCTGACCCCTCCTAGGAGGGGAGGGGACTAGGGGGTGTTCTCTATTGGGGGGTTAGTAATGGTTGCCGACTTTGCGATGATGGACGGCGGTGAGGGATTCGGGTTTGGAGACGCGACCGTGTTCTACTGTGCTATAGACGAGCCAATGATCGGAACATTCCATGCGGCTGGCGACGGTGCATTCTAGGTAGGCGAGGGAGTCAGCGAGTAATGGGGAGCCATTTTTGGCGGTTTGGGTGTTGACTCCGGCAAAGCGATCGGCACCGGGGGGAAAGCGTTTGAGAAAGTGCTTCATCAAATGCTGATAGTTGCCTTCTTCTAGGACATTTAAGACAAAGCGATCGCCGACTTGCATCAGGGATTCAATGGCGCGGTCTTTGGCGACGGCGATGGTTAAGCCGAGGGGTTTAAAGCTGGCTTGAGAGACCCAGGAGGCCAGCATTCCACTGGTGATTTCTCCTTTTTGGGCGGTGATGATATAGAGTCCACCGCTTAAGCGACCGAGGGCTTTGTCTAGGTCACTATCGAGGGCTTTCATTTTTTTGATGGCATCTTTGCGGGTCAGCAATTGAGCCATGTCGGTTCCGGCTTCTTCGCAGAGTTGATAGGTTCCTTGACTGGGGGTGTCTGTGATGCGGAT
Organism: Phormidium lacuna HE10JO; assembly: GCA_900149785.2. Classification (GTDB taxonomy): domain Bacteria; phylum Cyanobacteriota; class Cyanobacteriia; order Cyanobacteriales; family Geitlerinemataceae; genus Sodalinema; species Sodalinema lacuna_A. Next base: position 16,401 of record FSSI02000031.1, on the reverse strand, counting down.
GGGGGAAAAGCCGGGTTTGAGTTTGAGATCGCGGAATTTGGTGACAATGGGGTCGATGGGTTCGTCGTCGCCGCCGTAACATTCAAAGATGCCAAAGGCTTGTTTCTCGTGAATGGCGGCAAAGACGGTTCCTAGGGCGTCTAGGGTGGCTTTGGCGGTGTCTCCTGAGGCGGGAGGGGTTCCCAGGACGATTCCGGCGCAACGGGAGACGAGTTCGTGGACTTCTTGGGGATCGGCGGATTTGAGGTCCATCATTTCTACGGCCACGCCGGCTTTGGTGATTCCGTGGGCGATCGCTTGGGAGAGGCGATCGCTATAGCCATAGTCGGAGATGTAGAAGACGGCGACGCAGGTTTCGGCGTTGGCTTTTTCGTTACTCCAGTCCCAATAGCGTCCGGTGAGTTCGCTGACGTGATAGCGCAGGATGGGACCATGGCCGGTGGCGATGGTTTGGATGTCGCCGAGTTTTTTCATGCGCTTCATGGCGGAGATGACCGATCGCGCGTTGGGGGCCATGAGACATTCGTAGTAGAACCGGAAGTCGGGTTCGATGGGTTTGAGGTTCTCGTCGTAGGTGGCGTCGGAACAGTAGTGCATTCCAAACGCATCGCAGGTGAACATGACCTGGGTTTTCTGGTCGTAACTGAAGATGGTGTCAGGCCAGTGTAGGTTCGGTGCGTTGACGAATTCGATGATATGGCCGTTTCCGAGATCGAGGGTGTCGCCGTTTTTGACGATCTGTTTTTCGAAGGGTTTGTGAACCAGGTTTTCGAGGAATTGAATGGCGACTTTGGCCCCGACAACGGTGGCGTGGGGAGCGAGTTCCAAGACATCACGCACGAGACCGCTGTGGTCGGGTTCGGTGTGACTGATGATGAGATAGTCGATGTCTTGGGGGTTAATTTGTTGCTTAAGGCTGTCGAGATAGAGTTGGCGAAATTTCTCGTGGGAGGTGTCTACGAGGGCTACTTTTTCGCCTTGGATGAGGAAGGAGTTGTAGGTGGTCCCGTTTTGTAAGCCAAATTCAATGTCGAAGCGATCGCGATCCCAGTCGAGGGAACGGATAGCAGTGGTGTCGGTGGCGACGTCCTCGACTTGCATGGTGAGGCGTTTTTGGCTGGGAGCGGCGGCTACGACCATAGTGATGACCTCTCTTATTTTCGTTTTGTTATGGGTCTATTGTTACACATCTGTAACAATTTCAGGCATTAAAACAATCTATTGGTTGTATAAATGGAGATAACAGGGGGGTTGATGTTATCTGGCCTGAAGGTTAATGCACTGGCTGTTTTGGGCGTGTTTGCAAACCTTGTTCCAGAGGTCGGCCCGAGTCCCAGGAGGACCAAAGGAAAAGAGGACGCGATCGCCCATGGGGAGGGTTTGGATTTGCACCTTGCAGACTGGACAAGTTTGGCAATTTAACTCAGACATGGCACTCAAGAGGTTAGAGAATTGGATGCAGGGTTTCGGAACTCTCGTCGTTGAGGGGGTTCATGTCCGAGAAGTCTTCTCCCCGTCCTGAGCGCAAAACGGCGGCTTCGTCTTCCATGGCGGCTTCAAGGTTGAGACTCTCATCGTCGCTGTGGGGTTGGGGGTCGAGACGGTCTTCGTTGGGGAATGACTCGTCGTTTGCGAGATCTCCGCGCTGTAAGAGGGGGGCGTCATCTTGGGAAAAGTCCTGAGACATCTCGTCGTCATCCTCACCGGCTAGGGTGGGGGAGTCGGGGAGATAGGAGGGAGAGTTGGGTTGATCTCGGTCGGGGGGAGTGAGTAAGACGGGATCGACTCCTAATGAGGACTCAAGTGTTTCTAGGGGTTCGCTCATGTTGGCTAACGCTGATAACAACATCTTTTAGAGATTGACTAGAGATTGACGGGCGATCGCGCCTGTTCGGGTCTCGGCTTTGAATTTAAGTCTCTTTAAAGGTTTTGTTGAGGTTTTGGTCATACAGACAACGGACTGAAAGGTCAAACAATGTTGAGCGTCCGCTGACCTCCATTATATCGCAGTCCTGTTCAGGGCTAGTCTTGGGATTCTCCTGTGGGAAAGATTGACAGGCTCACGTTGGGGTAGGCTATGATTAGCACTGATGAATCGAGGCGATCGCCATGGACGTTCACAGCAATCGTCAGCAGTCTCTCTCTGATGCAGAACAAGAGGCACTTTCAGACCTAGCTAAGCGAGCTAAGCAAGCGTTAGAGGATGGTGTCATTTCTCGCCAAGAGCGGGATGAAATTGTGGCGGCCATTTATGCTGATGGGAAGGTCTCTGTTGAGGAATGTGCTATTTTTCGCTCGATTCAGGAAAAGATCTGGCTCGGGGAAGTGATCATTGCTGAATGATCGCGATTTAGAAATTGTTGAGAGTCGTCCAAATTTATGTTTCTATTGATTATTTTATCCATAGAATTTCAACTAGCATTGAAAATCACAATTTTAGTGAGGTAAGCCAGTATAGTAATGGGTGTAAGTCCGCTTTTCTAAATCATTTTAAATAGGGGAATTGATCATGGATTGGGTAATGGTTTTGACCACTATAGTTTGGGGATTTCTTGGTATTATCCTGCTTTACCTTGGGGTTCAACTTTTTGATAAACTTGACCCCATTGACTACCGTAGCCAAGTTGAACGAGGGAATCTCGCGGCTGGGGTTATTGTCGCGAGTATCATCCTGTCTTTAGCAGCAATCATCGTCAGTGTGATTATTACGTAGCTAGGCTAAACGCATCCAAATTCAGGTATCTCGACGCAACTGCCATGACTCAAGAACCGAAGACCGATTACGATAGTCCTTGGAAACAACTGCTAGAAGATGATTTTCAGCAGTTTATGGAATTCTTTTTTCCCGACGCGGCGCAACACATCGACTGGGAACAACCGGTCATCTTCCTGGATAAAGAACTCCAGCAAGTGGTCCGCGATGCCGATTTGGGGAAACGCCTGGCTGATAAGTTGGTACAAGTGTCCCTCAGGACCGGGAATGAGGTTTGGGTGTTGATTCATGTTGAAGTGCAGAATCAACCTGAGTCGAACTTTGCCGAGCGGATGTTTTGCTATTATTATCGGATTCGCGATCGCTACTCCCGCCAAGTGGCCAGTTTTGCGGTTCTCGGCGACGACCAACCCTCCTGGCGACCGCAGCAGTTCACGGATGAGTTATTTGTGTCAGGTCGATTTCCGCTTTCCCATCGTCAAGCTTCTGGATTACCAAAGCCAGTGGGACCAGTTAGAGGCCAGCGAGAATGTGTTTGCCATTGTCGTGATGGCGCACCTCAAAACCCTCGAAACCCGTCATAATGGGAGAGAGCGCCAACGCTGGAAGTTTGCCCTAATTCGAGGACTCTATCAACGAGGCTTTGAAGCGGAGGARGTGATTAGTCTCCTACATTTCATTGATTGGTTGATGAATTTGCCGGAGGAACTGAACCAGCAACTGTGGCAACAAGTCCATCTGTTAGAGGAGGAACAACGTATGCAGTACATGACGAGCTTTGAACGCCGCGCGAAGCAGGAAGGAATTGAACAAGGTCTTGAACAGGGAGTTCGGCGAGGCAAGATTGAATTAGTAGGTCAACTGTTGAGTGAGCGTCTGGGTTCCCTGGATGCTCAGAGGCTGTCTCGCTTAGACCAACTCTCCTCAAGTCAACTGGATGGTCTGGCGCGTCAACTGTTCCAATTCCAGAGTCTCGATGACCTCGATGGATGGTTCGACAGCCTGGACTCTTAATCTCTCGCAGGAACTGGAATCTGGTCATTCTCGTTTAATGACCTCCAACTCGTCCCGTTTTACGTTCAATCAACATCTTCAAAATAACGGTGATAATTGCCAAGCAAGCCAGAACAACGGCAGCAGAATAAGAGGACTGAGTTTGATATTGATTGTGCATTTCTTCAACATACAAAGGCAGGCTTTGAGTTCGGCCAATGAGATTTCCAGAGACAACAGCAACAGCACCAAACTCTCCCATTGCCCGAGCATTGGTCAGAACAATTCCATAGAGTAAGCTATAGCGAATTGAGGGGAGAGTCACTCGCCAAAATGTTTGCCAATCATTAGCTCCCAAAGTTTTTGCAGCTTCTTCCTGTTCCCGTCCAATTTCCTCTAATACGGGTAGTACTTCTCTGGCTACAAAGGGCATTGAAACAAATGCTGTTGCGATCGCCATTGCAGGAAATGCAAACATAATACGGATTCCTAAAGACTCTAAGGTTGGACCAAACCAACCCTGACGACCATAGAGTAATACCAGCATCAAGCCAGCCACCACTGGAGATATCGAGAAGGGTAAATCGATTAAACTTAACAATAAAGTTCGTCCCAGAAAATGATGATGGCGCGCTAACGCCCAGGCCGTGATGATTCCAAAGACGACATTTAAGGGAACAACCACCAACGCAATTTGCAAAGTTAAACCAGCAGCATGAAGAAACTCCCGCGACCTTAAGGTGGCTACAAAGGGTTCCCACCCATCGGCAAAAGCACCCACAAAAATGTTGATAGCGGGAATAAAGAGAATCAGACTCACCAAGATGAGTACAGCAAGAACCAGGGAAATTTCTCCTAGGGTCAACTTTGAATTTGCCCCCTGCGATCGCACCGGTTTAATCCAAAACCGAGGATCCCAGACTTCCCAAAACCAATGCAGGGGGTTCCACTTTTGAAAAATAGTCAAATTTTGAAAATTCATGGCGAAGAAATTAGCTAAATAATCACAAGAGAGAACAACAAGCGATAGCTTATTCAGGACGAGAATGAGTTTGAGCGAGCGATTTATATCAAGCTTGATTCATCCATTTTCCCCAACGCTGTAAGAAATTAATCACCAACAGAGAAACTAAAGACACCAATAACATCACAGAACCAATCACCGCTGCTCCAGCATAATCAAACTGTTCCAGCCGTTGAAAAATCAAAACCGGTGCAATCAAATCCTGAAAGGGAATATTTCCGGCAATAATCGAAATCGAACCATACTCTCCCACAGCACGGGAAAAGCCTAAGGCTACACCCGTTAGAACAGCAGGCAATAATGGCGGTAGTAAGACACGACGAAAGGTTTGCCAACGGGACGCTCCCATGCACCACGCAGCTTCCTCCAATTCAGGCTCCAACTCTTGTAAAACCGGTTGAACCGTCCGAACCACAAAGGGAAGAGAAATGAAGACCATTGCCACTAAAACCCCCAGGCGTGTAAACGAGACTTGAATCCCTAAGGGAGCCAATAGGGAACCAATCCATCCCGTCTCGTTATAGACTGTAGCTAAGCTCAATCCAGCAACAGCCGTTGGTAAAGCAAACGGTAAATCAATGCCAGCATCAATAATACGCTTACCAGGAAACTGATATCGGATCAAAACCCAAGCAATACCTACCCCAGTCAATCCATTGAATAGGGCTGCGAACAAAGCAGTACTAAAGGTAACTTCATAGGCCGCCAAGGCAACAGGAGTCGTCGCAATTCGCCAGATTTCTGACAAGCTCAGCCGTTGAGTATAAAGCACGACTGCCGCCAGAGGGAGGAAAAGCATAATGCTCAGATAGCCGCCAATCCCCCACCAGTACCAAGGAATTTTATTGAGAACAGGAATTGAAGGCTTACTAGAGGAGAAAGGAAGTTTATTCATGGTCTTTGGGGACATTTTAATACGCGAGGTAAGACGGGACGAGATAAAACAACTTGAGCGTGGCTTAAGACAAGGGTTCGAGAAGAGAACAGAGCAACAGTGAGAACAAGAAGTAAGGATTACACACTAACGACCGATGTTGGCCTGAATATCATCAAAAATTGCTCCATCGGCAAAAAACTTATCTTGGACTGTGTCCCAACCCCCAAGATCTTCGACGGTGAACAGACCACTTAGGGAAGGGTATTTTTCGCTAAATTCTCCAGCAATGGCTTCATCAACGGGACGGAAGCCCACTTCAGCAAATGCCCGTTGAGCCTCAGGGGTATAGAGAAAACGTACAAAAGCTTCAGCAACTTCCCGGGTTCCATGTCTATCTACATTGGCATCAACGACAGCGATGGGATTATCGATGGAAATGTTGCTCTCGGGAATGGCGAAGGGTAGTGTTTGTCCCTGTTGTTGAGCTAGGAGTACCTCATTTTCATAGTTGATCAGCACATCTCCTTGTCCTTGTTCATAAAAGATATCCGTTGCTTCACGGGCGTTGCGGGGCAAAATAGGCACATTTTGATAAACCTGTTGCACAAATTCTAAGGCTTGTTCTTCATTACCCCCATTTTCAGTTTTATGACCCCAGAGGACTAGAAAGTTCCAGCGCGCACCACCGGAGGTTTTAGGGTTGGCAGTGATCGTACTGACGTCATCTCGGGCTAAATCGTCCCAACCTTGAATATTTTTGGGGTTGCCTTCACGGGTGATGATGGTCGCAACAGAACGATGGATGATCGAATCATTGGGGGCTTCATTTTCCCAGCCGGGTTCGATCAGACCTGCATCTTCAATGGCTTTTGTATCCAAGGCTAAGGCTAGCGCCACTACATCAGCCTCTAAGCCATCAATGACAGCTCGGGTTTGGGAACCTGACCCTCCATAGCTTTGTTGGATGACCACCTCTTGATCATGTTCGGCTTGCCACTGCTGAGTGAACTGGGGGATAATTTGCTCGTAGGCGGCCCGGGTGACTGCATAAGACACTAAGGTGAGTTCCACCCGGTCTCCTCCACCGACGGCACCGCCGCAGGCAGAAATCACCCAGCTTAAGGTTGTTCCCACCAGGAATAGGGCAACGCTTTTTTTCCAGAGCTTCGATCTCTCGATCAAGCGTCTTAAACCTTGGCCAGTTCTGAGTTTCATGGCTCTTCTCCTTTAATCTACGGTTTACAGGTCGGAATACCGGATTTGAACGTGAGTGTGATTGTAGCACGGTTTTATCTCATGTCAATTATAGTTGAATCGAAAAACATTTATGATTCACTTGCAATCTAACTTAAGATCGGTTACCTTATTCATAGAGAACAACAGCAGTGGTTATGGCAAAGCCTGCGGACACTCCAGCAACGGCGACGATTGCGGAGGAGGTAACCCGGAGTAACTATTTATTTCGGGGAATGGATCAGATGGAGCTATCGGAGTTACTCAACTCTGAGGGTGTCGCTCGGCAAAAGCTTTATTCGAGCCGACCAGTCTACACGGCGTTTCGCCCCGAGACCTCAACCGACGTCTTATATGTCGTGATGAGTGGGGGGCCTGTCATTGTCCGCAGTACCCCTTTAGACCGCATCGTTGCCTTGACTTATCCCGGAAGCTGTTTCGGGATGCGAAACCTGGCTTTGGCTTATGGGCGAGTGAGTCGTTCCTTTCCTAGTTTGGTAGAAGCCTATAAAACTACGAATGCGATCGAGATTCCGGTTGGGATTGCCAAAACCTTATACACCGAGAACGAGGTGTTTCGACAACGCTACGATTATCTGTTTGAATTGCGGGAGAAATTTCAATATCACCTGCTCAATTGCAGTACCTATCCTCCCCAAGCTGTGGCAACTCTTTTGCGGGCTTTAATCTATCAAGAGCGATCATTAGGGAATCAACCTCAGGCTGATGGCCTCTATGTCTTTGACTTACCCGTGGATATCATTGCCCACAGTGCGCAGTTGAACCATCGCACGGTTGAACAAGTCCTAAAAGGGATGCGTCGCCAAGGACTCATTTTGCCGCCCCAGGATGATGATCCCTCAACCGATACGCTTCGGGTTGCCGATGCGGAAGGCTTGAAAGAGGTTTATAGTGCCACCCGAGACAAGGTGGGCTGGTGGCCCCTGAAATAGTCTGAGTCCACAACTTGTATTAATTTGAAATATCTTCCCCAGTTCAGTGTGGGGTCTGTTGGATCGTGGAACTTTTCCCACGTTCTCAATCTTTCGTGAATTTTTTGTAGGCGATCGCGCCAAATCAGCTATGACAATTCAAGTGAACCATCTGGTGAAACGATTCGGGAACTTCCTGGCACTCGATGATATTAACCTTTCCGTTGAGACGGGGAGTCTGGTTGCTCTTTTAGGACCTTCTGGATCAGGAAAATCAACGTTATTGCGGGCAATTGCTGGCTTAGAACAGCCAGATTCTGGAGAAATTTATCTCGAAAATGGAGATGTAACTCATGCTAAAGTCCAGGAGCGGCGCGTTGGCTTTGTTTTCCAACATTATGCTCTGTTTAAACATCTAACTGTTCGTCAAAATATTGCATTTCCTCTTCAGATTGCTCGTCATCCTAGGGGCTATGTCCGTCAGCGGGTGGGAGAGTTATTAGATTTGATTAAGCTAGAAGGTTTGGGCGATCGCTATCCAGCTCAACTCTCTGGAGGACAACGACAACGGGTCGCTCTCGCCCGAGCGTTAGCGATTGAACCCCGCGTTTTGCTCCTTGATGAACCCTTTGGTGCTTTGGATGCTAATGTTCGCCAAGACTTACGGCTTTGGCTGCGTCGTCTCCATGATGAGGTTCACGTGACAACATTAATTGTTACGCACGATCGCGAAGAAGCAATGGAAATTGCTGACAGGATTGTGGTGATGAATGAAGGACGCATCGAGCAAGTGGGCAGTCCCCAAAGCCTCTATGATGAGCCTAAAAATCCCTTTGTTATGGGCTTTCTGGGTCCTGTCAATGTCTTGCCGAGCGATCGCATCGCTCCCCTAACCAATGGTAATCGGTCTCCCTCTAACCAGCAGGTTCTGTTTCGTCCCCATGATATCCGGATTAGTTTGGAACCAGATGCAGAAACTCACCCAGCCGTTGTCGGGCGTGTAATCTATATGGGCTGGGATGTGCAAGTTGAGTTGTCTTTGGCAGATGGAAGTATCATTCAAGCCACTTTAAATAGTGATGATTTCCGCAGCCTTGGGCTAACCCGACAGCAGAAAGTTTATCTTTCCTTAAAACAGACGAAGACCTTTTCTGAAGCGAACTATAAATATTCACAAGTCCATGTTTAGAGTGAGTAGTAATTTGGGAAAGCGAGAGCAAGAACGTTCCCACAATCCCTCGCGAGTTCGAGATCACCTTGCCAATGAGCGGACTTATCTAGCTTGGATCCGCACATCTCTAGGTCTAATGGGGATTGGCATTCTTCTGGCTCGTTTGCGTTACCTAATCCCCAGCCTTTCTCCGGGAACGGGTCACAGTTGGTTTCTTGGCTTAGCTACATCATTTTTAGGAATGATGACGATTGTTGTCTGTACCCATAACTATTTTTCAGACCAAAAATCAATTGACACAATCAGCTATGTTCCTGTAGCAAAATGGATTATATTTTTTAGTTCCTTTTTGCTGTTAATTGGTTCAAGTTTGATTTATACAATTCTGATTTTGCCGGTTTTACCGTAACCGCCCTCGTTGTTGTATTCACGTCTTATCCTTTCTTTATTCAAGCCAATGTCTGACACTATCAATCGAACCATTCACCTCTGCATTCCCAAAAAATATCAACAAGAACCAATCATCTCTAAATTAACCTCAGAGTATCACCTGAATGTCAATATCTCGGCAGCTTTGCTAGGGACTGATAGCTATAGTAGTGGCTGGTTTGAGATTCATCTTGAGGGAGAAGAACCGTCTATTCAAGCTGCGATCGCCTATCTAACAGATTTGAAGGTTGTAGTGCAAAAAATAGAGGCATGGTGATGATGTCTCTGGAGTTTCTTGTCAGTCATTAACCTTGGTGTTGTCCTGTAGTTACATTGATGTTTGAGAGTCCTAGTAATGAGTCTACTTATTCCTTCAGAACCAGCCGCTCTAATGTCTGATAGTGCTTCCAAAAAAGTTGAAGACTACCAGTTTCCTGATTCAGTGAGTCAACAGATTTTCCAAACTCCCCCAAGTTTTATTTCTCGGCGAAATTATTTACGCGGAGATCCTAAGTTTTTTTGGTTAATACGAAAAGGCTTTGTCCGTACATTTACTTATACCGAAAATGGGAATACTGTCACCTTGGGGATTTGGGGACGTGGTGATATTATTGGACCTTCACTGTCCTCCGTTCCGAACTACTTTATCGAGGCAATGACAGCCGTTGAAGCCATCCCAATTTACACCCAAAATTGGCAGCCCCCCGTAGAGCTAATTCTCAATTACTGGAAGGAAACGGAATGCTTACTCTTGGCTCGTGCTGAGATGAGTGTTAGCCTCATCTTTATGAATATTTTAAATTGGTTGTCAAAACGATTTGGACAATTGAGCGATAATGGCTTCCTGATTGACTTAAATCTTACGCATCAAGACTTATCGGAACTGTGCGGGACAAGCCGGGTGACGATTACTCGTTTACTGAAGCAATTTGAGGAAGATGGTTTGATTTTCAGGGATTCCCGCAAAATTACGCTAGTTTCGACAACAAAACCCTGGCATTACGAGATTTGATGGTTAATAGTTAGAAAATCTTCTACCCTGGAAGACGGCTATCTCGAAGCAACTCCCATGACTCAAGAGCCGAAGACCGATTACGATAGTCCTTGGAAACAACTGCTAGAAGATGATTTTCAGCAGTTTATGGAATTCTTTTTTCCCGACGCAGCGCAACAAATCGACTGGGAACAACCGGTCATATTTCTGGATAAAGAACTCCAGCAGGTGGTGCGCGATGCCGATTTTGGGAAACGCCTGGCTGATAAGTTGGTGCAAGTGTCCCTGAAACGGGGGGATGAGGTTTGGGTGTTGATTCATGTTGAGGTGCAGAATCAACCTGAGTCGAACTTTGCCGAGCGGATGTTTTGCTATTATTATCGGATTCGCGATCGCTACTCCCGCCAAGTGGCCAGTTTTGCGGTTCTCGGCGACGACCAACCCTCCTGGCGACCGCAGCAGTTCACGGATGAGTTATTTGACTGTCAGGTCGATTTCCGCTTTCCCATCGTCAAGCTTCTGGATTACCAAAGCCAGTGGGACCAGTTAGAGGCCAGCGAGAATGTGTTTGCCATTGTCGTGATGGCGCACCTCAAAACCCTCGAAACCCGTCATAATGGGAGAGAGCGCCAACGCTGGAAGTTTGCCCTAATTCGAGGACTCTATCAACGAGGCTTTGAAGCGGAGGAAGTGATTAGTCTCCTACATTTCATTGATTGGTTGATGAATTTGCCGGAGGAACTGAACCAGCAACTGTGGCAACAAGTCCATCTGTTAGAGGAGGAACAACGTATGCAGTATATGACGAGCTTTGAACGCCGCGCGAAGCAGGAAGGTCTTGAACAGGGAGTTCGGCAGGGTAAGATTGAACTGGTCTGTCAACTGTTGAGTGAGCGTCTGGGTTCCCTGGATGCTCAGAGGCTATCTCGTTTAGACCAACTCTCCTCAAGTCAACTGGATGCTCTGGCGCGTCAACTGTTCCAATTCCAGAGTCTCAATGACCTCGATGGATGGTTCGGCAGCCTCGACTCCTAATCCCTGAAACTCAATCCCATCGCCCTCCAAAACTTCATAAAACAACACAATCCCTTCTAACCACAGGTAGAGGGTAATCTCCGACCTCCTGCGCCAAAATAACAGCCAACGATTCGGAGAAAGTTCTATGCGTTCCTTGCGAACCCCCTTGATTCTGTTCGGGTTAACTCTGCTGCTGACAGGAGTGGCCGGAATTGGACATCAAGGCGATCGCCCAGCAACAGCCACTCAACCCAGCCAGAGGGTCACTCAGGACTCACACCTGGCCCTGTTTGATGACCTACCCAGTCCCGATGACCTCCCCATTCCCGATATTGATATCTCAGATATCCTCGAAGGCGACCCTCCCCTGACCACCAGCCTCGATGATGTCGTTCGCGAAGTTCCCCTCCTCGATGACCGAGATTTCGGGGAACCCCAATCCCTGACTCAATTTCCGCAAACGGATGACGGTGGCTATCTAGCGACCCCTGGGTTGTACGAGATTACCCTGGAAAGCTACTGTCTGCGAGCCGGAACTCACGGCCCTGGCGGGGGAGACGGGTACGGATATGCTCCACTCGAAGGCCCCCAAGCCGATATTATTAGCAAGATTCTCCGGGAAGCCGCTAACCATCCCGATATCGAACAGCGTTCGATTCAAAAGTTGCTCTGGGGGATTATTGCTCAAACCTCGATTCGGGATATGAGTCAGGAGTTGCAAGATGTGGCCCAGACGTTGCTAACCGATGAGGACATCCGAGAACTCAATGGAAATGCCCTCGATCTGATTCCTGAAGCCGCTAGACGAGAGATTTTTGCCAATCTCCCGGACCCCGTGCGACAGGTGTTAGAGGCGGAGGCGGAACTGCGATCGGCTCTCAGTCAGGCGGATGCCGCTTATGAAGACTTGGAAGACATCGCCATCTTGACGGGAGACGCTCCCCGAGGCGAAGGAAGTCGAACGATTCCTCAGCAACGTTGGTCATTGCATCCTGATGGCTATTTTGTCCGCTATTTCCCCTCGGGATATCGGCGCACTCGCATGGAGGTGTTGGTTCCTCGGCCGGTGACGGTGGTTCGCGATGATCTCAACCGGATTACAGCTTTAGACTATGACAATGGTTATCGCATTGAAACCGATTACGACGATGAGATTGGCGCTATCCCAGTTCCGGGAGAACCGGATCTGCAAATCTATCAGTTTAGTTCGGTGCGCCTAATCCGTCCTGGGAAGACTGTAGAGGTTCGCGATCGCGGCTGGACGTTTGTCGGAATGCCAACGACGGGAGAGGCGGACTTCTCCCAAGAGGCGATGAGGGAGGTGGCCAGGCTTAAAACCACTTTGGCCCAAAGAGGTGGGAATGTGGACTGGCAAGAGGCTCAGGAACGCTATGAACAGGCTCAGGAGACGGCGGAAACGGTACAGGATACCCAAGACCGCTTAGAGGGTAATGTCAGCCGAGAGGATGCTGAGGGAGTTGTGGATTATGACCATTATGAGGAGGGTCTCGATACGGTTGCTGAACAAGATCGTGAGGCGCAAGGAGAATGGTTGGGTGAGCATTTTGAGAATGTTCAAGATGGCTTCGCCTATGCGATTTGCAAGTTGAGGAATCTTGGCACGGCTGGCAGTTGTGGTGATCCTCAACCTGACCCTGATCCTGACCCCAATGGCGATCCGAACCCTGACCCTGACCCTGATCCCCCCGGTACGCCGGTGAATCCAGGAGGCGATGGCGCTGTTCCGGGCAATACCAGTCGCCAACGTCTGGGACTTTCGGGTCGTTCGGCTCTGTAAATGTCAGGGATATTGGTTACCATGTAATTTGTGTTATGTCAAGCCTAATGTCCGATTTGTTGCGGTTGAGATTACCGTAGGCGGGAACTTAGACTGCTGATGGTGCGATCGCCGATCCCGGCGATCACATCTTCGTCTTTAGAATAAGGATGTGCGTGATATGACCGGAGGGAGCCGATGCAACCGACTAATCCGAACCAATTTACTGAAAAAGCTTGGGAGGCGATCGCCCGCACCCCAGATATCGCCAAACAGGCGAAAAACCAACAGATTGAAAGCGAACATCTGATGCAGTCCTTGCTCGAAGGTCAAGGACTAGCTAATAGTATCTTTAAACGGGCCGGGGTCTCCGTGGTGAACCTGGCCGACGCCACTCGCCAATTTATTGAAAAACAGCCTAAAGTCAGTGGTGATGGAAGTTCTGTCTATCTCGGACAGAGCCTTGACCAACTCCTCGACCATGCTGACGGCTATCGTAAGGACTATGGTGATGAGTATATCTCCATTGAACATCTCGTCCTGGCCTATCTCAAAGATAAACGTTTTGGAAAACCCACCTTCCAAAGCTTTAATCTCAATGAGACGAAACTGAAAGAGACCATTCAACAAATACGCGGAACCCAAAAAGTGACAGACCAAAACCCAGAAGGAAAATACGACGCTTTAGAGAAATACGGACGGGATTTGACAGAAGCCGCCCGCACGGGGAAACTCGACCCGGTGATTGGACGAGACGACGAAATCCGCCGCACGGTGCAGATTCTCTCGCGACGCACCAAAAATAACCCAGTGCTAATTGGGGAACCGGGGGTCGGGAAAACGGCGATCGCCGAAGGACTGGCCCAGCGTATCGTCAAAGGAGATGTTCCTGAATCCCTGCGCGATCGCAAACTCATGGCCCTAGATATGGGGTCCCTCATCGCCGGGGCCAAGTATCGCGGTGAGTTTGAGGAACGCCTGAAAGCGGTTCTCAAGGAAGTCACCGACTCCGACGGTCAAATTGTCCTCTTTATCGACGAAATCCATACCGTCGTCGGTGCGGGGGCGACTCAGGGGGCCATGGATGCGGGGAACCTGCTCAAACCCATGCTGGCCCGGGGAGAATTGCGCTGTATCGGGGCGACGACCCTCGATGAATACCGCAAGTATATCGAGAAGGATGCGGCGCTAGAACGGCGTTTCCAGCAGGTCTATGTGGATCAGCCCAGTGTGGTCGATAGTATCTCGATTCTGCGGGGTTTGAAAGACCGCTACGAAACCCACCATAACGTTAAAATCGCCGATAGCGCTCTGGTGGCGGCGGCGACGCTCTCGACTCGTTATATTAGCGATCGCTTCCTCCCGGATAAGGCGATCGACCTCATCGATGAAGCGGCGGCGAAATTGAAAATGGAGAGTACCTCGAAACCCGAGGAACTTGACGAAATTGATCGCCGTATTTTGCAGTTAGAAATGGAGAAACTCTCGCTACAAAAAGAGAGTGATGAGGCGTCTAAGGAGCGACTGCAACGGATTGAGAGGGAACTGGCGGATTGTAAGGAACAACAGTCTCATCTCAATGCTCAATGGAAGGCGGAGAAAGAACTGCTAGAAGAACGTAAAGGTCTCAAAGAAGAACTCGATCGCCTCCATGTCGAAATTGAAGAAGCTGAGCGCAATTATGACCTCAACCGGGCGGCTGAACTGAAGTATAGTAAATATCCTGAAGTTCAGAAGCAACTCGATGAAACGGAGGCCCGTTTTGCTAATGCTCAAAACAGTGGTGAAGCCCTGTTGCGGGAGGAAGTCACGGAAGCCGATATTGCCGAGATTATCTCGAAATGGACCGGAATTCCGCTGAGTAAGTTGGTTGAGTCTGAGAAAGAGAAACTCCTGCATCTCGAAGAGGAGTTACATCAGCGAGTGGTCGGCCAAGAAGAGGCTGTGACCGCTGTGGCGGACTCGATTCAACGATCGCGGGCGGGATTAGCTGACCCGAATCGTCCGGTGGCTAGTTTCCTCTTCCTCGGTCCAACGGGGGTCGGGAAAACCGAGTTAGGGAAAGCCTTGGCGGCCTATCTGTTTGATACGGAAGATGCGATCGTTCGCATTGATATGTCTGAGTACATGGAGAAACACAATGTGTCGCGCTTGATTGGTGCGCCTCCGGGATATGTGGGCTATGACGAAGGGGGACAATTGACCGAGGCCCTGCGTCGTCGTCCCTATGCGGTGATTCTCTTTGATGAGGTGGAAAAAGCTCATCCAGATGTCTTTAATGTTTTGTTACAGGTGTTAGATGATGGACGCGTGACGGACGCGCAAGGGCGAACGGTGGACTTTAAAAATTCCATCATTATTATGACCAGTAATATTGGCTCTCAGTTCATTTTAGATGTGTCTGGAGATGATGCGGATTATGATGAGATGCGATCGCGGGTTTTAGAAGCCCTGCGGGCCAATTTCCGCCCTGAGTTCCTCAACCGCATTGATGATACGATTATCTTCCATGCGTTAGAGAAGTCCCAGTTACGGGAGATTGTCAAGTTACAGATTGTGCGCCTAGAAGAACGACTGGCGGACAAGAAAATGGCTTTGAAACTCTCGGAAGGGGCGATCGACTTGTTGGCGGATGTGGGGTATGATCCTGTCTATGGCGCTCGTCCTCTCAAACGGGCGATTCAGCGGGAACTCGAAACCCAAATCGCTAAGGGGATTCTACGCGGGGAGTTCAACGACGGCGATACGGTGTTTGTGGATGTGGAAAATGAGCGCCTGGCGTTCAAACGTCTCCCGGCGGAGTTGGCGACGGTGTAGGGGTTGATGCTTTAATTGAGTTAGAGACCCGGTTTTTGGAAACCGGGTTTTTGGCTTTTGGTTTGATGCGAGAAGGAGATCTCGAGGTGATGTTGAGTTATAAGGGTTATACGGGCAAGGTTGAGGTTGATGCTGACAGCGGTATGTTGTCTGGCTGTGTGTTGAATCTTAGGGATGTGGTGGCTTATCACGGGGCTAGTTTTGAGGAACTGGAACGGGATTTTCGGGGGGCGATCGATGATTATTTGGAGTATTGTCGGGAGTTGGGGGAAAATCCAGGGTAAGTGCTTTGTGATAGGCGGTGGTTTCAATCCCTAAAAGGGATTTTGCTGGATTTCGGGTTTCACGCCCATCAACACCATCGTCATTATCGAAGTTTCAATCCCTAAAAGAGATTTTGGTGGATTTCGGGTAGCTCTCGTAT
>FSSI02000018.1:0-88323 GCA_900149785.2 Phormidium lacuna HE10JO | reverse complement strand
CTCCAATCTAGACGGTGTCTGTTAAGAAAATATAAAGAGAAGCCAGGAGGAGGGGTTAAAGGAGGCATAAAAGAAGAGAAGCCAAACCGACAGAGCTATGATGCAACGAGGATACCCCAGCGACGTGAGTGATGCTGAATGGGAAATCATCGAACCCCTTCTGCCCCGTGCCAAGTCAGAACGAGGTCGGGGCAGAAAACGAACCGTAGATATGAGAGCCGTCTACAACGCGATCCGATATATCTGTCGAACCGGTTGTGCCTGGCAATATCTGCCCAACGACTTTCCACCGGCCAAAACCGTCTATGGATATTGGCGCAAATGGGAAAAAAAGGGAGTCTGGCAGCGGATTCACCAGCAGCTAAGACAGGAACTGCGGAAAAAAAAAACAGCGCCACCCCACAGCCACCGCCAGTATCATTGATAGTCAATCGGTGAAAACGACGGACGTCGGAGGAAGTGAGCGAGGATATGATGGTGGCAAGAAAGTCAACGGACGCAAGCGACATATTCTCGTAGATACATTGGGGTTAGTGATTGTTGTCTTCTCTCATGCCGCCAATCTTGCCGATTCTACCTCAGCCCGAATGTTATTGGGCGAGAGCAGCTTCGTTGAACCCACTCTGGAGAAGGTTTGGGCTGACCAAGGATATCGCGGCGAGACGTTACAGCGAGTTGCTCACGGTTGTGACTTGGAACTCGAGGTGGTCGAACGGACAGAACCCGGCTTTGCCGTTTTGCCACGACGCTGGGTTGTCGAACGTACCTTAGCTTGGCTGGGAAAGCACCGACGTTTGAGTAAGGATTACGAGCGTCTGCCTCAAATGAGTGAGTGCTTTGTCTATCAAGCGATGACCGCTCTGATGCTTCAACGCCTCACCTCTTAATCTTTTCTTTATAGATACCCTCTAGGGTGAGTGGGATAGAAAACCAGACAAGCTGGCAAGGGTTTACCCGGTTAAGTCTTAGCACCAGCAGACTTTCACTAGCTATAACTCGATTTTATCATACAGACCTGAGTGATACTCAATCAGAAATCATTGAGCCTTCACTGCCAAAGGCCCGTCTGGGAAGTCCCCCCAGATTACCTTACGAAAAATTATTCATACCATCCTTACGAAAATGGTGAAACGAAGGCATCTGTTGAGACCTTTAGCCTGATGGGCAAAGTTTTAAATATCCTCTAACATATATAATGTATGGCAATTGTTTTGAAAAATGGTATGAATTGGTTAACCTCATTCAGCCAATTGATGTTGAGGAGTTGTGGATGTTCAACTTACGTAGAGCCAACGATCGCGGCAAGGTCAATTTAGGCTGGCTTAAGAGTCATCATAGCTTTTCCTTCGGTCACTACTACGATCGCGACCACATGGGCTTCCGCAGCCTGCGAGTCATCAACGAAGACCTCGTTCAACCGGGACAAGGCTTTTCCACCCATGGCCATCGGGACATGGAAATCATCACCTATGTCCTCGACGGGGCATTAGCCCATAAAGACAGTCTCGGCAACGGGTCCGACATTCGTCCTGGAGATGTGCAACGAATGTCGGCAGGAACCGGGATTCTCCACAGTGAATTTAACCCGTCTGATACTGAAGCGGTTCATCTGTTGCAAATCTGGATTTTGCCCAACCAGGAGGGCGTCAAACCCAGCTACGAGCAAATTTATGTCCCCCCCGAAGACAAACAGGGACAACTGCGCTGTATCGCCTCTCCTGGCGGTGACGAGGGGACCGTTAAGCTCTATCAAGATGCCTATATCTATGCCACAATCCTCGAACCGGGAGACTCAGTGACCCATTCCCTCGCCGACGATCGCGGCGTCTGGATTCACGTGGCCCGAGGCAGCGTGCAAGTCCAAGAGCAGACCCTGCAAGCCGGAGACGCGATCGCCCTCTGGGAGACCCCAGACAACCTGCAACTCACCGGCTGTGATGACACCGCAGAAGTCCTACTCTTTGACTTGGCCTGACGAGGACGAGAAACCTGACGAATTTCTCAAACGACCGTCAGACCTTAAAATAGGGACTCTTGCAGAGAATAAGGACATTCAACAAGTCATGGACGCTTTACCCGCAAATTTGCAGCACCTCAACGAGAAGGTGGCGATCGTCACCGGTGGGTCCCGAGGCATTGGCCGGGCCACCGCCTTAGCCTTGGCCAGCGAAGGAGCCAAGGTGGTCGTCAACTATGCCAATTCCAGTGCCGCCGCCGAGGAGGTGGTCGCCGAGATTCAGGCGATGGGACGTGAGGCGATCACCGTCAAAGCCGATGTCTCCCAAGAAGACGAGGCCAACGCCCTGATTAAAGCCGCCACCGACACCTGGGGACGAGTCGATGTCCTCGTCAACAATGCCGGCATCACTCGCGATACCCTGTTAATGCGCATGAAGCCCGCCGACTGGCAAGCGGTGATCAATCTCAACTTGACAGGGGTGTTTCTCTGTACCCGTGCCGTCACCAAACTGATGCTAAAACAAAAATCAGGACGGATTATCAATATCGCCTCCGTCGCCGGACAAATGGGCAATCCCGGACAGGCGAATTATAGTGCCGCCAAAGCCGGGGTTATTGGTTTCACCAAAACCGTGGCCAAGGAACTGGCCAGCCGAGGCATTACCGTCAATGCCGTGGCACCGGGGTTTATTGCCACCGACATGACTCATGACATCAAAGCCGATGAAATTCTCAAGTTTATCCCCTTAGCACGCTTTGGCGAAGCCACAGAAGTTGCGGGCTTGATTCGCTTTCTAGCGGCGGATCCAGCAGCCGCTTATATCACCGGACAAACCCTAAATGTTGATGGTGGCATGGTGATGGCTTAAACCGCCTCAAAAATGTTCTGCCGTTTGGGCGATCGCATCAAACTTAAAGCGCTTCGGGAAATCGGTTTCCCCATAAAGGTTAAAGGAAATGGTCGGTTCATCGCCCAAGGCTTCAATCGAATGAATCGCACCGGGGCTAAAGGTGATCATTTGCCCTTCACAGACGATGCGATCGCCCACCTTTTCAATAGCATCCCCCTCGGTTCGTCGCCAAAAGTGATTCCGTTCACAACCACTCAACATGGCCACCAAGCCCCAAGTCGCGTGGTTATGAATCGTGGATTTTACCCCCGGTTTCCAAGACACCAGTTGTACGGTGAGAGGGTAGTCCTGTTCAGTATAGAGTTTGGATACAGACCAACCCCGTTGCGCATCTGGGGGAACATAGGCCGTATCAAGCCAGGTGGCTGTTTCGAGGAACTCACAGACCCGAGGGGCGATCGCTTCTAGGCGTTGGCGATCGCTCGTAATTTCGTCGAGAATATCCTCAAGTTCCGTCAAGAATCGATAGAGGCGGTACGGGCGATAGGGAGTCCAGGACGGGAATTCAAGAGACTGGCAGTCTCCATCATCAGTAATAAACCAATTCATCGGCGTTATCAGGTATAGGCTCTTCCTAGAGTACGGGCGATCGCGGATCATAGATGTGATCAAACGAACCTCACCTCACCCCAAATAGCCCTATTGCTAGCTTGCCCCTTGCCTTTTGCCATCCCCTCGGTGGGAGGGGTTAGGGGTGGGTTATGCCTTTTGCCTGTTCCCTATTCCCTATTCCCTATTCCCTATTCCCTGTTCCCTGTTCCCTGTTCCCTCTTCCCCCAGTTCGGTTCTCCAATCCCATAGTGTTGTTAACCGAAATTCGGGAAGTAGCATCTTTTCAGTACGGTTGTCTCCCTTTCAGTTTTCTAATACAAACGCCACAATAAAAACAACAACGAAGGGAGAACAAACCTCTCCCCCAGGCAGTTTAAAACAGCAAATTGGGAGGACATCAATCATGCAACTCTACACCCTTAACCCCTTCAACGAACTCGAACGCCTCGAACGTCAAATCAACCGCGCCTTTAACGAAATTGCCGGAGAAGACAACTCTCGCAACTGGTCAATTCCGATCCAACTTGAAGAGAAAGGAGATGCCTTTATTCTACGGGCCTTACTCCCGGCCATCAATCGCGAAGACTTAGATATTGAAGTCACCCGTGAAAGTGTGGCGATCGCCGGTGAGTACCACAAACCCCAACCCGGTGAAGACAACAAACGCTTCTACAGCGAGTTCCCGGTTGGCAAATTCCGTCGTACCCTCAGCTTACCGCTTCCTGTCACCAACAGTGACACCAAGGCGGAATACCAAGACGGAGTGCTGACGCTCACCCTTCCCAAAGCCCCTGAAGCGGTCCATCGGGTGGTCAAAGTCAATGTCTTCGGTGACAGTCAACCTCAACAACTCGAACCCGAAACCAACAGCTAAGCAAAGCCTGTGACCGATTCCTCGGTCTTTCACCCTCAGCCCGCCCCCAGCGGGCTTTTTTTATGCCCTGTTCCCTGTTCCCTATTCCCTGTTCCCTGTTCCCTGTTCCCTATTCCCTATTCCCTGTTCCCTATTCCCTATTCCCTATGCCCTGTTCCCTTCTTCCCCCCTAAATCGAAGGCGTTTTCACCTTACCAAACCGGCGATCGCGTTGTTGATAAGCCAGCAGCGCCTCACGGAACGCATCGCGATCGAACTCCGGCCAAAGCGTATCCGTGACATATAACTCAGCATAAGCAATTTGCCAAAGTAGAAAATTACTAATCCGCATCTCGCCACTGGTACGAATCAGTAAATCCGGGTCACCCACCCCAGCCGTATAGAGATGCTGTTCAAACAGAGTCGCATCAATCTCCTCAGGAGCCAGTTCCCCTCGTTGCACCTGCCTGGCAATCTCCTGACAGGCCGCCAGAATTTCCTGGCGGCCACCGTAGTTTGTCGCTACCGTAAACTGAATCCCTGAATTTCCGTCCGTTTGACTCATCGCCGCTTCAATTTCCCGCTGGAGCGAGGCAGGAAGCGTCCTTAAATTGCCCACAAAGCGAATTTTGACATTCTTTTCCATCATCTCCTTCAACTGCTGTCGCAGAACCCGCTCAAACAGCATCATCAGGAAATCCACTTCTTCGAGGGGTCGTCCCCAGTTTTCCGTCGAAAACGCATAGGCCGTTAACGCCTGAATCCCCCAATCATCACAACAACGAACCAGGGCTTTCAAGGCATCAACCCCCCGTTGATGGCCCACCAGACGTGGCAATCCCCGACGCTGCGCCCAACGTCCATTGCCGTCCATAATCGCAGCAACATGTTTCGGCAATCGCGTCGGATCGAGGTCAGTGGGTAACGTTCCTAAAAGGGTTGGCTTCGCACTCATATTATTTTCCTCAATCACCACCGCAAACCCGCGTTCATCAGCCATGAACTCGATCGCATTTCGGACGTTAACCCCTGCATTGTATAGGCTCACTTGCTCGTTAAACCAGTCGTTATTGTTTATCCTTGGGTGTCGAAGGCGCAATCCCGAAAAATCGAGAGATGGCCGACCCTCCCTTATGACTTAACTGGCGAGTTAAGTTGCGCCAGTTGGGGGCCACAACTTCTCCATCCCCTTTCGTCGAAAAGTAAGCCTCTAAGAGTTCCTTGAGTTTACTACTGGTCAAAGGACGATTAAGAGTCCCTCGCTCCGCTAAAGAGATTGACCCGGTTTCCTCTGAAACTACCACACAGACGCAATTTTTAACCCGTTCTGTAATCCCCATCGCTGCCCGGTGGCGTGTTCCCAACTGGCGCGACGCTTTCCGTTCCGACAGCGGTAGGATAGCACCGGCCGAAATAATGCGCGAGGCCCGAATCAAGACCGCACCATCATGGAGCAGAGTACTGGTTTGAAAAATCGTTTGTAGGAGTTCCTTGGAGACCTCGGCATTCAGTTTAACACCTGGAACTGAAAAGTCTCGTTCGTCAATCGGTTGCCGGGTCTCCATGACGATAATGGCACCGGTGCGATTTTGCGAAAGTTCTTTAACCGCATCAACCACCTCATCGACAATACTGTCAGATTTGGGCAAACTATCGCGAGAGGATTGAAATAATCCTGAGATATCGCCCCGGCCGAGTTGTTCGAGGAGTTGCCGAAACTCAGATTGCAAGGTCACCGCCATCGCGACGGCTGAAATAATGGCAATTTTATCTAACACAAAATGCAGCAAACTGAGGTTGAGGGCATTACCGACCGCTGCTGCCACAATCAAAAACACTAACCCTTGTACCATCCAGAGGGTGCGCCGCTCGCTGACGACCACTAGAATCGTATAGGTCAGAACAAAAACCAACCCGATGTCAATAATGACCCAGGATTGTTGAATCAAGCGCCACAGCGCGGGCTGAGTTTCGCTCGAATTTGCTAACCATTGCTGCCACAGAGATTCCATTGAACTCTGGATATTCCTCGTACTGCTCGCTACCCAAGTCCATCGTCAACGGCCCGTTCCCGAGTGGGTAACTCGGGACGGGATAACGGATTAACGGCCCGTTACCAGCCGAAGCGTTAGGGTCTAGGAGTCTTTGCGACTAATCGTTCGGGTAAGCAATCCTGGCGCAGTAGATCCTCGTAGGTTTCTCGCTGTAAAATCAGGTTCGCTTCTCCGTCACAGACCAAGACCGCTGCGGGGCGGGGAAGTCGGTTATAGTTGGACGACATACTGTAATTGTATGCCCCGGTTCCCATTACGACGAGGGTATCTCCAGCTTCGGTGGCCGGAAGGTGGGCATCGGCGATGACAACATCCCCAGATTCGCAATGTTTCCCAGCAATCGTTACGGTTTCTGTAGCAGGAGCGCTCATGCGGTTGGCCACGACGGCACGATAGCGGGATTGGTAGGTGATGGGCCGGGGATTGTCCGACATGCCTCCATCTACCGTAATATAGTCGCGTACCCCCGGAACGGTTTTACGAGCGCCGATGCTGTAGGCGGTGACACAGGCGGTGCCAATGAGCGATCGCCCCGGTTCGCACAGCAAGCGCGGTAAGGGAAGATTGGCCTCACGACAGGCTCCGCTGAGGCGATCGCAGATGGTTTTGACCCAGTCCTCAATACTCGGGGGGTCATCCTCTTCGGTATAGCGAATTCCCAATCCTCCACCGACGTTTAACTCCGTCACTGGCAGATTATAGGAGTGCGCCCGTTGCAACCAGGACACCATCACCTCAGGTAAATCATGATGGGGTTGCAACTCAAAAATTTGCGAGCCAATATGGGCATGGAGACCCACACAGTTGAGACTCGGCTGTTGCGAGACAAACTGCAACACCGCATCGAGAGAGTCAGGGTCAAAGCCAAATTTACTGTCAATGTGGCCCGTTTGAATGTACTCGTGGGTGTGACATTCAATGCCGGGGGTGAAGCGTAACATCAGCCGCACGGGGTTGGGGCGATCGCCCATTAACTCCACCAAACTCTGTAAATCCTGCCAGTTATCGGCCACCACCGTGATCCCTGCCTCAATAGCATAGTTGAGTTCCTCAGCCGATTTATTATTGCCATGAAGATACAGGCGATCGGGAGCCACACCCGCCTTGAGGGCCGTGTAGAGTTCCCCACCACTGACCACATCGACGCCCAATCCTTCATTGGCGACGATGGCACAGACGGCTAAACAACTCCAAGCCTTCGAGGCAAACAGCACGAGACTCTCGCCGTCATAGTATTGCGCAAAGGCATCGCGATATTGACGACAGGCGGTCCGCAGGGTCGTTTCATCCAAAATGTAGAGCGGAGAGCCGAAGCGACGCACCAGTGTCGGTACATCACAGCCGCCAATTTCTAAGGCATCATTGTCACCGAGACGGGTGGTGAGGGGAACAAGGCTTTGATTGGGAGACGATGAGGCGATCGCTTGGTCCAGAAAGCTACGACCAGATTGGGGTTTGTCAAGAGAAGGAGTCGAGACCATAAAAATGAGAGAGGGACAAGTAATACTGTAACGAGGGTTAAGGGAGCGAGTGACGATCGAGGGAGCTGCCTGCGAGTCCAAAGCAGTCGCTCAACCCATCCCTTCTTAGTGTACGATGAAGGGCTACCAATTCTGAATCCTTTGTTGGTTTAGCTGTTGGTTGGGATATTGTCTTGTTTGTTGTCTTGTGTCGTCCCGTGCTGTTGTGACTCGTCTGGCGCTCCATCCCCTTACTGAAGCTGATCTCGGCCCCATTCTAGCTCTCGATCATCTTTGTTTCGGTCAATTATGGACCGAAGACGGCTATCGACGGGAACTCGATAGTCCCAACAGTATTCTTCTGGGCATCGAGGACTGTGATCAGCCCGACTCTTTGCTGGCCCTAGGTTGTCTTTGGGCCATCGTCGATGAAGCCCATCTGACGATTGTGGCCGTTCACCCCCAACAGCGCCGTCGGGGCCTCGGACAACTCATCCTCTCGGGACTGTTGCGGGCCGCCCGCGATCGCCAACTGGCCCGGGCCACCCTAGAAGTCAACGCCGAGAACCGGGCCGCGCGATCGCTCTACCAACAATTTGGCTTTCAAGAAGCCGGACGGCGACGGCGTTACTATGCCAATGGGGATGATGCGTTAATTTTGTGGTTAAGTGGGCTACAAAATGGCAATTTCTTACAAAAATTAGAGGAATGGGATCGGCAAATTGAACAAAGGATTCAAGCTTGGGGCGGAAAAATCTTAAGACGTTGTTAAATCCCGTCAAAATACCTAAGCAACCCCCATCGATCCAATTCAAAGAGGAAGTCTATAGCAAGACTTGAGTCAGGTTTGCTATGCTAATTCAAGCACGACAACTCGCGCCTGTGGAACGGGTCCCCCGCCTTAAACACTGTTCGGTATCGGAAGTAAGCCATGTTTGAACGATTTACAGAAAAAGCCATTAAAGTCATCATGCTCGCTCAGGAGGAAGCCCGCCGCCTGGGACACAACTTCGTGGGTACGGAGCAAATCCTCCTCGGATTAATCGGTGAGGGGACCGGCGTCGCCGCCAAAGTCCTCAAATCGATGGGTGTGAACTTGAAAGACGCTCGCATTGAAGTTGAGAAAATTATTGGTCGAGGCTCCGGCTTCGTGGCCGTGGAGATCCCCTTCACGCCGCGAGCTAAACGCGTTCTGGAACTGTCTCTCGAAGAAGCACGCCAACTCGGTCACAATTACATTGGCACAGAACACCTGCTCCTGGGCCTGATCCGGGAAGGAGAAGGAGTCGCCGCTCGGGTTCTCGAAAACCTCGGTGTGGATCTCTCGAAGGTTCGCACCCAAGTCATTCGGATGCTCGGTGAGACCGCTGAAGTGGCCGCCGGCTCAAGTGGTGGCCGCACCAAAACCCCGACCCTGGATGAGTTTGGCTCCAATCTCACCCAATTGGCCGGTGAAGGAAAACTCGATCCCGTGGTGGGTCGTCAGAAAGAAATTGAACGGGTGATTCAGATTTTGGGTCGCCGTACCAAAAATAACCCTGTTCTGATTGGGGAACCCGGAGTCGGTAAAACGGCGATCGCCGAAGGTCTGGCCCAACGCATCTGCACCAATGATATCCCCGATATCTTGGAAGAAAAGCGAGTCGTCACCCTTGATATTGGGTTGCTCGTCGCCGGGACGAAATACCGGGGTGAGTTTGAGGAACGCCTCAAGAAAATCATGGATGAGATTCGCCAAGCCTCCAATGTCATTCTCGTGATTGACGAGGTCCATACCCTGATTGGAGCCGGGGCCGCTGAAGGAGCCATCGACGCCGCGAATATCCTTAAACCAGCACTGGCTCGTGGTGAACTGCAATGTATCGGTGCCACCACCCTCGATGAGTATCGTAAGCATATTGAGCGTGATGCTGCCCTAGAACGACGCTTCCAGCCCGTGATGGTCGGTGAGCCGACGGTGGATGAAACCATCGAAATTCTCTACGGCTTGCGGGAACGCTATGAACAGCACCACAAGCTAAAAATCGAGGATGAGGCCCTCGAAGCCGCCGCGAAACTCTCCGATCGCTACATCAGCGATCGCTATCTCCCCGATAAGGCCATTGACCTCATCGATGAAGCCGGCTCACGGGTGCGCCTGCTCGAATCGCAACTTCCCCCGGCGGCGAAGGAACTCGACAAAGAACTGCGCCAAGTCCTCAAGGACAAAGACGATGCCGTGCGCTCTCAGGACTTTGATAAAGCTGGGGGCCTGCGCGATCGCGAAATGGAAATCAAAGCCGAAATCAAGGCGATCGCCCAAAGCCGCAAAAACGAAACCGCCAGCAGCAACGAAGATTCTCCCACCGTTGGCGAGGAAGACATCGCCCATATCGTCGCCAGTTGGACCGGCGTTCCGGTGAACAAACTCACCGAGTCCGAGTCCGAGAAACTGCTGCATATGGAAGGAACCCTGCACCAGCGCCTGATTGGTCAGGATGAAGCCGTCCGCGCCGTCTCCCGCGCCATTCGCCGCGCTCGCGTTGGCTTGAAGAACCCCAACCGTCCCATCGCTAGTTTCATCTTCTCTGGACCGACTGGGGTGGGTAAAACTGAGCTAACCAAAGCCCTGGCCTCCTACTTCTTCGGCTCAGAAGAAGCCATGATTCGCCTGGATATGTCTGAGTATATGGAACGTCACACCGTCTCCAAACTCATCGGCTCCCCTCCCGGCTATGTGGGCTACAACGAAGGCGGACAACTCACCGAAGCGGTGCGCCGTCGTCCCTACACGGTGATTCTCTTTGATGAGATTGAGAAGGCTCACCCCGATGTCTTCAATATGCTGCTGCAAATCCTCGAAGATGGTCGCCTCACCGACGCCAAAGGGCGCACGGTGGACTTCAAGAATACCTTGATTATTCTCACCTCCAACATTGGCTCTAAGGTCATCGAGAAAGGTGGCGGCAGTCTCGGCTTCGAGTTCGACGACGACAAGACCGAAGCGCAATACAACCGTATCCGCAACCTCGTCAACGAAGAACTCAAACAATACTTCCGTCCCGAGTTCCTCAACCGTCTCGATGAAATCATTGTCTTCCGTCAACTCACCAAAGAGGAAGTCAAGGAAATCAGCGATATTCTCCTCAAGGAAGTCTTTGCCCGTCTCTTGGAACAAGGCATTGATCTCAAGGTGACGGAGAAATTCAAAGATCGCCTCGTCGAAGAAGGCTACAACCCCAGCTACGGTGCGCGTCCCCTCCGTCGGGCCATTATGCGCCTCCTCGAAGATAGTCTCGCAGAGGAAATCCTCTCGGGCCGGATTCAAGATGGCGACGGCGCTCTCGTGGATGTGGACGATGAGGGTAAAGTGGTGATCAAAAGCCAGGAACCTCAAGAAGATCTCTTGGTTCCCGCTGACTAGATAGCTCTAGCGCGTACCACGCTTCCGATACATTGTCAACCCCTAACCAGCCGGTTAGGGGTTTTGTCTGAAGTCTCTATTACCATATGATAAAATGAGTTATAGTCGGTATATGGACGGTATATGGACGGTATATGGACGGGCAGTGGATTCAGCGATCACCCACCGCTGTCAGACCCAAGTATCCGGTAAGTACCCGCCAAGTCACAAGAAAAATCCAGACTAGATTCGGGGTTTTCTCTTGTGGAATGCTCCCTCTACTCCCATCAACTCTATGACCTTCATCTCATCTAACCCGATCGACAAACTCAAGCCGATCGCTCCCGGCCACCTTAAACACCAGTTGCAGGCCGAGGACATCCTCCTCATTGATGTCCGTGAACCCTCCGAACATGCCGGAGAAAAAATTGACGGTGCGCAACTGATGCCGCTGTCTCGGTTCGATGCGGCGGACATTCCCAGCGATCGCCCCTTCGTCTTATATTGTCAAAGTGGCAATCGTTCCGCTCAAGCGGCGCAAAAGCTCTTCGCGGCTGGCTTTGAGCAAGTCAGTCACCTCGATGGCGGCTTGAACGCTTGGAAACAAGCCGGACATCCCACCCTCGTCAACAAAAATGCCCCCATTAGCATCATGCGCCAGGTGCAAATCGTAGCCGGCTCCTTGGTTGTGATCGGAACCTTACTCGGAGCATTTGTGAACAGTGGCTTCCTCTTCCTCAGTGGTTTTGTCGGGGCCGGATTGCTGTTTGCGGGCGTCTCCAACACCTGCATGATGGCCCGGTTGCTGGCTAGACTCCCCTACAATCAGCGGGTTTGAGGCTCTGTCTGGGACATCCAACGGAAGACAATCATCGCCAAGCGATCGCTAAACCCCACCCCAAATGACAAGAGCAAAATCGCCTCATCGGTCATAGACAGTGGGGTTTGCGATTGAAAGGGGGTTAGCAACGATAAAAGCGCATCCAAGACAAAATAACTCGCTCCCCCAAAGACAACCCCCTGAATGGGGCGTAATAACATCCATTGCGTCATCTCACGCAAGCGGCGAAAGGGATGATAGAGGAAACGAGCCAAAATAGCCGCCAGACTGCCGAATAAACTCCAAACAAAGACGGGCCAAGGAATGCCAATCAAGGGTAAGGTCTGCTGGCTCACGCCGTCGACGACAAATCCATGACCCCAAAAGACGACGAAGAGAATAATGAGAGCCACGGCGGCCAGGATATAGAGAATAGAGAAGGTGATAATGGCCCCAGGGAGGGTGCGATCGCGCACCAGCAACGACTCAATCACTCCCTGGCGGCGTTCAATCTCCAGAAGCGTTCCCAGCAGGGATTGGGCCTCATAACTGAAGATATCAAACTCGCGGCTATCTAGGCTCGTTGCAGGCAGTTGTTCGAGTAACACGGCGATCGCACCTTGCTGCATCTGCGCTTCTTGCCGTAATTGGCGATCGCCCATCCCTTCGATGAGAGGAGTCAGGGGGCGGCGATGGCTCAAGGCCGGCGGAACCTGATGCCAAAATTGACGTTCGAGCGTCGTTTCCTTGACAGCCAGGGCCGTGGTTAACGCCTGATGGTTCTCCGGTGAAGGAGCGTCAAAAGACTGACGAGCCAACGCCTCTAAATCCCCGGCGATGGTGGCCGCCGCGATCGTGGATGTGGCGCGAGGCCGTCCCTCTAAGGGGGCCGGTTCTCGCAAAGCGGCAAGATTAGCCAACTCCGCCTCTAGGGAGAGACAGCGAGTTAACCGTTGTTGCAGTGGTCCATCGGGAGGTGGTGACGCGTTAGAGGTCGCCTCAGCCGGGGGTGCATAAGGGGCTGAAGACGATCGCCCCACCTCAAACCAGGGATGACGGGTGGGCCGCCGGTCTTCCTCACCATCGAGAGTTCCTTCTACATCTTCATCGAGATTGTCCGGAGCAGACTGAGGTGAATCAAATGTCATAACGGGTCCAAAACAGGATAGCCAAGATTAGGAATCCAAGGGGATTGATTTGGCGATCGCCGCCAAGGGAAAATTCGCCGGATAACGCCCTTCCGTTTTAATCCGTTCTACCTCAGCCTTAGGAATCGCCAAACCCGTTTTCTGGGCGATCGTCTGCACAATCCCCGCTCGATCCACGACTCCCGCGACAGCATCAGCTGGGGTTAAAATCGTCAACTCCCGAAGCTGCGATCGCTCCAATTGCAAAATCGCATCCAACACCGTTGCCGTTTCCCGAAGTGTGACCAATTCTGAGATCGGATGAGCGATCGTTTCCAAGGTTTGCGTCTCCCAGCGCGATCGCTCAACCCTCCGTAAATCGTCCAAGTGGATCGCGCCGCGATAGCGTCCATTCGAGGCCGCAAAATAGGGTTGATGCTGAGATTTTCCCTCATATAGCTCCGAGAGCAGGTAGCGATCAGTAAACTCACGAATCGTCATCTCGCCATCTACCACCCGAAACTGCCGTGTCATGGCTTCGCTGACGGGAGTATGGATTAACAGTTCTTGTAAGCGGGTGACGCGGCTATAGTTATTCGCATTTTGCAGAATAAACCAACCAATTAAGGCGATCCAGAAGCCTCCCGTGAGTCCCTCAACCGTGATCGCCACAAATAAGCCAAAGGCGATGGCCCCGGTTCCCAGAAATACCCCCGATTGAGCCGCCCAACGAACGGCTTTGAAGCGATCGCCCGTTGCTTTCCAAATCGCCGCTTTGAGGACTTGTCCTCCATCGAGAGGTAAGCCCGGGATAAGATTAAACAGACACAACACTAAGTTAATTGTGGCTAAATTACCGAACAACACCGCCGCTGGGGTTGAGCGGCTCGGTAACATCGAGACAAGGAGCGATAGCAGTACAAAGAGGCCAAAACTCACGGCTGGTCCCGCGATGGCCACCTGAAAGGCTTGTCCTGGGGTTTTAGATTCTCGATCAATGGCGGCCACTCCCCCAAACAGGAAGAGGGTAATGGAGTTGACCTTAATGCCCTGAGTTTGAGCCGTTAAACTATGTCCGAGTTCATGGAGAATCACTGAGACAAACAGCAACAGGGAACTGACAAAGCCAGCCACGAAGGGGATGGCTCCACCCCAGTTATAGGTTTCTTGCCACGCAACGCCTTTGGCAATGGTGAATAAGGCCAAAATCAGGAACCAAGATGAATGAATGTAGAGCGGAATCCCAAACAGCGAGATGATTCGCGCACCTGATTGCATGAAACTATCCTTTTAATTTCTAAACAGCGTTGGTAGACCGGTGAATTGTCTGCAACGTTGGCAACAACTCTGGCAACAAACCACTTCACGCCGGATCTCACCCCTCTATTGTAGCGGTTGCAACCCGCCCTAGGCCAGTCATCAGTCGTCCAGTCTGAACCAGAACCTCAGAAGAGGCCTCGGTAGCGGATAAATAGTAAAATGGCGGCCCAAGACCCGAGAGCGACTTTAAACGCGACTAAGAGATTCATCATGGGGATAATTCCCCCACTGATTAAGCCTCCTAATTCACCTTGGGGGAGTGCAAATCCGACTAAGGTGAGTGCTGAGAGGAGGATAAACACTAAGACGGAGAGTTTTTCGGCTAAGGCCGCTCGCCAGCGTTTATAAATTCCTTCCATCCATTCGGCGTTGGAGGTAATGGCCACCAGGCCGATGGCGGTTCCTCCGGCCACCCCAGCCGCAAAGCCACCCCCGGGACTGAGATGTCCACGAATCCCTAACTCGATGCTCACCAGCGCCGAAATGAGGGCGCCGAGTCGTGCTAAGACGATGGAGGGGCGATCGCGAAATTGATGGACTTCACTCAGGGGATGTTCGTTGGCCAGCAGGAATTTAGACCCCATAATGGCGATGGTGAACACCACCACTTCAAAAATGGTGTCATAGAGACGATTGCGGAAGATAATCCCCGTCACGGCGTTGGGAACGCCACTATCGGCCACCACCAACTCCACGGCTGAGGGATCGAGGGAGTCTAAGCTGATATTGGGAAGGAGTAAAAACTTGAGATAAATTGCAGCTACGGCGGCTAAATAGACCCATTTCATACCTTACTCACTCCCACATCAGATCGGTCAAATGATTTCTCAGAAGGTTGGTCTTCGGACAATAGCAACCGAGGGCTAGTTAGGGCTAGATCGGTTTGCATCAACTCATAAATTCGGCGCACTCGGGTTGTGACAATGAAGGGTTTGGGGTCCGCTTGGATGATCCCCTCCGTGGCGGTTGCCTCAACGACGGGTTCTCGGTCGGTGGTTTCGGCGATCGCATGAATGTCTTGATTTCGCAAGGCTTGATGTAACGCTTCGGAACTGGGGTACGTGACGAGTTCTAATCGTAAGTAGTAGGTGTCAAAAATGCCACTCAATTCACGCCAAAGTAAGCCCCAAAAGCGATCGCATCGATCTCCTTGAAATTTAGAAGCCTCGACTCCTAACCGTAGAACCAGAGAGGAACGCACCGCAACAGCATAGAGTGTAATGGCCAACATGGTCCCGACTAAGGCCTCCGTCAAGGCTACATCAGCGGCTCCCAAAACAGCATAGACTAAGGCCGCCACCGCTCCTAAAATCCCTCGAATCACGAGGGCGTGATAGGGATTTTGCGATCGCACCAACATCACCGCCGTCAAGGGAAGCAGCGCCACAATAATGTAAATGTACCACTCAATCATCCTCAACAGTCCTCCGAGTACAGTAGGCCAACACATAGCCCAAAACGGTATTCCAAATTGCTAAGGAAATTAGGGCTAAAATCAACAACGGTAACTCGCGAGGAATTTTCAACGCCAGTCCCACAACAATACTCATCGATCCTAGAATATCGGAAATGGAAAGATTATGGAGTTTAAAGAGTACTGAGCGCCGCCCCAGTAAGGGAAAGGTTCCCCAAAACCATAAAATAAGTCCAAATCCGAGACAGAAATAGCTCAAAAAGTTAACCATAAAATCCTCGACTTGATGCACTATTTGCCCGTTTAATGAGGTTAGCTAATAGCATTAAGGCAGCATTTCCCACACTAAGAATAATAACACCGACCAAACCAATCATCCAATCTTCACGAGACACCGAAATTGCCAGGATAATAATTGAAGATTTAGTTTCAATACTTGAAAATGCCAACATTTTTTGCCAAATATCATCTGCCTTCCAGGCTTCATAAATTGGCAGCAACAAACAGATAATCATGCCAAAAATTAAACCATCCATCGCTGTCAACTCCGTTTTATTTTATGAACTTCATACCAGCCATGTTCATGATATTTTGTCACAATCGTTTTTGGGGTAAAAGTAATCACGAAAATATCCAGAAAAATCAAACCCGATGTTCGTTGCGGTTTAACGCGTTCTAACGTAAACTCCTCCTCAATGTGAGGACTCACAATCATTTCCAAGGCTTCCCAGTAAGCTTGAGGAATGGCGACAATAATTTCCCCGAAGACTCGCAGCCAATCCTGGAGTGAACTGGAGGTTTTGTGTAATCCCGGCAGGAAAAAACAGACCACCAGTCCAATGATAATATTGGCGGTACTGAAATCATCGGTTAGTAAAAACCAAATGGTTAAACGTAAGATTAGGTTGAGATAGCCAATCATGTAAACACCATCCAAAACAAGACAATTAACACCAAACTCATACTGCCAACGAGATGATCGAACTGTTCAAACATTCGGGGCAGTTTTAAATCTTGACGTTTAATGAACAGCCAATATCCTAACCAACCGATAGCAAGAACCGCTAAGGCTTTTCCGATGTTGGCGAGGCTATAGGCTTGTAGATATAAGACATTCCCCACGAACAAGCTGGCAATTAACAGCACGGCGGCCACGATTAAACCGGGTTTGAGATGTCCTCCTTGCCATTTGTGGGGGAGAAAAATGAACTTACCAAAAATCAGCGCCGTACCCACTGAGGAGACATTCATTAAAATCTCGGGCCAGTCTGACAGACTTTTGAGGGTGGACACTTTCGCTGCAAAACCAAGGAAGCCGGGGCAGCCAGACATGGATAAACCACCGACCAGTAGAATCAGCCATAAGCCACCGTACATTGGTTTGGCCTGAAGTTCATCTAAATTTCGACTCGGTAAGGCACCGCTGGCCAAAAACAGAAGTGATTTGACTAATCCGTGAGCGAGAGCATAAACTCCAGCTACCATTGGTGCAACCATCATCCACCCCAATTGAGAAATCGTACTCAGGGCTAAAATTCGTTTTGCGTCTTTCTCGAACAGGGCATAAATAATGCCGAAAAAGCTGGTACTGATGCCTAGGATTTGTACAACGGGCAACAAATCATCCATGATTAAGGCACAGCGCAATAGGGGGAAAACACCGGCTTTAACGACAGATCCCGAGAGAAGTGCGGAGACGGGACTTTCTGATTCGGAATGGGTCAGAGGCAACCATAACCCGGAGACAAACACGCCACCTTTACTTAATAAGCCCAGTAAAATTAGGGCAATGGCTTCAGGAGGAGCATTAGATAGGCCGGTAAAGGCAAAGGAATGGTTCGCTTGATAGACTAAAATTGCCCCAATCAGGTAAAACAGCATCGAGGTGTTGCTGACAAACAAGTAGCGCAAGGCTACCCAGAGGGCGCGATCGCTTCTTGGATATGACACCAATAAAAAGGCGGCAACCCCAATCACCTCTAGGGCTACATACAGACTCATAAAGTCCGCGCAAATAAAAACAGCATTGACGCTGCCATGTAGAATAATTGCTTGACTGTAAAAAAACGCGGTTTTGTTCTGAAATGATGAATAGAGAATAACAGCGCCTGTTACCAAAGCATTGGTGAGGATGAACTGGCTACTGAGTGAGTCAACCCAAAAGCTGACACCAAAGTTATCTAAAAGTTGAAATTCTTGAGAGGTTTGGCTTAAAAATAGATTCAGTCCATAGCCGAAGGACATCAAGACCGTTGCCAAGGCCAGATATCGATCTAACTTCGGCAGCAGGTAGATTGTGAGTCCAATAAATAGTGGCAGCGCAATCCAAATAATGGTCAGAGACATCATGGCGTGTTGTTGTCCTCGATTTCATTGGTTTCTAGGGTGGGGTTATGATGTGCGAGTTTCATCGCACTGACAAGCATTAACGCCTGAATGGAAAAGCCAATGACAATGGCAGTTAAGATCACTGCTTGAGGAACTGGATCGGCATATTGCAGGGGAGTCTCTTGATTGAAAATCGGTGATGAGAGTCCATCTCGCGAGGAGATGAAGACGTAGTAGGCGATCGCACCTGTACTCATGACATCCATGGCGATGATCTTCATCAACAGATTTTGCTTGACGATGATACCGATGAATCCGATAAGGACGGTTGCTAAGATGCAGGCTTCTAACACGGAGGTTGTCAGGGGCTAAGGACTAAACTCAAAATTGTCTGTGTTAGAATCAGACTAGCACGATTTTTTAGTGTTGTCACGATGTGGCACTATAATTTTTGGTTGTGTTTGGGTCTGATCTGGCTTATCGTGCGAGATGACAACGTTGATGTTGATGCAATAGCGAAGAACTACAGGATGCTAGGACCAACACCAGGTGAGACAGTACCGAGGATCTCTGCACAGAAAGAATCGGTACTGGAATTGTTTGGGCGACAGGCTCAGTTTCAGCAGATTACTCAGACGTTAGCCAATGGTCGCGATTTACTCATTGCGGGAGTTCCAGGAAGTGGCCGTCGAACCCTAGTTCGACGAGCGGCCCGGGAGGTGGGGGCGAAAGTGATGGAAGTCGACTGTATTCGCGCCACCGATGGACGGCGGTTTGTGCAGTTACTCTGTGAGGGGATTTCTCAGGGGGCCAAAAGCCAAGGGGCGATCGCCTTCCTGCAACATTGGACCGTCACAGAGGGACAACCGTGGTTTGAGTTCAATGCCACGGGTCCTCGTAAGTTATCCTTGCAACGGGAGCCAGTTCTCACCGCTGAGCAACTCTGGCAGGCCTATCAGGTTCTGTTGCAGCTTCCTCAGCAGTTGGCGATCGCCATGAAACGACAGGTGATCCTGATTTTTCAAGGATTTCCCCATATCCGGGCCTGGGATCGCACGGCCCAATGGGAAACTGGGTTACAAGAGGCCATCACCCGCCACACCACCGCCAACTATGTCCTAATTGCCACCCTCGCTGAAAGTTATACCCTCTATGAAGAGCATCGTTGCCTCGAAACCATTTGTCTAACGCCCCTAGCCGATGATGTCGTGGCCGCTTGGGCGCAATTGGTCTTACAGCAAGTGGGTTTGAGTTTTGATCCGCGATCGCCGGCCCTAGAAACCTTCCTCAACGCCGTTCAAGGACATATCGGCGATGCGTCGATGTTAGTGGGTCGTTTACGTCAACGCCGTTGGGATCATGGTCGTTTAGATGACGTGGCGATCGCGGAGACGCTACAAGACTTACTGGCCGATTTAAGCAATATCTTTGAGTCTTTGTTGGTTCTTTTACCCGCCTCACAACTACAACTCCTCGAATCCTTAGCCCTCGATCCCACCGATAAACCCCAAAGCCGCCACTATATCCAAAAACACCATCTCTCACGAGGTGGCTCGTTACAAGGGGCGATCGCCGGTCTACAACATAAAGGCCTTATCTATGGTCCCGATCTCGGCTACCGTCTCGCTTTGCCCCTATTCGCTCTCTGGATTCGCCAACGCTTGGGTTAATGGCAGCTTTCCCAGCCGCCTTCCCAGCCGCCTTCCCAGCAAAAAGGGCAACCCGTTAAGGTCGCCCACTTTAACTCATTCGCCGTCAACGTCAACCGTTGTTAACACCTATAAGGCCCCAGAACCACCTAGACCCAGGATAATACCGGCACCGAGGATATGGCCAAAGCTCGCCGTCGCCAGAAGTTCTGACCAACCAAAGCCCTCAAACAGCCCTGGAACCGAGATCGGCAATGCTGGGCCAACCCCTCGTTTTTGAATGGCATAGCGTCCGATGGCCAGGGCAAATAGGTTAGACGCAACCATAATGATGGCAACGTCGGTTGACCAGGGAGTGGTTAAGCTCGAGGCCGCTAGAGTTAAGGTGCTGTTGATAAAAAGCATGGTTGTAAATGAAGATAAAAAAGTAGCGGATTGGGCTAGATTATAGGCAGAAATCCCTAGGAATCTCTGTAAACGTTGAAATAGTTAACAAACTGATCCCAGTTGAGCGGTTCGGAGTGAAGGCTCAATTGGGATCACAATAGCTTGACAATGCCACTCCAATATGATAAATGACTGGGAGGGCGTTGCAACGCCCCGCGAGTTCAGGACGATCGCCAATGCGGGTTAAAATTTGTGGCATCAGCCAAGCCGAACAGGGACGGGCGATTGTGCAAGCCGGCGCGACGGCGTTGGGGTTTATTTGCGTGAAAGCCTCTCCCCGTTATGTGACCCCCGAACAGATTGCCGAGATTTGTCAGATCCTTCCCCCCTGCGATCGCATCGGAGTCGTCGCGAACGTCTCCATTGAAGAAATCCGCCACGTGCTTGAGATTGCCCCCCTCAGCGGCATTCAACTCCACGGCGACGAATCTCCCGCCTTTTGTCAGGCGTTGCGGGCCGCGCTGCCTGAACTCGAACTCATTAAAGCCTTGCGGATTCGCCAAACCGCTGACCTACAGAGGAGCGATTGCTATCACGATGCGATCGATGGCCTACTCCTAGATGCGTACCACCCCAAACAACTCGGGGGAACCGGCAAAACCCTAGATTGGCAAGCGTTACAATCGTTCGATCCTGCCGTTCCCTGGTTTCTGGCTGGGGGCCTCACCCCCGAGAACATTGGCCAGGCCTTATCTGAACTTCATCCCGACGGTGTTGATCTCTCCAGTGGCGTCGAGCGATCGCCAGGAGACAAAGATTTACATAAAGTCAAAGACTTATTCCGCCAGTTGGCCGGCCACCACTGAAATTCGTGAGAAATTTGCGGGAAACCAGACCCCGTTGGTGATCCATATCACTCCGTCTCCCTAGAAAATTTTGTCATTTTGCGGCATTTCCTCATCGTAACTTTAAAAAAGTCGCCTCAATGATGAAGATTAAGCAAACTTGATGGGGAACATCTACCCAGACGCCGGCAGTCTGACTATATTGGGGTCATAAGGGCTGACCTGTAATGTAACGAAGAGTGCCAACCGTGACTACGACACTGACTTCGCAATTTGCTGCCTTCAATCCGTATCACTCCGATACCGCAGCAGTATTTTCCGAACCAATCCATCCCTCGGCCAACAGCCGAGTCAAACGCATCATCGATATCCTCGGCGCCATCGTCGGGTTATGTATCACCGCGATGGTCGCGATTCCTGTGGCGATCGCCACCTCAATCTCCGACTCCGGCGGCATCTTTTATAGCCAAGTTCGTTGTGGCTATAAAGGCAAACCCTTCCGGATTTGGAAATTCCGCTCAATGGTGGCCGATGCTGACCAGAAAAAACATTTAGTACAAAACCAAGCCAGCGGCTTCATCTTCAAAAATGAAAATGACCCCCGGATTACTCGGATCGGTCGTTTCCTCCGTCGGACCAGTCTCGACGAACTGCCTCAGTTTTGGAATGTTCTCAAAGGCGATATGAGTCTAGTGGGAACGCGTCCCCCGACTCCTGACGAAGTTGCACGCTACACCCCTCACCATTGGCGGCGGCTCGATGTCAAACCCGGCTTAACTGGGGAATGGCAAGTGAACGGACGCTCCACGGTGAAAAACTTTGAAGATATCGTTGAAATGGATCTTCAATATCAAGAAAAATGGTCTGTGACCTATGATTTACAACTGATTCTGAAAACGATTCTGGTTGTCGTCAAAGGAAGCGGTGCGTGTTAAGGTTGACCATACTTTCGCTTGTTCATGGTGCATGATCTACAAATTAGGGGGGTTACAGTCGGTCAACCCCTTCACGTCAAAACCTGCCCCTAGAGGCAGGTTTTCGCGATCAATGGCAAGGTCATCCAGGAAGCAGTGGGGGTCGAAACCGGTCATTGGAAGAAAAAGCCAGCGAGGAAGACCGGTACGATCAACAGTGCCGCCACGATCGCAAACAAGGTCACCGGATCAACCTCCACCACATTCACCTTGGCTTGGCGAGATTCAGACGCCTCCCCAGTTGGGCGATCGCGTTGAGAACGAGGATCGGTCATAATCAATAGCCTCAGACGAGGATCCTCCCCAGCCTAACCCAGAGAGGGACCCCATGACGACCCCAAAACGACCCCAACCCCAGCCAGAGGGAATTAGGCGTCCTGTTGTCGGGCGATCGCTTGGATGTCAGGAATTGTAAACAAGGCATCAAAGGCCAAGCCTCGCTCCTGATAAAACTGACCTCCACCTTGTTGGCGATCGACCAGAGACACCACACGCTCAACGGTATAGCCAGCATCCCGTAGCCGTGTCACCGCCTTCATCGCCGACTGGCCCGTGGTGACCACATCTTCTAAGACCACGACCTTGGCCCCTTTCTCTAACGTCGGCCCCTCGATATAGGCTCGGGTTCCATGGCCTTTCGCCTCTTTACGGACAATTAACCCCGGAAGCGGCTGTTGTTCATAGGCTGAGACGACCGTTACCGCACTGACAATGGGATCGGCCCCGAGGGTTAAGCCGGCCACCGCCGCCGTATCCTCCGGTAGCCGCGATCGCATCAAGCGGCCCACACATAACGCCCCCTCAGGATCGAGGGTGACCAGTTTCCCATTGATATAGTAGGGACTGCGTTGGCCCGAAGAGAGGACAAAATCCCCTTCCCGATAGGCCAAACGAGCCAGAAGCCCGAGCAGATGGTGTTCGAGTTGCGCCAGGTCACAGCTAGCCAGCGTCTTGGATACAGAAGGGGTCATAGTAGCAAAGTGTCGCGAAACATGGGAAGAAATTAGGAACGAGGGGAATTATCCGCCGTCAGTTGCGCCTGTCGTCGCACCGCTAAGTCAATGGCTCGGGGTAAGATCTCATGTTCTTGGACCTGTACCCGTTGGTGCAAACTCTCGGCCGTATCATCGGGCAGGACGGGCACAGCGGCCTGGATGAGAATTGGGCCACT
This sequence comes from Phormidium lacuna HE10JO, assembly GCA_900149785.2. Classification (GTDB taxonomy): domain Bacteria; phylum Cyanobacteriota; class Cyanobacteriia; order Cyanobacteriales; family Geitlerinemataceae; genus Sodalinema; species Sodalinema lacuna_A. The sequence continues at coordinate 65,117 of FSSI02000018.1, read as the reverse complement.
ATCGACCTGTAGGCGGACAATATGGACCGTACAGCCGGTGATTTTGACCCCAGCGGCTAAGGCCTGTTCAATGGCATGGAGTCCAGGGAAACTCGGCAGCAGACTGGGGTGAATGTTCAGCATTTGATCGCCAAAATGGTCGATCAAAACTTGGGTGACACGGCGCATCCAGCCGGCCATGACCACCCATTCGACTCCAGATTGGCGGAGAGTTTGGGCGATATCAAAGTCAAAGGCTTCGCGACTGTGATAGTTGCGATGATTGAGTAAGACCGCCGGAATCCCCCAACGCTGGGCGCGAGCAGCAACGGCCGCTCCGGGATTATTGTAAATCAGGACGGGGATCTCAGCCCGCAGTTTCCCGTCGGCGATCGCTTGAACGAGGGCCTCGAAGTTACTCCCATTCCCCGAAGCCAGAACCCCTAATTGTATGGGGTTAGACCCTCTCAATGGGTCGGCTGGAAGGTTGGGGGAAATAAGACAGGAGGTGGATGGTTGTGAAGACTGTGCCACGGCTAAATCGAGCTACCCTAGAGAAACAACAACGGACATTTGGCGTTGGCCCCTACATCATGCTGGAACTACATTGTCACAGTCAGTATTCTGACGGAACCCTGACCCCAACGCAACTGGTCCAGACGGCGGCGGCCGCTGGGGTGAAAGTCCTGGCCCTGACCGACCATGATACGATGTCGGGTTGTCTGGAGGCGGCTGAGGCGGCTCAGGGGTGCGATTTGACCCTTGTGCCTGGGGTGGAGTTGAGTACGGTGTATCGGGGGCGATCGATGCATATTCTGGGCTTTTACCCTGACAGCGATCGCCTCGAAGCTCCCCTGAGAGAACGCTTGCAGGGCCGCAAGCAACGGGCGCAACAGATGCTTGACAAACTCAGCCAATTGGGGTATGCCCTGGAACTGCCCCAGTTGGGGGAAGGGGTAGCGCCGAGTCGCCCCCATTTGGCCCGGGCCTTGTTGGCGGCCGGATATGTCAAGTCCTGGGAAGAGGCGTTTGATCGCTTTCTCGGGGAGGGAAAGCCGGCTTATGTTGGCTATGCCAAGTTTAGCGCCGAGGACGGGATTGCCCTATTGCGCTCTTGCGGTGCGGTTCCGGTTTGGGCGCATCCCTATTTGTTCGCCGGGGGACCGGTGGAGGAGGTTTTGCCTCATTTGGTTGAGGCCGGACTGATGGGAGTTGAGGTGTATCATCCTCATCATCGGCGATCGCAACAGGAGCGCTTAGAGCGGCTATGCCAACAGTACTCACTCCTCATTACCGGCGGTACAGACTATCACGGCCCAGGACTGGGAGCCAAAGCCCTCAATAGTTTTGCCTTGCCCATGAGTCTGCTGGCTCCCCTAAAAGCCGCCGCCACCCACCTCAAATCTCATGAAGTGGGCTAACGTCGCGCAGATGCCATGTAGTAAAAGACTGAACGGGTGCGGTAGGACTCGAACCTACGACTCGCTGCTTAGAAGGCAGCTACTCTATCCACCTGAGTTACGCACCCAGCTTGTAAGACCTAGTTTGTAAGACCTGAAAACTCGGAAAACCTATCTTCCCAGCCTATCACACCCCACTCGGAATCGAAAAGTCTGACCGGGCAAAAACAGTGAACAATGGCATCCGCGTCCGTTGAGGGCAAATTACGGGGTACACTAAAATCTAAACCATCCGACAGTAGTTGAGATAGGGTTGACGTCGGGGGACGTAAGCGTCGTCCCTGTGATCCCCTTGGGGCAGATGCCTGTGCGCGAGTACCATCGTTGATATGATGGTTTGCTGTGTCGCGACTCTGACGACACCCCACCTGTCGTGTCCCACACCATCCATCGACCCCGATCGGAGTCAATTGGCAGTGTCATGTTTATTCTAAAAAGGCAGGATGTTGAAATTACCAGTGTCCAGCACCCTAAATCCGGTCAACCGGTTCCGGTTCTTAAATATCAAGGGCAAACCTTTCGCCTGATTAGTGTGTTTAATGCCAATCAAGCTGAAGAAGCTCGCTCGTTTTGGCGGGATTTAACCGACAATCGGGGCAAGGCCTGTGTTCTGCTCGAAGAACCTGATCGCTATAGTGTTTGGGGCAAGGTTCGTTTAGAACAAATCAGTGGAGAGCCGAGCAGCGATGATGTATCGGTTGCCGCTGCGGCCTCGTTCACACAAGCTTCATTGCTCCTCCTACAAGCGGTTTACTTCGATGTCGAAGACCTCCTAGGGACTCGACAGGCCAGTGCGTTTGAGAAGGAAATTGCCAAGGTGTTCCAACAATGGAACTTTCCACAGGCGATCGCACCCGGGGAAGTCGAAAACCTCTTGGAACAAGATCCCCTCGATGGTGGTAAAGTTCCCCCTTGGCAGGAACATCACCTCAATACCCTACTTCAAGAACTGTATCGCATCGGAAAAGACTATTTTGGCAATCCGAATTTTGCTGGACGTGCCATTGATGCTCTCGAAGACTTACCCGATGGCGATCGCGTCCAATTTATCAATTGGATGAATCAATCCCCCCTCGGCAAACTCTGGGCCGGGGACTAACGATTGATGCTCCCCGGTTTCCGGCAAGCCGTTGTACCCTCGAAGATCTGGGTGAATCAAGGTCGTCTGGGGATTCTTGCCGAGATCACTGCTAGCACGCTATTAGCCTCTGAAATGTTTTATGAGTAGCACCTCTGAGAAAACCAATACGAATGGGTTGAAATCCTGGTTATCAACCTCGAACTTAGTCTTACTGTCCGTGATGTGGGGCGTTTTGGCTCTGCTGTTTTTCCTGCTGTTTAGTGTCACTGTTCCCGGTGAAGGCCGTCCCTTTTGGTATGGGATTGGGACGTTGCTCTCGGAACAGGTGGCGTTCGCGTTTGCGGGAGTCCTCTGTTTACGCAATGGTCTGAGTAATAAAATTGCCAGTGGTCGGAATGTCTGGCTCGGCCTTGGCTTGGGGATGATTTCCTTCTTTATCGGTAATCTCTTTTTTAGTTGGTGGGAACTGTACTGGGAACTTGACCCGGCCGTCTCTCCTGGAGACCTGTTTTATGTCGCCAGCTATTTATGTCTGACCGTGGGAATGCTCCTAGCGGTGCGATCGCGGCGACTGAACCTGGAATTATGGCAATGGGGTGTTATCCTGGCCATCGCCGTGGCGGGTATGGCCTTTGCCGGTTGGCTCTCCTATCCCTTCGACTTTAGCTTAGATTTTGATAGTGCGAGTGCGGCGGCTGAAACCACTGAGGTGATTGAGACCGCACGTCCTGCACCTGAATGGGTGATTAGCCTAGAACGACAACTCGAACCCCTTGGACCGCCTCTGAACCTACTCTATGTGGTCCTTGATGTGCTGCTGTTGATTATTGCGGCGGTGTTGTTGTTGGCCTTCTGGGGAGGGCGGTTTTCTCAGTCCTGGCGCATGATTGCAGCAGCGGCGTTCTCTCAGTACATCGCCGATATGTGGTTTAAGTACGCCGACAAGAATATCCCCAATTATGAAAGTGGGGATTTGCTCGAAGTCTTTTTCACCTTTACTGGGGTCTTCTTTGCCATTGGTGCATTACTCGAATTTGATGTGTCAACCCGCGCCGTCTCTCGGGGAAGTCGCCGCCGTCGGGGTTCCTCGTCCTAGTTGGACTGACTCGTTGCCCCCGTTTTTCAATTTCTGCAAGATCACAACCCTCGAATGAGTGCTAAAAAACTATCAGATGCCGATAAACTCGAGATTATTGAGCAGTACCGGCATCCCGGTGAAACGACCTCAACCTTGGCTCAACGCTATGGGGTGAGTAATTCTACGATTAGCCGCTTGCTCAAGAGTAGCTTTTCTCCCCAGGAGTATGATCAGCTCGTACACCAGAAACGGGCGAATCGTTCGGGGAGTCGCGATCGCAAATCTCAACGACGCAAGCCAATTTTGCGTGACTCGTCCGCACCCAATGATGAGTCAGCAAGCGATTCTGGGGAACAGTTACAGCTCGATTTACCGAAAGACCACTCCAATCGCCGTCGACGCAAATCGGGGGGGTCAACCGATCATTCGGAATCCCCAGTCCCCGAGGAGTCCGAACCGTCCCCCAACTCCGGATCCCGTCGTGAGATTAAGGTTCCTGAGAATGGCCATGATGAGAGTGAGGAAACTGGCCCTTGGCTGACGATTGAACCCTTGGCTAACGCCTTAATGCCCAAAACTTGCTATTTGGTGGTCGATCGCTCGTCTGAACTGATTTCACGTCCCCTACGGGAATTTAATGATCTCGGTGAGATTCCGGCGACGGAGATTTCCTCGAAAACGCTACCTGTATTTGATAATCACCGTGTGGCCCGCCGCTTTGCGAATCGCAATCAGCGGGTGATGAAGGTTCCTGACAGTCAGGTGTTGCAGAAAACAGGACCGCATTTACAAGCGAAGGGGATTACCCGCGTCTTTTTTGATGGTCAAGTGTATTCTCTTTGACCGCTACGGCGATCGCCCCTAACCCTGAATCCATCCCCGATTTCCCCATCTTTGACTGGGGATTTTTTTTGGCCGGTTTAGCCAAATTGATCGAGATTGCTATAGCGTCCTTAGCAAAAACATTGACAATCTGTCAACGATCTAAATCACCAACAAATTACTACACTATCACACGTACTTGTGTCAATAATCACGCGGTAACTTTACATAATCTTTATATACAAAGTTATAATTGGAGCGTAGGCTTCACACAATCTTTAAAAACGATGTCTTTTGCCCCTCCCACCCCGAGTTATTCTCTCGAAAACGTGGTTGAGCGGATCTGCACGTTTCGCCAAATCACCCCCATCGATCGCCATCTACTCAATGACATCCTCAGCAACCGCTCCTACTTCGGACGGCGCGAACAAACCCTCGTTGACCGCGTCTTTGACGGAATTCACGAGGGTCATATTTGGATCGTGGATCATTAAGTTGTCAAGCCATCGTGACGGGTTGTGAACCTCAAGCCGGTTGCAACAGCCACAATCCCGTATAAGTTCGTCCCGAGTCATCCGGCTGAATGACGAGAAAATGGAGTCCCTTCGTCTCCTGTTGGCGTTGATGATAGAGTCGCGCAGCGGCTTGGACTTCCGAATCATCAAAGGTGGCCAGAACCCAGCGATCAGCCAAACCCGCTTCTAAAATCAGTCCGTCGGGAGCGCCAGGGATATAATTGACCGATACAGGTGTCACCGTCTCCAACCATTGAGCCAACTGCAACGATTGTCGCCCTCCATCAATGACTAAGCCGGGAAGAGATGCGGTTGAGGCGAGTCCCAATTCTAGGGGATGGAGTTCTCGGGGGAGCGATCGCACCCGCATCGGATGAGCCGCAAAACTATCTAACTCAGCCACAGGAAGGGTTGCAAAGCGCCAGCGATCGCCCCATAACTGTTCAGACACGGGAACCGGGGCCGGACGAGGAACCGCCAGCGGTTGATACGCATCCGCTGTATAGCCCTGAAGCTGCTGATATAACTCGGCTCGTTGCAACAACCAGCGTTTGAGCGTTTCAGTTCGTCGCGTCGCCCGGGCCTGAATCCCCAGTTTTTTAGCCGCCTCACGAATTAAACTCAGGGATTCGGGCCGAAACGTCGCTAAACAGTCTGGGAGGGGGCGATCGAGACTTTGCAACTGTTCGACAATCCAGTCGGAGTTCGCCTGAGATTGAGGACACCAGCGTTGTAGACGAAACTCGAAGGGGCGATCGCACCCCAGTAACTCCCACAACACCTCGCCCTCCTCATTACGTAAAGGACGACGGAAAAAATCGAGTTGCCAAACAGACATAATTAACCTGTACTCCAGACCATAGTTCTTTATAGCGTAATTGGCGATTCCACATACACCGTCGGTTCCTGAGACGAGAAGGTAATCCCAAACTGACTCAGTTTGCCAGAAATCGTCTGATTCGCTAACTCCAACAGGCGTTTGCGCAATTGAATCGAGTTCTCATTGGAGCCTAAAATAAAGAACGTCACCCGAGCCTGAGTTCCGGAGTGATTGTCATCCTCACTAAAACTGAGACTGGTACTTCCAGGATCGATCCCGAACACGGAGTTCGTACTTTCGGTGACCACTTCCCGTACGAGAGCTTTATCTTGGTCATCAAGAGGTTTCGCAAAATCGAGATAAATCATCGACATCACTTTTTTAGCTCGCGTTAGGTTTTCGACTTCGATATTGACCAAAATGGAGTTAGGGACAATAAATAAGGTACTTTTGGCTGAAGTGCGGATTTTCGTTGAGCGTAAACCAATGGATTCAACCCGTCCGAGTTGACCATCTTTGAGGCGGATATAGTCACCGGGGATAAAGGGGCGATCGAGGTATAACACTACCGTACTCAAGAATTGCTCCAAAATCCGCTGAGACGCAGCAACCACCGCCAAACCACCAATCCCTAAACCCGCAAAGAGCGCAAATAGGTCAAAATCACGAGTTTGAGCAAAAGCAAAAACGGCTAACAGACCAATAATTAAATTGGCAATCGTTTCAAAAACGAGCAGTAATTCATCAACCTCTAACCCCATTTTTTTTAAGAGGTCAATTCCATAAATTCGCACAATCTGACGGAATATCCTTGACGCCAGCCAAGCGATACTCACAATAATAGCAAAGTCTAAAAGTGGAATGAAAAACTCATAAAAAATCTCATAGCCTTTGAGCCAAATTGATGACCAATAAATCAAGAGTAACGTCCCTGACACTTGAAGAGGCTGCTTAACAGGCTCAATCAAGCTGTCGTAGGTTGTGACCGCCGATTCGCTCAAGAACTGTTGGATAACAGACCGAACAAAGCGAGGGGTGAATTGTCCGAGTAGCAAGGAGATTAAGAGAAATCCCAAGAAAACAATTAGACGCAGCACATTAGCTTCTACGAGCCAGGAAATTACAGTTTCAATAGGTCCTAAAAAATTACTAATATCCATTGGTGTTAGGCGTGACGTTGTCGTGATTGCAGCAGATTAGACAACCCCGGAATTGTCTAGGGTGACTCAATTAAAACTAAAAGAAATCCAGAAAACTGCTCATATTGTATTAAATTGTGATGGGAGAATCCACATAAATTGTTGGCTCATCAATGTCAAAAATAACACCGTACTCTTTGAGTTGTTGGGCAATTTTTTGGTTGGCAACATCAAGGACTTGACGGCGAATTTCCATCGAGACGCTTCCTGAACCCAGGATAAAGAAGGTGGTTTGGGCTTGAGTTTTGATGGGGCTACTTTTTTCTCGTATTGACTTAAAAGTGACATCTGTATTACGAGAATCAATCCCAAAAATGTCAGAGGTTCCTCGGATAATCACCTGGCGAATTAAGGCTCGTTCATCTTCTGGGATCTCTTGCTCAAAGTTGAGGTAGAGAATTGCCATCACTTTTTTACCCCCGGTGAAGTTTTCCACCGTCATTTGGGTGAGATTCCCATTGGGGATAATCATTAGGGTTCCTTTCCCAGAACAGCGGATTTTAGTTGAGCGTAAGCCAATAGATTCTACTCGTCCGAATGTTCCATCGGGGAGTCCAACATAATCGTCAATCGTAAAGGGTTTGTCGAGATATAATACAATTCCGCCTAAAATTTGTTCGAGGGTCTTTTGGGCGGCAAAGGCAACGGCTAAACCGCCAATTCCTAAACTTGCTAATAAACCCAGTAAGTTCACTTGATGGGTTTGGGCAAAAACAAAAATAGCGCCGATAATAATCGCTAGATTTGAAACCAGCTTTCCTAGGTTTAATAATTCATTGATTTTACTTCCTTTTCTGAGGACAATATCCAATAAATAAACATCAAAAAGCTGGGCAGCAACCTGAGACAAAAACCAGGCGATCGCCACCGTAAATGCCAGACTTAAGGGGGTTTCTAGCCAAGGTCTAACCTCAAACCGCAGCGCCGCAAACTCTAAAGCTCCTAAACTTAAAAGAATCCCCAAAATCTGGAGATTTGGCTGCAATAAAACCTGATAAAGTTTAGAGATTTGAGACGAGTTTTCTTGTGGACGATTTAAAAAAATGATGATGGGACGCAGCACAAAAATCAAGGCTAACGTTAGCCCTGCCCCAACAATCATGGAACTCCATTGAAATAACTCATTTAAATCCAATGTGTTCGGCAAATATTCAGGCAAATAATCTAGCATTGTTTCAGTGATTCAGACTCAAAAATAATACCAAAAAGACAACCGAGGTCTTCACCGCCCATCAGAGAGACCAGCCATGCTTCAATTCGCTTAGGGAACCGGATTGAAGCGATCGCCCAAAACGTCATAACAGTTCCTTGCATCCATTGAACAAAGTTTGCGAGAATGGGAGAGTAACTGTGCCTTTGCCGACGCAGCTAGACCCACTAATTTCACAATATCTTACCGAATGACCGTTTCTGAAAGTTCGCAGTCCCATCTATCTCACAATCCGTTTCTCAACCTAGAGTATGAAACTGCCCTCGAAGCCTTGGGAGACGACTACTACGACCGAGTCGAAGCAGCGGACTTTCCCACCCATATCTTACGCTTTCGCGGCGATCGCCTGCTTCCCAAAGTCGGACTCGACCCCAAACAGGTGTCTGACGACCATTTTATCGAATATTTCGCAAAATTTCGCGGCTCAGCCCCCTGTCTTGCCCTCTGTTACCATGGCTACCAATTCGGTGAGTATAACCCTCGACTCGGCGATGGACGAGGATTTCTCTACGGACAAGTGCGAGGAACTGACGGCCAACTCTACGATTTTGGCACCAAAGGAAGTGGCAGAACCCCCTATTCACGAGGAGGAGATGGCCGCCTCACCCTCAAAGGAGGAGTGCGAGAAGTCATCGCCTCAGAAACCCTGGCCCGTCTCGGAGTGAACACCTCCGGCTGTCTGACCGTCATCGAAACCGGCGAACAACTCTGGCGGGGAGACGAACCCTCCCCCACTCGGTCCTGCGTCATGGTACGACTGAGTCAGTCTCATATTCGCTTTGGCACCTTTGAACGCCTCCATTACCTACGACGTAAAGATCTCAGCAAAACCCTCCTCGATCACGTGATTGAGATCTACTATCCTCACATCGATCGCCGCCAACCCAACGCCTCCCTTCAGTTTTACCAAGATCTCGTCCATCGCACCGCCAAACTCGCGGCCCAATGGATGGTGGCTGGCTTCTGTCATGCGGTTCTCAACACCGACAACATGTCCATCACCGGGGAAAGCTTCGACTATGGCCCCTACGCCTTCATCCCCAGCTACGATCCCAAATTCACCGCCGCCTATTTCGACTATTACGGCCGTTACAGCTACGGCAACCAGCCCTTAGTCTGTAAACTCAACCTAGAACTCCTCCAACAACCCCTCGCCGGCGTAACCCCCGACTTAACCCCCGAAGCCATGACCGAGGCCCTCAGTGACTTCGATCGCCACTACGAACAACATTACCGTCAAGGAATGCTACGCCGCCTAGGATTGGTTGATCTCAACGAAGCCGAGGGCCGAGAACTCGTCCAACTCACCGTAGAACTGTTGCAAGAGAACGACGTCGGCTATCATGACTTCTTCAGCCAACTACGTCAACAATTTTCCCCCCAATGGCGAGATGACCAAGACGCCATCTTTGCCAAAGCCGATCCCCCCCAAGTTCTCCAACCCTGGACTGGCGTCTATCATCGCCTCCTACAAGCCTACTCCAACAGTGAACTGACGGAGATTCAAGCCCGGATTGCTGCGGCCAACCCCAACCTGATTCCCGTCCGTCCCGAAATTGAAGCGATTTGGGACCCCATCACCACCGCCGACGATTGGCAACCCTTCTACAATCTCCTCGATCGCATCTGGGCCTAACCTGTTCCCAGAAGAGGGCGCGCCACTTGCGGTACGCCCCCACGTCTTGTCTCTTGCCTCTTGCCTCTTGCCTCTTGCCTCTTGCCTCTTGCCTTCTTCTCCCGTCCCCCCCAATCCGCTACACTAAAACCAAGTCCCTTAAATCAACCTGAAATCCTTGTCCCCAATGACCCTCAGCATTTACAACACTCAAACCCGGACCAAAGAACCCTTTGAACCGACAGTTCCCGGCGAGGTCAAAATGTACTGCTGTGGTGTCACCGTCTATGACGACTGCCACCTGGGTCATGCACGCTCCTATATTGTCTGGGATACGGTGCGTCGGTATCTGCAATGGCGCGGCTATCGCGTTCGCTATCTGCAAAACTTCACCGACATTGACGACAAAATCCTCAAACGGGCCAAGGAACGCGGCGTGTCTATGGCGGAGATTTCTCAGCAATATATCGAGGCCTATTTCCGGGATATCCGCCAACTCAATGTGGCTGATGCCGATGACTATCCCCGCGTCACGGACCATATCCCCGAAATCTGTGACCTCATCGAAACTCTGATCGATCGCGATCTCGCCTATGCAGCAGCCGGGGATGTTTACTACAGTGTCGAACGCTTCCCGAGTTACGGTAAACTCTCGGGACGCAAACCTGAGGATATGCAGTCAGGGGCGAGTGGTCGCGTGAGTGCCGATGACCGCAAACGCCATCCCTTCGATTTTGCCTTGTGGAAAGGTAGCCAAGAGGACGAACCTGGCTGGGACTCGCCCTGGGGTCGAGGTCGTCCCGGTTGGCATATTGAATGTTCGGCCATGATTCGTTCACAGCTTGGGGAGACGATTGATATTCATGGCGGTGGCGGAGATTTGGTGTTTCCTCACCATGAGAACGAAATTGCCCAATCCGAGGGCGCTCACGGTCAACCTTTGGCTAAATACTGGACTCATAATGGTATGGTTCGCGTCAATGGGGAGAAGATGTCCAAGTCTTTGGGCAATTTCACCACCATTCGCGAGTTGTTAACGCAGATTGACCCGATGGTGTTGCGGCTGTTTGTGCTTCAGGCCCAATATCGTAAGCCGTTGGACTTCACCGATGAGGCGATCGCCTCGGCTGAGAATAGCTGGGCGACGCTTGAGGATGGCCTGCGGTTTGGCGATCGCTTCGGGAAACAACTCAATTGGCCCAGTGACGCCCCCATTGAGTCGCTTCCCCAGGTTAAAGCCTCCTTCCAAACAGCGATGGATGATGATTTCAATACCTCGGGCGGCTTGGCGGTGGTGTTTGAGTTAGCCAAGGAGTTACGCCGGGTGGGGAATATCTTGGCCCACAGCGGCGAGATTTCCGAAGACTCCCAACACCTGCAACGACAATGGACCACGTTAGTGGAGTTAGCGGCGGTCTTAGGATTGGAATCTAGCCCCGAGGAGTCTTCTGAACTCGATGGTTTAAGTGATGCGGCGATTCAGACCATGATTGAGGAACGACAGGCGGCCCGCAAGGCGAAAAACTTTAGTGAAGCCGATCGCATTCGGGAGGAGTTGAAGCGTCAGAATGTAACGCTGGTGGATCAGCCTAGCGGAACGACCTTTATTCGCGGTTAAGGCCCCAACAAATGGGGGACAGCCCTGTGAGACTGTCCCCCATTTGTTACATAAATACATATAATCTATAAGATTTTCAACGTTAAATTGACAACCTTGGGGATCACTTGACAAATTGGTTGATGTAGCCTAGCTAACAGTCAACACCATGATGGACGCCCATTTTCCCCTCGCCCCTCGCTATCGCCTCGATGATGAACAGCCTTGGTTACGGGGAATTGATCCCAACCGACGGTACTGGCTATGGGTGAATGGGAATCAAGACTGGTGTACGACGGTTCCGGGGTTGTCGCCAGCGGATTTTGATCACTTTAAACAGACGATTTTGCGGTTTCGGGGATTGCAACCGGGGGATAGTCTGGAATTAGGTCGCATTGTGGACGCGCCCCGCATTTATTGCATTAGCAGTAACTGTTATGCGATCGCCACCACCTACAACAACGCTCCAGTCTGGCATCTGTTTGATCACGAAACCTTAGAAAGTTTACTCATGACCGCCCATCCCGACTGGCAATGTTCCGCCAAGGATGTGGATTTAGGGCGAGAGTGGATGGAACAGATGTTCCTCCACTCTGTCGCCGTCTAGGGGTTAGCCGGAGACTCTAGCTGAACTGTTGCAACTCCAGCAGTTGCTGGGGAGAGGCTAACAGACGAATCTCAACCCGTTCAATTTGAGATTGGCTGTTGAGGTTAAACGTCCAAGCCACGGGAACCGAGAAGTAGGGGGTTTTGACATGGCCCTGAACTTGCACAAGCTGACAGCCATCGCTGGCGGTTTGCACCGTGGCCTGTTCAGGAAAACAGGTTAAGCTTTGGGCTTCGGCTTCGAGATAGCCCTTGATGGCGTCAATACCGACAATTCCCCCTTGGAAGGGTGGGTGCAATTCGCCGTAAGGGGCAAAGTATTGAGCCGTCTGCGAACAGTCTCCAGCATTGAGAGACTGGAAATACCCCATCACGACAGGGACATTTAGCTCGGGCAGAATGGGGGTCTGATAGGTCGTGGTTGTCATGATTGACCTCATAATTGACTTCGATGAGTCTAAAAAGAAGGCGGAGTCAAGGGGTTGAGTTGACCTCCACTCCGCTGTTTCGATTCAGGATTAGGGTTTGGTGTTGTCCTAGGGGACTCTAGCGGAGCGCATCAAAGCCCATGTTCACCACGGCGTTACGCAGAATGGTGATTTGTTGGCTGAAGTTGGCCTGAGTCATCAGGACATTGAGCAAGTCTTTCACCGGACGAGAGGGTTTGTAGCTTTGGGGGACGCGCACGACGGTTCCCTCATCCATACCTTGGGCCAGACAGTACCAGAACCCGAGTTTGGTGTTGGCGTTGAAGACCCCATAGGCGCGGCTGAGAGGGCTGTTGCGTTTGGCAACGAGATCGCGCATGAAGCTCATCTGTTCCTCGGAACTGAGGGCTTTGACTTGGGCCAGGAGGCCTTCAGCAAGCTGAAGACGGGCAGCCCCAGGAGCGGCGGGGGTGATGGATTTACCCATTTCGAGATAGATAAACCACAGGAGTGCCAACTGGTCATCTGTGGTGAGGCGTTGGATACGAGCCGACACTTCCGGAACAAGGGAGGTGGGTTCGACGGTCGAGAGTGCGTTGGCTTGAGTTGAGGTGAAGTTGGAAGAAGTGGCGTAAGCCATGGTAGTTACTCTACTTTTGTCAACCGATTAGTTCCATTTTGCAACCTAACTTCATAAACCGCAAATAAAATTTACGAATCAACGAAGTCAGGAATTTGAATGGAGGGTGCGATCGCGATCACACTGAGAAACTTAACGAATCATTAAGCCACCTGTAGCCTAATCAGTGACAAGCCAGGTCTCACTCCATCTTTAGAAAGAGCTTTTTTGGGGAGAGTTGGGATAATTGGGATAGAAAAAGTCTGTCTCTTGGGGGGTGAGGGGGAGGAACTCAGCGTCCTGAAGGAGTCGGTTGAGTTCGCTGGGAGGGAAGTGTTTGCAGCCGATACGGACGATGCGATCGCGCAGGGTTTTGGTGACACCACTGCGAGGCCGCCCAGCTTCGAGTTCCATGACGGTTCGATACAGTTCGAGTTGGGAGTTGGGAATGGGGGTTCCATCGAGATCCACTCCTCGGGCGATCGCGCCTTCGATGGCTTCAGCGCCTCGATAGGGAGTTGCGGGATTTAAATCACGAGACATCCTGATGAATTCCTGATTACCTAGTTTTTAACTCTGCCTGAGACAAACGCATCCGAGCAAAGAGATCATTAAAGTGTTCAACTCGAGCATTCATCAGGCCACGATCGCGCAACGCCGCCACTCGGGCCTCAGCCTCATCTCGCTGACGATACCAACCCGCATCAATATAAGGACCCCGGCGATCATCATAGAAGCGCAACGCCTGGGGCCGCAGTCCCGGTAAATCATCGAGACGGGCGATCGCACTGCGAACCCGATTCATCTCTCCCAGCCGGGAGCGATTTGGACGAAAAGGAACCACCACCACATAGCGATAGCCCGCAAACAAGCGCTCTAACGTCCGTTCCGTGGCGATCCCAGTCGCCGCCAGATTGTTATCCCGCTGATAGGCCCGGACGGCCCCTTCCGTGATGGGACCATAAAACCCCGTTGGCGAGACAGTAAAATAGGTATCCCCTTGAGGCCGTCGTGTTTGAGACAACACCCGCTGCAACTGATGCACCTCAAAGCCCATATCTCCCTGACTCAGTTCTATCCGAGCCTCAGGGGGGGGAATACGCCCTTCGAGGACTCCTGATAAAATCAACGCGGTGCGGCGATCGAGTTGTCCCAACACCGGCGCATCAATCCCATAGCGACGCTGAAATTCTCGCACCGCCGCCGCCGTTTGATTGCCATAAACGCTATCTTCTGGAATCGGTCCTAAACCGATCCCATTGAGGGCGGCCTGTAACTCGGCCACAATTGCGGTCTGATCACCGCGCATGAGAACCGGATCTCCAAACGACAACCAGCGATTGGATGAAAACAGTCCCTCAGAGACTGGCTCCCCAAATAAGGCTCGTCGCGTCTCCCCATCAACGATCCCATTCACCGGGAGTCCCGCATCTTCCTGAAACTCCGCTACCGCTATCCGGGTTTCTCGACCAAAGAAGCCACTGACGGGTTCTGTGAAGTAACCAAATTCCGTCAGCAACAGTTGCACTTCGGCGACATCATCCCCAGTATCGGCAAATTGCAGAACCCTTGTCGTTTGGGCGAGGGGTTCGGCTACGGGTTGGGCGATCGCCTCACGCCCCATGTCAAGCCCATCCAGGCCAGGAACCGACGCTCGCACCATCTCAGACGAGCCAGTTCCCCCCCAAAGCATTAAACTCATCAGGACTATAACCGTTGGCCCCGGTATCGAGGAGAACCGGTAACTCAGGAGAGGAAAGTGAGACATGGTAATTTGAGGTGATACGCCGAGAACGCTGTCGGGGAAAATCCAAGGACGAAAGCAAAGTAGAAAGATGTCAGATCCTAGATCCAGATGACGAACTCGTCGTCGGCGAAGATCCAGAATTTGACATCTTTCTATCCTAGCAAGGTTGATCGCCCATCCCCGAGATGACACCACTCGGCTACACCACTCGGCTACACCACACCGAGGCGATCGAGAACCAGCGCCAAAGCCGCCGCAAAAATAGTAATCCCCAACGCCAGCCAGGGGCTTTGACCTTGACTAACGGCAAAGGAGGTGGCTACTCCCGCTCCCAACGCTGCCGTCACTGCTGCCACCAAGGGATCTTGTTTCGTGTCTTTGTTATACATAATTCTGAATGATTAAAACGCCGCTTACAACCGAGGCGCCGTTGAGACGGCTAACCATGGATTCAACGGTATCATCCACCCTTGCCAAATCCGGCTCTACCGCCGCAAATCGCAATCAAGCTTTAGATTAAGATACGTTTGTTCATACTCAGCCGCTCTGGCCGTTGAGCTAAACCCATTCCCATTCCGGGGGCGATCGCCTATAATGGTAGTTTGGTGTCTTGCACAGAAGCAGAGAACAATTTTTTCATGGCTAAGAAAAGCTCCATCGAGCGTCACAAGAAGCGCAAACAACTCGTCGAAAAATACGCCGACCTGCGTGCTGAATTAAAAGAACAGTTCCGCACCGCGCCCAACCAGCGGGAGAAAATGGAAATTCACCGCAAGCTACAACAGCTCCCTCGCAACAGTTCCCGCACTCGGGTTCGCAACCGTTGCTGGGCCACCGGTCGTCCTCGGGGTTACTACCGGGACTTTGGTCTCTGTCGCAACCAACTGCGGGAAATGGCCCACGAAGGACTCCTTCCCGGACTCGTCAAATCCAGTTGGTAATTGTTGCATCGTCAAGATGGGGGTGACGCTGGCGTTGATATCGTCTGCCGTACCCCTGTTTTTTTTGCCGTTTTTGCTGAGATGACCTCAAATCTTGCCGAGTTGTACTATCGAGACTCACGAACCGCAACAGCGATCGACCCCTAAGCTATCGAGAAGTAGATCACTGACGGCGTTGGCGATCGCAAACTCCCCGAAAAAGCTTTCCGAGAAATCAAACGACTGCATTTCCGTCACAATCGCCAACACCAACGATCCCACATCATTCTCCCCCTCAATACGCTGTCGCACATACACACGAGTCGCTCGTTCAGCAATCTCACCATTGACCGCTTCAGGAATAAACTCCTCATCGAGCCAGCGGTGTAGACTATCTTTGAGCCATCGCCCTTCCTGGGTGGGGTTTTCCACGGGCGGCAAGGTTACAGGTCTGATGGGTTGAGGGGTTGGAGAATCTGATACCATTTTGTAAACTTGTGTGACGAGTTAACCTAGACTTCGGGCAGTCTTTTTGAATTGTTTGCCAAACATCATTTGCACCATTGTAGCGCCTTTGTCCTCGCCCCTCTATCTCCGTTTGACCGAAGTCCTAGCTGTTGTCTGTCAAAACAGCAATGAATACTGATTTAACCCATATCATTCGAGGCTACTCCCAAGGGTATTTCCTCATGACCAACGATGACGACGATGACGACGATGCCGGGAGTCTTGGTTGGTATTGTAGTAACGAACGCACCCTGATTCCTCTGGATTCTCGCTTCCGATATCCTAAATCCCTACGACGAGTTCTCAACCAAGAACGATTCAGCGTCGCCATCAACCGGGACTTTCCCGCTGTTGTCGAGGGCTGTGCCAATCGAGACACCACCTGGATTTCCCCAGAACTCAAAGAGATTTATTTAGCCCTCCATAAAGTCGGTTGGGCTCATAGTTTTGAAACCTGGCAAGGCGATCGCCTCGCCGGCGGAATTCTCGGCATCGCTATCGGGGCCGCCTTTATTGGCGAATCCATGTTCTTTAACATTTCCGAGGGTTCAAAAGTTGCCATGGTGAAATTAGTAGATCATCTACGTCAACGCAACTTTGATTTATTTGACGCACAACTGATGAATCCTCATCTCTCTCGTTTTGGCGCCCATATTATTGATGATCCTGAGTATAAATTACTACTGCGTCGTGCCATTCTCCGTCCCCGTAAGTTTATCGACTCATAATTATAAGTCGATGGTGTTCATGAGCTGATTACTTAAGGCGATCGCCCCGAGCTGATCCACCTCAGCCAACTTAAGAACCCTAGCCACCACCGCTGGCTCCAAACTTCCCAATTGTTCTGGGTTTGGAACCCGACTTTGATTTAAATCTCCCGGCTCAAACTTATCTAAACCATTACCGTACTGACGTTGATTAAGTTTCACAAGTTTTTGACCGAGATCACTAATAAAATAGACAAAAAGGTGATCAAGCCAATTCAGCCCCAGCTCATTCGGATAAAACCCATGAAAACAAGTTAAATTCAAAGCATCTGACAGATTCCGAATCACCTTAAAACGACCTCGATGAAAGACTCCCACTAATAAAGGAGCCGCCTGGCGTGTCTCCAATTTGTACCAGGGATGTCGCCGTTTCGTCAGATACCGTTGATGAAACTGACACCGTTCCCCAAACTCAATATAAGCTCTGACTTCAGGATTATCAGTGGTCATAACATTTAAACAATAGACCGCTTGGTTAGACTCAACCAAGCATTTAAACCCATTATTTGTCAAGATTAAATCTTGAATTTGGTGACTTTTCGTAATACAGGGGGAGCAACAATCTTCCGCTAAATTCAACTCTTGAATTTGAGAGGGTTTAAGTACAAAAAAAGCATTCGCGCCCGTGGCAATTCCTCGTTTAAAAGCACCATAACTTGACAAAGAATAAAACTCTTGTGGAACCCTAGACTGATCTGGAGTGGACTCCAAGAGTGGTGACCATTTTTGCTGCGAGGGTAACTGAGCCGCTGAACGTGGACAATAATCAAGCTGGCTTAGATCCTCAATTTGGTTGAGTTGTAGCTGAGTGAGAATATGGCTGACTTTAATGAACTCATCTCGACCGTTATTTTCACATAACAAAAGACAGATAGTTGTTAAGGCGTCAGGAAATAAATCTCGTTCATTTTTAATTAAAATAATTTGTTTTAGCAGATTATTTTCCAGCAAACTTTGTTTTACTGGAATTCCATATCTCGTATTAAAAAACTCAAACGGCATTAAAAAAGCAAGGCGACCTCCCGGATTGAGTTCAGCCAAAGACTTCACGAGAAATAGCGAAGCAAGATTTGAATGACCCGGGAGTTTATAACCCAACTTCCTCTCTAGCTTAGCGAAAATAGACCTTCGATCAGAAAATTTCTGAAACCTCATATAAGGTGGATTGCAAATAATAGCATCTACCCCAGCAATATCCGTATTTAAATAATCTGCATTCACCAGCGTTAAAGAAATGTCTGAGGCGATATCTTGGCAATAAGATAGAATTAACGGGTCGATGTCATAGCCAACAAACTTTGAAAATAACGCTGGCTTATCTCCCTGTAACGCCAAAAGTTGCCGGTAAAATATTCCTAAACCAAAAGCAGGATCTAAGATGACTTTAGGTTGCAGTTGAATGACCCATTGTAACATGAGTTTTGCCAAGACCGGGGGAGTAAAGAACTGCCCATAAGTTTGGCGATGCTGCACTGAAGTATTTAAGCGATAGTCGCTAGAGAGCCGGGCCTTGCCCATTCGCTGAAATAGTCCGCTGAACCGGCTAAATGAAACAACTAGGGTTCTTCATCCACAACTAATTTACCCTGACTGAGTAGTTTGCGGATATCTAAAATCGTCAGGGCTGTTGCCTCATACAGAATTGTACCTTGCAAATACTCATCTGAACTTGCTCGAATGGCCGTGGGCATCGGCGAGATTTTCGTCGGATCAACTGGTGTGACGTCGAAGACTTCATCGACGGCAATTCCCACCACCATATCCTCAACTTGCACCACCACGGCACGCTGGCTTAAGGTTTGACTGGGATCTTCATCGGATAACGTCGGCTGAAGGTTAAGAAAATCATGGATACGGACTAGGGTGAGGATTTCTCCCCGTAGGTTCATATTCCCCACCACATGGGGCGGACAGCAGGGGATAGGTGTTACGTTACGCAAATCGGTAAACTCACGCACAAGCTGTAAGTCAATGCCGAAATACTCCCCTTCTAAGGCGACAACGGCTAATGACAAGACTTGCTTTAAGTCAGCCGTTTCAGCGGGGATACGTAAGCTGTTGGCCCGTTGACGAAAAATATCTTGTTCTTCAAGGGTTGCCTCGGGGCAAAACTGAAAGCTATTCTCTTTACTGTTGGCGGCATCAAATCCCTCAGCAGACGTTTCTGAAATCTCTTCATCTTGGGGAAGTTGTTGACGAACTTCTTGGAGAATAAGCTGCTCATCAAGGATGGCAATTAAATTACTTTCAAATTCAACGATTCCTTTCAAGAAACGCTCTTGTCGCTTTAGGGTTTTTACTGAAGTATCTGCGGGTTTAGCCGTTGATGAATTTGCTTTTTGGGGAGGATTTTGGGATTCTTGATAGGCAAATTTATGAGTAATATCTTCTGAGTTGATTTGAACAATTTCTCGGACTTGATTCACGAGAAATGTTAAAATTGTGTCCCCCTGGTTAATGGTAATCAAGCTGTCACTTAACTGATAACGCTGGCGGCGGTGTCCTAAACGACGGGGAAGATCGAACACGGGTACAATCGTACCGCGCAGGTTAAACATTCCCACAATATCTCGGGGAGCTTCAGCAATGGGAGTGAGTTCAGGGAGAAAAAATACTTCTTCGACGACGGTTGCATTAATGGCATAGTGGTTGCGATTAATGTCAAATAATAAATAGGGAGACAAATCCATGGGTGGTAAAGATTTAGACTATCCTGGTGAGTTAAACTTAGTTGAGTTGATTGAACTCTTAACCGATGTTGAGTTGTTGTAAAAGGTCGCCAGCAGTGAGTTGTGAGTCAACATCCATCGGGGTGTTTGGCGGGAGCGATCGCAGAATTTGGATAGCACTTCCCTCCATATGATCAGCTCGTCGAGTATCCCCTTCGAGGCGGTAGATTTGGGCAAGTTCTAAATAGGCTAACGGCATTTTAGGAGCAAGATAAACAATTTTCTTTAAAATGCGTTTAGCGCGGTTAATGTTGCCTTGAGCCTCATAGAGATGGGCCAGGAGATAATGGGGCGCGATCGCCAACGAATCGATTTCGAGAGCCTGCAAACAATAATAAATCGCTTTTTGGTATTCTCCTAGATTGGCATAAGCCCGAGCAATCAGTAAATAGGCGTCAATATGACGAGGATGATCGGACAGGGTACTCTCAGCACAGTGAATGGCTTTGTGATACGCGGAGGTGCGAAAATGGCGTCGGGCCTCTTGCCATTGGGGATGACTCAGATCAGCAGCCGGCCGTGGCGTTGAGAGGGGAACCACCGGGGGAGAGTGGGAGGCCACAGGTAGCGGTACGGTTTTGACGCCGGAGTGTTTGCTAGCGTTCGGGAGAATCGGCAGTGGTGCAGGAGTGGGGGGCGATTGACAATGTGAGACGGTCGTCGGATTGGGAGGACGGTTGAGAACACGGTGGCGTTCGAGGCGATCGCAGCGTTGATAGACCACCGATTGAGGAAACAACTGGCTATGAAACTGATGGTGGCCCGCACCTTGGAGTTCAGCATGAGCCGCAATCAGATACCCCCCTAAGCCCAGGCTATGATAGAACTTATCTAAAACGCGTTCAATCGAAGCGCGATCAAAGTAGATAAAGACATTACGACAGAGAATTAAGTCGAGATCATAGAGATTGAGATTAGCATCGGGTAACGGATCACTGACAAGATTGACCCGGTTGAACGTCACCAGGCGGCGAATCTCAGGATTGAGGATATAGCGATCGCCCTGTTGGCGGAAATACTGAGTTTTAATCGACGACTCCACCTGACGAAATGACCAAGCACTATATTCACCCCGTTTAGCTTGGGCCAAGCTTTCATCATTAATATCACTGCCGATAATCTGTAAATCCCAGCGATCGCGATCGTTGATGAGTTCCCACAACACAATCGCCAGAGAATAGGGTTCCTCCCCCGACGCACAGGCCGCACTCCAAATCTTTAACTGAGGACGTTCCCCCGTTTGGGCCGCGATATTGCGTTGTTTGACCAGAATTTCTGGCAGCAGACGCGATCGCAACAACTCAAACTGGCCGCGATCGCGAAAAAAATAACTTTCCGTCACCACCAAACGCCGAATCAGAAGCGTCCATTCTCGTCGACTCGCCGTCGTCTGGCGATCCACCATTAACGGATTCTCCACCGCACAACGCAGCAAATCGTAATAAGGCGACGGCGAGGAAAATCCCAACGTCGTTAGCCGTTGCTCTAATTTCTTGCACAAATTACGCTCGTCTTGGGGACGCATCAGCAACCCCGTATGACGTGCAATCAACTTAGAAAAACGTTGAACCCAGTCAGCGTCAAACATTCAGAACTTTTTGATTAAGCCAATGACTTGGGGGAACTTCCCGAAAATGGCTGCCGTGCCACAAATCAAAACGGCACCGAGGAAACGCGGCCCCCTTTAAGCCTAACCTAGATTTCGTCCCTTATCCTGGCCACACACCGAGCGATCAAACGAACAACGCTATGATAGAAACTGCAAGTTAAGTTAAGTTATGTTAAGGAAATTGACTGCGACGTTCGAGTATCCCGATCGCGCCGATGCCTACCGAACTTGGAACGCCCTTGATTTGATTTGGCATGGGGGAGAAGACGCGGTTCGCAATGGCCTACCCCACCAGCAACTGGCCCCCGCCTGGCAAATGCTGCTCCTTGGCGACGGTTCCCCCACCCGTCACCTACGGCTCCTCACCGGAGAACCCACCGAAGTTGATGTCATTGATATGTCCGCCATTGGCACAGACGCAGATGGCGCCCCCGATCTCATCCAAGCCGTTCCCAGCCCCCGACTGCGGCGACAAGTTTGGCTACGCACCGCCTCCGGGCAACGACTGGCCTACGCCACCTCCTGGTGGGAAACCCGTCACATCGACGACTACCTGCAAAACCGCTCCCTCCCCATCTGGGAAAACCTCTCCCGCATCCATGCCGAACTCTATCGCGACGTGCAAGGCATCTATTACGGGCATTCCCAGCCCTTAGAACAGGCCTTTAACGAGTCAGGCCCCTTCTGGGGTCGTCACTACCTCTTTTGGCATCACGGCCAGCCCCTAACCCTCATCTACGAGGTCTTTTCCCCCTACCTCCAGAACTATTTAGGACCGATGGGGGGAAGGGGAAGGGCAAGAGGTAAGGGGCAAGAGGCAACAGGCAACAGGCAACAGGGGGGGAGGTAAGGGGCAAGAGGCAACAGGCAACAGGCAACAGGGGGAGAGGGAATAGGCAACAGGCTAGGTCGCGGCCAAGAGTTGCCGGAGATGAGACTCAGCCGCAGCCAGTTCCCCCTCCGTCGGTTCGGTTTGAGTCCAAGTTTGTCGTTGATGCAATAAATCGCACCAGCCTTGTAACTCGGGGAACTTCGGTAACAGATGGCCCAAACGAGGCAACCAAGGAATCACCGTCCCCGCCACAATATCCGCCATACTCAAAGCGATTCCCCCAAAATAGGGTCGTCCCTGTAACGTCTCTTCAAAGACCCGTAGCACCTCATCTAGGGACTCATGCACCCCCGTTAACGCCGACGGATCTAGGCGGGTTTCCCCGAACTCATGACGCATCAGCGGCATCAGTCGCGGTAACAACTCATTCACCGTCAACATCTCAATCATCCGTACCGTGGCCAACGCTTTCGGTTCTCGGGGTAATAACGGAGGATAGGGAGCGATCGCCTCAATGTAATCCAGAATCGCCAACGATTCAAACACCGCAAACTCCCCATCGACCAACACCGGAACCTGGCCAAAGGGGTTAATGTCTAGGAACTGGGGCGATCGCTGATCCCCATCGAGTGTCAGGGCCACCAACTCAAAAGAAATTCCTTTTTCGAGCAGCGCAATCCAAACCCGCCGCGCATTCCAAGACACGGGATGATAGTACAGCCGCAACACCGTCCCCCCCGTATCATCAACCTCCTCCTCCTCCAACGGCGTAATCACCCCCTGAATCGTGCCATCGGGGAGAATCGCCTCACTTAAATTCGCCTCCTCAAGATTCGCCAAACTCAGATCCGCCCGCAACAAATTCGCATGACTGAGATTGGCCCCACTCAAATCCGCCCGAGTCAGAATCGCGCCGCGCAAATCCGCCCCCCGTAAATCCGCCCCACTCAAATCCACCCAACTCAAATCCGCCCCCCGCAAATCGGCCCGGCTGAGATTCGCCTGATTGAGAATCGCCTCACTTAAATCAATGCCATGCAAAATCGTATTGTGTAAATCCGCCCCACTCAGGCGAACTTGCTCAAACTCCCGTTCCCCAGCCTTGTAGCGTTTCAGAAGTTCATCCGTTGTGCGTAGTTCTCCGTCGCGTCCTGTCATAATGATGATGTAAAAGCGTGTGAAACCATGAAGGGGTCAAAGAGCCGGCGGCGATCGCCCCAAAACTCTTCAAGCTCATTTTGCCATGATCTCAGCCGCGATCTCATGCCCCAATTTCCCACAGCCCCAGCAACCGACTAAAATATGTAAAGCAATCGGTCACACCACCGGTTCTGCGTCCTCATCCTAACTCTGCTACTCCAACACCTATATGACCGACGTACCCGTTTCCCGCATCCGCAACTTCTCAATTATTGCCCACATCGACCACGGCAAATCAACCCTGGCCGATCGCCTGCTGTCCTACACCGGAACCGTAGAACAGCGAAAAATGAAAGAACAGTTCCTGGACAATATGGACTTGGAACGGGAACGGGGCATCACCATTAAACTTCAGGCGGCCCGGATGAACTACACCGCCAAAGATGGCCAAAGCTACGTCCTCAACCTCATCGACACCCCCGGCCATGTGGACTTCTCCTACGAAGTTTCCCGGTCCCTCGCCGCCTGTGAAGGGGCATTACTGGTGGTCGATGCCTCCCAAGGCGTCGAAGCCCAAACCTTGGCGAACGTCTATTTGGCCTTGGAAAACGACCTAGAAATCATCCCCGTTCTCAACAAAATTGACCTCCCCGGGGCCGAACCCGAGCGCGTCATCGAAGAAATCGAAGAAGTCGTCGGCCTCGACTGTTCCGAAGCCATCCATGCCTCAGCTAAAGAAGGAATCGGCATCCCCGAAATCCTCGAATACCTAGTTCATCAAGTTCCACCGCCCCAAGATACCGTTGACGAACCCCTGCGGGCCTTGATTTTTGACAGTTACTACGACCCCTATCGCGGAGTCATCGTCTATTTCCGCATCATGGACGGAACCCTCAATCAGGGCGATCGCGTCCGCTTCATGGCTTCCAAAAAAGAATTTGACCTCGACGAAATCGGGATTCTCTGCCCCACCCAACAACAAGTCGACAGCCTCCACGCCGGAGAAGTTGGCTATCTATCCGCCGCCATCAAAGCCGTCGAAGATGCCCGCGTCGGCGATACCATTACCCTCGCCAAAGCCCCCGCCGACAGCCCCCTCCCCGGCTACACCGAAGCCAAACCCATGGTCTTTTGTGGCCTGTTTCCCACCGACTCCGACCAATTTGAAGACCTACGGGACGCCCTCGAAAAACTCAAACTCAACGACGCCTCCCTCAACTACGAACCCGAAACCTCCAGCGCGATGGGGTTTGGCTTCCGCTGCGGTTTCCTCGGCCTCCTGCACATGGAAATTATCCAGGAACGCCTCGAACGGGAGTATAACCTGGATTTAATCACCACCGCCCCCTCCGTGGTCTATCACGTCACCACCACCGACGGCGACGTGATCAACATCGACAACCCCAGTTTGATGCCCGATCCCGTCCAGCGGGAGAAAATCGAAGAACCCTATGTTCGCGTAGATTTGATTACCCCCGAAGAGTACGTCGGGACCCTCATGGAACTCTGCCAAGGTCGTCGCGGCGAGTTCAAAAACATGAAATACCTCACCCCCACCCGTACCACCTTGATTTATGAATTGCCCCTCGCCGAAGTGGTGACGGACTTTTTCGATCAAGTCAAATCGCGATCGCGCGGCTACGCCAGCATGGAATATCAGATGATTGGCTACCGTGAAAACGACCTGGTGCGTCTCGATGTCATGGTCAACAGCGATCCCGTCGATGCCCTAGCCGTCATCGTCCACCGAGATAAAGCCTATCCTGTTGGGCGGGCCTTAGTCGAAAAACTCAAAGAGTTGATTCCCCGCCATCAGTTCAAAGTTCCCCTACAAGCCTCCATTGGTAGCCGCATCATCGCCAGCGAACGCATCCCCGCCCTTCGCAAAGATGTCTTAGCCAAATGCTACGGCGGCGATATTTCTCGCAAGAAGAAACTCTTGAAGAAACAAGCCAAAGGGAAGAAACGCATGAAGGCGATCGGTACCGTAGACGTTCCCCAAGAAGCCTTCATGGCCATGCTCAAACTCTGACACCCCCCAGCCCAAATGATGCGTTCCGGCTGGTAGGGGCGAAAAATTTTTCGCCCTTACAATCGATAGGCCTAGGTCAAAACCTCTACTGATGCCGGGACGCATCCTACCATCTCTTGCCTATTCCCTGTTCCCTGTTCCCTGTTCCCTGTTCCCTGTTCCCTATTCCCTATTCCCTATTCCCTGTTCCCTGTTCCCTGTTCCCTATTCCCTATTCCCTGTTCCCTGTTCCCTGTTCCCTGTTCCCTATTCCCTATTCCCTGTTCCCTGTTCCCTATTCCCTGTTCCCTTCTTCCCTAAAGAATTACATCATTTGTAGCCAAAATAGCCAACTGAGGCATAAAAACAAGTTAGGGTAAATAAAAACGTTGGGTTTCGCGATGAACGACGACGAGAGTGCACTCCTAAGTGTGTCGTCCCACAGCCCGCGTATTGGCGATAAGGCGCTTGCGAACCATGCCCCAAACTCAAACTTCCAGCATTTCCCGAGTAGTCAGTGATAGTAACTGTCCTGCCCGCACCTTTGAACGTCACGATGGTCTCACCGTTGTGCATCAGTATGTCCCCCATAGTCCCGTCGTCGTGACCGATGTCTGGGTTAAGGCCGGGGCAAGAGTAGAACCCGATGAGTGGTCCGGGATGGCCCATTTTCTTGAACACGCCATCTTTAAGGGAACCGATCGCCTCGCCCCCGGTTACTTTGACGCCGCCATCGAAGGCTGTGGCGGACTCACCAACGCCGCCACCAGTTACGACTACGCCCATTTCTTTATCACCACAGCCAGCCCCTACTTTAGCGACACCCTACCCCTGCTCTCAGAACTTCTCCTTCATGCCGCTATCCCAGAAGATGAGTTTTTCCGGGAACGGGAGGTGGTCTTTGAGGAAATCCGCCAAAGTCAGGATAGTCCTGATGACTTGCTGTTTGAGGCCACCCTCGACACCGTTTATCGGCATCATCCCTATCGCCGTCCCGTCTTGGGAACTCAAGAAAGCCTTTTAGGGCGATCGCCGGCTGACTTACGGCAATTCCATCGCAGCCACTACCAACCCCAAAACCTCACCATCGCTGTCGTGGGGGGCATCTCCGAACTCGAAGCCCTCGATCGCATCGATCACTGTTTCCAAGACTTTCTCCCCAATCCTGGCTGTCCCCAAGTCATCATTCCCCCAGAACCCCCCATGCAGGGAGTACAACGCCGGGAACTGGCCTTTCCTCGCCTAGAATTAGCCCGCCTCAACCTCACCTGGACCGGTCCCGGTATTGACCATCTCGACGACGCCTATGGCTTAGATCTCCTCTCCATGATTCTCGCCAGCGGTCGTTCCTCCCGTCTCGTGCGCGAACTACGGGAACAGCGTCAATGGGTTCAGGGCATTACTAGCTATTTCTCCCTACAACAAGACTCTAGCCTCTTTACCATCAGTGCTTGGCTCGAAGTCCCCTTCCTCGAAGCCGTCGAACAAGCCAGTTTGCATCAAATTCATCAATTACGCGAAATCCCCGTCGAAGCCCTGGAACTGGCCCGGGCGCAACGACAACTCTGCAACGACTACGCCTTCTCCACCGAAACCCCCGCCCAACTCGCGGGCCTTTATGGCTACTATCAAACCCTCAGTCGTGCTGATCTGGCCACACAGTATCCTCAACGGATTCAAGCCCTCAAACCCGATAACCTGCGTCAAATCGCCCGACAGTATCTAAGCCTGGAGAACTACGTGGTTACCATCGGCGTTAACGAACAGTGATAGCCTAGATGGGGTTTGATTGTTGCGAACTGTTTACCTTCGAGTCCCCCGAATTTATGTCTGCACACCGCGTTGTTCTCAATAACGGGATTACCGTCATCCTGGTGGAAAATCCCACCGCCGATATCATGACGGCTCGTTTTTTTGTCAAAACTGGGACGCGCTGCGAACCTCCCCATCTCTTCGGACTCTCCCATCTACTAGCCTCCGTGATGACCAAGGGGACGGGGAACCTTTCCTCGATGGATATTGCTGAACAGGTCGAATCCGTGGGGGCGAGTTTAGGGGCCGAAACCACTAATGATTACTTTTTGTTTAGCCTCAAGACGGTGTCTGCTGACTTTGAGGACATTCTCAACCTCAGCGCCCAACTGTTGCGATCGCCGGCCCTCCCCGAAGCAGAAGTCGAACTCGAAAAACGCCTCACCCTACAAGCCATCCGCGCCCAGAAAGAACAACCCTTCTCCATCGCCTTCTCCCAATTGCGAGAGGCCATGTATCAAGATCATCCCTATGCGGTATCGACTCTGGGATTAGAGAATACTGTACCGGGACTGACTCGGTTGGATTTAGAGAACTTCCACCGGACCTATTTTCGCCCCGATAATCTCGTGATTAGCCTAGTCGGCTGCTGGAACTTGGACAAGGCGATCGCCACCCTAGACGCCGCCTTTGGCGATTGGACCGCGCCGCCTCTCCCCATTCCCCAAGTGGACTTACCCCGCCTCACCCCCCGGCCAACCGTCTGCAAAACCGCCCAAGACACCCAACAGGCGATCGTCATGTTGGGCTACCTCGCCCCCTCCGTCCTCCTAAAACAGGGCCATCAGATTCCCCCCGAATACGCCGCCCTCAAACTCCTCAATACCTATCTCGGCAATGGTCTCTCCAGTCGCCTGTTTGTCGAACTGCGGGAAAAACGAGGACTGGCCTATGATGTCTCGGCATTTTATCCCACAAGACTTGACACATCGCAGTTTGTCGTGTATATGGGGACCGCGCCTCAAAATACGGCGATCGCCGTCGAAGGCCTACGCGTCGAAGTCGAGCGGCTAACCGCCCTATATCTCCACAACGACGAACTACAAACCGCCAAAAACAAACTTTTGGGGCAATATGCCCTCGGAAAACAGACCAACTCCCAAATTGCCCAAATTTTAGGCTGGTACGAAACCCTCGGCTTAGGGATAGAGTTTGACGAGATGTTCCCAGAGGCGATCGCCCAAGTCACCGCCGAAGAAGCCCGACGAGTCGCCAGCCGCTACTTCATCGACCCCTACATCAGCCTCGTCGGTCCCGCCGCCGCCCTCAACAGCGTCCTCCCCTCCCCCGTCTCCTAACCCCTTACCTGTTCCGGTGTTCCCTTCTTTTGCCTCTTGCCATCCCCTCTAGGGAGGGGTTAGCGGTGGGTTCCCCTCTTGCCTCTTGCCTCTTGCCATCCCCTCTAGGGAGGGGTTAGGGGTGGGTTCCCCTCTTGCCTCTTGCCCCTTGCCTATTGCCTCTTGCCATCCCCCCCCATGCCCCACTTCCTCATCATTGGCACTCAAAAAGGCGGAACCACCTCCGCCCTACATTACCTGAATCAACATCCTCAAATTCAAGTTGCACCTCAAAAAGAAGTGCATTACTTTGACCTGCACTACTCCCAGGGATTGTCCTGGTATCAACAGCAATTCCCCAAAACCGACGACCCCACTCTCAACGGCGAAGCCAGTCCCTACTACATCGTTCATCCCGACGTTCCCCGTCGCGTTGCCGCTGACTTTCCCGAGATGAAACTCATTGCCCTACTGCGAAACCCCGTCGACCGGGCCATCTCCCACTACTACCATGCCATCAAAGAAGGACTCGAAACCCTGCCCCTAGAAGAAGCCTTAGCCCAAGAACCCACCCGTCTAGCCGGAGAAGCCGAAAAACTGCAAAACAATCCCCACTATCACAGCTACGCCTACCAACACCATAGCTATGTCACACGGGGCTATTATCTGCAACAATTGCAACGCTGGTGGGCGCACTTCCCCAAATCCCAACTTCTGATTCTCCATAGCGACGAACTCTATCAGCAACCCCAAGTGACCCTAAACCGGATGCTAGCGTTTCTCAACCTGCCCGAGTTGACCCTACCCGACTTTCCCAGCCTCAACCGTGGGAACTATTCTCACATCAGCCAGTCTATCCAACAGCAGTTACAGGAGACCTTTCGACCTCATAATCAGCGGCTGTTTGCTGCCCTAAACCAAGACTGGGGTTGGTGAAAACCATGGCCGATTACCGAAATGATGCGTTCGGGCTTGTAGGGGCGAAAAATCCCCTCCTGGGAGGGGCAGGGGTGGGTTATGCCCTTACAATTGATGGGTCTAGGTCATAAACCGAACCGATGCCGGGACGCATCCTACCTATTGCCTATTGCCTTTTCTTCCCCTGTTCCCTGTTCCCTGTTCCCTGTTCCCTGTTCCCCGTTCCCTCCCCCCTCTTGCCTCTTGCCTATCGCCTATCGTACTCTGGATGAACGCCCAGGGAAACTGTGCCGAAATGGTTGCGCCCCAGCCGTAAATCCTAAACAACCCCGGTCATCGGAAATCTTTAACAGCAGTTGCAATGCGTGTCCTATTCCTACATCCGAACTTTCCCGCCCAGTTCCGCCATGTCGCCACAATCCTGGGGCGAGATCCCAATAATCAGGTCGTCTTTGGCACCAAAAACGAACGCCCGGAATGGAAAATTCCCGGCGTAAAAAAAGCCCTGTTTACCCCCAGTCGCGACCCCCGGCCCGAAACCCACCATTATGTGCGGCCCCTTGAAAGTGCCGTTCTCCACGGACAGGCTGTGTACCGTACCATGTTGGCGCTCAAAAGTCAAGGCTTTGTCCCCGATTTAGTCTATGGTCACTCCGGCTGGGGACCCACACTGTTTGTTAAAGATGTGTTCCCCGATAGCAAGTTAATGTGCTATTTTGAGTGGTTCTACTGGGCGCATGGGTCCGATGCTGATTTTGACCCCGCTGACCCTCTCAGCCCCGATGACGAGGCGAAAATCCGCGTTAAAAATGCCCCAATTTTGATGGATTTATACTCCTGTGATTGGGGACTCTCGCCGACGAAATGGCAGAAGTCGCAATTTCCCCACGAGTTCCAGCGGAAAATGTCGGCCATGCACGATGGCGTGGATACGGAGTTCTTTAAACCCAATCCGGGGGCGAAGTTGGTGTTACCGAACCTGGATTTGTCCGGGGCCGATGAAGTGGTGACCTATGTTTCGCGGGGGATGGAACCCTATCGCGGTTTCCCAGAGTTTATCGAGTCGATCGCCTATCTGCAAGAAAAACGCCCCAACTGTCATGTGGTGGTGGTCGCCTCGGAACGGGTTTGCTATGGGAAATCTCTCCCCAATGGACAAACCTATAAGGAACAGATGTTAGCCAAAGTTCCCTTGGATATGTCACGGGTGCATTTTGTGGGAACCTTGCCCTATGGTGAATATCTCAAGGTGTTGCAGGCTTCGGATGCTCATATTTATCTGACGCGTCCCTTTGTCTTGTCTTGGTCCATGATTGAGTCGATGTCCACCGGCTGCGTGGTGGTGGGATCAGATACGGCCCCAGTGCGTGAGGTGATTCGTGATGGGGAAAATGGCTTCCTGGTGGATTTCTTCTCACCGAAGCAAATTGCCGATCGCGTCCATGATATTTTGGAACATCCAACTCGTATGGCTCATATTCGGGACAATGCTCGTAAAACGGTGTTGGAGAATTATGCTCACTCGGTTCTGCTTCCCCGTCACATT
This sequence comes from Phormidium lacuna HE10JO, assembly GCA_900149785.2. Classification (GTDB taxonomy): domain Bacteria; phylum Cyanobacteriota; class Cyanobacteriia; order Cyanobacteriales; family Geitlerinemataceae; genus Sodalinema; species Sodalinema lacuna_A. Next base: position 34,273 of record FSSI02000018.1, on the reverse strand, counting down.
GAGTTAATGCAAGAGGTGGCCCAAGGGAAGTTTCCCGAACCACAACCCATCGCCTCGATTCCTGAACGCAGCTTAGTTACCAGTGGTTAGGGAATCTGGGGGAGTTTTAGAACGTTTATTAAAACTTCAGTCGTAGAGGTTGATTCGTAGAGAGTCGTCACGCCGAAACCGGGACATTCACGGGACATTCACGGGACATTCAAAGGAGGAAGAAGACAGGGGATGAGTGTTAGTATAGCGACGGCGATCGCGTCCCACCGGACGGGAGAGGTCGAACGTGCAGAACAGTTATATCGACAAGTCTTAGGGGAGAACCCCCAGGAGGCGGCGGCCTTACATGGGTTGGGGATGATTGCCTATCAACAGCAACAGTACGATCGCGCCATTGAGCAAGTTCAACAGGCCATCGCCCTCGATAATAGCAATGCGGCCTATTACAATACCCTAGGCTTAGCCTATCGCGGCCAGGGGAACCTCGATCAAAGTCTGGGCCACTATCGTCAGGGATTGCTGTTAGATCCCAACAGCAACGCCCTTCAGGAGAATTTTACCCGCGCTTGGCTCGATTGTGTCGATCGCGATCGCCCCCTCGCCCTCAATCACCTCATCCAACTCGCACGAGCCTATCATCGTCTCGGCCAAATCAGCCAGGCCCAACAACTCTACGAACGGGCCTTAGAGTATGATGCCAACCAAGCCGATGCTTGCCAAGGCTTGGGAACCCTCGCCTATCAGCAACAGAACTATGATCAGGCGTTAACCCTCTTGGAACGGGCGATCGCCCTTGACCCCAATGTCGCCAGTTATCATCATAATCTCGGGGCCGTCTATCAGTCTCAAGGGCGAATTGGCGACGCAGCGGCAGCCTATCGGCGGGCCGTGGAGATTAACCCCAATTTAGAGGCTCCCCGTAAACAACTCAATCTACTCCTCGAAGATTTGCGGCGAAAAGACCTGGAGACTTGGACCCAGGAAATGCTCAAGTTGGCTCAATGTTTTCGGGAGCAAGACAACTATCGCCAAGCCGTTTTTCTCTATAAAAAACTCCTAGAAATTGACCCCAACTCGGCAGTTGCCCATTACCATTTAGGGAACATTGCCTATCATCACCACCAAAGTTATCAGGCGATGGTGGACTTAGAAAAAGCCGTTAAATTGGCGCCTCAAAATGCTGAATATTACAACAGTTTTGGCTTAGCCTGTATTCAGCATAGTGTGCCGCAAATGGCGGTGGAGAAATTCAAAAAAGCCCTGGAACTCGACCCGGACAATAGCGAGTATCAGGATAACCTCAATGAAGTAATTACCTATTTCTTGCGCTATTACGAAGAATGCGCCCAATGGCATTATCACTTAGAAGAATATCAAGAAGTTGCAGCCCTGGATTTTCAAGCCGGCAACTTTATTAAAGAGCATACCGGACGACTGCAAACCGCTCAACGCTACTATGAACAAGCCCTAGCCCTTTATCCTGAATTTCCCGAAGTGCATCTGACGTTAGCGGAGATGTATTTAGAAGAGAAAAACTTTGCGAAAGCTATTGATTCGGCACACAAAGCGATTCAAGGGAAACCTGACTATGCCGAAGCCTATAAAGCCCTGGGGAATGGCTTATTAGGGCAGAAAAATGGTGCGGCGGCGATGAATGCCTATCAACGGGCGATCGCCATCAAACCAGACTTCGCTGAAGTCTACTCCAATGTAGCTAGTATTTACTTCTTCCAGAACCAAAACCAGCAAGCCCTAGAACTCTATCAAAAAGCCCTTTCCTATAACCAAGACTTACCGGGGATTCATTGGAATCTCGGTAAAGTCTATGAACGAATGGGCAAAGTTGACGAAACCATCCAATGTTGGCAACGAGCCTTAGAACTTGACCCAAAATTTGGCGGCGGGATTTCCTATCAACATTTGGGGGGTAAATACTACGCCAAGGGCAAAAAAGAGGAAGCCGTTAAACTCTTCCATAAAGCCGTTGAACTTCAGCCAGATTTAACCGAATCCTATTGGGCGCTGTGTGAGATTTATAATACCAAAAATCAAGCGGCGGCTCGGGCCGTGTCCCTGAAATTCTGCGAAAACGTCAGCGGAAAAGACTATATTATGGCCCTGTTGGCGGCCATGAAATCTCACCTGAACTCCGGGGTGAGTGACGTGGCGATCGCCAAATTCAACGAAGTCGAACCCCTCATCTACGACGCCATTCAGCAATATCCCCTCACCTACAACGAGGTGGTACGTCTCTATCTCAACCTGGCCTTTGATATGCCCCACGTCCGCGATGACGTGGCTAAAAACGCCAAACTCTCCAAAACCTTAGCCCACCTCTATCTCAAATACCTCGAAGCCAAAGCCAACAGCGAAAAACACGCCGAAATTCCCATTCGTCCTCGCCCCAATCCCGGCCATCCCCTACGCATTGGCTTCCTCTCCAAACATTTCCGCCGTCACTCCGTCGGTTGGCTGAGTGTCGATATCATCGAAGCCCTCAGCAAGATTACCCCCCATATTTTCCTCTACGTCACCGGTGATATGGGCCGAGACGGACTCACCGAACGCTTCGAGAAAGCCGCCGAGAAGTTTAGCCGCCCTCAAGGTGCCCAGGCGAAACTGATTTTGCAAGAAATTGCCCAGGATAACCTCGATGTCTTGGTGGATATGGACTCGGTGACGGTGATGCCCAATACCGAAGTCTTTTATAGCAGTCCGGCCCATGTTTGCCTCACCTGGCTAGGCTTTGACGCGCCCTATATTACCTCGAAGAACTATTATCTCGGCGATTGGCAAACCCACCCGGCCGGGGTTGAGGAACATTACCTCGAACAGGTGGTTCGCCTTCCCGACTCCTTCGCCGCTACCGCTGGACTTCCCATTAAAGCCGTGAATCGTGAGGTGTTGCGGCGTTCGATGCGCGTCGCCCCGAATCAGGTGGCGTTCCTCTGTGTGGCTACGGGGAATAAGTTCTGTCCGGAGTTAGTCGAAGCCCAGATTAAGATTCTGGCCCAGGTTCCTGATAGTCTTCTCTTCTATAAAGGCCGGGTGGGGGATTTGTTGGCCATTGAAGAGATTTATAAAACCGAATGTCGCCGTCAGGGGGTGCGGACGAATCGTATTCGGGTTCTCCCTCGCACGCAGACAGAAGAGGAACATCGCCTGATTTATCAGTTTGCCGATGTTTTGATTGACTCTTACCCCTATAGTGGGGCGACGCACGTTGTTGAGGCCCTGTGGTTCAATATGCCGGTGGTGGCCTTGGTGTCGCAACAGTCGTTTGGCCGTCAGGCCTACTCGCTGATGAAAGCTGCTGGGACGGATTTAGGCGTGGCTTGGACTTGGGATGAGTATATTGATTGGGGCGTGCGTATGGGCCGGGATGAGGCGGTTCGGCAACAGATGCGATCGCAACTCGAACAGGGTAAACAGCCTCACAGCCTGGCCCCACTTTGGAATCCTCAGAAGTTCGCCGCTGATATGTATGGCATCTTCAAAGAGTTAGTAGCCCAACGGGCGGCGGGATAGGCCATCTCCGGATAATCGCCACCAATCTTGTAAGGATAAAGGATACCTTTGGCATGATGACTGGTGATTATGGGGACTCACACTTTACTTGCACTTGCTGCCTTATTGGCACCCGAGGGCAGTCTCGAACCGTCGGTGTTACCGATGCTGCCCTCTCTGGAGAATTTATCTTTAGAAACCTCGGCTGACTCGAATCTGGCCCTGGAGATGGCCATGGCCGTTCCGGAGATGAGTCACCCAGAATCTCAGCATCAGCCACAATTTATCCTGGCCGATGTTTCGGGGCTGGAGAGTCCGGCCCAAACGAATCTTTTTGGTCAATATGTGACGCTGTATCAGGCCCTGTTGATGACGTTGGCTTTGTCTCCTCTGGCGACGTTGGCCACGTTTGCGGTGATTCGCCATCGTATTTTGGAACGGTTGGTGGCTGATGTTCGTCAACGCTTAACTCAGTTGGGGGATTTGGAGGGCCAGTTGGATGCGTCGAGTCAGAAGGCCAATCGTTTGTTGGAGGATCTCGAACGGCAGATGATTGAGGCCCATCACCAGGCGCGATCGCAAGTCGATGGCTTGACGCAAGAGATTGAGGTACAGATGGATCAATTGCATCACGTCGAACGCATCCGCAATGAATGTTTGCATCAGTTGCAGGTGGCGGTGTTGGAGGCTTACGACGCCAAGGACACGAAACTCAAAGAAATCAACAAAATTAGTCCTCGGGCGATTTTGCAGTCTATGAAGCCGGAGTTACGGCAAAAAATTGATCGGGTGTCTCAGCGACTGGCGGCGATTCAAGCGATTCAGGAAGCCAACCGAACCTTACCCATCGCGGCCCCTCAAGCGGTGGCGAATCCTGAACCGCCGAGGAACACTCCGGCGTCAACGGCTTCAACGAAGGAAACACCCCCACCGCCGAAGGAAGCCCCCACCCAGCCTGAAAAACCCTTATCTCTCCCCGATGGGGCCTCGGTTCAGGAACGGTTGGTGTATTATGAAGCCCTCGTTAATCGTCAACCGGATCATCGTCGGGGATGGCTGGAGTACGCCGAAGCACTCCTGAAAACGCAACAATGGACCGATGCGATCGCCGCCTATGAACGGGCCATCGCCCTAGACTCCCAGGATGCTGATGTTTGGCTACGTCATGGGACTTTACTCTATCGCACGGGCCGCTATGCCAATGCGGTGGCCAGTTTTGATAATGCTATTGAACATCAAACTTCTGAGGAATCTGGGGGCCGCGATCGCCTCGTGGAAGCCTGGTTTGGCCGGGGAAATACCTTAGGCCGCCTACAACGGTATTCTGAGGCGATTGACAGTTATGATCGCACCTTAGAATTGAACCCAGACAAGTATGAAGCCTGGTACAACCGGGGCAATACGCTCACCAAGCTGCAACGGTTGGATGAGGCGTTGAAAAACTACGATCGCGCTTTGGAGATTCAGCCGAAAAGTGCCGAAATTTGGCATAATCGCGGTGCAATTCTCAATCGGATGCAGCATTTCAACGAGGCGATCGCCTCTTATCGCCAAGCGGTTAAATTGCAACCGAATAAGTTTGAGGCTTGGTACAACTTGGGCAATGTTCTCAGTAACCTGAAACGCTATCCCGATGCAATTTCTGCTTATGAAAAAGCGAGTAAAATTAACCCCGATCGCTATGAAGTGTGGTATAATAAAGCTGCGATTCTTGTAAAACTTGATGAGTATGATCAGGCGATCGCCTCGTATCAAAAAGTCACACAACTCAAGCGCGATCACCTAGAATCGTGGTATAACCAGGGCATTTTACTCGAAAAACTCGAACGCTACTCTGAGGCATTAGACTGTTTTGATGCTGCCATTGAACTGCAACCCCAGTCCTATGAAGCCTGGTATGCCAGTGGTACGACGTTACAGAAACTAGAGCGTCATGAAGAAGCCCTCAATGCCTATGAACGGGCGATTAAGCTCAAACCGGAACAATCCGAGGCTTGGTACAATCGGGGTCAGTTATTGTCTTTGTTGAACCAACATCAAGAAGCTGTTGCCAGTTTAGGTAAAGCCTTTCAAATTCAAAACAGTATGCTGCAAGCAACAGCAATGTAACTCAACGTCATCGCAGACAAAAAAATTCATCTGATGCAACAATTCTCAAAAATAATTCGTCTATTTAGATGAGAATCAGTTAAACTAAAAACGTTGACGTGCATCAAGCCAAAAAACAAATAATCCACGGGTGTTTCTACCTAGAACCTTGTGTAAACCTGTGGAGGACAACATGGCTAACATTATTGGCACATTAATTGCAGATTTGATTATTCCAGGCGGAAATATTCAGGGTGACCCCCTCCCTGATCTGTCTGGTGATGACATTATTGATGGCGTTGGCGGTGATAACGTCATCGCCGGTAGCGATGGCAACGATAGCATTGTCGGCCGTTCTGGCCGAGATATGTTATTCGGCAACCAAGGGGAAGACACCCTCGAAGCCGGCGGCGGCGATGATAGTCTGTATGGCGGTCAAGGTAATGACGTCATCCGGGCCGATTCAGGGAATAACTATCTCGCCGGTGATCTCGGCAACGACAGCGTTTTCGGTGGCAGTGGTAACGACTTCATCGTTGGAGGAGAAGGCGACGACAACCTCGACGGGGGTTCTGGCGACAACACCCTCGCTGGCGGAGATGGCAACGATACCCTCGAAGCCGCAGAGGGCAATGATATCCTCTTCGGCAACCAAGGTAACGATGTCATTCGTACCGGAGAGGGCAACAATACGGTCTATGGCGGGGCTGGGGACGATACCCTGTTCGGGGGTGCGGGTAGCAACGTCCTTTATGGTGACTTAGGGGCTGATGTTCTCGTGGGGGGTGAGGGACAAGATACCTTTGCCATGTCGCGCCGCAGCGAGAATATCACCACCGGTGGCGAAGCCTTAACGGATGCCGATCGCATTCAGAACTTCGTGCGCGGTCAGGATAAGCTGATGCTCGATGGCTTACCCTTTGCCGATGTCAACATTGAAGTTAATGGCAACAATTCCATTATTAAAGATAGCGTCACCAACCAATTCCTCGCTGTCGTTGAAGGTGTCTCTGACCTCGGTTCAAGTGACTTCTCTAGTGATATCGCCGATCCTGAACCGCCGCGAACCTTCGAGTTTGTGGATGAAAACGGTGAACTCGTCAATCTCTACAAGTTTAATCAAGAAGAGGGAGGGAGTACCGCCGGTGAGTTAGTTCCCCGCAGTATCTTCGTCAAACGCAGTGGAACCACTGGGGAAGACAACCTCTTATTCAACAAAATTCCGGCCACTGCCCAGGAAGATGTTGATTTTGAAGGTCCCGGTTCTGATGTGGAGTTATTGAATGGACAACGAGTCGTTAGCTTTGCTGATGGCCAGGGAACAGTGTCCTTCGATATCAATCTCATCAATGAAGTCTTGGGAAGTGACGGCGGTGAAGGGGGCGATCGCTTCTTCTCCTTACAACTCCGGCAAGATAACATTGTGGTCGATAATGCCAACTTCCTCATTCAGCGTGGTTCTGTTGCCGCTCCTCCGGGTGGTGGCTTCACCTTCAATCAAGAGTTCATGGGAGATATTGGGTCTAATACCGCCGATATCCCTGGTTTTGCCACAGTATCTATTGTTCCAGATAACCCCGATTTCATCACCTTCACCGTCTTCCGCAACAATGCCGATGTTGAAGCCAGCATTGACGTAACTACCAGCGCCGGAACTACTCCTTCAGGGACTGGCGTTACCGATCTATCCCTATTACTTGGGGGAGGTTCAGGGGACTTCCAAGCATTGACGCAAACCGTGAACTTTGGCGTCAATCAGTTTTCTAGCACCTTTGATGTTCCAGTCGCCTTCGATACGGGGAGCAGCTTTATGCAGGTTGCCCTCGTAGGAGACCAACTCGGTACTTTCGACACCGCACAAGTCAACATCCTCTAAGGATTCTCCCTGGCTGCATCCTCAAACTTCAACATTATCTCAACACCCCCCTGTGGGGTGTTTTTTTTGGCCTCCCTCCCCAGCCCTAACATTTTCCAGATTTCCCTTGACATGAAAACTTCGTTCTGCTATAGTAAAATTATAAATAAAGCTTCACCCCTCAATACAAAGCGCACCAAAATTTTGATTGAGGTTGGCAAGGCTTCGCGGCCCCGGTGCGGGCCGCGCAAAGCCAAACATCTAAGCAGCGCAATTTTATTTTCGATTACCGTACAGAAATCAGACACAAAAACTGGGGGCATCACACCCCCAGTCCAAACAACCACCACTTCGACTATCGCTCAGTGACCAGAGATTGCCGCTACTCAACAGGATTGCGGTCTTTAATCAAGCCAATCGCGCGACTGACACTCTCGGGGAGAATCACCACCAAACTATCCTTAGGCGCCTCATCCAGAGCAATGTTAATCGCCTTCTCCTCACTGAGAATCGACTCATACCGAGCATCGGGGTTAACCTCCTCAATCCCCTTACAAATCCAATCCGCCGCATCTCCCCGAGGTCGTCCCCGAGTATCATCATCCTCCTTGACAATGATTTGGTCGAAAATCTCCGCCGAGAGACGGCCCAACTCCAGGAAATCCTCATCGCGGCGATCGCCGGGTCCCCCAATCACGCCAATACAGGACCCCGGCCAATTGCGGACAAACCCGCCCAAGGCCTCATAACTGGCCGCATTGTGAGCATAATCCACCAAAGCGTGAAACTCACCCAAATCAAAGAGATTCATCCGTCCCGGCGTTTGATCCACCGACGCCTTAAAGGTGGCCAACCCAGCGCGAATCGCCTCCAACTCAACCCCTTGCACATAGGTCGCAATACAAGCGGCCAACGCATTAGCAATCATAAACGGGGCCATTCCCTTCAGCGTCAGCGGCACCTCATCAGCCTTAGCAATGCGCACCATAGAACCGCCATCGAGAACCACCAGATAGCCATCCTGATACACCGCCGCCTTACCGCCATTCTCCACATGCTCCCGCACAATCTCATTATCCGGGTTCATCGAGAAATAGGCGATATGCGATCGCAGCTTCTTGGCCATCCCCGACACCAACTCATCATCAGCATTGAGAACCGCATAGCCATCGGGGTGAACCGCCTCAGCCACCACCGCTTTCACACTGGCCATCTGCTCAATCGTATCAATATCACCAATGCCCAAATGGTCGGCGGCCACATTCAACACCACCCCCACATTGGCTTCCTCAAAGGCCAAGCCTGAGCGCAAAAYCCCGCCGCGAGCCGTTTCCAGCACGGCCATCTCCACAGTGGGGTCTCCCAAAATCAGGCCCGCACTTTGGGGACCCGTATTATCGCCAGCCTCAGCTAAAAAGTCACCAATATAAGTCCCATCGGTGGTGGTATACCCCACCACCTGGCCCGTTTGCTTACAAATATGAGCAATCAAGCGCGTCGTCGTGGTCTTGCCATTGGTTCCCGTAATCGAGATAATCGGCACACTGTGGGGGGTTCCCGGCGGAAACAGCATATCCAACACCGGTTTCGCCACATTGCGAGGTTTGCCCTCACTTGGACTGACGTGCATCCGGAACCCCGGCGCCGCGTTGACTTCCACAATCACCCCATCCGTCTCCCGTAGCGGCCGGGAAATATCCGAGGTAACCACATCCATGCCGATAATATCTAAACCAATAATCTTGGCCACCCGTTCGGCAATCCAGCGGTTTTCTGGGTGAATCTCATCCGTGCGATCGATGGCAATTCCCCCCGTACTGAGGTTTGCTGTCGCTCGCAGATAACACACCTCTCCGGGATCGGGGATACTATGGGCATCGAGACCTTGGCGGTCCAACCATTGCAAACTGGTATTGTCCAACTTCAGCCGCGTCAAGATGTTGTCATGACCATCGCCCCGGCGGGGATCTCGGTTCACGTCATCAACTAACTCCGCAATAGTCGACTTACCATCTCCCACCACATGGGCCGGGATGCGTTCAGCCACGGCCACCAACTTACCGTCAATCACCAGCACTCGGTGGTCTTGGCCTTCGTAATAGCGCTCCACAATCACCGATCGCGTCTTCGACTCTTCACTCGCCGCATCATAGGAGGCCTCGGCCTCTTGCCAACTGCGGATATTGATAGCAATGCCCCGGCCATGGTTACCATCGAGGGGTTTGATAACCACGGGATAGCCTCCCACATCGGCGATCGCATCTTCGAGTTCATCGAGATAATGAATCACCGTTCCCCGAGGAACCGGAATCCCCGCATCGGCCAAAATGGTTTTCGTTCCTTCCTTATCACAGGCCAGTTCCACCCCCAGGATGCCACTGTTATCCGTCAGCGTCGCCTGAACTCGTTTCTGATGGACCCCAGTCCCGAAGCGAATCATCGCCCTCGCACTCAGTTGTGTCCAGGGAATATAGCGATAATCGGCTTCCTTAATCAGCGCTTCCGTACTCGGTCCCAAAGCCGCCTCATCCCGCAGATCTCGTAAATCCGTTAAATCCTGTTCCAACTCCGCGAGGGGATAGCGGCCCGTATCCACAATACTGCTACACAGCCGTACCGCCGCCCGCGCCGCATAACGACCCGCCCGCTCATCTTTGTACTCAAAGACCACGTTATAGACCCCAGGAGTCGCCGTCGAGCGAGCGCGACCAAAGCCCACTTCCATCCCGGCCAGAGTTTGCATTTCTAGGGCCACATGTTCAATCACATGACCGAGGAGGGTTCCCTCTTTGACCCGTTTCAGGAAGCCACCCCGATGACCTGGGGAACAGAAATGCTCCTCAATACTCGGCAACAGCTCGCTGAGGGCTTCGTAAAATCCAGAAATCGTGTCCGTCGTTCGCTCGGCCAGATCCTCGAGGTCTAGGCGCATGACAATTAACTTTTGGCGGCGAATACTCCAGTAGTTGGGTCCGCGTAACGTGAGGATCTTGAGAATTTTCATAGGAGTAAGTACCAGAGAATCTAGCCGGAGCAGATGGAACAGTACGTGAACACTATAGTTTAGTTTCGATCTGGCGATCGCCTCAAAACTGTTCGCAATGAACAGAATCAACAGAATCATCAGATTCTCGGCTAGAAAACGCCTAAGCCAGACTCGCAAGGGAGACGAACTTTGTGCAATCGCCGACGTTGATCGTCCGAAGTGGCCGCGCGATTCGACAGCAAGGGTCGAACACAACGGGGGTGGCTTCGCAAACGTTGCTCAAGTGTCAGGTCGAGTGGTTTGTCTGCTCCGCCTTATTTTAAGCCTTGCTGAGACCATCCCCCAACTAACCCTGACCATAATTGGCTTAAGCCGGTTCAGGGTTAGGACTCGCCACGGCTGTTTAAGACAACAGTAACGCGATCGCCGCTTCGATGATGCGATCGCGCCTCAGGGGAACCACCTCGCCCCCCTCAATGATCTTGTCCACCATCACATAATGGATCAGCCCCCCCACAAAAACCCGAGCCGTGGCCTCTGGATCGTCGATCTGCAACTGAGGCTGTTCTTTAAGATACTCGCTGATCACCTCCAGTCCTGGCTTCAGGAAATGACGCAAAAAGGTTTGAGCAAGCTGGGGGAATCGCGATGATTCACCAATCATCAACCGCACCAAAGCCAGATGATCGGGATCTGACCCGGTTTCGTCGATCAGCGTCTGGGCGAACTCCCGTAATACTTGCTCTGGCTCCCCCGTTAAGGGCTGTTGACGTTGGATTGGCCCCAGTTTGCTCTGGGCGGATTGTTGCACTAAGGCTTTGAATAATCCCTCTTTATCGCCAAAGTGACTATAAATCGTCGCTTTGGAGACTCCGGCGGTGCTGGCCACTCGATCCATGCTCGTCCCCGCATATCCCCGCTGCAAAAATTCTTGCATCGCTCCTTCGAGGATTCTGTCATGTTTCCCTGAAGCCTCTCTCTCGCTGGTCATGGTTCTCCTTCCTGCTCTGATGACGGTACGGTGATCACGCAACTCTGACAACACAACTCTGACAACACAACTCTGACAACACAACTCGGGACTGAAATCCCTGAATGTCTTTTTCGTCTAGTTCGTGTCCGTCTAGTCTAGCGCATAAACTAAACGGTTTAGTTTGAATTTGGCGTTCGATCCGTTATACTAAACTAAACGGTTTAGTCAGGAGCAAAGTTGAGATGAACAGCAGTTGGGCCATGGGCGACAAACCCACTCACAGCGGGAGTAAGAGAACAGTCCTCACCCTATTGGGGCTGTTGCTGCTGATTGGAGTTGGAGGCTATCAGATCGCGAAGTCACAACAATCACCCTCCGAGGAGATCCTCCCAGTCCGTCGTAGCGAACCGCAAAGCGTCACCGCTCTCGGCTGGCTAGAACCCGAAGGAGAAATCATCCATGTAGCCGCCCCACCATCTCGCGAAGGCGATCGCGTCGAGCGTCTCCTGGTGAACGTGGGGGACTCCGTAGAAGCCGGAGAAACCATCGCCATCCTCGATCGCTACGATCTGCGTCAAGCGGCGGTCGACCTAGCCCAACGAGACATTGACATCGCCATGGCTCAACTGGCTCAAATCGAAGCTGGAGCCAAACCCGGAGACATCGAAGCCCAACGAGCTCGCTTCAACCGCAACCAAGCCGAACTCAACGGACAACTCGCCAGCCAGAGAGCCGCCATCGCCAACCTCGACGCCCAACTCAATGGCGATCGTCGCGCCCAAGAGGCCCAACTCCGTCGCCTCGAAGCCGAAGTCAGCACCGCCGAAAAAGACTGTCAGCGATACCAAGATCTCTATCAGCAGGGAGCCGTTTCAGAACAGCAACGAGACTTCCGTTGTCTCGACGCGACTCGCGCCGTCCGAGAGGTTGAAGAAGCCCAGGCCCAGTATCAGCGCATCATCAGCACCGGCCAGGCCCAAATTCAAGAAGCCGAAGCCAACCTAGCCCGCACCCAGTCCACCCTAGATAGCCAAATTCGAGAAGCCGAAGCTAGTTTAGAGGCGATCGCCCAAATCCGGCCCACCGATATCCGTCTAGCACAAAGCCAACTCCAAGCCGCGATCGCCAAACTCAATCAAGCCGAAGCCGACTTAGCCCTAGCTGTCATCAAAGCGCCTCAAGCCGGACGCATCCTGGATATTCACACTCATCCGGGTGAAGTGGTGGCCCCGGATGGGATTGTTTCCCTCGGACAAACTAACAGCATGACGGTTCTCGCGGAAGTTTACGAAAGCGATGTTGGCCAAATCGAGGTCGGTTTACCCGCCCGCATTAGCAGCAACGCTCTTCCCCAAGATCTTCAGGGAACGGTACAACAGGTTGGCCTACAAGTCTTGCGCCAAAGTGAACTGGATCTCGACCCCGCCGCCAATGTCGATGCTCGAATTGTAGAAGTTCGCATCAATCTTGACGATGAATCGAGTCAAATCGCCACTGATTTTACCAATCTCCATGTCACCGTTAGAATTGACCTCGCAAACACCAATTAAACCGCGAATCTTTCAGGTATGAACTCGCCAGAAACTAGCCTCACAAATAAATTCACAAGCAAAAGTTTTAAGGATTTTTAAGATGCACGGTATGATTTATCGCATTTGACACAAAATTGTAGGGGAACCCACCCCTAGCCCCTCCCAGGAGGGGATTTTTCGCCCCTACTACAGCAACGGATGTAATCCGTTATCAATTGTTCTTATCACCCTGAACCCGAAAGACCCAGATTTAACCCGAATTATTCACCTCAATTCCGAAACCCAAATCATCAAAATAATCAACAATTATTACTCATGTTTAATCTCTTAAAAACCCTCAAAAATCGCACACCTCTCGGTTGGTTGCAGCTAACCCATGACCGACCAAGACTCTTAGTCGCTTTGGCGGGAATTGCCTTTTCTGATATCTTGATTTTCATGCAACTCGGATTTCAGACCGCCCTCTATCACAGCAACACGCGCCTGCATACCTATCTCGATGCCGAGATAGTTCTCATGAGTCCCAAAGCCCGCAATATTGTCAACTTAGACATGATTCCTCGACGGCGCTTATATCAATCTTTAGACATTCCCGGAGTCATCAGCGCCGAACCTGTTTATGTTCAATTTGCCGAATGGAAAACCCCTCAAACTCGCAAACAAACAACGATTCTTGCCATTGGCTTTAATCCCGACAAACCCGCATTTACCTTACCAGAAGTCATTGAACAGGCTCCATTACTCAAATTTCCTAGACACGTGATTTTTGACCGAGGCGCAAGAGGAACCTACGATGAAACAATCGCTCAAATTGATGCTGGGCAACGAGTTCCGACGGAAATTGAAAATAGTAACATTGATATTGCCGGACTCTTTCAAATTGGCGCATCTTTTGCCGCTGATGGAACCGTCATGATGAGCGATCGCACCTTTATGCAGTTATTTTCCCGTCGCCGCCCCGAAGCCATGAGTTTAGGATTACTTCAACTCGAACCCGGTCGCGATCCTGAGGAAATTGCTGAAACTTTAGCCCATCATCTCCCTGAAGATGTAACCGTTTTAACCAAAGCCGAATTTGTGGAATTTGAGCGACAATACTGGGCCATGAATACTCCCGTTGGCTTTGTTTTTAGTTTAGGAACCGTGATGGGATTAATCGTGGGAACTGTGATTGTCTATCAAGTCTTGGCGACCGATGTACGCGATCGCCTCCCGGAATATGCCACTTTTAAAGCGATGGGTTACCGCAACCGTTATCTATTAGCTATTGTCTTTGAACAAGCCCTCATTTTGGCGGTCATGGGCTTTATTCCGGGGGCGACGGTCTCGGTGGGCCTCTATGCACTCACCCGAGAGGCGACGAATTTACCCCTGATGATGACGACTATCCGAGCCATTCAAGTTCTCATTTTTACGATTCTCATGTGTGCCATCTCTGGGGCGATCGCCACCCGAAAACTACAAGCAGCTGATCCAGCGGAAATTTTTGGCTAAGCATTTGATACAAATTTGTATCAAATTTGTAGGGGCGAAAAATCCCCTCCTGGGAGGGGTAAGGGTGGGTTATGACTCTACAGCAAGGGATATAATTCGCCCCATTTTTTCTATACCTTGAACCCCAAAACACCCTTTTTTTTACGGTTATACCATTTTTTGAAATCCTTGCCAGACATACACACCGAAGAGAGGGCGACCACAAGGGTACGCCCCTACGGACATCTATGGCACAATTTTTGAAAAATGGTATTAATTGCTCTCGTTAATTGTTCTCGTTAATTAGTCTCATGGAACCTGCAATTTCTGTCAAACATCTCAACCACTACTTTGGCCAGGGCGAGTTACGGAAACAAACCCTCTTTGACATCAATCTCGATATCAATCCAGGGGAAATTATCATCATGACGGGTCCCTCGGGGTCGGGAAAAACTACCTTACTGACCCTAATTGGTGGCTTGCGTAGCGTTCAGGAGGGAGATTTAACCGTTTTGGGGCGACAACTCGGCGGAGCGAGTTCGGAACAACTGACCCTGGCCCGTCGGCATAATGGCTATATCTTCCAAGCCCATAACCTGCACCATAGCCTCACCGCAAAACAGAACGTGCAAATGGCCCTAGAGTTAGACTCAAACCTCTCTCGTGAGGAGATGAAGCAACGTGCGAGTACCATACTGAAGCGAGTGGGTTTAGGCGATCGCCTCGACTACTATCCAGACAGCTTATCCGGGGGACAAAAACAGCGGGTGGCGATCGCTCGGGCGATCGTCAATCATCCCGCCATGATTCTCGCCGACGAACCCACCGCCGCCCTCGATAGTCATTCGGGGCGAGATGTGGTGACCTTGCTACAAGAATTAGCTCAAGAAGAGCATTGTACGATTCTTTTAGTGACCCATGACAATCGCATTTTAGATGTTGCCGATCGCATTGTCAGTCTCGAAGATGGACGCTTGTTGAGCTAACTGGGGGCGACGACCGAGCAACCCCGTCATCAGTCGCAACGCGAACACTTTTAGGGGCTGAACATGACGCAAACCCCACAGGCCCAGTTGACGCATCAGCACCAGAGGGAACCAGGTATTTGAAAAGGTGCGATCCAAGAGATCCGTAAATCCCAAAATTGTGAGATTTTCCAGTTTACGCCAGCGTTCATAGCGCCGCAAGACCGTTACATCACCCAGATCCTGACCCTGCTGCTGAGCCGTCTGGAGAACTTCGGCTAACGCAGCGATATCACGAATCCCCAAATTCATTCCCTGGCCCCCCACCGGATGACAACGATGGGCCGCATCGCCAACTAGAGCCAATCGCGGTTTCACATAGCGATCGCTTTGCATCAATTGCACCGGGAACAGATAGCGAGAACTGGCCAATTCCACTCGTCCCATGTCTGAGCCAAACCGCTGTTGTAAACGCTCTGTAAACGCCGCTTCATCGAGGTCCATTAGGGCTTTGGCTTCCGCATGGGGAGCGGTCCAGACCACGTTACAGCGGTTTCCCGGTAGGGGCAAAATGGCAAAGGGACCGCTGGCCTGAAATTTCTCGTAGGCGATGTCCTCGTGGGATTTTTCCGGTTTCACTTTGAAGGTGACGCAAGATTGCCAGTATTTCCAGCCTCGGGTGGAGATTCCCGCCGCCTCCCGCAGCGGCGATCGCCCCCCATCGGCGGCCACCACTAAGTTAGCGGTCAATTGTTGCTCTTGGCCGTGATGCTGATAAGTCACCGTGGCCACCTCAGCCCCATAGTCAATCTGCTGCACTGACGCTGAGCAAACCGTGCATACTTCGTCGGATTTGTCAAGGTATTCCCGCAAACTTTTAAGCAGTGGCGTATGTTCAGCCACATAGCCGAGGCGATCGCCGTCTAAATCCTGGGGAACGAAGCGCACATCACCGGGGCGATCGCCATCAGACAGCCGAATCTGACGAAAGGTGTTGATTTGGGGCAAAATCGCCTCCCAAACGCCAATTCCCTGCAAAATCTGCCCCGTGAGCAACGTCACCGCATAGACCTGTTGCCGGGCGATCGCCGCCTCTCGGGACTGGGCATCGAGGAGAATCACCTGCAACCCCGAATCCCGCAGGGCGCAGGCCAGGGCGCTCCCCACCACACCGCCGCCGACAATAGCAACGTCGTAGTGGGAGCGGGTCACAGGAGCATCAGTAGAGACAGACTGGGGGGAGACAGACTGGGACAATGAGGACATAAATCAATGACCAATGTAACCAAATGTTAAGCATCGTTGTTCGTATTATATAGCAATCGAAGATTGCCTGATTGATGCTCTAAGTTAGCTAGAGAATCTTCCTATTGCCTATTGCCTATTGCCTATTGCCTATTTGCCTATTGCCTTCTTGTCCCCCGTTTTTTGTCCTATTTAGACCAATTTTGGCTATAAACCCGTCCTCGCCAGTGGGTGGGTCGATGCAGCGCCGAGAGGGAAATCCGCAGGGCCGCCAGGGGATCCGCTAGAGGGGAGAGCCAAAACAGCCACGCTCCCTGAGCCTGAGTGCGATCATAAGACGAGGCGATCGCCCAACCCAACGCCACACGAATCAGCACTAACAGACCATTCACCCCCAGCCAAACCGCCGTCAGGGGAGTCGCAGGCAGAGAAACGAAGGCGGACCCCAACAGCAGTGGTAAGGGCAGTCCTTGCAGCATCCAGAGCAGCCAAACATCACTCCAAGTCTGTCCCCAGGAGGAGGCATCTTTGAGATCGAGCGATCGCCCCCACTCGCGCCAAGTTTCGGCCGCCCCATCGTACATTCGCACCTTCAGCAACTGACAACCATCCCAAAAGGCCACCCGATAGCCTCGCCGGGCCACCTCTCGCGCCAAGGTGACATCATCACAAAACGATCGCCGAGCGCAGTCATAGCCATCAATGGCCTGCAACACCGACCGCCGCACCAACAGACATTGACCATTGGCCATCACCCGTTCCGGGGAGGGACTGGGGCTACCCGTGGGGCCAAAGCGATAGAGGAGCGTCATCAACAACGCCGGTTGCAACAACAACTCACCGGGATATTTCAAAATAAAGCGCGGCGAGAGAGAGACCAAATCATAGCCTTCTGTTTCGGCTTCGGCTAACAAACTGGCCACCAAACCCGGTTGAGGTTGAGTATCGGCATCAATCCCTAAAATCCACTCCACTGGCGCTAATCGGGGTTTCTCTGGACTCGACTCCATCGCCTCAGAGTCGAGATCTTCCGCGCCATCTTCCGCGCAAAAATAGCGATAGCCATTGTGCAACGCCCAGGGCCGGCCCACCCAATTCGTCGGCAGAGGGTCATCCTCAAGCAACCGCACCCGAGGATCTCGCTCAGCAAAGGATTTTACCAATTCCTGAGTTCCATCCTGAGAGCGACTATCCACCACCACAATTGAGCGCACCTCATGGGCCTGGCGCGTTAACCCCGTTAGACAGGGCGTGAGGCGATGCACCTCATTGAGAGTCGGAACCATGACCCCGACGGCCCCCAGGCGATCGCCGAGTAGGGTTTTCGGGGTCAGGGGCGGCTTACGGGTTGGCCCCGAGGCCAGGCGAGACAGCCAAATGGCCACAGCCGGCAGCTGAAGCAGTAACAGGATGAAAATCAGACTATCCATGAATCTTGCGAGTTTGGGGACGCGATCGCCCAGGAGTGGCGGCAAAGCTTCCATCATGGCAACAAGAGACCCCAAACGGCAAGTGGGGGCCAGAAAAACTGGCCCAGAACGGCAGTCTCGGGCTTATTTCGCGGCCGTTTCGAGAGCCGGTAGGTCCATGCCTCCCTCAGCGGCGATCGTGTCGTCCTCGTTGCCGTCAGACACCGCTATGGGTGCGAGTCGCCAACAGAGTAACGCCGGAACCACACCAAAGAGGGTACTCAGCAGGGTAGGAACCGTAAACTGAGCATCCAACAGCACTAAGGTGATACTGGCCCCAAAGATGAAATTCACCAGATAGACAGCAACAGGTAAACGCAACTCACGACGAGGCAGCAGAAACTGTTTGCCATTCTGCAACGCCGTAGCCACGGTCATATAGACCACCCCCGTACCAATCCAACCGGCGATATTGCGGTAGGGCATCCCAAAGAAGCTGCCCACCTCTTCAAAGGCCCAGAAGGGATAGGGGGTTTGACTCATCGCCGGATCTAAGACTAAATCCCAGGCCGTCAACAGAATCGCCCCGAGCGAAATCGCAGCAATTTGACGTTGCCAACGAACCAAAGGTGTCGCCTCCATCGCGGCGGTGGCTAACACAAAGCAGACAAACCCCATATAGAACCAAGACAGGGGAATCGTGAAGGGAACTAACCCCGCCACCTTGTATCCCAAGCCGCTGAGGTAATGGTAGGCCCCAAACGGAAAGCCGGTGCTGGTTCCGATGAGTTCACTACTGAGCGAGAGGAAAAATGAGGGTATAAAGAAGGCCAGGAGCGGTTTTAAGCCAAGAGTGCGGTAGGCAAATAGCCCGACGGCGATCGCCCCAAGGATAATGTAGCTAACACCCCCTTGGCTCATGCCCCAGCTAAAGGCGTGCAGTCCTAGGGGCGATAACCCGGCAATAAACTCAGGATTTGGGAGAACCAGCAGCAGTCCCGCTAGCCCAAACGCCATTGAGAGGATATGAATGCCCAAGCAGGCGCGTTCGGCGATTCTGAGATGCTTCATGGGAGGTTAACTTTTTTTACAAGCACTGACGATTAGTTTACAAATTGTAACGTATTCGGTTTTCACCCTTAAAGAGATTGACTCGAATCGGGCCGGCCAGCCCCAGCCGAGAGACCCAGTTCAGCCCAAGCACAGGGTAAGATAGAGTCGCAGAACCAGCCTGAACCCCTCCCGTTGGTCGTGCCGGTCAGCCTGGGGGAGTGAGCCAAACACCATGAAAGCACAAGTGTTTCACGGTCAAGGGGGTCTACAGTATCAAGACCTTCCCCAACCGACCGCCGATGCGGGAGATGTCATCATCGAAGTCAAGGCCGTGGGCCTATCTCCCCTAGATCTCCATCGTCTGCAAGTCCCTGAACTCGAACAACCCCTCGTGTTAGGGCGAGAAATTGCCGGAACCATCGCCGAAGTAGGGGACCACGTGAGTGGTTGGCGCGTCGGACAACGGGTGGCTACCCTGGCTCATGTTCCCTGTATGCGCTGTCTGGCCTGCCTAGAAGACCGTTTTTCCGCCTGTCGCACCTATCAGGCCCATACCACCAGCGCCGGCTTAACAGCCAGTGGTGGCGGCTTTGCCGAATTTGTTAAAGTTCCCGAACATTTAGTCAAACATGGGGGTCTCATAGCCCTGCCGGGACATATTACCTTTGATCGGGCCTGTTTTTTGCAACCGATCAATAGCCTATTGCATAGTTTCGCCCGGCTGCGGCTCGAACCTGAACAACAGATTTGGATTTTAGGGGCCGGTTCCCTCGGGGCGATCGCCGTTCTGCTGGCCCAACGACTGGGCCTCCATCCCCTGGTGAGCGATCGCTCTCCCCAACGCCTCGACGCAGCCCTCGACTTAGGGGCCAAGGCGGCCTTTAACAGTAATAGCGAGGATCTCCATACCAAAGTCC
Organism: Phormidium lacuna HE10JO; assembly: GCA_900149785.2. Lineage (GTDB taxonomy): Bacteria > Cyanobacteriota > Cyanobacteriia > Cyanobacteriales > Geitlerinemataceae > Sodalinema > Sodalinema lacuna_A. The sequence goes on along the minus strand of FSSI02000018.1, from coordinate 14,279 downwards.
GGGCCTTTACCGACGGCGAAGGCGTTGACGCGGCCCTACTCACGGAACCCCGAGGCTGGGATGTCATGCACGCCCTCGATGGTACTCGGCCGGGAGGAAAACTGCTGTGTTTGACGGATTTCGCCGATCCCCTACCGGTTCCCCTTGATCCCCTCGCCTTTGCCCGCCGCCAAATTGACCTACTCGGCTGTTCGGGCCTCTCACCGCGACAACAGCAACGCAGCCTCACCTATCTCTTCGATCATCATCTTCCCCTCGAAACCACCATCAGCGATCGCATCCCCCTCATCGATCTCCCTCAAAAAATCGAACAAGCCCAACATCCCAACAGCGACAGTCGTAAAATTTTGGTGTATCCCCGCTAACCCAACCCGCTAACCCAACCCGCTCATGGACTCCAAGCGTACGGTTCCCGAACCCTCATGACGATTTACTTTTACAAAGCGGATGACGACTACGGCTGCTTTTCCAACTTCTCCCACCACCCCATCACCTTAGGGGGCCAACATTGGCCCACCGTCGAACATTACTATCAAGCCCATAAATTCCTAGGAACCCTCGATGAACCCCTAATGGCGGTGATTCGCCAGGCCCCCAGTCCCGAAGCCGCGGCCCGCCTCGGCCGCGATCGCCGTCGTCAACCTCGGCCCAACTGGAATCAGATTAAACCCCAACTGATGTACGAGGCCGTCACCGTTAAGTTTCTCAGCCATCTCGATATCCAACAGATACTCCTCAATACTGGAGAGGAAGAACTCATCGAAAACTCCCCGGTGGACTACTTTTGGGGCTGTGGCGCTGATGGATCTGGCCAGAACCACCTGGGACGGATTCTCATGACAATTCGCTCAGAATTGCGACAGCAACAGCCAAGGTGTCATCCCCCTCATCTCAAAACCCGCGATCCTTGATACTAGATCCCTGAGACGTTTCCTGAGAGTGCCAATGAACATTTTAATTGTTGAAGATGACCGCGAAATTGCCCAATTGTTGCAACAAACCCTCGAACCCGAAGGCTTTAACTGTCAGCAAGCCGCCGATGGTTTAACCGCGATCGAGGCGTTTCGTCACTATAATCCAGATCTAATTGTCTTAGATTTAATGCTCCCCGGCCTCGACGGCTTAGAAGTTTGCGCCCGCATTCGTCAACAACCGGGAGATAAAGACCCCTATATCCTCATGTTGACGGCCAAAGGAGAAGAAATCGATCGCGTCATTGGACTATCAACCGGGGCCGATGACTATCTAGTGAAACCCTTTAGCCCTCGGGAATTAGTGGCGCGGGTGCGAGCCTTGCTACGGCGTAGTTTACGTCAAGGGGGCCAGGAAAATATACACCGCACCGCTCACTTTACCCTCAACCTCGATCGCCATACCGCCAGCCGCTACCTGGGTGAGTCTCCTGAACCCCTGGATTTAACGGCGTTGGAGTTTAATCTGCTCTCAACCCTGATGAGTTACCCCGGCCGAGTGTGGAGTCGCAGTCAACTGATCGATCGCCTCTGGGGAAATGACTTTTTTGGCGATGAGCGGGTGGTGGATACTCATGTGGCCCGATTGCGTAAAAAAGTCGAAGTCGATCCCACCCAACCTCAGTTTGTGAAAACCGTTGTCGGGGTGGGGTATAAGTTCGTCGATGAGCCGGCCGTGGATTGAGGGAGTTGCGATACATTAAAAGAAAGTTGCACTCTCTTTATTCAAAAATCGCTATTTAATAATCCCTATGGCAGAGACACAAGTTGAGACCGAGACCACCTCGGCAAACAACGGCATCGCGATCGCCCCGAAACGGCTCTCACCTGAACCGTTCAAAACACAATTTGAGCAACTGCTTCCTCTGATCACTCAGGAATGGACTAACCTCGATCGCGAGGAGTTAATGGCCACAGACGGGGATTTAGACTTAGCCGTGGATCTCATCGCCGCCGCCACGGATCACACCAAAACCTTAATTCAGGCTCAGCTCGCCGAACTGCATTCCCTGAGCCTCACCTGGGAACGCCGGGAACACCAGCAAACGGCCTTACAGCAAACCCCGAGTCAAGCTCCGAGCCAGTCCTCAAACCACTCTCCCAACAAGGATAAGGACAACCCAGACGAGGAACATCCCCCCAGTCCCAGTATTGATGATGTCTTGGACTTATTGGAGCGACGCACCGAACAGCTCGTTGAACGCGTCAAAGCTGATGTCTTACCGGAGGTAAAATCTCAGGCCAAACGCAACTTAGGGGCCTCGATTTTAACCGCGTTGGGGATTGGTTTCTTGTTAGGACTGTTCGTGGGAGGAAGTGGTGGCGATCGCAAATGAGAGAGACAGCCTCCGCTCTGAGGTCGAAACCTATGTTCGCCGCAGTTTAGGCCTCCTGAAGATTCTCCTAGAACTGCACCTCGATATTGCTCAGCGAGAAGCCGCTCGGGAACAACGGCGACTGCTGCTCGGGATTGTTGCGGCCTCGATTGGAATTGGCTTGTTGGCGATGGGAACCGGACTCTTGCAAGCGATCGCCGTCTGGTGGGTTCACCGCTTAGGATTAACGTGGTTTGCGGCCCTGGCCAGCGTCGCCGTGGCGGATACAGTATTAGGCCTACTCGGCCTCCTCATCGCCGTCCTCACCCTACGCGGCGGTTATATGAGTGAAACCCGTCGCCGAGTTGCCAGCACCACCGCCATCTTGCTACAAGATCAAGATTAAACATAAGACCCTAATCGACCATGCGATCGCCAACCCTTCGACTGTCTGTCTGTTTATTAGGCCTGTGGCTCTGTTGGGGAACCCCCACCTGGGCGCAAGTTCTGCGAGAACCCACTCAGGAGGAAGTTCTCAGTCAAGAGGATTTGTTCACTCGCCTAGAGGGGGTACAAGTCCTCTATCTCGGGGAAGTCCACAATCGCCCCCAGGATCAGGCCGCACAACTGGCGATTCTGCAACGCTGGTATGCCCAAAACCCGCAACTGGCGATCGGCTTGGAGATGTTTGAACGGCCGCAACAGAGCTATATTGACCAATATCTGGCCGGAGAAATTAGCGAAGCGGAATTTCTGGAACGGACGCAGTTTGAGACACGCTGGGGCTTTCCCTGGGAATCCTACGCCCCGATTCTCCGCTTCGCCAAAGCGCACAATCTGCCGGTGTTGGCCTTAAACGCTCCCATCGAAGCCATACGGGAGGTGGCCCGAGGCGGATTTGAGAATCTCTCCCCGCAACGGTTGTCAGATCTGCCGCCCATCGACGAGTTTGACCTGGATAATGCAGCCTATCGTCAACGACTGCGGCAGATTTTCGATGGCTATCATGAGGGTCATGGCTCCAGTGAAGGCTTTGAGAGCTTTTTTAAAGCCCAAATCCTCTGGGATGAAACCATGAGCTACCATGTGGCTGAGTTTTTACAAACCCACCCGGAACGAGCCCTGGTCGTCATCGCTGGACAGGGTCATATTCTCTATGGAGATGGCATCCCCAGTCGCGTTGAACGTCGTCTGGAGGGTCGTCTGGAGGAGATTGAACAACTCTCCCTTGTCTTTGACCCCGATCGGGATCTGTTGTCCACTCCAGAGCGTCCTTTGGCTGATATCATCTGGCATCACGAGGACTCACCGCCTGACTCACCGCCTGACAACTCCCTCAATTAACGGGTTTTAACGAGGGAAAGTCCCGGTGAGGGGGCGAGGGTAATTCCCCGCCGGACTGGTTTCACTGGCGGCTGGTCTGGGAGGGTGAACTTATGTTCAGTGATTAGGGTGGCGAGCGCCAGTTTGAGTTCATACATGGCCAGGGCCATGCCCAAACAGCGACGATTCCCCCCGCCAAAGGGATAGAACTCATAGGGAGAGTATTGACGCTCTAGGAAGCGTTCTGGCTTGAAGCTGTGGGAGTCAGGGAAGATGTCCTCTCGATGGTGGGTCAGGTAGATACAAGGGGCCAAGACCGTTTCGGCGGGGAACTGGTGGTCGCCGACTTGGATGGGTTCCTTGGCGATGCGCGGGAAGGTCACCAGGGCCACGGGATAAATCCGCAGGGTTTCGTTGCACACGGCTGTCAGATAGGGCAATTTAAAGACCGCCATTGGGTCGGGGTTTTCGCCGAGGGCTGTGATTTCTTCGATGAGGCGATCGCGGACGCTGTCGACGCGATGGACCCAATACAAGGCCCAGGCCAAGGCGGTGGCGGTGGTTTCATGACCGGCCAGGAGTAGGGTCACCAGTTCATCGCGCAGTTCCTTATCGCTCATTCCCTGACCCTCGTCATCCCGCGCCAGCAGGAGCAGACTGAGGATGTCTTGGCGCTCCTCTAGGGACGCTTGGCGACGTTGCTGAATTTCGGCGTAGAGGAGGTCGTCTAACTGGTTACGGATGGCCAGAAAGCGCCCCCAGGGACTCCAGGGACCGAGATTCCGTTGCAGGGATTTGAGGAAGAGCAAGCTGGATTTGACGGGGGAGGCGGTCATGTCCAGGAAGGTGGACATGGTGCGGCGCATCGTTTCGTACTGATCTCCCTGGTTTAAGCCAAAGACGGCTTGGAGGATGACGCGCATGGTGATTTCTTCGGTGAGCGATCGCACCCGAAACGCCTCGCCCTGGGGTTGGCGGTCAATGGCGCGGCGCGTGAGCTGGGTGATAATCTCGCCATAGGTCACCATGCGATCGCCATGAAAGGAAGGCATCAATAACTGACGTTGCTGTTTATGAACCGCGCCGTCAAGCAACAGCAGGGAGTTATCCCCCACCAGAGGTCCTAAAATGCCATTGGCTCGGCCGGCGTCAAAACAACGAGCTGGGGCCGATAGAATGGTGCGAACATGGTCGGGATGGCTGACAAAGACGAAGCCATCGAGGTTGACACCGAGGTGAGCGTTAAAGGTTTCTCCGAGTTGGTTCTGGTTCCGTTCCAGGTAGCCGGTTGGATCGAAGATCCACTCAAACAGTTGCCATTGAGGGGGCGTTTTTGGGGTATTGACTGTGACCATGATTGGCGAGATTTTTGTCAGTATTTGACACTTTGGTGGTGACACTTAATTTGATTAAGTCCCTTACCAAACAAGTATTGTATGCAGTTTAAATGTCCTATCTAAACTGGCTTAATTAGGTGTAAAATTGAAGATGAATGCGGGTATTGAGTTTTTCTTGTACCGGTTCTCCTCCTTTTAGATGTTGTTCTAGGATTTTGGGGACATCTTCAGGCTGAACTTGCCAATACCAGGTTTCATCTTGGGTGACTCGCACCGAGGGGCCGGTGCTACATTGTCCGAGACAGCCGCACCCCTCGACAACAACCCCTTTGGGATTTGCGTCTTGGAAGGCTTGTAGGGTTTTGGCGGAACCATTGAGTTCACAGGAGCGGTTCTGACAGACGTAGATACAGGGAATGGTGCGTGAGAGGGGGTTGGTTTGCGCGTCAGTCATGGTAGAGCGATCGCCATAGCGTCTTCGTTATTTATGGTAACGAGTTGTGATGGGCGATCGCGATTCTTCACCGAAGGGGGGATCGTCGAGGGGTATCATGGCAGTAGCGAATCCTGAACAGTACAGTCCCTAAACTCCACTATGGTTAAAACCGTTGCGGATGTGATGAGTCACGATCCCATCGTCGTCACACCTGAGACTCCCATCCAAGAAGCCATTCAAATTATTGCTGAACGCCGCATTAGCGGGCTACCGGTGGTCAACGACCAGGGTAAAATCATCGGAATGCTCTCAGAAACTGATTTGATGTGGCGCGAAACGGGGGCCACTCCTCCGGCCTACATCACCATTCTCGACAGTGTCATCTATTTAGAGAATCCCAAGCATTACGAAAAACAACTGCACAAGGTTCTCGGACAAACGGTGCAGGATGTGATGAGCAAGGGACATATGTTGACAACGACTCCTGATTGTGCCTTGCGGGAGGCGGCGCGATTGATGCACGAGAAAAAGGTGCATCGTCTCCCGGTTCTTGGGGATGGCGATCGCGTGGTGGGGATTCTCTCCCGAGGCGATATCATTCGCGCCATGGCCACGGAAGTTGAGGCTTAATCTCGTTATTTTCCCTGTTCTGACGTTCCTTATTACAACATGGATATTACACCCGACGCTGTCAAAGCACTACTCGATTCTGATGATTATGGCGATCGCCTCAGTGGCGTGAATAAACTCGATTATATTGATGCGAGTCTCGCGTTTGATTATGTGGTTCCTGTCGTCACAGATACGAATCCACGGGTTCGCTATACAGCGGTTTGTAAGCTCTCAAGTTTGGGACATCAGAACCGGGAATTGTCTTTGACGCTGCTGCGATCGCGCTTATATGATGACCCCGAGTTAGACGTGAAAGCAGCGGCGGCGGATGCGTTGGGGGCCTTGAAATTCCGGGAAGCCTACCCAGATTTAGCCCAACTCTATCGCAATAATGACGATTGGATTGTGCGCCTCAGTATTGTGGCGGCGTTAGCGGAAATGGAGGCCCCCGAAGCGGTGGAATTGCTCCATGAAGCCCTCCACAGCGACACGGAATTAGTGCAAACAACGGCCATTGGCGCGTTAGGGGAAGTGGGAGATCCTCAAGCGGTTCCTTGGATTACGGAGTTCATGGCCCACCCGGAACCGCAAACTCGGCAACGAGTGGCCCAGGCCCTCGGACAAATTGGCGGGGAGTCGGTGCAGGAGGCTCTACAAACTCTGGCCCAGGACGAACATCCTCAAGTCGCTGAATGCGCTCAACGCTATCTTTAACCTCTTCAGTCCCTCGGGATGTTGGCTCTATTCCGGCTCTGTTATCCTAGATTCATCTTGACGAGTTGAGCCAGCCTTGTTGTTGTCTGAGAGGTCTTATGTCTTCTGTCACGAAAACAACGACCTATCGTTTTATCGATTGGTCAACCTACTTGGCCCTATTTGCAGCCGGTTTCGTCTTGCTGGCGGGGATCATTAGTCCCATTTTTCAACAAAAACTTCTCGACGATCGCATTGAGGTGACTCCAGGGGAAGTTGTTGAATTTAAAACCTGGCAACTGAAGCCTCAGTTAATTGGGGCGATGCGGATTGATGTGGATGCTTTCTTCAATAATAATCGCTGGACAACCTATGAACTTCGGGTTTTAGATGAGGAGGGAAATTTAATTGTCTCGGCGTTAAAACAAGCCTGGGTGGAATCAGGAATTTGGCGAGAAGGCGGCGAGTCGGGAACCTGGCGGGAAAAAGATGTCCAAGCGGCCTTGGATTTGCAGGCTGGAGATGAGCCGGAGACGATTACGCTTGCGATCAATATTCTCGATTATACCGACACATCAGGACAACCGGTTGAGGGAGAGTCAGTTCGCTTTCATGTTCGTGTTTTTAATGGGGCTATTGATACTCGTTATCTCATCCCTGGTGTGATTGGAACGGGAGGGTTAGCCTTGTTTTGTTTCCTCTCGACTCAGAATTCAGGTCAAGATACGATTAATAAGTTTGTGAAGGATAGCGATATTGGAGGTCGTGCGATTATGGGGGGCGAGGATAATTTAATTTGCTGTAAGTTGAAAATTGTCGCGGATGAAACCTCACCTCGCTCCTTGGATGTGAATCTCTGGGTTAGTGATGGTTATGGGGAAAATATGCACCATCAAGTCACACCCGTGTCTCTAACTTTTCATCGCGATGAGGATGGAGATATTAAACGAACAACAGGTCAACTGAAACAGTATTTTATCTTTAAAAAACGAGGATCTTATGGAATTTATGTCGAAGTGACTCCTGATGGTCCTGTGGATGATACGGTATTACGCGTCAAGGAGAATGTACAAACCTTGACGGGGGTTTCGGTGGTTGAAATTGCCCGAGATTAATTTGGGTATCTTGATCAGAACGACAAGTTATTGCCGTTTATTGCCGTTTATTGCAGTCGGGCAAACAATGTTAACCAAAATTTTGGCAATCATAGCAATTATTCTAGCATTATTAACCGTTGGGGCGGCTTATTCATCCCGAACTGCGGTCACCTTACGCCAAGATCAACAACAACAACGGTATTGGCCCCGCCAAGGAACCTATTTAAATGGGGTGTATCGCTCTGGAACTTGGAATTACTCGGGGAATCGCGCCAATTATGGAGGTGGCTTTTCTGGGGGTGGAACTGGGTTTGGGAAATAGAGAGACGGTGATTTAACAATCGAGAATTTTGTTGACTTGTATTGATAGGATTGTTATGGACTCAAATCACCCTAATACGGCTGATGTTATCGCTGAAGAAACCAAGGATTCGCGGGAGGTTCAGGACGATCGCCCCTGGGTTCCGTTAGGGCGATCGCAACGAAATCTGTTGTTAGGGGCGACGGCGATTTGTTCGGCTTGTGGTTTGGCGGTGGAACTGCTGTTAGGAACCTTAGCCAGTTATTTGGTGGGAAATCAGGCCCTGGCCTATGGGGTGGCGGTGGGGGGGTTTCTCGCCGCGATGGGGATTGGTTCCTACTTGAGTCGCTTTTTGGTGACGGAAGGCGATCGCAGTCAACAGCAAGAACAACTGTTGCGGCGTTTCATGCAAGTGGAATTGGCGATCGCCCCCTTAAGCGCCTTTTTACCTCTAGGCTTATTTGCGATTTTTGTCGTCGATGGTCCGTTATGGATTGGCTTAAGTCTCGTTACCCTAATTTTAGGAACCTTAGCGGGAATTGAAATTCCTCTGCTGACTCGTATTTTTGAACAGGATGACGGGGTAAAAGATGCGATCGCCGGAGTGTTAGCCCTCGATTATGCGGGGGCCTTGGTGGGTTCTCTAGCCTTTCCGGTGATTTTACTTCCCTGGTTGGGATTGTTTCCCTCAGCGGCGATTATTGGCGCTTTCCCCGCCTTGATGGTGGTGATTTTGGCCCAAAACTTCCCTAGTTTGCGATCGTGGCGGGTGTGGGGATTAACGATTAGCCTGATTTTAATTGGTTTTGCGCCCTTAGCGATTCCTCTGAGTAATACCCTCGAAGATAATCTCTATGATGCGCCGATTATTGCCCGAGTGCGATCGCCCTATCAACGGATTGTTCTGACTCGTTGGCGACAAGATGTTCGCCTCTTCCTCGACGGGGATTTACAACTGTCTACGATTGATGAATATCGCTACCACGAAACCTTAGTACATCCCGCAATGAGTGCAACACCTAATCCGAAACGGGTGTTATTGCTGGGGGCTGGGGATGGAATGGCGGCGCGAGAAGTGTTGAAATGGCCACAAGTTGAGCGTTTATTACTGATTGATCTCGATCCTGAGGTGGTGAATCTTTCTCGCCATCATCCTTTTCTTAAACGAGTGAATCAGGAGTCTTTAGATAATCCTCGTCTTGAGGTGCGTATTGCCGATGCGTTTTTAGCAGCCCCGGCGTTAGATGAGGAGTTTGATGTGATTATCGCCGATTTTCCGGACCCCGATCGACCGATTTTGGCGAAACTTTATGCAGAAGGCTTTTATCGTCGTCTGTTACCTCGTCTCGCCAGCGATGGGGTGTTGGTGACTCAAGCCTCTAGTTCCTTTTTTGCGCCTCGGGTGATGGCCTGTATTGCGGCGACGCTAGAGTCGGTAGGACTTTCGGTGCATCCTTATACGGTTCAGGTTCCCAGTTTTGGTCCCTGGGGGTTTGTCTTAGCCAGTCGTGAGGCGATTCATCCCGAGACTTGGACGTTGCCGGTGGAAACACGTTTTTTAACGCAACCTTTGTTAGCACATTTGTTTGATTTACCGGCAGATATTCAGTTCTCGAATGTGGAGGTAAATCGTCTGTCTCGCCCGGCGATTGTTGAGTATCAAACTCACAATCGTTGGGATGGGTTTGAGTTGTAGTAGAAATGGTCATTTATGAGAGCTAAAATATGTTGACGTATTTTTGGATTCTTGTTATCGTTATATTAGCTATTTCAACGATTGTCTTTGTTCGTCAACGACAATTAGCACGTGTTCGCAAATCTCCCCAAATCGTCCCCTTAGAACGCAGTATTTTTACCCTACAAATTGGCGATATCGTCGAATATATGGGAGAGGATTGGGTGGTGCAGGGGAAGTTGGTTTATGATGATGATGGCTATGAGTGGCAAGAATATCTTTTGCAGGATGGCGATCGCATTCGTTGGTTGGCGGTAGAAGAAGATGACCAAGTTCAGGTGAGTTGGCTAACCCCCACCGACGATTTAGAAATTACGGGAACTCCCCCCAAGCAGTTACAGTTTGAGGGGAATGATTACCGCTGTATTGAATCTGGGGAAGCGACGATGTCTCGCCAGGGGATGACGTTAAATCGGACGGCTGAACGATGTCGGTATTCGGATTATCGAGGTCCGGGACATCAGGTGATTTCTATTGAGGATTGGGATGGTGATATTGAAGTGACTGTGGGGACGATTATTCGTCCTTCGGAACTTATGTTGTTACCGGGAGATGGCCAGCGGGTGTATGAGTAGAGACCGTGACGGAGTGAGTCGAAAGACGACCAACCCCTACCTTGGGTAAATCCACTAAGTCTTCTATCAAAAAGTTGATTTTTTTCTGAATTTATATCACTATTATGCACTTGTCATCTCAAACCCGGAAGATTCCCAAAATCCATGCTTGAAAAGATAGAACTTTATAATTTCAAAAGTCATCCATCGACAGCGCTCAACCTAGATTGTTCACGCCTTCATGCACTAGTAGGACAAAACAGTTCTGGGAAAACATCGGTCTTGCAAGCGCTACATTATCTGAGTCGCCTTGCAGATTCACCCTTTAAAAACATATTTGGACATCAACGAGCACCAGAATTTCTGACAACGATGGGACAAACTCATCTGTCTGTCAGTGCCTGTGGCTTCTGGGGATATCAGAAAAACCGACAAGATTGGCAAGCCTCCTATCACTTTGAACGACAGCAAGAGAACAAATGGTTTCCAAGAGTATCATGGACTTTTGCTGACGATACAGGACACGCACAAGGTTGGGATAGTTCCTTAAGTACCACCCCATTTCCAATTTCTCAGGCTTTAAGGTTTGCCGTTCATCTGAAATTAGTTGCGACCAATCTCGCCAAACCGGCTTATAGTGAAGCCATTACGCCACGAGTTGAATTTGATGGTTCTGGATTAGCACCCACCCTAGACTATCTACGTAGCGAAGCCCTAGATAATTTTCAAGCCTTGCAGGAGATGTTGCAGCGGGTTGTCCCCGGCGTTCAGAAGGTCGGAGTCAGACGCGCCAAAGTCCTCATGAATCGCCAACGTTTAATTGAAGTCGATGGAAAGTCAATTTCCTATGAAGAAAGCCAGGAAATGACAGGACAAGAAGTTGTCTTAGATATGAATACGGGTGAGCGTATTCCAGCCCATGCTATTAGTGAAGGAACGATTCTAACTCTAGGTCTTTTGACGGTTTTAATGAATCCGACTCTACCCAACTTAGTGTTACTCGATGATGTGGAACAAGGACTGCATCCTAAAGCGCAACGGGAGTTGATGACGGTTTTCAAAGAGATTATTCAGGCGAATAAAAATCTGCAAATTATAGTGTCAACGCACTCCCCGTATATTGTCGATGAGCTAACTCCATCCCAAGTTCATGTTTTAAGTCATCGAAACTCAGGCTTTACTCGTTCTAAACGATTAGACGAGCATCCTGATGTGGACTGGGCTAAACAAACCTTAACCACCGGTGAGTTTTGGGATGCGGAAGGAGAAGATTGGATCGATACAATTGGGGTCGATGATTGAGTTTATTGTCATTGTTGAGAGTCGTGCTGATGCTGAAACAGCCAGCAAATTGGCTGAGCGAGTTTTAGTAGAAACGGTAGATTGGTTAGAGCCTGAGCTTTTACCCTACTTGTTTCGATGGAGTGGTTTAGATCCAGGAACTGATTATTCATGCTGGAGCGATATTAAGGATATCATGCAGCGTGCTAGGGCGTCAGGTTTACCAATTCCGAAGTTTTTGGGACACAGCAAAAAGAAACCTCTGAAAGCGGATGGTGCAGCAACCCTTAAAATTTTGAATCTAATCCGAGTTCTCCAACTTAAAAAGAGCCAGCCAGATAAAGATAGCCGCTCTCTGAAAGCCGTTCTCTTCATTCGAGATTTAGATAATCAACCTGAACGACGAGAGGGAATGCAGCAGGCCCGTGCAGAACAGATTGATCAGTCGCCTCAATTAGAGATTATCATTGGTGCAGCGAATCGGATGCGAGAAGCTTGGGCTTTGAATGGATTTATTGCTTCCAACCCAGAGGAGGTTCAGATCTTAGAGGCGATCAAGAAGCAGTTACCGTTCGATCCCTGCGAGGAGTCACATCGATTACGTTCTAATTCTCGTGAAGAACCTGAACGAATTCGTAATCCCAAAATTGTCCTTGAAGAACTGACGGGTGGTCATTGGTCACGAGAACAGCAGTGTTGGGAAGAAACCTCTCTAGAACTTCTACGACAACGGGGTCAGCATACTGGGCTAACCGACTATCTTGACGAGATTGAGAAACGACTGATTCGAGTTCTTCTCGAACTGAGTACAGAAGCCAACGACTGAGTTCCCCCCCAATCCAACCCTTACCCCTCAAAAGTAGAACAGGATTGCCATTCACTTAATTGCGTCCAACGAGTTTATCTCGCAGGTGTTTAATACGATCGCGCAAACTCGCCGCCGTCTCAAACTCCAAATTCTTAGCCGCCGCTTGCATCTCGGCTTCAAGCTGTTGAATCAGTTCCGGAATTTGCGACAAGGGAATCTCATCGACTTGTTCATAAGCCGTATCCAATTGTTGCCGATTCAGCCGCCGGGAAACCTCTAAAAATGAGAGAATGGAGTTATCAATACTCTTAACAATCGAGGTCGGGGTAATCCCATGTTTTCCATTATAGGCTAACTGAATCTCCCGCCGCCGCTGAGTTTCAGAAATCGCTTTATCCATACTTTTGGTGAGATTCTCGGCATAGAGAATCGCTTGTCCGCGAACATGACGGGCGGCGCGGCCGATGGTTTGAATCAGCGATCGCTCGGCCCGCAAAAACCCTTCTTTATCGGCATCTAAAATCGCCACGAGAGATACTTCCGGCAAATCGAGTCCTTCTCGCAACAGATTCACCCCAATCAAGACATCAAACTCTCCCTGACGCAAGGATTGCAAAATCTCAATCCGTTCAATAGAGTTAATATCTGAGTGGAGATAGCGGACTAACACGCCTCGATCTTGGAAGTATTCCGTTAAATCTTCAGCCATGCGTTTGGTGAGCGTTGTCACGAGGGTGCGTTCTTTGCGGGAGATGCGATCGCGGATTTCGCCCAACAAATCATCTACCTGTCCCTCGGTGGGTCGGACAAAAATTTCCGGGTCAACGACTCCTGTAGGGCGAATAATTTGCTCAACCACTTGTCCGTCAGACTGTTCAATTTCCCAATCTCCGGGAGTCGCCGAAACAAAGACACATTGGCGGACTTTTTGCCAAAACTCATCAGCTTTCAAGGGGCGATTATCCGCCGCACTGGGAAGACGAAAGCCGTGGTCAATCAAAATCCGTTTTCTAGCTTGGTCGCCATTATACATTCCCCGAATTTGGGGAACGGTGACGTGAGATTCATCGACGACTAATAACCAATCCTCGGGGAAATAATCCACTAAACATTCCGGCGGTTCTCCGGCGTGTCGTCCCGCCAAATGTCGCGAGTAATTTTCAACGCCATTGGTATATCCCACTTCTCGCAACATATCTAAGTCATAGCGAGTCCGTTGGGCTAATCGTTGCGCTTCTAGGAGTTTTCCAGTTTTTTCTAATACCGCCAGTTGCGTTTCTAGTTCTGATTCAATGTCATCACAGGCAATGTCGAGGCGATCGCCTGGCGTCACAAAGTGTCGCGCTGGATAAATCCGCAAGCTATTGACACTATAGATTACCTGTCCTGTTACCGGGTCGATATAGCGAATCGCATCAATTTCATCCCCAAAAAACTCAACTCGAATAATCCGATCTTCGTAAGCCGGACCAATTTCGACCACATCCCCTTTTACGCGAAACTTTCCTCGTCCCATGTCTAAGTCATTGCGTTGATATTGAATGGTGACTAAATCCCGCAACAGGTGTCGTTGGTCAATTTCTTGGCCAACTTGAAAGAGAATCGAGGCTTTGAGATATTCGCTGGGAATCCCCAGTCCATAGATACAACTAATGGAGGCCACCACAATCACATCCCGCCGTTCAAATAAAGAGCGTGTGGCGGAATGGCGCAACATATCAATTTCGTCGTTGATTGAGGCGGTTTTCTCAATATAAGTATCGGTGACGGGGAGATAGGCTTCTGGCTGATAGTAATCGTAATAACTGACAAAGT
>FSSI02000035.1:0-46621 GCA_900149785.2 Phormidium lacuna HE10JO | reverse complement strand
GGGTCGGGCTGGTGGTCTGGCTAGTCAATCGTCCCCTCCAGCGACGGTTTGGCTCAAGATTTGCACTCGACCTGACAAACCCCTACAAGATTAGCTCCTGGGAGGGGCTGGGGTGGGTTCCCCTACAATCTGGGATTCCATGCAACAAATCTCACTCGATATCCTGAACAGCCATCAAGACTCTGAGGGGTTGACTGATTGGCCCCAAAGTCAGAGACCGGGTTTCTTAGAGAAACTCGGTCTCTGAATGGGCGGGTTCTTCTTTACCTTGAGAGTTTATGTGGGCTAAATTCCCGATTCAGTCGCCCCTTGAAATTGCGCCATTAACCAAGCCCCCACCTGGGATTGATCCTGATGACGGCTGCGTTGCAGTGTTTCATTGAGGAGGGCAATGTCCAGTCCCGGAAAAATGACGGAACTATCAATTCTCAGGCTCCCGCGATCGCTCATTTGATAGGCCAAAACTTGGGCGCTTTCCACATCCACAATCCAATACTCGGTAACTCCCACGTCTTCATAGAGAACTCGCTTGACGGTGCGGTCATCAAGGAGGGATGATTTGGCGACTTCTACGACTAAATTGGGGACTGGATAGGTTTCGAGATGGATAATTCCCGTCCCACTGGGGATGGCGGTGGCTTGAGACCCTACATAATAGGCTAAATCCGGCTGAAATTCGACCTCTGCGGTTTTGCGGAAGGAACAGTTATCTAACACCGTGAAAGGAATCCCTTTTAGGATGCCATAAAGATTGATGGCTAAGGCGATAATTCCATGGGTATTACCATGATCGAAGCTGATGGGGAGTTGCATATCGACTTGCATTCGTCCATGAGTATAATAGCCCTTGGACTTGACCTGGGAGGAGTTTTTTAAGGCACGCAGGTACTCATCCCAGGTGGCCGGAACCCAGGTTTCATCGATACTCCGGATAGGATTTAGACTGAGGCTCATCATTCCGGCGTCAGTTTGAACATCCTTTAAGTCTAGCTAGGGTTTTCAGGGATGGCAAGGGGGAAGAAGGCAAAGGGAAACTATCATTGAGTAGATTGACTCACTCTCCTAACTGAGATGCACTCCATTGAACGCCGTTCGCCTCTACAATCTGGTGTTCCATGCAACAAATCTCACTCGATATCCTGAACAGCCATCAAGACTCTGAGGGGTTGACTGATTGGCCCCAAAGTCAGAGACCGGGTTTCTTGGAGAAACTCGGTCTCTTAATGGGCGGGTTCTCGTTACGGGTCTTCTGGGTTTAAGGTGATAAGGAAAATTTATGGCAGATTACACCGGTTGCCGTAGGGGCGAAAAATTTCCCCTCCTGGGAGGGGCAGGGGTGGGTTATGCCCCTACAATTTTGTATGCCATGCAACAAACCCCACCCTCGATCCAGAAGACCCCTCGTTACTCATTCAATTAGAGTTGTTCTGGGTCAATTCCCAATTCCTCTAGCTTAGCCCTCAGTTTGACATTAATTTGACGCTCACGTTCCGCCGCTTCTTCCGGCGTGGGAACCAGAGTTCCTTCAGGAGTAAAAAAGCGCAAACGCTCCTCATGTACCCCTAAATACAACCCCAACTGCTGACTCCAACGCCATCCCGACTCATTCGCTTCCAAAGGATGATAGAGTCCATCGAGTAAATGAAACCCTTGAAACTCCAAACTTTGAGGGTCGAACCAAAAATAATCCGGGGTTCTAAAAATATCTTGATAAATCTGTTTATTGAGTCCGCGATCGCCGTTTGCGGTGCTGTCCGATAAAAGTTCAATAATAAAATTAGGATATTTCCCATTCTCCTCCCAAACCACCCAACTGCGGCGAGGCTGGTTGGACGTATCACGCACCACAAACAAATCGGGACCTCGGAACAATTCTGATTTCAACTGACGGGGACTATAGTACACCGTGAGATTCCCCGCACAGAAATAATCCTGACGCTCTCTCCAAACCCAGTTAAGACAACTCATCAGAAGCAGGAGTTGTTGAAGATGTAGAGAACTTTCCAAGGGAGGCTCATCACTGGGGAGGTCACCGGGAGGAAACACAATTTCCTCAGCCGAAACCGTATCAGCAGCCGTCTGCGACAAGTCAGAAACAGAAGCAGACATCACAGTGGGGGAAAAATGAACTGCTCTGAGTCTAACATAGCCCCCTCCAGACGCCGCCAACCCCGTCCCTCCCAGACGGGTGAGTGGAGATACCCCCAACTCACCCGACATTGACCTGAACCTTACGCCACCAACTCCGTGGCCCGTTTCGCCAAATTCTCCGAGGTAATGCCATTGATGGCCATCACCGCACCCGCACTGGCTGCCGTGTCACCCCGTTTCCAGGCAAACACATCCCGAGGACGATTACTGCGTAACATCACCGGTTCCAACATGGCACTAGACCCGCCTGTGACCGCCAACAGAGCATCGCCGTTAAACATTTGGGCAAAACTGGCATCATCCACAAAACCGCCATCCTTCTGACTCGACATCTCCCAAGCCACATCGGAGGAACGATAGAGACGGCGGGGACTGACCACCGCTACAATTTTGCTGCCAATGCCTTGCTCTTGCAACTGTTGCGCCGCTTCAACCACCGGCAACAGGACCATATCCCCCAACACGGCAAAGACCACCGTTTTCTCGCCGGGAGTTTCTTGCAAGACCACCGCCCCATCCTGCAACGCTTGCCGGGTTTGGGCGAAGGTCGTGCGAATCGGGAGGGGGGACTTACTGGCGGTAATGGTAATCCCTTTATTCTTCTGTCCCACAGCCCACTCATAACAGGCTTGAATACTATTGGCATCCACCGGGAAGAGGGGGAACACGTTGCCATTGCGCATCATGGCGGCAAAATAGTTTTCAATCTCAGGCCGTTGGTGGGTCCAGCCATTACGTCCCTGTTCCAAGGCCCCCGCCGTAAACAGGGTAATGGTGGCTGGGGTGGGACGGCGCAATTCTGCCATGGCTTGGGTCACGGTTTGCCAAATGGGGAGACCATTGACCACAAAGGACTCATAGGAACACCACAGGGTCCGTCCGCCAAATAGGGCTTGTCCGGCGGCTAAACCCGCACAAGCATCTTCGCTGAGGGGTTCATAGACTTGACCCCCCGGCTTTTGAAAATAGGTGTCGTCGGGGGTGGGGTGAATGATGTTGAGGGCAATGTTGATATTGTTAATCCCTGAGGCCGCATTTCCGTCGGCGTTGGTGACAACGAAATCGGGGTCCTGTTTACCCACATAGCCGACGAGTTCTCCCATAGCGGTGGTGGCGACCTGTTTATCGCCGCCGACGGGAAACTCATTCAGGGGCAGAGTTCCTAACTCGGGCAAGTCCCGTTCAAACTCGGTGACGACGGTTTTGGAGGCGGACCCACCGCCGGCCCGTTCGTAGTTGGTCCGCACTAATTGCCAGGCTTCGGGGGTGAGGGCGCGGGCTTGCAGGGCGTTGGCGATATAGTCTTTTTCGACGGTATCTCCGGGATAGAGGTTATGGGATTTTGCACCGCGTTTGTGAACGCCGGCCCCTTTGAGTTGTTTGACAATCAACACCGTCAGGGTTCCGTTGAGGGCAGATTGGGCGGCCTTGTGGACGGCTTGGAGTAGGGCTTGGGTGAACTCTAGGCGTTTCTCTAGGGAGAATTGGGTGCTGTCGACGTAATCGCCGGGCTGGTTGGCATCGTCGTAGTCTTTGGCGTCGATGAGGATAATCTCTTGGAAGCCGTTGCCGGACCAATACTCCCGCATTTCGGTGTTGGTTTTCGTCGAAACCATGCTGTGGTGTTCTTGGCTATAGCCGTTCCACACCAAAATGGGTAGAAAGTTGGTGACGTTGGGGTAGGAGGTGTTGAAGTGACCGAAGCTACTCATGACGTAGGGTTCGCCGATACCGCCGTCGCCGATGGTGACGGGGAAGAGAACACCGGGGTTGAGTTTGGCCCCGGCCATGGCGAAGTGTTGCCCTTGTCCGAGGGGTCCGGCGGGGTTGAGGAGGCCGGGGATTTGCCCGGAGAGGTGACCCAGGAGGCCGTGGGTTTCTCGGAAGCGATCGCGCAATTGTTGGACGGTGCTGATGCCCATGTCTTCGAGGGAGCGATCGAGGAAGACGTTACTGTAAAATCCGGGGGCGTGGTGTCCGACTTCGGTAATGATGTTTTTGTAGCCCAACATGACCAGGGCCGCGATCGCATCGGAAATACTGGCAAAGCCACCAGGATGACCGGAGGCTTTACTGGAGGTCACTTGTAGGGTTAAATAGCGCAGGGCATCGGCCGCGAGCAGGGTTTGATAGACGGCGGCTTTGTCGCTGAGGTCAGCAATGGCTGTTGCACCCTCGGCAATGGCGGGCTGGCTGCCGTAGGTCTCCCAACCGGGGAGACGGTCAGCAAAAAAATGAATACCTTGACAAAAATCAGGAGCTGTGCTATGAGCGGACGGGGTAGCTGCGGTCATAAGGAAATGCTTATTTATAAAACTTGGCAATCTTAAAGGACATTTTAGCGGCTTTTGTAACTTTAACAACTGTTTTGTTGTTCAACTAGGGGCAAGACATTCTAATCTGAGAGATTAAAAATTCCGTGGATTAAGACAATTCCCAAGGCCGACAACACCACGCTCATGACGAGAATCCACCATTTTTGCGGGTGGTAGGTATTGAGTTCGATCGCCCGGCGAATGTCAAAATAGTTCTTAGTGGCGATCGCCACCATCAGTAATCCTAATAAACAAGCCATCAACCCCAACAGCCAACTTTGACGTATCCCCAGCATCCCTTCCGGGAGAATCTCATCAATGCGGGCCAGGACAATTCCCAATCCCATCAACCCCAAAGCAGTTCGCATCCAAGCGAGATAGGTGCGTTCGTTGGCCAGATGATCTCGAGTTCGTGAGGCGGACTTAGGGGAGGGAGATTTCGGATCTGAGGTCATCGGTGAAGCCACTCCAGCAGAACAGCACGACATTGTAGACAGGTCAGTTCCGTTAATAATGTCGCGATCCCCGCGTCAGTGCAAGGATAGGTCAGCAGTCCCGGCGAACAAGTTTCAGGCTGAACGTCAATCTCAGCCACAAAGCCAAACAACGTTTGATTGGAAAACGAGCTATTCACGGGCCAACCCTGGTCATTGAGAGGCGTTAAGTCTAGGATTTGCTCAGGAGTGAGGTCCAATTCCCGCCTGAGAATCCCCTGAGCCGCTGTTTCGGGGGTCGTGTTGGGGGGGATACGTCCGCCGGGGAAGTCGAGGCTGGCTTGGGCGATACCGGGGCGATAACTGGGGGGAGGAAGCAGAAACTGACCTTGGGCCTGGGTGACAATGATGGCGGAGTCGGCTTTTTCAACTCGCCAGTAGTCTAGGAGGCGATCGCGATCGTCTCGCAACCGTTCACCAATGAGAGTGAACCAAGGCGATCGCATCTCCAAAATTTGCTCGAGTTTAGTCCAAGATTTTGCCACAGCCACGCCTCCTCAGTTCTCTACCGCCACCCTAGACAAACACAAACAGCGTCACCAGAATTTGCAAACTCAACAATAACGGCCAATAGATTAGTTTGGGCAAAATATTGTTGTTATATTGCAACAGTGCATTCTCCGAGCCTTTGGCGACCATGATGGCATTAAACACAACCACCAAAATCATGACGTACAGCACAAAGTAGAAGTACTCAATATAGATAATACCCCCAGTTGCCAACTGACTGCGAAGATTGATTTGGTCTAAAATCAGGATAAAGGAAAAGCCTCCCGACGCGCCAATGACCCCTGAAGCACTAAAGCCCAATTGATTGTCGTCCGTCTTGTAGCGAACTAGATATTGAACCCCAAACAACAAGCCTGACACCACAATGACGCGCATCATTTTAGTGATGATAACCGTCAAGATATCTCGCTCTAACTCAACTTCAAAATAGAGTTCTGGGAAATTTTTAACTTGAGTTTCCCCCATAAAGCCAAAATTGGAGTTATAGCTATTGAAACGATAGCGGAAAAAACTCGCTTTAATGTTCCAACCGGGGAGAACCATATTTTCTTCAACTTCCAGTCCCGGAAGCGAGAGGGGAACCATCAAGTCATAGGCTTCTAAATCGGGCGTTAAAATCACATTTGAAGCAAAATCTTGATGCCAAATGCGTAACCAACCCTGTTGATTGTCGAAGGGGAATTTGCTATAATCAAAGGTTTGGCGGAGTGTTGCCTGAAAATACCAACCAATCAACTCCCCATTGGGTAAGTCTTGGCGGTAGGCTTCTTGACTGCTAAAGGCGATCGCTTCGGGCAAAACAAAGCCCCGTGCAACTCCTTCATGAATCTCGTCATTATAGCGTTGCCAAATATATCCCGTCACGAAGAAATCATTGGCATTTTTAAATTCCATCGACTGAAGAAACACCCCAGTCGGCAAAAAGATCGGCTCAGATAGTCCCTGTTTAATGTTATTTTGACGTTGACGCTCTAAAAATTGCTGGAGACTCGTTTCGGTGACCAAAGGAGGCGTTGTATCCTGAACCACCTCAACTTGCTGAATCTCCAACAGCCAGATAGCGAGAAGTCCCAAGGCTAACACGCCCGACACCGACATCGAGAGGAGCCACAATTGTGATATGCGATCGCGATGGGGAGGTAACGCCACCACCAAAGCTAAAACACCCCCTAATGTTAACAGAACGCTGAACAGCACCAATTTGTTGGTTAAACTGACCGTATCGCCAAAGATATCATCTCGAAACAAAACGACCCCAACCGACCAGTTTGTGGCCGGAATCGATTGATAAATCATCCAAGAGGGCGCCCCGCCACCTCGTTCTCCGATTCCTGATTCTCCGGCCATCATTTGGCGGGCGATCGCCTCAAGATCCGAGTCATTAAACTCCTGCGCCAAATCAATCATCGACCGTTTTTGTTGAACAAAACTGGTGATTGGGTGGTAAATCAACTGACCCGAGGAGGTAATCACAATCGGATAGCCGGTTGTTCCTAAATCAAAGGCTTGGAAAAGCCGGCTTAACTGATGGAGATCATAGTTCGCATAGACAATTCCACTCGGATCAGGAGCGTTGTCATCCGGGAGCGTAAAGGGAACACTATACTCAACGATAATTGAGTTGATAATTGTGCTCAACGCTGGCTCACTCCATTGCGCTCCCTCCAATAGAGGCTCACGATAAGAGTCCGTCTCGATGTAGTTGACAAACTCCTCCGTCTCAAACCGCTCAAACCGCTCAACCCCATCCGTCAGGAGCCGTTTAAAGTTAGGATGAAATAGCTCGCGATCCTCACTAAACGCATAGGGTTCATAGGCGATCGCCGTGGCCGAGAAGCTGGGGTTGGCCCGGAGGGTTTCCTCCAGACGAGCTTCGACTTCTGCGTTGTTTAAAGACCCTGAACTGAGATCCTCAGCCAGAGTTTCAACCGTTGTTTCAAGATGCTCAAGTTCTGCATTGAGTTCAAGAACTGCGTCATTGAGTTCATTTTGGGCTGAATTAAGAGCTGTTTGAATGGTTCCATAGCGTTCTCGCCAATAGGAGACAGCCGTGATTCCAGCTCCCAAAAAACTGGCTAAGCTCAGTACGAAACACACCCGAACCAACCAGTCTACTTTAGTCGTCGGAGGGGGGCTCAGACGAGTCCAAATCCTGATGATCATGAGTTAAAACCGGGCCAACATCTCCCGGAGTACACAGCGCAACAGATTAACGCAAGTCTGGGATAAGGAGACGGCGCGATCGGGATAAGATGAGATCGGGACAAGGCGAGATCGGGACAAGGCGATCGCCAGACCAAATCTAAAACGTTCGGGACAATAATGTTCGGGAATGTTCGGGACAATAATGTTCAGGACAAGGTGAGATCGGGACACAACTAATGGGGAGATCCCAGCCACAGGCTCAACAACACCGGGCTGAGATCCACAATCTGCTCATCCACTGAACAAACCCATCCTAGAGACGGTCCCAGAGCCATCAAGTGGCTCGTGGAGAAATCGGTTCCCCCGGAGGTGCTTTGAGATTTTGCAACTTGGGATCATTAATCTCGGGCGGTGGGGGAGCCGTCACATGAGCTTTCCCCGAAGAACTCGACGAACGCGGCGGTTGAGAGGTAATCGGAGCCGGAGCCGGGACTAAATCATCACCAAAATCTTCCGCAAAGGCCTCATTTCCAAACCCATCATTTCCAAGCCCGTCATTTCCAAACCCATCATTTCCAAACCCATCATTTCCAAAAGCCTCATCGTACCGAGGTCCAGCCGGCTCCGCCGTCATGGGAGGGCGACGAGCGGGTTGAGGTGGAACTGGGTAGTTGGAGCGAGGGGGAGGTGGCGGTGGTAGAGGACGGCTTTGGCCGAGTTCTTGCGCCATTTGAGAGAACTGACTGGTGACTTCCCCTTGAGCTTGACCTTGCTCTTTCTGAGCTTCTTCGAGAACTGCTGTAATCGCCGAGACATCCTCTTGAATCAGATGTTCAACGCGATCGGCAAAGCTACGATAGGCCGCACTATGAGACGAAGACTCATGATAGGGGCCACTCAGTTGGAAGTATTGCCAGCCTTCAGTTTTGACCAATTCAGCGGTTTTACGATATTGAGTCCAGCGCTCACCATAGTGGAAAAATTCTTCCACTGAGGCGCTAATGGCGACCACCTGAGCCAAACTAAACGTTCCCCAGAAGATGACATCCTTAGCGGGACCATCGCGAACATTGAGACTCACCATCGCCGGGATGACAACCCCACCAATGATGGTGATCAGACGTAGCCGAAAGTGCTTCTTCTGCGACTCCCCAGCTTTCTTCTCCAACCACATCAGTTGGTCAAGCCAGCGAGATTTGAGAAATTCTTTTTGCAGATCGGAAATGTCGAGTCGGTCGATGAGACTCCCGAACTGCTCCTTAAGATAGTCGCTATAGGTTTTCTTTTTCTTGGCCATCGCTGTTGTCTGGAGACGAAACAACCTCGGACCTATGTGGATCGTTCTTTCCCAGGGGTAGATGCACCGAGGAGAGGAGAGATAACACCAGGAGATTTGGGTTGCCGACTCAAAGAAGGGGACGAGTTAACGAGAATGGGGCATCCCGGCTGTTCAGTCAAGGTGAACTCGACGTCAGACAATCATGGGTTGGATAGTACGTTGTGCAACGCGCTAAGCATGACGATAGACAGATGCGCCCTTAGAGAAGTATATGGGAATTTTTGCCCGCTAAACAGGCAAATCCGTAAAATTATGGAGATCTTAACATGCTCTTGGCGTGGGGGTTAGCGTGAGGGTTGGCTTGCAGGGCCGTGGGGGGCCATGAGAGACTCACACAGCACCGAGACTTGACCGCTGCTGGGGCGACGTCTCCTGGCTGACCCCGCTGCTTTACGGGAAAATAGCGGGAGCATGAAAGCCTCCATCTTTTAAGTGGGGGATGAAATGCGACACGAGCGGTTTTAACCGCCGTGATGTTAATTTCTTTCCGTTGTCAATTTAGCGTTAAGTGCGCTAAACTAAGTTTATTCTGTCAAACTTAGCGTAAATGTTTGTCTTAGAATTTAAGGTTGAGGCTAAAACAAAACAATATCAAGCTATAGACGATGCTATCCGCACCGCTCAATTCATCCGTAACAAATGCTTAAGGTATTGGATGGACAACAAAGGTGTGGGCAAGTACGACCTATCGGCTTATTGTCGGGTCTTAGCGCACGACTTTAATTTTGCTGGTGAGTTAAATTCCCAAGCAAGGCAAGCATCGGCTGAGAGAGCATGGTCTTCTATTTCCCGTTTCTTCGAGAACTGTAAAAAGAAAGTAGTAGGAAAAAAAGGCTATCCTCAGTTTAAGAAGTTTTCCCGTTCTGTTGAATACAAAACAACAGGATGGAAGCTTATTAATCCTAAAACTATTTATTTTAGTGATAAAAAGGAGATTGGAACACTTAAGTTAAAAGGGACTTGGGACTTAGGATATTTTCAACCATCTGACATTAAAAGAGTTAGGCTGGTTAGACGGGCTGACGGTTATTATTGTCAGTTTGTGCTTTCTTGTGACGTTAAAGAAGATGTTAAACCATCAGGTAAGTGTATCGGCTTAGATGTAGGTTTAGCTTCTTTCTATACAGACCATGAGGGTAATAAAGTTGAAAATCCTAAATTCTTGAGCAAGTCAGAGAAACGATTGAAACGACTTCAAAGACGATTATCTAAAAAGAAAAAAGGGAGTAAAAATCGTCAAAAAGCACGGGCAAGATTAGCTAAGGCTCATCTTAAAATAAGTAGGCAACGTAAAGACTTTGCTGTGAAGTTAGCAAGGTGCGTAGTTCACTCTAACGATGTGATAGCCTACGAAGATTTAAGAGTTAAGAACTTAGTCAAGAATCATTGTCTAGCTAAATCAATCAATGATGCGGCGTGGTATCAGTTTCGAGAATGGATAGAGTATTTTGGGGCTAAATTTGGTAAGATAACGATTGCTGTCGCACCGAACTATACAAGCCAAAACTGTTCAAATTGTGGTGAAACTGTTAAAAAATCTCTATCGACTAGAACCCATCAGTGTAAATGTGGGTGTGTTTTAGATAGGGATAAAAACGCCGCTATCAACATTCTTAAGAAGGGGTTAAGTACCGTAGGGCATACGGGAACTTTTGGGATAGACCCAATAAACGCTTGGGGAGAGAATACCTCTACTTTTTCAGAAGTGATTTTGTCTAAGCAAGTAATCTCAATGAACCAAGAATCCCCGTCTCTTTAGAGCGGGGAGTGTCAACACCCCGCCTTAACATAGAGGGGTTGAATCGTCTGAATTTTCTGAGCGATTCTCTTGTTGTTATGTCGTCGTTATGTCGTCGTTATGTCTGAGATGTCTGAGAACGAACACCAATTAAGCCTTTTCGGGGACAGTCCCGCTGAGGCTCCGGCCACGGTATCCAAGGAACACATTCCGACGGATGGGACGCTGGCGATCGCCCCAGGAACCTATGATGATCTCGCGCAACTCAATGACCATTGTCAACGCTGTCAACGCTGCGGCCTGGCGGCGACTCGCACTCAGGCGGTAGTCTCTCGGGGCAATCCCCAAGCGCCGATTGTCATTATCGGCGAAGGACCGGGACAACAAGAGGATGAGCGGGGATTGCCGTTTGTGGGGCGATCGGGAGAATTACTCGAAAATATCTTGGCTTCTGTTAATTTCGATACAGACAAAGATGTTTATATCTGCAATGTCGTCAAATGTCGTCCGCCGGGAAATCGCAACCCCAATCCCAAGGAAATTGAAGCCTGTAAACCGTATCTTCTCGAACAAATCCGTTTGGTGAATCCTAAAGTCATCCTCATGACTGGGGCCGTCGCCGTTAAAACCTTATTACAGGAAAAGCGAGGCATCACTAAAATTCGCGGTCAATGGTTTGAATGGGAAAATCGCCTTTGTATGCCTATTTTTCATCCGGCCTATTTGTTACGCAACCCGTCCCGAGAGAAGGGAAAACCCAAATGGTTAACTTGGCAAGATATGCAGGTTGTACGAGCGAAGGTTGAAGAGTTAGGCGCTCTGTAATCCTGATCTGGCAAGGGGTGTCGGGATGAGTGACAAGACTTGATGAACCAGAATTAACGAGGGGAAACCTCGGTATTGACCGCTTCAATCATGTTCGTTTCGGCAGAACCCAACGCGGAGCGAGAGTTCGATATCGGCAGAACCATCGCTAACATAGAGAGGATTAAAATTGTCCAAGCTCCGTACAGGAGAGCGGTCTCACGGGTTGTTTTTTGAGAAGTCGGTAACGTCATAGTATTGGCGGCTTTAAGATAATGATGGGTCATGCGATCGCAGTTGCTAATATAGGAGGGTTTCATAACTCGGGATTTAGAAGAAGAGGGGGACGTTGGCGATCGGGAGGGTTCGAGTTGAACCTGACCCGTTTGGCTCGATGATTTAATTATCTCTGATCGGTTAGGCTATGTCTAAGACATAAGTCGCTTCAATGGGTGAGATATCTTAGGGTATGGCGCGATCGCAACCCCAATCTCAGGCGATCGCGATCACAAGTCAGCGCTCAAGCCTAAGCGGGCCAAGGATCTAGGGGCTTCAGCGGCCATGCCCGCCCTGCCATGCTATAAGTGAAAACGCTCTATTTTAGGGGAACATCGATCATGAACCTGTGGCTGAACTTGTCCAAACCGAGTTCCTTCGCTCGCTGGTGTCGACAATCTTGGGTATTACTGCTAATTCTGATCTTGGGGATGGGGGTCATGGTCCCGGTGGCGATCGCCCAAGAGAATACCATTAATTATACGCTAACTGACCTGCGCGATCGCGATTTTCATGAGGCCGACCTCGAAGGGGCCGCCTTAGCTGGGGCCAACATGAAGGGGGCTAACTTCGAGAACGCCAATTTGCGGGGAACGATCCTCACCAAAGGCAGTTTTTTTGAGGCTAACCTCGAAGGGGTGGACTTAACCGACTCCTTTGCCGATCGCGTCGTCTTTGATCGGGCCAATCTCCGCAACGCCATCTTTACCGATGCGATCGCCAGTAGCAGCACCTTTAACGACACTGCGATCGAAGGCTGTGACTTCTCCGGCACAATTTTAGATCGCTATCAGGTCGTCAAACTCTGCGATCGCGCCAGGGGAACCAATCCCATCACCGGGGTTTCCACCCGAGTGAGTCTCGGCTGTCGTTAAGGTGCTATTTTGAGGTGCAAGTTTTGAGGTGCAAGTGTCGCCTTAAACCGCTCCCAGAATACTGGCCAATAGGGCTTTCTGGACGTGCATCCGATTTTCCGCCTGATCCCAAACCCGAGAATGAGGTCCTTCGATGGCTTCATCGGTAATTTCCTCCCCTCGGTGAGCCGGAAGACAATGGAGGAGAATCACCTGAGAATCCGCATGAGCGATGAGGTCATCATTGACCTGATAGGGTTGAAAAACAGGGATGCGATCGCGAGCTTCGGCCTCTTGTCCCATACTGGCCCAAACATCAGTATAAATGGCTTGAACCCCTCGAACAGCGGCGATGGGGTCATTGAGGAGTTCAACCTGGGCGCGATCGCCGGCTAAATGACGAGCCTTCTCCAC
The DNA here is from genome assembly GCA_900149785.2 of Phormidium lacuna HE10JO. GTDB lineage: Bacteria > Cyanobacteriota > Cyanobacteriia > Cyanobacteriales > Geitlerinemataceae > Sodalinema > Sodalinema lacuna_A. The sequence continues at coordinate 33,581 of FSSI02000035.1, read as the reverse complement.
CACCTGCAAATGAGGCTCAAACCCCGGTGGTGTGGCGACTCGCACATTCACCCCTAGCAGAGCGCAACAGAGCATCAAGGAATGAGCCACATTATTACCATCACCGACATAGGTCACCGTTGTACCGCGAATGTCGCCAAAACACTCCCGTAGCGTCAACAAATCTGCCAACGCCTGACAAGGGTGAGCGAGATCCGTCAGAGCATTGACCACCGGAATCTTGGCATAATGAGCAAAGGCGTCCAAATCCTCCTGAGCAAAGGTGCGAATGGCCACCACATCCAAATAGCGATCTAACACTCGCGCCGTATCGGCCAACGGTTCCCCACGGCCAACCTGAGTTACCTTAGGATTGAGATCAATCACCTGACCTCCCAACTGGTACATCGCCACCGAAAAACTAACGCGAGTTCGGGTAGATGCCTTATAAAACAGGAGTCCCAGGACTTTCTGACAGGTGGGGGTTAGCTCTCGGGTTTTCAGTGCCTGTGCCAGTTCTAACAGCCCCTCAACCTCAGCCGCACTCAGGTCTGTTAGACTCAAAAAATCACGTCCGTTCAATCCACTCATCTTTGAGTTGGTTGTCATGGCTAACTCTCCTACAACACGGCCCGATTCCTAGGTTTATAGACTATACCATACCCCTCCCGCTGCCAGAGTCCACCTCTAACAGCAACCCCAGCCTTCTTTCCCATTCCCTGTTCCCCATTCCCCATTCCCTATTCCCCATTCCCTGTTCCCCATTCCCGGTTCCCTGTAACGAAGTTCCCTCTCTTGATGATTCCACTTCCTGGCTATCACATCACCGAAGCGATCGCCGTTGAATCGAGTCCCACTATGGACTGTGATTCCAACCGCTATCGACGAACCCGTCCCAAGAACCATGTCTATCGGGGCTATCGTGAGAGCGATGGCCAGCCGGTCATCATCAAAACGCCCGGTCGAGAGTATCCCCAACTCAGCGAGATTGCGCGTCTGCGTCACGAATACGACATTGCGGCCTCCCTCAATAGTCCCTATCTCATGGCGGCGATCGAACTCACTCAAACACCTCGTTTAGCCGCCATTTACCGGGATATCGGCGGGATTTCCCTCGATCGCCTTTTCGGCAACGATCACCCAGTCCCCGATTCCCCAACGGCTGTCCTCAACCAGCTTGCGATCGCCATTCAACTGGCCAAAGCTCTACGAGATCTCCATCAGGCTAAACTGGTTCACAAAGACATCAAACCGTCCAACATTGTCTATAACCCTGATAGCCAGCAGCTTCAACTGATCGACTTTGGGATCACCTCTCGCCTCTACCAAGAGAACTCCACCAATGTCAGGTGTCGGCCCTTTAATAGTCTCGAAGGAACCCTCGCCTATCTCTCCCCAGAACAAACCGGGCGCATGAATCGCCGGCTTGACTACAAAAGCGACTTCTACTCCCTCGGCGTCACCCTCTACGAACTTCTAACGGGACGGGTTCCCTTTCTCAGTCATGATGCCCTAGAGCTGGTTCACTGTCATATTGCCAAGGTTCCCCAACCACCTCAACTGATCAATCCTGACATTCCTCTACCCTTGTCTAATGTGGTCATGAAGCTGCTTTCTAAAAGCGCGGAAGATCGCTATCAAAGTGCCTTTGGTCTCCTCAAAGACTTAGAACAGTGCCAAGCACAACTTGAGCAAAAACAGACCATTTCTCCGTTCCCCTTAGCTCGGTTTGATCGCTCAGCAGACCTCCAAATTCCCGCTAAACTTTATGGACGCGAATCAGAGGTGGCTCGGTTGATGGAAGCCGGGGAACGAGTCATGTCTGGAGCCGGGGCAGAACTGTTGTTGGTGTCCGGCTATTCTGGCGTGGGGAAATCGGTATTAGTTCAAGAAATTCATCGTCCCGTTGCCCAATATCGCGGCTATTTTGCCGCCGGTAAGTTTGAACAGTTAAAAGGCAATCTTCCCTATTTTGGCTTTCGTCAAGCCATCCTCGACATTTTAGAACAATTACTGGCTGAAAATCAGCAACGGCTCAATGCCGTGAAAACCTGTCTAACCACGGCTTTAGCTGAGCCAATTCGGGCCACATCTGGGTTGGGAACGACCGAGGCGATCGCAACGCGAACCGCCACCGGGACTTCAGAGGACACATCGGGGAGGACATCTGATGTCGCGGTCTTACCCCGAGGGTCACGTTCTCAGGTGAACGCGGCTCATGTCGTGAAAGAGAGTCATCAAAACCCCCCTGCGATCGCAGCGACGGTCGCCACCCTAGACTATCAGACCTTGGCCTTGCATCTGTTGCCCGAATTAGCCGACATTTTAGAGACTCCCCCGGTCTCTGAACGTCCAGAACTTCCCTGGCCAGGCGAGATTCCGGCGAGGATTCAACATGAGCTATTTTGCCGGATTTTTGAGGCGATCGCCGGGCCGGGTCATCCGTTAGTATTATTTCTCGATGATTTGCAATGGGCCGATACAGCCTCGATTAAGCTGTTGGCGGATTTGTTGCTGCGCTCAGGAAGCCAACCGGGGAAACCTCTGTTACTGGTGGGGGCTTATCGAGACAATGAAGTCAATGCCAATCATCCCTTACTATTAACCCTCGAAGAATTGCAACGGGAGGGGATTCGCCCAGAACAGTTAAAGCTCAAAGGCTTAAATTTTTCCTGTGTTCAATCTCTAATTGCTGATAGTTTAGCGCTGCCTGAGTCGGAGGTGCATCCCTTCGCCGATTTAATGTGGCGTAAAACCGATGGAAATCCCTTTTTCTTGACCCAGTTATTGCTGTCGTTGTCCCGAGATGAATTATTGTTTTTCGATGGGTCTGAGGGGCGTTGGCGTTGGGATAGCGATCGCCTAGCCTCCGTCGAAATTTGTGAAAATGTGATTGATTTGACGGTGCGCAAGCTGCAAACCTTGCCCCAAGAAACCCAAAACTTACTCATGTTAGCCGCTTGCATTGGCAATCGCTTTGATTTGAGAGTGTTGTCGGTGGTGAATGAGCGATCGCCCCGTCGCACGGCGGCGGATTTATGGGAGGCGATCGCCCAGGGACTGATCATTCCCCTCAATGAAGCCTATAAAATTCCCTTGACCTTAGATGCGTCCACAGAGAACGAAGCCGAGGACGCCGAAATTGCGAAACTGCCGATTCGCTATACCTTTGGGCACGATCGCGTCCAACAGGCGGCCCTAGCTCTCATTAGCCCCGAGATTCGCCAGGATGTGCGGGTACAAATTGGCAAACTCCTCTTAGCCAGTACACCCCCCGAAGATCTCGAAGACAGCATTTTTGAGATTGTCAATCAGTTTAATGCCGGAGCGGCCTTAATGGTTCATCCTCAAGAACGGCAACAGTTAGCTCAGTTGAACTTGATGGCGGCTCGTAAAGCAAAGGCGGCCAGTGCTTGGGAGACCGCCAGCGACTATTTAGATGTGGGCCGGATTGCTCTCGGGGATGAGGGCTGGCAACGAGATTATGATCTGACAATGGCGGTTTATCTAGCCGCCTTAGAGGTGGAAGTGGCCTTGGTGCAAAGCCGACCACCAAGATTTAACCGGATTCCGCGCTATCGCAGTGAGGTGTTGTTGGCGACGGTGTTGCGGGAGGCGCAAACGGATTGGGAAATGGCCCAGGCCGATTTTCAACAACTGCGCTTCTATGGGGTCTTGCAAGACCGCGATCGCGCCCTAGAGATGGCTCAGGCACTGTTTGAGCGGTTGGGGGTTTCTTTTGCCTCGGAAGCGGCTGAGGTGGGGGAAATGCCCCTGCTAGAAACCGTATCGGGACCCGTTGAGGCACTATCCCCTCAGCTTGAGTTGGCGCTACAAAGTCTCGATGTTCTGGCGGAGTTGGCATCGTTGACGGATGCGGCACTTCTGGAACGGGCGATCGTCACTCAACTGCACGTGTTAGAGTCCTCTGGAGGGAGCCGCACTTGGGGACCATCTGCTGTGATGTTTGCCTGGGTGGCGGCTCTGGGAGCGGCTCAAGGACGCTGGACGCAGGCAGAACAGGGGGCGGAGTTGGCCCTCGATGGGTTGCACTCGTGTGAATTGGGGATTCGCTCGTCGGAGTTGGCCACGAGAGTTCAAGTGCTATTGGCGGCCCGAGTTCACCCCTGGTTTAAGCCCCTGTCTCAAACCTTACCGTCTCTGCGAGAGGGACTGTTGCTGGCGCGGGAACAGGGATGGCTCTCGGCCTTGGTTCAGGCGGCGTTTTCCTATTGTGGGCAGTTGTTTTGGGGAGAATCGACGCTCTCGGCGGTGCGGTTGGGGCATAGTATGGCGATCGCCAGTCTCCAGGGAACTTATCCCCGCTTAGGAATGGCCCTAGAACAGATTTGGCAGCCGTTTTTAAGTCGTTTGCTAGGTGAGGCCGAGGAGAGTCCCGCTGGCGAGGCAGGATCGGCCCTGCTCTCTCCAGAGGCGGGGGCGTTGGTGGACTATTGGCAAACTCTGGTGACGCTTCTGGAGGATCTGTTGTTTAGTGAGTGGGATCAAGCCCTGGCGACGGCTCGACGGAGTGAGCGCCTCTCGGGGATGGCTCTGGGGTTGGTGGATGGGGGCTATCAGTTAGCCTATCAATTGTTGGCGCGGCTACGCGTGCCGTTGTCTCCTGAGGAGTTGTTGGCTGCCCAGGGCGATCGCGATCGCTTGGCAGACTGGGCGCAACGGGTTCCCGAGAATTTTGAGCCATTACTGTTGCTGGTACAGGCGGAGTTATGCCAGCAGCGAGGGGAGGTGTTGCCGGCGATGCAGCAGTATGATGCCGCCATTGCCAAGGCGAAGGAGTTGGGCCGCTGGTTTGATGCGGCGATCGCCCATGAACAAGCGGCCCGGTTCTATCGGGTTGCAGGACGCGATACGATCGCCCATGTCTATCGACAAGGGGCTGAACGCCATTATCAGATCTGGGGAGCCGGGGCGTTGGTGGGTCGCCTCCCGAGGTCACAACCGCTGGCCCCCACGCTGGATCAGACCTGGAGTGATCCCCTCAATGCCACGCTGACGGACGCACCATTGGAAACGATTTTAGAGACGTCGATGGAGATGTCCTCGGGGGAGATGTTAGATCGGGTGACGGCAATTAAGGCAACTCATGCTCTGTCGAGTGAGATTGTTTTGGAGTCGCTGTTGAGCAAGTTGATTGAGATTGTTTTGGAAAATGCCGGGGCGCAAACGGGCTTTTTGATTTTGGCGGCGTCCGATGAAACGTTGCCTCGGGGTGAGGTGCCACCGTTGTTTGTAGAGGCGGTGGGAACGGTAACGACCGAACGGATTACGGTTCGTCAGGGACTGCCTCTGGAGCATTGTGAGTTATTGCCCCATTCGGTGATTTATTATGTGGCGCGGCGGCGAGAATCGGTGGCGTTGGATGATGCGGCGACGGTCGGGGCGAAACGTTTTTCGCCTTTACTTGGTGGGGTGGGCGGCCCTGAACGGTTTGCGAATGATCCCTATATTCAGCAATATCGCCCGCGATCGCTCCTCTGTGCGCCCATTGAACGGCAAGGCAAGTTGGTCGGGGTGCTGTATTTAGAGAATAATTTGACCGTGGGGGCGTTTACTCACGAACGCCTGGATTTACTGCGCTTGCTCTGTTCTCAGGCGGCGATTTCAATTGAGAATGCAACGCTTTATGAAAGTTTGCAGGCGTCGGAACGACGGGAACGGGAGCGGGCGGAGCAGTTGGAGCGCTCTCTGGCTCAGTTGGATTTGGCGCACCATCAGTTAATCCAAAGTGAGAAGATGTCGGCTTTGGGGCAGTTGGTGGCTGGGATTGCTCATGAGATTAATAATCCGGTGGGCTTTATTGTGGGCAATTTGACTCTGGCGGATAATTATATTCGGGATTTGATTGAGCATTTACAGTTGTATCGCGATCGCCTTCCTGAGCCAGATGAGGAGATTTTGGATCATGCTGAGGAGGTGGATTTGGATTATCTGTTGGAGGATGCGCCCAAGTTGATGGCGTCGATGCAGGTGGGGGTCGATCGCATTCGCGAGATTAGTAAGGCGTTACGGACGTTTTCTCGCAGCGATCGCGATCAGCCGGTTCGCTATGATCTCCATGATGGTCTCGAAAGTACGCTTTTGATTCTCAAGCATCGTCTCAAAGCCAATCAGACGCGCCCTGAGATTCAGGTGCTACGTCACTATGGTGCGTTGCCGGAGGTGCAAGCTTTTGCGGGACAGTTGAATCAGGTGTTTACCAATTTGATTGCCAATGCCATTGATGCCTTAGAAGAAGCCAGTCAGGGGATGAGTTTTCAGATGTTGCAACGAACCCCCAATCAGATTACGTTGACGACGGCTTTGTCTGAGGATGGGGATTGGGCGGTGGTTCGCGTGGCGGATAATGGTCGGGGGATGTCTGAGGCGGTGCGATCGCGCATTTTTGAGCGCAGTTTTACCACTAAGGAGGTTGGCCAAGGAACGGGGCTAGGCTTGTCGATTTGCCGTCAGATTGTAGTGGATAAGCATGGCGGCTCGATTGATTGTCAATCTCGCTTGGGGCAAGGGACGGAGTTTATTCTGCGGATTCCTCTGCGTCGTCCCGGCCAGGGCTGAGTTGCTCAAGCGGCGTTATCGGCTGATTGAGATGGCTTTGGGATTGATGTCACCACTCCTTTGCCTGTGGCCAGAAGAGGGTGATCAGAATACCCCCATATCTTTCCTCTACCAAGATCCGTCGCAGTGCTCCGCCCATAGCCGTTGGCGAAGCCTGCCAAAGGCATAGGGAGTCATTAAGAAGAACCTAGGAAACAGGCAGTCATTTCTTAGGTTATAATTAGGTTGATGTTAAACATGACGTGGGAATTTAAGCTAGAGCCAACTGCTGAGCAGGTTTCGGAGATTGAGCACGTTCTTGATGTGTGCCGCAATGTCTGGAATTTTGCCTTGCGCGAACGCAAAGACTGGCTCGATTCCCGCAAGTCTCGGGTGAATGCCTGTTCAATTCGGCAAGAGTTTATCTTGCCAGCCGATGCACCATTCCCCAGCTATGCGCGACAATGCAAGTCGCTGACGACGGCGAAGGCCCACTTCCCCCGGCTCAAGACCGTTAACGCTCAGGTGCTTCAGCAGGTCATCCGAAAGCTCGAAGCATCTTGGGAATCTTGGCGGTTGAAACGGTCGGGGATGCCTCGGTTCAAAAAGCCAAACCGGATGCGGTCATTTGTGTTCCCTCAGATGCTCAAGAACAGTGTGTCTGACGAGGGCATTAAGCTGCCGCAACTGGGTCTGGTCAAGGTGCGCTGGTCACGGGACATACCGGAAATTTTTCAGGTGAAGCAAGCTCGAATCGTTCGTAAGGCATCGGGCTATTTCGTCATGCTTAGCCTTCAGGCTGATGTTGATATTCCTGCTACGATGCCTCATGGGCATCTGGTGGGAATTGATGTTGGACTGGAATACTTTCTCTCAACTTCTCATGGAGAACCGGTCAAGCGACCTCGCTTTTTCAACAATCTGCACCGCAAGCTGAAATCGCTGCAACGCCGATTAAAGAACAAGCAGAAGGGGTCGGCCAACTGGCTAAAACTCCAGAAGAAGATTGCGAGAGTCCATCAACGTATTGCCGACACACGAAAAGACTGGCATTTCAAGCTGGCCCATCATCTCTGTGAAAGCGCTGGGATGATTTTTGTGGAAGATTTGGACTTCCGCATCATGGCCAAGGGAATGTTGGGCAAGCACACGCTAGACGCGGGGCTAGGGCAGTTTACCAATCAAATCTTGCCGTGGGTATGCTTCAAGCGCGATGTGTATTACGGCAAAGTTGATGCGCGGGGCACGTCTCAAGAGTGCCCGGATTGCGGGGCAGAGGTTCGCAAAGACCTTTCAACCCGAATCCATCATTGCCACAACTGCGGGTCTATCAAACCCCGTGATGTGGCAGCAGCTCAAGTTATTGCTGCCCGTGGGCAACGGGTGGTTGAAATGGCCTGTGGAGGGGATGCGGCGGGGGCTGGGGTCACTCAGTCTAGCTGGCACCTGTTGAAGCAGGAAATCTTTGGGGCGACCCAGGGAATCTCGACGCATAATCTTTGATTTGCGTCGAGAGGATGTCAAAATGGAGATATCCTCAACATTGTTAAGTTTTATGAGCCAATCTCCTGAACCCTCCGTCACTCCGAATCTCACGGAACCTAAATTCGGATTTAACCAATATGCCGAACGGCTCAATGGTCGTGCCGCAATGATTGGCTTCATCGCCGCGATCGCCATTGAATATCTCTCGGGCCAAGGCTTATTAGCCTGGCTGGGACTGATCTAAACGGATCGAATCTCGGCGATCGAGTAGGATCAAAGTAAGCGGGGGCGTAGACGCATCAGCGGCCTGCGTCCTTTGCTGATCTCGTTTACGACTCTAACCCGATAGATACTAATGAATGCTGTTTGGCATCGATTTCTCAAGCCCTTCTACCGTAAAGAACCCATTTCGAGCTTTGTCTTGACCATGGGAGCCGTCGATGTAGCACTCGGGGGGTTGGGGAGTTATAGCTCACTGTTGCTGCTGGGAATGGGAACCATGGCCGGTGCGATCGCCCTGCGGTGGTGGCAAATCCAGCGAGCTGAGCGGGACACTCCCCAAAACTCTATCCCTGAATACTATTTAGCCCCTGGAGCGACCTCTGGCCCCCTCCCCCGTCTCAACCCCAGTAAACACCGCCGTTAACGGGTCTAGGGACGTTTCGAGGCGTTAACGCCTCGGCGAGCAAGGAGAAGGTAAAATACAAAACATTGGTTAACAGGCAACCAATGTTTTGGTCATCGCATATTGTTACTATGGTTCCCCTTCCCGAACACCGTCCTCATAATCTCTCACTTGGCCCCCTAGAAGCCGAAATCCTCGATATTATCTACGATCTCGATGAGGTAACGGTGAAAGATGTTCACGATCGCATCCTCGCTGACCCCGATCGCGAACTGGCCTACGCCTCCGTCACCACCGTGATGCGCCGCCTGACTAAAAAAGGCTGGTTGGACTGTGACAAAGGCGATCGCGCCTTTCGTTGGCGGCCGCGAATCTCTCGGGAACAGGCCCAAATGCTCAAATCTCACGATCGCCTCCAACATTTCCTGGCCGTCAGCAATCCTGATGTGGTGGCCGCGTTTGCTGATAGTCTCGACGTGGATAGTCTCGATCGCCTCGATGCGATCGCCCAACGGATTCAAGCGGTACGGCGTCAACGGGAGGAACAGTCCTAATGCACCTGTTGATGATTCTCATGGCTTTGGCGATCGCCCTCGGCTTACGTCAGGGGAATCTCAACGGCCAAAGTCCGACCCCCCTCACCCCCTCCTCTCTGGACCAACGCTGGCGTCAGGGAATTATCGCCCTGGTTGCCCCCGTATTACTGCTACTAACCACCGCCATTGCCGTTCTCTGCATGGGCGCTCAAGGCCAGATGGTATGGCAAGGAACCGGACTCGCCAGTTACCTACTCTCTTGGCTGTTTCTCATTGCCAGCCTCAGTGGTCTGACCCGTCAAACCCTTCAGTTGCGGCGGACGCTGAGCCAACTACGTCGCTATCCCCAAACCAATATCCTGGGCTATTGCTGTCGCATTCTCGACGATACAGCCCTGTTTAGCGCCCAAGTCGGTGGCTGGAACCCGGAACTGACCATTACTCAGGGACTGCTGGATCATCTCGACGGCGATCGCCTGGCCGCTGTCCTGGCCCATGAACAAGGCCATCGCGCCTATCGCGATACCTTCTGGTTCTTCTGGCTGGGTCTGTGTTACCGTCTCACCCCCTGGCTGCCCCATAGTGAAGCGCTCTGGCAAGATCTGCTCCTCCTACGGGAAATTCGCGCCGATGCTTGGGCCGCCCAGCAGGTCGATGAACTCGTCTTAGCGGAATCTCTCCTTGATGTGGTCCGCGCTCCCCTACGCTCAACCACTCCCTTTGAAGCGGCCTTTAGTTGCACCGCTCCTCCCTCTCGCTTAGAACAACGGATTGATGCCCTCCTCTGTGGAACCCGCCCCGGCTTAACCTTTGGCTGGAAAGGATTGCTGCAATTAGTCTGGGTCTTCTTACCCCTGGCTACGATCCCCTTCCATCATTAGAGATCACAGAAAAGATCACAGATATAAAGATCACACAACAGATCACACATCGTTATGGCGGTTGACGCTCGCAACACCAACACGCTCTGGGCATCCGTTCTCGTCGAAACCTTGGCTCGTTTAGGCTTACAGGTTGCCGTCATCTGTCCGGGATCTCGTTCAGCTCCCCTGGCTGTGGCCTTTGCCCAACATGAGGAGATTGAGGCCATCTCCATTCTCGATGAACGCTCCGCCGCCTTTTTTGCCCTCGGATTCGCCAAACGCACCCATCAGGCCGTTGCTCTGGTTTGTACTTCGGGAACCGCTGGGGCGAACTTCTACCCCGCCATTATCGAAGCGCGAGAGTCTCGGGTTCCGCTGTTGGTCCTCAGTGCCGATCGCCCCCCGGAATTACGCCACTGTCAAGCGGGCCAGGCGATCGACCAACAAAAGCTTTATGGCAACTATACGGCTTGGTACAGTGAACTGGCACTGCCTCAGCTAAGTTTGCAGCAATTGCGCTATCTCCGGCAAACGCTGATCTACGGCTGGGAACGCACGCGCTTTCCGGTGCCGGGGGTGGTACATCTCAATTGTCCCTTTCGTGATCCCCTCGCTCCTGAACCGGAACCTCAAACTCAAGAGTTTGTCAACCTGTTGGGTGAACAACTGGGACCAGAGTTTTTTGCGGCGGTGGTTCCCCAGACTCCTGCGTATCCCCGTGCTTCGGGGGAAAGTCTCGATCGCGCCTTTGCGGCCTGGTTTAAGAGCGATCGCGGCCTGATTATCGCTGGAGTCGCCCAACCCCAAAACCCCAAACGCTACAGTGAACGCGTGGCCCAACTGGCGAAAACTCTCGGTTTTCCGGTGTTGGCCGAGGCCCTCTCCCCAGTCCGTCATTGGGCTTCCCTTAATTCTCAGCTTGTGGTGAGATACGATTGGCTGCTACGTCATCGGCAGATGTCTCAGGAGTTACGCCCTGATGTGGTGATTCAATTGGGAGATTTACCCACCAGTAAGGTGCTACGTCAGTGGTTACAGCAGCTTAATGGCTTAACTTGGGTCTTAGATCCCGGCGATCGCAATCTTGATCCCCTCCATGGCCGCACGATTCATTTGCGCCTCGATGTGGAACGGTTGCCAATTCCTGATCCGGTGGTTCCTCCCGGCCCCTCGGACTTTTGCCAACACTGGTGTGACGCTGATGCTCAGGTCGAGGAAGCTCTCAGCCTAGAGATGGCGGATACTCAGCCTCTACGAGAACCGCAACTTCCTTGGCTGGTCTCTCAGAGTCTCCCGAGTCAACGACAGGTGATGGTCGCCAACAGTACCCCCGTCCGCGATATGGAATGGTTCTGGCGACGTAGCGATCGCCAAACGCAAGTTTTTTGTAATCGCGGGGCCAATGGTATTGATGGAACTCTCTCAACAGCGATTGGGTTAGCCTATGGTGGTAAACCCACTCTTTTGATGACGGGAGATTTGGCGTTTCTTCATGATACTAATGGTTTATTGTTAGCCCAACGGTTAAAACAACGAGGACATTTAACGGTTTTGTTAATCAATAATCAGGGCGGTGGCATTTTTGAACTCTTGCCCATCGCTCAATTTAATCCCCCCTTTGAAGAATTTTTTGCGACACCACAACAGGTGGATCTCGACAAACTCTCTAGCGCCTACGGTATTGATTATGCTATCATTCAATCGGCTGGAGAGTTGAAAGATGCCCTACATCAATTCCCCCAACCGGGATTACGCATTTTAGAAGTCAAAAGCGATCGCCGCAGTGACCATCAGTGGCGATCGCAACTCTTTGAGAAGGTCTCTCAATGGACAAGCAGGGAACAGGGAACAGGAACTTTGTAGGGGCATTCCATGATGGTTGCCCTCGTTACAATTGCCGTCTTACAGCAGAAAACCTCTACAATTAACCCCGATTTTGTAGGAGATGAAACTGTCGTAATAGGGTCACATTTTCCGGAGTCAGTAGCTTTTGCATCTCTTCGACTTGATTCAAGAGAGAAATTTCTCTGGAAAACTCCTCTTCCAAAATACTAATGTAACGCTCTTGAGCCTCCGGTGTCTTTTGGTTTTGTAACATCGTCAGGGCCATCTTGATATTAGACATAGGACGGCGCAGTTCCTGATTAAGATTGGTCATCAAACCATCTTTAGCATCCAAAAACTCTTGCAATCGCCCCAACTCCTCCGACAACGAAGACAGTCGATTCACCATCACCTCTTGCTTCTTGAATCTGGCCTCGATCGCCCGCAACAATTCATCAGCATCAAACGGTTTCACCAAATAATCATCAGCCCCCATCTCAAAACCCTGACGCATATCAGACCGGTCCGTTTTTGCTGTCAAAAAGATAAAGGGAATTAGGGCTGTATTCACATCGTCCTGCAAGGTTTTCAGCACCTGATACCCGTCCATTTCCGGCATCATAACATCACAGACAATCAGATCGGGAGACTCCTGACGAGCGCAAGCGACTCCCGAGGCCCCATCATCAGCCCCGATGACTTCAAATCCTTCCAGACGCAGGATCTTTATAATATTCTTTTGTAAAACTCGTTCGTCCTCGACGACCAGTATCTTTTTCATGATTTTTTAGTCAAGTGTGATCGTTATACGTAATTTGAGATCTCTTGACGGGTTGAAGCTGTGACACCCAAACTAGAAACCGGCAAACTATCAAAAGCCAAACCAGCACGAACCTTGTGACGCTCAACTTGTCAAGCCCAACCTGTCCAGCCCAACTTGTCAAGCTCGATTCTACACCGTCTTGGTTCCTCACCTCGATAACTCACCGACGATGTTAACGAACTTAACAGATGGATTACAAGCGCTCAGATGACAAGCGCTCAGATGACAAGCGCTCAGATGACAAGCGTTCATAACGGAAGTCGTACAGAAATCTCAGTCCCCTCTCCCACTTGACTGCGGACCTCTAATGTCCCTCGATGTAACTCAACGCAGCGCTGGACGATCGCCAATCCTAGCCCAGTTCCAGGAATCGTCCCTACATTTTTAGCACGGTGGAATGATTCAAACAAACGGGGTAAATCTTCAGGAGGAATACCAATACCTTGATCTTTGACCGAATAAAGAATGTGATGATCGCATTTTATCAACTCAACATGGACGGGTTTGTCAAGAGGAGAGTACTTTAAGGCATTTGAGACTAAGTTCGTGAAGATTTGCCGCAGTAACTTTTCATCCGCATTTAACATAAGCGACGTTTCTGGGATATCCCAAGATAAGGCGCGATCGCGGGCGATACTCGTATCAAGCTGCCGTAGCAGTTTGTTACAAAACTGGCAAATATCCAAAGGTTCAGGATTGAAGTTCAGGGTTCCCGACTCACTTTTCGCCAGAGTTAGCACATCATCAAGCAGTTCCGTCATATGGCCGACGGCGGACTGGATGTCCTGGAGTTGTTCGAGTTGTTCAGACCGCGTCCAATCATAGCGTTGCAGCAGTTGACCGCAGGACTTAATCACCGCCAGCGGCGTACGAAACTCATGAGAGGTCATGGAGATGAAGCGAGACTTAAGATCAATCAGTTCTCGTTCCTTTTGTAGCGCTTTGATGACTTCCGCCTCAGCTCGTTTACGCTCAGTGATATCTTGAATCACCGACACAAAGTAGGGGGCTACCTTTGGGATATCCTGGGCCACTTCGGCTGAGGGATCTCGGACTACTGAACTGGTGACACTGACCCAAATCTCCGTACCGTTGGCATGGAGAAAGCGTTTTTCTAGGGTCATCGTCGGATAGCCTCCCTCAAGTAAGTCTTGACGACCCTGGGCGGACATGGCCCGATCCTCGGGATGGGTCATTTCTAAACAGGTTCGCTGCGATAATTCCTCAGGATTGTAGCCCAAAATATCACAGAGTTTTTGGTTAACAAACTCCCATTGACCATCGAGGTTGACCTGAGCGACTCCCACCGCCATTTGTTCAAACAGAGAGCGAAAGCGTAATTCACTACGTTGTAGGGCGATGGTTCGTTGGGCGACTTTGTTTTCTAATTCCTGGTTGAGTTGACGCAGGGCGATTTCGGCTTGTTTGCGATCGCTGACATCTTGGACAATACCGACAATCTTCTCAGGCTCCCCGTTTCCATCCCGGCTGAGGACAATTTCACGACTGTGAATCCAATGCCATTTGTGATCGACCCCTCGCAGGCGATATTCACGTTCGAGGAGTTCACCGGCCTTGAGTTGTTCGAGGCGATCGCCGGGTTCTTCCACCTCGGAGACATCCTCTGGATGAATCCCCTCAGACAAACTGGGATGGCCCAACTCGGCGATCGTCGTTGGGGTATGGCCAAGTAGGGTTTCAACCTGACGGTTAATATAAATAATCTCCGAACTGCGGGCCTGATAGACATAGAGAATATCCGGCGACGCATCAGCAATTTGCTGAAATAAACGTTGTTGTTCGAGCAGGGCAATTTCAAACTGCTGCCGTTGCGTGATGTCAATGCCAATACCGATCGCCGCCCGTCCATTGTCATATTTTTGCGCCACCACCAGATATTGAAGATTTAAGTCCTCAATATCGATGGTAATAATTTGTCCCGCCGTCATGACCTCCTCTCTCATAAACTGGCGCATAAAGTTCGCGAACTGGTGAGGCTCATCGGTAGGAAAGTTGAGATCTTGCTCCAAGAAGTCGTTGGGGCTGAGACCATAGAGATTAGCAAAATTGCAATTAACCCCTTGATAGCGTTCATCTTCCCCAATCCAGCAGACAATACCGGGAATGGCGTTGAGAATGGCCCGCAGGCGATCGCTCGTTTGTTGCAACCCCTCCTGAGCCTCCTGGCGCGTGCGGATACTGGCTCGCAGCATCTCATTGATGTGACGCAGTTGGCTGGTGCGCGCTTCGACTCGTGCTTCTAACTCACGGGTATTATCTTGTAGGATGGCTTCAGCTCGTTTACGGGCCGTGATATCTCGGGCCACCCAAAGGGCTGATATGGTTCCTTCCCCAGCCAACACCGAGGGAGGCAGAGGAGAAATCCGCGCCTCGAACCACTTACTATTGAGACTCGAAGTTTGCGGTTGCTCTAGGGGGGAGAGTTGGTATTCATAGCGAATCGTAGAACCATGACGCCAAGCCCGTTGAATTTGTTGAAAAAACGCTTCATCATGGGGCGGATCAAAAAAGGCGGCAATGGTTTCATTGACATCAGGATTGATGCGGCTGTAATCGTGGCTCGGTAAGCCGACCTGAAGATCGTCACCATCATCAATGCTGATTTCCAGGACAATGTCAGGCATCGTCGATAACAACATTTGCAATTTCGTATAACTGCTGATCAGTTTTTGCTGAAGCAGTTGCTGTTCCTCGGTACTGAGGGGATCTCGATAGTGAATCTGGGCCGGATATCCCTGACAGATGATCTCAAGACTAGCTAGGCTGCCGAGGAGATGCCGCTGCTCGTCCAGGATGGGCAATGAGTCGGTCGGCCGCTTTTCGAGTTGCCCGAGAAGAGAGTGCCAGTTCGGTGGGCAGTTCTGTTGTAAGTAGGGTTCTTCTCGATCGCGTTCTAGGATGGCGCCGAGGGGCTGGCTGCGATCGCACTCGGGATCTCTCAGCAGCCTCAGAGCATCCTGTTGTGAGAAACTCCCCAGGAAGCGATCGCCCTCCAAGACAAACAGATTCGCCAGGTTTTGCTCCACAAGCCGATCAATGGCCTCGCCCAGGGAAACCTCTGCACTGAGAACTGGTGGTTCTGGGTTCCCAATGTCTTCAAATTCTCCATCAAAAATTGCCATGAAACGGGGAAACATAAAACGGTGGACGAGGGTTAAGTAATTATACGTAGATTGTTACTGGTGAATTTACATAGCTGAAAATCTGTGTATTTGACAGTTCTCATTACCTTGAATTCAGCCTATTATCGTAAATGTAACTAAACAAATTTGGTTGAATTATCTACTAATAATTTAACATAAATTTGTTGAAGCAACACAAAAGTATGTGTTTTGCAACACCATGCCTTTGTTCAAGCGACAAACGATGATAACCGGTCTCCAAAACTCAGTCTAACGATTCCCAAGCCTTTCGAGTTAGCGTGATGAGCGGACCCGCAAGCCTGTACCCACGCTGATTTATTGCTGAGTTTTCCAGATCTCCACATTTCCTTATTGTCCTCTGAGCAGAGCAACCCAATCTTCAGCTTCAGTGCATTGACCTTCAATCAGCCACTTAAATCATGAAAAACTATCAGGTGCGTTCAACTCAATCGGCGGCAACAGAACTTTTACACTACATCAAACAACAGTCCACCGGTCGTCTTATCATCGTTTGTCGCTCCAGACAGTATCATTTCGATCTCTTTCAAGGACAAATTGCAACGGCTGTTTTATCCGTCGATCGTAACCGTCGTTGGCAACGGGCGATCGCCGCCCAAGTTCCCGAAATCAGCGATCGCCTACAACCGAAAAGCACCCAGCAAAATTGGGAACGTAGCCACCTGCATCATGGCGTTAACGAAGGCTGGCTCACCTGTAAACAAGCCCAAAGTATCTTAACCAGTTGCACCAGAGAAGTCCTCTTCTCCCTCGTCAACCTCTCCAAAGCCTCGTTCTACTGGCAACCAAGCAACAGCAAATTAGTTCCCCGCTGGACCCTCAGCAGCAGAACCCTCCACCATTTATATGAAGACGTTCAAGAACTCTCACAACAGTGGAGGGAGTTAGGACTCCATCCCCGATGGGTTCACCAAGCCTTTAAACTCGATCCAAGTCTAGATCTCAATTCTGCCATCTTCTCGAATCTGACCGCCGCCTTAGATGGAAAGCATACGTTCTGGGATCTAGCATCAGATTTATCCGTCTCCCGCGCCACCGTCAGCCGCATCCTCAGTCATTTCTTGGAACAGGGTATTATCAAGCGCATTCCCCTAGGAGAGTCCGACAACACAGACACCTCTAAAGCTGAGGCTAACTCGGAAGCCGAAGCTGAGGCTGAAGGGCAACTCGAACTCGAACTCAACAGCCACCTCAACAGCCACATCAGCTACATCCCCGGCATGGTTCCCGCATGAACCAGCTTACAACTCCCCATCTCCCCCCCAAGGGCGTACCCATGACCGGTACGCCCTTTTGTTTGCAAGCGCCCCAACTGTTCCCTCTTGCCTCTTGCCTTCCCCTCTTGGGAGGGGTTTGGGGTGGGTTATGCCTCTTGCCTCTTCTTCCCCTGTTCCCTGTTCCCTGTTCCCTGTTCCCTGTTCCCTGTTCCCTGTTCCGGTGTTCCCTTCTTTTGTACTCCAGATTGCAATTGCGCCCCCTACATCTAGCTAGGCTGGAGAGAGTCCCCCAATCCGTTGTGATTTAGGGCTGCCATTCTCTGCCAAACACGTTACAATTGTTTACATAATCGAGAAATTTACTCATTTCTCTCCCTGGACTGTCCCCAAATCCTCCCCACGACTGAACCAACTACGAGTTTGTCGTAACCCAATCTCAAGCACCTGCGTTATGAAGACTGCTCAGACCTCTACCGACTTAGTCCGTACCTACCTCCGCGAAATTGGTCGGGTTCCCCTGCTCACCCATGAAGAGGAGATCCTATACGGTAAACGAGTTCAGAAACTGGTCGCACTCGAAACGATTCAGGCAGAACTTGCAGAACAACTCGATCGCCAACCCACCCGCAAAGAATGGGCCGAAGCCGCCCGACTCAGCCAGCGACAACTCCAAAACGAGATTGACAGTGGCGAGTCGGCCAAACGTAAGATGGTTGAAGCCAACCTGCGTCTTGTGGTGTCTGTGGCCAAGAAGTACATCAAACGGAATGTGGACCTATTGGATCTCATCCAAGAAGGAACCATCGGGATGCAGCGCGGCGTCGAGAAATTCGATCCCACCAAAGGCTATCGCTTTTCCACCTACGCCTATTGGTGGATTCGTCAAGCCATTACCCGCGCCATCGCTGAAAAAGGCCGTACCATCCGCCTCCCGATTCATATCACCGAAAAACTGAACAAAATCAAGAAAGTTCAGCGCCAACTGACCCAAGAACTAGGGCGGGCCGCGACGGTGAGTGAAATTGCCGAGGCGATGGATTTAACCACTAAACAGGTGCGCGATTATCTCGAACGCTCCCGTCAGCCGTTATCTCTCGATTTGCGAGTGGGAGAAAATCAGGATACCGAGTTAGCAGACTTACTCGAAGATGACGGCCCCTCCCCTGAAGATTTTGCGGTTCAGTCGTCTCTACGCAGCGATCTCGAAGCCCTCATGGCCGATTTAACGGCCCAGCAGCGAGAAGTGCTGGCCCTACGCTTTGGCTTACGGGATGGGAAGGCGATGACGTTGGCCAAAATCGGCGATCGCCTCAAAATCTCTCGTGAACGCGTCCGCCAAATTGAACGAGAATCTCTGACGAAGTTACGCAAGCGTAAAGCTGATATGGGTGAATATCTAGCCAGTTAGTTGCGGTTGTTGCCGTTGTTTTTGCATTGCCGAGTAGGGGCGAAAAATTGGCACGCCCCTACCAACCTTATGTATTGCTATATCACAATTCACCCTCAAGATTGAGTTGTTGTCGCTGATTGGGAAACGTCACCCGGAAACTGGTCCAGCCCTTGCTGCTGTCAACACAGATGGTTCCATTGAGTTGCAGAACCAGTTTTTCAATCAAGGCTAAGCCTAACCCAGTTCCCCCTTGTTTCCAGGGATCGGCGTTGGGAATGCGATAGAACTTCTCGAAAATTTTAGGAAGTTCCTCAGGGGCGATGGTGGCTTGGTTGCGAATACAAAACTCGATCGCATCCACGGCTGATGAAATGTTTTCTGAGTCTTCGTCTTCATTAACGGTCATCTGAGTTTGACGCACATGCAGATGAATATCACCCCGAGTAGCGGTGTATTTGCAGGCATTATTTAAGAGTTCAACGAGAATCCGTTCGAGGTTGAGGCGATCGCAGACAAAGGGCGGTAAGTGCTGAGGACAGTCTACATGAAGTCCCTGCTGGCGATCGCTCACCCGAGTATAAAATGGACGAGTTAGAGTCGGAATCCATTCACTCAGATTAATTAACGACATGGAAATCAGATACGCATTATTTTCAAGTCGTTGTAAATCCAGAAGATCTTCAACGAGTTCCTCCTCCCGAGTACATTCAGTATTTAAAATACCTAAATAGCGTTGAATTCGACTAACTTGTGCAGCGTCCACCAGTTGAGATTCTGCGGGTTCTCCTTCTTTGGGGACAAATAATTTCAACATTTCAATGGCGAGTTTCATATTCGCAATTGGTGTTCGCAACTCGTGAGATACGGCACTCAAAAAATCATCTTTAAGGCGATTTAGTTTTTCGAGTTCCGCCACCTGAGTTTGTGCCGCTTGATAGAGTCGAGCTTGACGGATGGCGATCGCACATTGATTCGCCACTTGTTGCACCAAGCGAATTTGTAACTCAGTAAAGATATAATCGGCGTGATGAACCAACCATAAATCCCCTAATACCCCTTGATTATCAAACAGAGGACTGGCTAACATCGCCACCCGTCCTCGCACTGGATTGGGAATTAAAGAACAAAATTGAAAATAGCGTCCATCCATCAATTGTGTATAGAGTTCCGGGAAATTTCCCATCTGAGAAACCCGTCCTTGAGACGCAGGAATAAAGTTGGTATATTCATAACAAATGGTCGAAGTCCCTTGATCCAAATCATAGAGAGCTGCATTACAAGAACCCACCCCTAAAACGACGGCTACTTCTCGCACCGCCGTTTGTACAATTTGACTTTCATCGAGACTATCTCGAACTTTATCGGTAATTCGTTTGAGCATCGCGTCAAACTCGATCGCCTGTTCTAACTGTTGCGTACGTTCGAGAATTTGTTTCTCTAAAAATTCACCCTGTTGTTGAACTTGCTCAAATAAATGCGACTGTTGAATGGCGATCGCCACTTGAGTCGCGAGTTGTTGCAATAGTTCAACTTCTAGGGGTTGCCAATGTCGTTCCTGGCGACATTGATGAGCCACTAATAACCCCCAAAGACTACCCTGATCACGACCCTCTGATGACTGCAATAAAATCGGCACAATTAAGCTCGACTTGATTTGAAACGGATTTAACAAGGCCCTTAGCATTACATCACTCTCTTGAGCAATATCATTAATAATATGACTGCGGCCATTCAGATAGCATTGAAGTTCAGGAGACTCCTTGGGATTTAAAGGGATTTGATGGTTAAGCATCGGTTTCCAGAGACGATCAACAGACTCAACCACCACAATCCCTTGACAGTTAGCTTCCTCGGCTGGGTTGACATCAAAGCGGTAAATTAGAACCCGATCGCTGTCGAGAAAATGGCGCACCTCCGACACCGTTGTCTGTAAAATTTCTCGTAGATGTAGCGATTGACGAATCCGTTGGGCGATCGCACTAACTAACCGTTCTCGTTCCGCCTGTTGCCGTAACGCCAACTCCGTCTCATGACGTTTCGTAATATCTCGGATAATGCCTTCGATGGCGATCGCATCCCCCGCCGCATTATAAACCAACGTATCCTGTTGTTCGGTCCAAACCAGATGACCATCCCGGTGAAACCAGCGCAAACTTAACGGCGTTTCGGCTACCACATTTCCAGCCAATAACTGACGCAATTGCGGCACATCATCTGGATGAATTTGACTTAACAGTAAGTCCTTATCCTCATAATACGCTTGCGGCGGATAGCCCATCAGTCGTTCAATACTCGGACTCAGATACTCAAACCCCTCCGGTGTAAAACGGTAAGAGTAGAGCGTATCAAAGGCATTATCCACCAATTGGCGAAACTGAGAAAACTCAGGCTCAGCCGTTCCCACCTGAGCAAAACCGTAGCGGGTTTTGCCCAAAACCAGGAGGCTGACTCGAATCCACAAGGGAGGAGAACCCGCCAGACGATGCTGAGTGCTGACAATCTCCTCAATCGTTTCTCCGGCCACCAGTGACGTCCAATGACGTTGCCAAACCTTCGTCGTCCATTGGGGAATCAAGCGGGTGATGGGTTGATGTAACAACTCCATACCCTGATCATTGAGAGTCTGGTCCCCCCCCGGCTGTATCGAAACAATCTGTCCTTTCGGGTTAAGCCAGAGAAAAGTCGGAGTTACAGGATTCACAATCGTTGGCCACTCACTAACGGTTTGAAGACGAGGTCGGTTAATGCCCGATCACCCTCGTCCGACTCAATTCTAACCAGGCCAATTCCTAGGCTGGAAAACCCGGCCGACTCTAGCCCAACAGAGTTCCCTCCAACACTGTGACCGCCTGTCCTCCTAAGACCACCCGTTCGGCTTCCCGTCGCACCCGGACAATACCACCACGGGGAGAGGCTTGATAGGCCAACAACTGCATTTTCTTCAGTTTGCGCCCCCAGTAGGGACCGAGACAACAGTGGGCCGAACCGGTGACAGGATCTTCGTTAATCCCCATGCGGGGCGCAAAAAAGCGGGAGATAAAGTCATAATCTCCCTGACGAGCGCGATCGAGCATCAATCCCTGGCTGCGACTGGTGACAATCACCCCATGACAGGGGAGTTGGCCCAGTTGAGCGAAATCGGGATCGAGATTCTGGACTTCGGCCGCCGTCGCCACTTCGACGAGCAGATACTGCAAGACACTTTCGCCGACAAACAGGGGAATGACATCGAGGGCGGCTTCGAGTTTTGGCAGAATTGGGTCGTTAGGGGGTCGTTGCACGACGGGACTGGCGGGAAAGTCTAATTCAATCCAAGACTGTTGGCGGTGGGCGCTCAGGTCGCCGCTACGGGTGTAAAACGGGATATCTTGGCCCTCTGGAACCCGGCCCGTTTCCCAGAGGGCGTGAGCGGCAGCCAGAGTGGCGTGGCCACAGAGATCGACTTCGGTGGTGGGGGTGAACCAACGTAGGCGGAAGCCTCGGCCCTCTCGGTGCAGAAAGGCGGTTTCTGATAGGTTCATTTCGGCGGCCACCGATTGCATCCAGGTCTCCTCGACGGCGCGATCGAGAAGACAAACGGCCGCTGGGTTCCCTTGGTAGGGGCGATCGCTAAAGGCATCAATTTGTAAGAGTTTCATGATTTCTGGCTCTATCCTCTCGTCAAAGTCTCAATCATGCCAAAATCTCAGCCCAGTGTTTCAGCCCAGTGTTTCAGCCCAGTGTTTCAGCCCAACCTCTGAGTCGAGATGATTCCAACCCTATCAAACTCCTTTGATCGTCTTGGGCGTGGTTAGGGACGCGATGGGGGACGCGATGGGGGACGCGATCGCCCCCTGGGAAAGCAACCAGCCGTCTGCACTCTCGACAGGATGTTCACGATGTTTGAGATCTCCATGGCCAAATAGACCCAAAACGTTCTACACTGAAGGGTGCTTTTGTTGTCTCGTGGAGAAAACTGTTGTCACCCGTGCGGAAAACTGTTCTAGCTGGTAACTGGAAAATGTACAAAACCCAGGCAGAAGCCCTGGAGTTTTTGAAAGGGTTTGTCTCTCACCTCGAAGACACGCCTGATGAACGAGATGTAATTCTCTGTGTGCCTTACACGGTCTTGGGAAGCCTCTCGAAGAACTTGCATGGGGGACGAGTGCGTCTCGGCGCGCAAAATGTCCATTGGGAAGATTGCGGTGCCTTCACCGGCGAAATTTCCCCCCCGATGTTGACGGAGTTGGGGGTCGATTATGTCGTCGTTGGCCACAGTGAACGCCGGGAGTATTTCGGTGAAACCGATGAAACCGTCAACCGACGACTCAAAGCCGCTCAAGCCGCTGGAATGACACCGATTCTCTGTGTCGGCGAAACCAAGGCCCAACGAGATGCTGGGGAAACAGAAGCGCATATCTTCTCTCAGTTGGAGAATGGGTTAGTCGATGTTGACCAGAATAAGCTGATTATTGCCTATGAACCGATTTGGGCGATCGGCACAGGAGATACCTGTGAAGCCGCTGAAGCGAATCGCGTCATTGGTTTAATTCGCTCGAAACTCACCAATGCTGAGGTTCCGATTCAATATGGTGGATCGGTGAAACCGGCGAATGTGGATGAGATTATGGCCCAGCCTGAAATTGATGGGGCCTTGGTTGGAGGCGCAAGTTTGGAACCCGAAAGCTTCGCCCGCATTGTCAACTACAAGGCTTAGTCCCTGAGTCTTCAGAAAATGCGGTGTGATTTGTTGCATTGTATACAAAATTGTAGGGCGAAAAATTTTTCGCCCCTACGGCCTCTGAACCTTGAAGGCCTAGGTGATGGGTCGAGCGATCGCTCAAACGACCGACCATTTCTGTTAAGTTTGTAACCGTTTTTTGCGAGTTTTGTAACGTTTTTTAAAAAGCGGTGCATCGAATCCCTCGGTTCGCCGCTTTTTTGTGGCTGGCAACGGCCCCATTTTTAACAAAACTTGAAGAACTCTCACAATTTGGGGGATTTCGCTTAATCTGGGAGTAATTAAGACCGC
The DNA here is from genome assembly GCA_900149785.2 of Phormidium lacuna HE10JO. Taxonomy (GTDB): domain Bacteria; phylum Cyanobacteriota; class Cyanobacteriia; order Cyanobacteriales; family Geitlerinemataceae; genus Sodalinema; species Sodalinema lacuna_A. The sequence continues at coordinate 10,088 of FSSI02000035.1, read as the reverse complement.
TTGTCCGATTTACTGGAGTCCCATGGAAAACTTTGAAAACTATCGCCTGCGATGTACCCTCAGCTTCGGGGACATTTACGGTCAAATCATTATTTGGCTGATTGTCATCTTCCTCAGTCTGGCATCGGCTTTAGCCTTGTGGAGTACGGAACGTCAAGTGTATGCCTTATTAACCGTCGGGTTGATCGTCGTTCTCTCGCTTCCGTTCCTTCTGTTCGCCTTTGTCACCACCCTACTCAATCATATTGAAGTCAACGCCGTGGACCCGGCAGCGGAAACCTCGAAGTTTTCCGGAAAACGCCCCCCCAGTGAGAAACCCGCCCAAGCAACAGGCTAAATCGTTGTGCTTTCTTAAGGTTGTGCTTTCTTGACATTGATCTTCCGGTCACGACGGATCATGGCAAGATGGAGAGGGGGAGCGATCGCCTCCCCGTCTCTATTGTTTCCCACAATTCTCGATTCCCCAAAGAACGCAACCACAAGGGCACACCCCTACCCTCTTGCCCCTTGCCCCTTGCCTCTTGCCTCTCTTCTCCCTCTTGCCTCTTGCCTCTTGCCTTTTGCCTTCTTTTCCCATGCAACATGACGTCATCATCGTCGGCGGTGGCCTTGCCGGAAGCCGCGCCGCCGTCGAAATCGCCCGCACCGATTCTCAACTCAACATTGCCGTCGTCGCCAAAACCCACCCCATTCGATCGCACTCCGTCGCCGCCCAAGGAGGAATCGCCGCCAGCCTCAAAAACGTCGATTCCCAAGACTCCTGGAAAGCCCACGCCTTTGATACAGTCAAGGGGTCAGATTACCTGGCAGATCAAGACGCCGTAGCCTTACTAACGCAAGAAGCCCCCAATGTGGTCATTGACCTAGAACATATGGGGGTCTTGTTTTCGCGCCTAGAGGATGGACGCATCGCCCAGCGGGCCTTTGGCGGTCATACCCACAACCGCACCTGTTACGCCGCCGACAAAACCGGCCACGCCATTCTCCATGAACTGGTGAATAATCTTCGCCGCTATGGGGTGACGATTTACGATGAATGGTATGTGATGCGCCCCATTATCGAAGATGGAGACGCCAAGGGATTGGTGATGTATCACCTCGAAAGCGGACGCATTGAGGTGGTTCGCGCCAAAGCGGTGATGTTTGCCACGGGGGGCTATGGCCGGGCCTTTAATACCACCTCCAACGATTATGCCTCGACAGGGGATGGCTTAGGTATGGCGGCGGTGGCGGGCCTGCCCTTAGAAGACATGGAATTTGTGCAATTTCACCCGACGGGGTTATATCCGGTTGGAGTGTTGATTTCTGAGGCGGTTCGCGGTGAGGGGGCTTATCTGCGCAATGCCCACGGCGATCGCTTTATGGAACAGTATGCCCCGAGTAAGATGGAACTGGCGCCGCGCGATATTACCTCCCGGGCCATCGCCACAGAGATTCGCCAAGGGCGCGGCATTAAGCCTGATGGCAGTCCAGGCGGGTCTTACGTCCATTTGGATTTGCGCCATATGGGACGGGAGAAAATCATGAGTCGGGTTCCCTTCTGTTGGGAGGAAGCCCATCGCCTGGTGGGGGTGGATGCGGTTAACGAACCGATGCCCGTCCGTCCGACGGCCCATTATTCTATGGGCGGGATTCCCACCAACACGCGCGGTCAGGTGCGCCTCGGTCCAGAAAGCTTTGTGAGCGGCTTCTATGCGGCTGGAGAATGTGCCTGTGTCTCCGTTCATGGGGGGAACCGTTTGGGCAGTAATTCCCTGCTTGAATGCGTCGTTTATGGCAAGCTGACGGGGGCGGCGATCGCCGCAGATGTCCAGTCCCGCAAACTCCCTGACTTGGACGAACAGGCTTATATTGAGGCAGCGAAACAGCGGTTACAGGGACTCTGCGATCGCCAAGGAGACTATCGCATCAATGAAGTCCGTCAACGGCTTCAGGATACGATGAGTGAGTTTTGCGGGGTGTTCCGCCGTCAGGATCTCATGCAGCAGGGCCTCGATGAACTCGCGGCGATCGCCCAACAAGTGCAACAGGTGCGCCTCGACGATCGCGGAACCCTCTGGAATACGGAACTCATCGAAGCCATGGAACTCGAAAACCTCCTAATTGTGGCTGAAACGATCCTCCATTCGGCGTTTAACCGCCAGGAAAGTCGCGGCGCTCATTTCCGGGAAGACTACCCCAGTCGCAATGACGAGAACTTCCTCCATCACAGCCTCGCCTATCACTCAGCGGCGGGGGTGGAGATTGTCCCCATGTCGGTCAATCTCAGCCTCTTTGAACCCCAGGAACGGAAGTATTAATAGAGGGACGGAGTGAGAGAGGATTAAACATCCCCCAAGCGATCGCATAACCAATAGGTCATCATCTCGCCTCGTCCTTTCACCTCCAACAGTCCCCGAGGTTCCAAGATATAGCGGTCTTTTAACATCTCATAGGTTTTTTGAGTCACCTGGATTTTGCCGGCCTGTCCCTGGGATTCCATGCGGCTGGCGACATTAACGGTGTCTCCCCATAAATCATAGGCGAATTTACGAATCCCAATCACCCCAGCGACGACGGGACCGGTATTGATGCCAATTCGCAGTTGAAATGAGAGATTTTTCTCCCGCTTAAACTCTTCAATGGCCCATTGCATTTCTAAGGCCATTTCGGCGATCGCTTCAGCATGATCGGCCATCGGCATGGGTAGGCCTCCGGCCACCATATAGGCGTCACCAATGGTCTTAATTTTCTCCAAGCGGTAGGCTAACGCTAACTGATCAAACGTTGAAAAGATATCATTCAACATCGCCACTAATTTCGACGGCGACATCTGGGCGGAGACGCTGGTAAAGTCCACCAAATCAGCAAACATAATGGTTGCTTCATCGAAGCGTTCAGCGATGGAGGTTTGGTCTTCTTTCAGTTGTTCTGCAATTTTGCGCGGTAGAACATTTAAAAGCAAACTTTCTGATTTTTCCTGTTCTGCCCGCAAGGCTTCTTCAGCTAACTTGCGCTTCGTGATTTCTTGAACCGTTCCTTCATAATACAGGATGCGTCCCCGAGAATCTCGCACGGTTCGAGCATTTTCTGATGTCCAGATAATACTGCCATCTTTACAATAAACTTGTAATTCAAACTCAGAAATTGAGCCATTTTCTTCTAAACGCGTGACAAATTGTAGGCGGCGATCGCGATCAATATATAAATCTCGGGCAACATCCTGCACATGGTTTTGTAAATCCTCTAAAGAATCATAACCATACATCTGAATTAAGGCAGGATTCGCGCTGAGATAAGCCCCATGAGGTGTGGTTTGATAAATCCCTTCCGCCGCATTTTCAAAAATACTGCGATATTTTTCTTCCGCTTCTTGCAACGCATTCAAAACTCGGCGACGTTCCGTGATATTGCGGGCAACCCAAATCACACAATTGTCAGGCAAAGGGGATACGGTTGCCGCAAACCAAACCTCTGACACTTGTTCCTGTTCGGGATCTTCGATGTCTAGGTTATACTCTAAATTTACCGTTTGCCCCGTATTTAAGGCACGCTGAATATGGCTGATGAAAATACTCGCTTGCGTCGGCGGTAAAACCTCATAAACACTCTTGCCAATTCGGTCTTCTGTGGGACTATAAAGAATTTCAGAATTGGTCGAAACGATTTTAACATAGCGACCCTGGGCATCAAACACAGCAATCGTATCCGTCATCGCTTCAAATAATGCCCGCAACTCAGCTTCAGACTTGCGTAAAGCGGCTTCAATCCGCTGACGTTCACCAATTTCTAACATGAGTCGTTCATTCGATTGGCGCAGGGCAGCTGTCCGTTCTTCGACTCGACTTTCGAGGTCTTCATTGGCTCGTTGTAAGGCATCTTCAGCTCGTTTGCGTTCCGTGATATCTTCAACGGTTCCTTCGTAATATAGGAGATTTTCAGCGCTATCATCCCAAACTAAGCGAGCATTTTCGGAAATCCAAACAATACTGCCATCTTGGCGATAAATTTGTTGCTCAAAGCCGATAACTCGACCCTGATGATGAAGGATTTCTAAGAACTCTTGTCGTTGGTCGATGTTGACATAGAGGAGGCGATCGCCACAACTAAGATTGTTAATCAGGCTTTGGGAAGATTCATAGCCATAAATGCGAGCTAAAGCTGGATTAGCATTGAGATAAATGCCATTCGGTCTGATTTGATAAATCCCCTCAACCGCATTTTCAAATAAATTGCGATATTTGGCTTCAGCTTCTTTGAGGGCTTGAATGGCTCGGTGGCGCTCGGTCACATCAATCCCGACAGTAAACGCCGCTCGACCTTCATCATATTTTTGTGCCGCAATCAGATAACTATGGGTTTCTCCATAGACTTTAGCTGTAATTTCTTGGCAATGTTCCGTCGCGTCACTGGCAAAAAAATCTTCGAGGAACCCCTCAAATAAATCACTGGTTTGTAAAAAGCCAATACCTTGGTTTACAAAAGCTTCTGGCGGCAGATTATAGGTTTTGGCCAGATGACGGTTCACCCCGAGATAGCGTAAATCGCTACTAATCCAGGACACCATGCCTGGAACTGCCTCTAAAATCGCCTGGAGTTGGTCTTTCGCCGCTCGTAGGTCATTTTCTGCCTGACGACGTTCGCTGATGTCAATCCCCACCGTAAACGCCGCGCGATCGCTATCATATTTCTGGGCCACAATCAGGAAATCCCGCAGTTCCCCATGCACCCGCGTCGAAACTTCACAAGCCGCATCATCGGCGTCACTCTCAAAAAAAGACTTCATGAAATCATGAAAGTCCGTACTGGCCCGCAAAAAGCCAATATCTTTACCGATGAAGTCCTCCGGTTCCGCCTCAAACATCTGGGCCAGTTGGCGGTTAACCCCCAAATAGCGTAAATCTCGGGTAATCCAAGACACCACCCCCGGAACCGCATCGAGAACCGCCTCAAGTTGCTCTTTCGCCGATCGCAGCGCCTGTTCGGCCCGCGTATGCTTGACAATTTCAGCCACTAACTGATCATTGGCTTCGACGAGAGCGGCGGTGCGTTCCTCAAGCTGCGATTGCAGGCTATTATCGTCTAATCCAGCATCGTGTAATCCAGATTCGTCTTGCTCCTGTTGGGCTGTTTCCTGTGTGGCTTCTAAGGATGCAAGACGATCGCGGAGGAGGGCTAACTCATGAATCAGTTGTTCCTTCGGTTTATCTTCGTCTCTCATGAAGTTGCGTCGTTGAACGGGTGAGGAAGTCATCGCTGTACCTGATTTGCTGGTAGTTCGCCGGCCAGTCTGGGATTCAGTCTGCCGCTATGCACCCTACGATTTCGCCAAACACTCATCACCTCGGCGATCCGCATCGGAATGGATTGACGAGCTTGCCCCCTGAGTTATGCTCTGAAGCTACTATTCTAGTCCACTCACCAAGAGGAGTTTCAACCGTGCCTAGACGCAAAGTCGCAGGTTTTTCTAGTTGTTTCAGCCGAGTCGCCCCAATTTCCGGGGAATTCAGACGGCGGTAGCCTCATCTTCCGGTCAGAGTAGCGCTTTTCTTCCATCCCTAAGTTGCGATCGCCACCCCCGAGGTATCTCCCCCCCCACATCCGCCTCCCCATCTGTAGCGTTTCTTAACAAGCCCTAGCTCAAGCTCCCAGAAATTTTGTATCCTAACGAACGTGGTTTAAATGTTCGCCCCAGAGCGAATTGATTTCATGGCTTACTTGTGGTACAAAGCATTTCACCTAATTGGCATCGTGGTCTGGTTCGCTGGACTTTTTTATTTAGTCCGTTTATTTATTTATGACGTTGAAGCCGATGCCGAACCTGAACCCGCTCGTTCCATCCTCAAAAACCAATATCAGATTATGGAAAAGCGGCTATACCACATTATCACAACGCCAGGAATGATTGTGACCGCCGTGATGGCGATCGGCATCATCAGCACCAATCCTGATATCATGAAGTCAAGTTGGCTCCATATTAAATTGGGATTTGTTGCTCTACTGATTGCCTATCATTTTTATTGTGGTTACTTGATGAAAAAATTGGCAGACGGTGAATGTAGTTGGACAAGTAAACAGCTTCGCGCCCTCAATGAAGCTCCGACATTACTATTACTTGTCATTGTTATGTTGGCGGTATTCAAAAACAATTTTCCCACCACCATTGCCCCCTGGCTAATCTTTGGAGCGGTGATTCTCATGGCAGCCACCATTCAACTTTACGCCCGCAAACGTCGCCTCGACAAAGAACGTTTAGCAACAAACGAATAAGAGGAAAACCGCAAGAGTACGCCCCTACGTCTTTCCCCTCTGGGAAGAGGCGAGGGGCGTGTTTTCTTACCTCTTACCTTTTGCCTCTTGCCATCCCCTCTTGGGAGGGGTTAGGGGTGGGTTATGCCTCTTGCCTATTGCCTCTTACCTCTTACCTTCCCCTCTTGGGAGGGGTTAGGGGTGGGTTATGCCTATTGCCTATTGCCTACTCCCTTCCCCCAAAAACCTCGATCGCCTGTCGAGTCTGATCTGGACATTCCAAATGCGGTACATGGCCGCAACTTGGAACCCAAACTAACTGGCTGTCAGAAATTCCTTTCCGAAACCGCTCAGCATCCTTAGTTCCTAAAATACGATCCTCCTCACCCCAAATAACTAAGGTAGAGAGGTTCAATTGGCTAAGGCGTGACGCGAACGAAGGAAATCCCCCACTTTTCGTAAACTTAATCAGTGCCTGTTTCCAGCCCGCGCAATCGAGATGCAACGCCGCACAACACCGAGCATCAGCTGAGTTCAATGACTTATCGAAATAGGCTGAATAACTAATCTGATTGCGAACCCCCGGCCGACGAAGAAAATTGGCCGCCAGGCTATCAAACGGAGGAAATAAGTATTTACCCAAAATAGGTCCATTGGCAATCCCAGCACTGTCGAGGAGAACCAGCCGTTCAACGGACTCGGGATAGGTCAGAGCAAAATCGATCGCCGCCGCACCTCCCATCGAAGCCCCCACTAAAATCACCGGCCGGGCGATCGCCTGTTGCCAAAACCCATATAAATGAGCTTTGATCGCCTCGGGAGAAAAGGAACTCTGGGGGAGTCGTTCCGTAAAACCAAACCCCAACAAATCCACCGCCCAGGTTTCCTGAGATTGCGCTAATAACGGTTGTAGGCGGCGAAATTCTAACACCGAACTATCAAACCCATGTAACAGTAAAATAGGGGTCTCTCCATCTCCTTGACAGACGCCTCGATGGACATAGGTTGTGGGAATTGGCAACTCGCCCCCCTGAACTCGAACCTGCACCTCTAATCGTTGAATTGCCTGAGCCTGTTGAATCGAAGTCTCTTCACTCAGTTGGTGAACCGCAGCTGGTAAAAAATCGGGGAACATGGGAGATAGGCTAGAACCTGAATCGTCAATCGTGAACTATGCCGCAGCACAGCCCGGATTTGATCATACCTGACCCCGAGACTCCCGTTCGTGTCATCGGCCTGATGAGTGGCACATCGATCGATGGTATCGACGCGGCTCTCGTTGAACTCAGCGGCGGACGATCGCCCCTCAACATCACCCTTCTGGCTGCCCAAACCTTCCCCTATGAGCAAATCGCACCGCCCCAGCTGCGATCGCAAGTCCTCGCCGCCGCCAGCAACGATCCCCTACCCCTGAGCGAACTGGCCCAACTCGACGATGCGATCGCCACCGCCTTCGCCACCGCCGCCCAACTTATCCAACGCAACCAACCCCCCGCCCAACTCATTGGATCTCACGGACAAACCGTTTTCCACGCCCCACCCCCCAGTCCAGACCATCTCGGCTACAGCCTCCAACTTGGCCGGGGTGCCGTCATTGCCCAGCAAACCCAACTCCCCACCGTCAGCAACTTTCGCGCCGCTGATATCGCCGCCGGAGGACAAGGAGCGCCCCTGGTTCCCCCCATCGATGTCTGTCTATTTGCCCATCCTCAGCGCGATCGCTGCGTACAGAACCTCGGCGGAATCGGCAACGTGACCTATCTCCCCGCCGGCTGTGGCGACAGCTTTCAGGGCATCCTCGGCTGGGATACCGGCCCCGCCAATATCCTCATCGACTTAGCGATCGCTCAACTGACAGACGGGGCGCAACAGTACGACCCTAACGGCGACTGGGCCGCCTCAGGGACTCCCAACTCAGACTTAGTACAACAGTGGCTACGTCATCCCTTTTTCCAACAACCGCCCCCCAAATCCACCGGCCGAGAAGACTTTGGCCCCGCGTTCTTGCAGCACTGTCGTCAACAGTCCGCCCATCTGGCCCCACATCTGAGTGATGCCGACTGGCTGGCCAGCCTCACCGACTTCACCGCCGCCGCGATCGCCGACAGTTACCAACGCTTCCTCCCCCAACCTCCTCAAGATATAATCCTCTGCGGTGGCGGAAGTCGTAATCACTATCTACGATCTCGTCTGCAAACCCATCTTCCCGGCATTTCCCTAGCCAGTAGCGATGACTGGGGACTGAACGCCGATTTCAAGGAGGCGATCGCCTTCGCCATCCTCGCCTATTGGCGCATCCAAGGCTATCCCGGCAACCTCCCCAGCGTCACCGGGGCCAGCAAACCCGTCCCCCTCGGCGACATCCACCACCCCTAACCCCAACCCTCACCCGTTCCCTTCTCTTGCCTCTTGCCTCTTGCCTCTTGCCTCTTGCCTCTTGCCTCTTGCCTTCTTCTCCCCTGTTCCCTGTTCCCTGTTCCCTGTTCCCTTCCCCCCTATCCCAACTGCTAAGATTCTCCTAGCGAGGAATTCTCTGAACCCTCTCATCTGATGGCAATCCTTTGTTGTAAATTGTGGTAGCTCACTCGTTTTTACTCGAACAAGGTCGGTGGCGCCTAGAAGGCAACTGGCTCGAACGCTCAAACCCGCCCATTACCGTGACGGGTCGCACCATTGTGGCTTGGGGACAAGATAACTGGTATAGCATGGTTACAAAACTCACCTTCCCAAACCGAGAACGGCAAGAAATCACCTGTCAATATCGGGGCCGCCTCGATGGTGGGGAACGTCAATATACATTTGTTCTGCAACATAGCGAATTAGGGCGAGTCGAGGGAGAAGGTTGGATTACCCCCGCCGCCATTGTCCAACGCTACTGGACTCTCAACGACAAACAACGCCGCAGTGGCTTTGAAACCCTCAGTCGTCTCGACAACGGTAAATACGCCCTCTCCGGCGGCATGATGGCCGGCCTACACCTCACCAGTGCGATGGATGCCACGTTAGTTTTGCAATACAGCTAACCCTTGCCTCTTGCCTTCTTCTCCCCTGTTCCCCGTTCCCCGTTCCCCGTTCCCCGTTCCCCGTTCCCTGTTCCCTTCTTCACCAAGCGATCGCATTTCCCAACCTCCTCTCAAAAATTCGGAAAAACTACTTTGACATCCTCCCACGCTAATTCAAAGAATATAGCGTGGGATTCCCACCATCACTGATGAGGTTTCCTCTTTCTGCGACTCGACTTACCTTGAGGAGTTTCCCCACCAAGGCAGAGGTCGATGTCTCCAGAGGCGTTAATTCCCGTATGCCCTACGGTACGCAATCCTAATTCAAGGATGTTAATAGCTGCATTATGGTCTCTGTCAGCAACAAAACCGCAATGGGGACAGCGGTGGGTTCTCGTTGATAGAGATTTCTTGACCTTCTCCCCACAGTTAGAGCAATTCTGGCTCGTGTACTGGGGAGCCACAGCAACCGTTGCTACCCCGAACACCTTGCCGAAATACTCCAGCCACTGACGGAACGTTGACCAGGCCGCATCGGAGATCGATTTAGCGAGATTATGGTTTTTTACCAAATTTCGCACCCTCAAGTCTTCATAGGCGACCAAGTCGTTAGACTGGACTACGCACAATGCCGTCTTCACAGCAAAGTCTTTACGTTGCCGACTTACCTTGAGGTGCTTTCTCGCGAATCGATTTCTAGCTTTCTGTCGATTCTTAGACCCTTTCTGAGTCTTAGCCAATCGACGTTGGAGACGCTTGAGAGCTTTCTCAGACTTTCTGAGATATCTGGGATTTTCCACGGTCTGACCGTCTGAGTCGGTGTAGAAATGATTGAGTCCGACATCTAAGCCAATAACT
>FSSI02000045.1:0-36710 GCA_900149785.2 Phormidium lacuna HE10JO | reverse complement strand
CCTCCGCTCCCTGGAAATCCGAGAAACCACCCTGGGAGAGTCTCATCCCTCTGTCGCTTATAGCCTCATGGGTTTGGCAGGAATCTACTTGACCCAGGGAAACTTGAGTGCTGTTGAACTTCTCTTGCATCGTGCCCTTGATATCGGAGAAATCACCCTGGGAGTGTCTCACCCCGATCTCGCTTATAGCCTCATGGGTTTGGCAGCACTCTACTTGATCCAGGGAAACTTGAGTGCTGCCGAACCCCTTTCCCGTCGTGCCCTGGAGATCCTAGAAACCACCCTAGGAGAGTCTCATCCCGATATCGCTACAGGCCCCCTCCAAATCCTCAATAAGTTGGTAGAACTTTACCTTCTCTGGGGAAACGATAGTACCACAGAAGCTCTCTTGCATCGTGCCCTGGAGATCCTAGAAACCCGCCTGGGAGAGTCTCATCCCGATGTGGTTCCAATCCTCAATAACTTAGCGAACTTCTACCAAGAACAGCGAAACCATGATGCCGCCGAAGCTCTCTACCGTCGTGCCCTTGAGATTAATGAAACTACCTGGGGAGAATTTCACCCTGATATAGTCCCAAGTCTCAATAACTTAGCGAACTTCTACCAAGAACAGCGAAACTATGATGCTGCCGAAGCTCTCTACCGTCGTGCCCTTGAGATTAGTGAAACTACCTGGGGAGAGTCTCATCCTAATATAGTCCTAAGCATTAATAATTTGGCGGCATTCTACCAAGATAAACCAGATATCAGAGAGGCAGAATCTCTATACTTGCGTGTTCTTGAAATACAAGAAACAACCCTAGGGGGATCACATCCTGACCTAGGTATTACCATCAATAATTTGGCAGCAATTTACCATAATCTAGGAAATTTTAGAGTCACTGAGGCTCTACACTATCGTGCTCTTGAGATTTTAGAAACCGCCCTCGGCGAGTCGCATATTAATATAATCCCAAGCCTCAGGAATTTAGCAGGATTCTACCAGAAACAGGGAAACTATACTGCCGCCGAACTTCTCTTGCACCGTATCGTTGAGATTCATGAAACCACCCTGGGAGAGTCACATCTCGCTGTAGTGGGGGACCTCGCGGATTTAACACAACTGTACTTTCAGCAAGGAAACTACAGTGAGGCTGAATTCGTTTGGCGTAGTATCCTTGAGATTTTCGAAGCAGTTTTTGTAGAGTCACATCCTCTTGTAGTTCAGGGACTCATGTTTCTAGCACAACTCTACCAAGAACAAGGGAACTACAGTGAGGCTGAATCTGTCTGGCACCGCACCCTTGAGATTCAAGAAAGTGCCCTGGGAGAGTCCCATCCTGATGTCGTCTCAAGCCTCAATGGTTTAGCCGCACTCTACCAAGAACAAGGGAACTACAGTGAGGCTGAATCTGTCTGGCACCGTATCCTTGAGATTCAAGAAAGTGCCCTAGGAGAGTCCCATCCTGATGTCGTCTCAAGCCTCAATGGTTTAGCCGCACTCTACCAAGAACAAGGAAACTATAGCGCCACCGAACCTCTCTACCTCCGTGCCCTTGAGATTCAAGAAAGTGCTCAGCAACTTGAGCTTTTGGCCCACCAACTTGAGCTTTTGGCAGCACTCTACCATCGCCAGGGAAACTATAGCGCCGCCGAACCGCTCTATCTCCGGGCCCTTGAGATTCGAGAAACTGGGACAGAAATAAACTCTGATGAGCTTTTCAGACAAATCGACGAACAAGGAAACTTACTAGAAACTAACCCGGGAGAGTCAGTTTTTGTCCCCTCCTGGTTTTTGCCCTACACTCTCCTTAAATTAGTAGGTTTCTACCAAGATAAGGGAGACATAGGTCAAGGTCTCAGTTTTCTTCAACGGGTCTTGGATATTGAGGAAACGAGACGGGATAGTTCCAGAATACTCAACCCAGAAGCTAGCCTCGCTCGGGATCTCAACAAGGTTGCAGAATCGCTGAGACAAGATCGTGCCCATATTGTCCCCCCTTCTGATGCTTCAACTCATCAAACTCTCTCCCTCCATCTTCAGCAGGCCCCAGACCATCCCGAGGCAGCTCGTCTTGCCCTAACCACAATCCTGCGCGGCAAAGGACGCATCCTTGACGCAGTGACCGAGACACAACAACTCATACGAGAGAGACTCAGCCCTGAAATGGTGGAAGACTACACTAACGCCACAACTAGACTGGCGAATCGCTTGTATGCTGGTTTAAACGACCAAGACCCTGAGCTTTATCGTGCGGAGATTTATATCCTCCGTCAACAGGTGGAACAGTTAGAGCAGTACTTATCTCTTTGGATTAGTTTAGACTTAGGGACACCAGAACCAGTGGAGATTGAGGCGGTTCAGGCGCTAATCCCCCCTGATGCGGCGTTAGTAGAACTCGTCCAATATCGTCCCTGGTCACAGGGTTGGGGAAAACCTCGTTATGCCGCCTATGTCCTTCATGCCTCCGGCGACCCTCAAGCGGTGGACTTAGGAGATGCCGAAACCATTGACAATGCCGCTTTTGCCTTCCTCAACGCCACTCGCGTTCCTAACTCCGAGCAACGAGTCCAAACTACTGGACGACAACTCGATGAGTTGCTGATGGCTCCCATTCGTCCTCTCCTCGGAGATGCCACCCATCTACTCCTGTCTCCTGATGGTCAACTGAACTTGATTCCCTTTGCCGCACTGGTGGATGAGGAGAATCGTTATTTGGTGGAATCCTATCAATTGACTCATTTGACCACGGGACGGGATTTATTACGACTGCAAAATCCCCGTCCCAGTCGTCAACCGCCGGTGTTGTTTGCCAATCCTAATTATGATGATGCGGATACCTCTGCGGTGATGCAGGTGGCACAGGCGACTCGGGGAGAGTCTCAACGGTCAATGGAGATAGAGGATTTACAGTTTGGAGAACTGCCGGGGACTCAGCGGGAGGTGGATGCTATTGCTCCCCTTCTGGACAATCCCATTGTTCTCACGGAAGCCGAGGCGACGGAAAATGCTCTCAAACAGGTTCAGGCTCCCAGTATTCTCCATCTGGCGACTCATGGTTTCTTTCTCCAGGATGTGGAGTTTGTACCACCTCGTCCGATAAGGGATTTCACTCGGGGAAACATTGATGTGGTCACTGCTGGACCACTGGGGGGCAGTTTTGCTGCGCCTCCCAGTGACCGTCCTACCAGCAGTGAGAATCCTCTGCTGCGCTCAGGGTTGGCGTGGGCGGGGTTTAATACCCGAGACAGTGAAGGGGAGGATGGAGTGTTGACCGCTCTCGAAGTGGTGGGGTTGGATTTGCGGGGGACTCGTTTGGTGGTGATGAGTGCTTGTGAGACGGGAGTGGGCGATGTGGCCAATGGTGAGGGGGTTTATGGGTTGCGGCGAGCGTTTGTGATGGCGGGGGCCGAGAGTCAGTTGATGAGTTTGTGGAAGGTGGCGGATGAGGAGACGGCGGATTTGATGGAGGATTATTATCAACGGTTGTTGGCGGGAGAGGGACGGAGTGAGGCGTTGCGGGAGGTGCAGTTGGACTGGCTCAGTCGGGGGGCGCATCCCTATTATTGGGCGTCGTTTCTGTTTTCGGGGCAGTGGACGCCTCTGGATTGAGGGAGGCTGGGTTTCCCCTCCAGGGAGGGGCTAGGGGTGGGTTCTCCAGGGAGGGGCTAGGGGTGGGTTGAGGTGAGTACTGACAGCCCGAAGAACCCACCCCGCCCTTCGGGCACCCCTCCCTGGAGGGGATTTTTCGTTCCGACGGGAAGGGGTTTGATTTAAACGTTCACGGGTATTCGTTCACGGGTATTTAAAGGTCAATTATGAAACGTCGTTATTTTCTTCAGGGGGCTGGTGGGGCGTTGGGGGCGATCGCCCTCAGTCAGTGGGACCTCGCTCGACAAGGCGATCGCCTCAACCGGGTCCTCGCTCAACCCACCTCCCGCAAATTAGCCCTCTTGGTGGGCATCAACCGCTATCCCCTAGGCATTGCTCCCCTGCGAGGCTGTGTCACCGATATGGAAATGCAGCGGGAGTTACTGGTGCATCGCTTTGGCTTCAATCCCCAAGATATCCTCACCCTCAGCGATGAAAACGCCAGCCGCGCGAACCTCCTCGATGCCTTTGAATCCCACCTCATCGACCAAGCTCAACCCGGAGATGTCGTGGTGTTTCACTTCTCGGGTCATGGAGCCTTAGTGCGTGACCCAGACCCAATTCCTCTGCCCCGAGACCCTCGCTATCAGGGCGTTCAAGGCTACAACGGAACCATGGTTCCCTATGACGGTCGTCTGGGTTCCAACCCGAACTTGGTCAACGACATTATGGGCAAAACCCTCTTTCTGCTCATGTCCGCCCTGAAGACAGACCAAGTCACCGTCATGCTCGACAGTTGCCATTCCGGGGGCGGAACCCGAGGCGACCTGCGCTTCCGAGCCATTGAAACTCGCTTCGGTGACGGCTATCCCGATCCCAGTGAGCAAGAACTGATGACCCAAGAGACCTGGATGAGTCGTCTTGACTTGTCTGCCGCCGAGTTGAAACAGCGACGCACCGAAGGTATCGCCAAAGGGGTAGCCGTTGGCTCCGCTCAAGCCAATCAACTCGCCGCTGATGCCTCTTTTGGTCGCGGTGCGGGTCGTTTCTTTGCCGGAGCCTTTACCTACGGCGTGACTCGCTATTTGTGGCAGCAGCCGGGGAATTTGCCCCTGCAACGGGTCTTTGTGGATTTATCTCGCAGCGCTCGGGATGTGGCCAACAGTTCCGGGATTCAGCAGGCCCCCGTGTTTGCCGTTGCCCCAGGGAGTGAACACGACCAAAAACCCCTCTATTTCCTCACCCCGCAAACACCACCAGCGGAAGCCGTTGTCTTGGGAGAGGAGAATGGGGAGATCTCATTCTGGCTCGGTGGGGTGTCCTCCCAGAGTTTAGAAGCCTTTGAAGAGGGGGCGGTGTTTGCGGCGATTGATGCTCAAGGGCAAGAACTAGCGCAAATTGAACAGACGCGACGGGAGGGGTTGCGCGGTTATGGCATCGTGCAGGGTGAGGCGCGATCTCTCCCCCAAGCGGGACGACTGCTGCGAGAACGGGTGCGAGGTGTTCCCCCAGAGTTGAGCCTGCGCCTGGGACTCGACCCCTCCCTAGAGGATGACCTCAATGAGATGCGATCGCTCCTCGGGCAAATTCGACAAGTTGACCCCGTCCCCCTCGATAGCGGCGCAACCCCCCATTTTCTCATCGGTCGCATGACCCGTACCGCCCAGGCTCTAGCCGTCGAACAAGGGTTAAGGGACATCTCACAACTCGGCAGCATTGGCCTCTTTACCCGAGGACTGGTTCCCATCCCCCAAAGCTTCGGTCAGCCCAACGAATCCATCGCCGCCGCCGCCAACCGTCTCGTTCCCCGCTTCCAACTGCTCCTGGCTGGACAGATTCTCGGCTCCGTTCTCAATAGTGACACCTCCAACCTCAACTTAGAAGTGCAAGTCGAAGTGGCCCAAAACAACCAGACCCTGGCCCGGAGCGGGACTCGCAGCAGTCGTGATTTAGTCGTCCAGCAACGAGAGCATGACCTCAATCGCTTACCCTCCGGGTCAGAAGTGCTGATTCACGTGACCAATCACGAAGATCGCGATCTCTATGTCAGCCTGCTGGCGATCGGCAGTAGTGGTCGCATTACTGTCCTCTATCCCAACGATTGGGATGCCCCAGAACAAGCCGCCCGCCTCGCTTCAGGGCAATCCTTAATCGCTCCCGAACATGAAGGAAGCCGTAATCCTCAACGCAACTATTGCACCAATCCCAGTGGTGACTTTCACCTCTGTCTAACAGGCCGTGGCTATGTGGAAATCCTGACCATTGCCAGCACTCGTCCCCTGCGGGATGCCCTCCGCGCCATTGCACGCATCGCCGGGGAAACGGGCCTAGCCAGCCGCTCTCCCCTGGCGTTAAGGGATGAGGACTCTCTGAATGTGGTCAAGGCGCTGTTGACGGATATGAACCGCTATAGCCGAGGAGATATTGAAGTTCGCACGGCCCGCAATGCCGTTAACGTCAATCAGATGGCGGCCTTATCTACCATGATTGAAATTGTTGACCCGTGATCGGGTTTTCCCCCCTTGTTCCCCAACCGGTCAACAATGTTAGGATACCAACAGATATATGAAGAAATGTAAGGAGATCCCCATATGACTCTCGCTGTTGGCTCCACTGCCCCCGATTTCACCGCCAAAGACACCAACGGAGACACCATTACTCTGTCTCAGTTCAAAGGTAAAACCGTGGTGCTGTACTTCTACCCCAAAGATGATACCCCCGGTTGCACTAAAGAAGCCCAAGGATTCCGTGATGCCTATGCTGAACTCCAAGGTAAAGATATGGTGGTCTTAGGGGTGAGTATGGATGACGAAGCCTCTCACAAGCAGTTCACTGAGAAATATGGTCTTCCCTTCCAACTGGTGGCCGATGCGGATGGAACCGTGACTCGCGCCTATGATGTCGAAGGCGGCGGCTATTCCAAGCGCGTCACCTATGTCATCGACGGCGAGGGCAAAATTATCCAAGTCTTTGATAAAGTCGACACTGCTAACCACGCCAAAGATATTCTCAGCAGCGTTTCCTAGGGGAACCGGCTGACCGATTAACCGGCGCAACAGAGATTTACAAGAAAGGGGAAGACTCGGGCGTTAGAATGTAGCAAGCCTTTGATTCTTCCCCTTTCCTATGGGTGTTTTAACCTATCTCACTCCCCAACAGGTCCTCATCAACACGCCAACGGTGTTAGAGGGAACCTATGACCCCCAACAAATTGCTAAAGTCTCGGTGGCGGCGGAGGATCGCTTCCCCCTCCCCGTTACAGTCAACGCCAGTGAGGGACTGTGGCGAGTTCACCTCGATCGCGGGTTCAATCAAGCCGGGATTCGTTGGTTTCGTCTCAAGGGAACCAATAGCCAGAATACCGTCGTCGGCGATCGCGTCTTCTATGTCACCGTCAATGCTAGGCCCCTGATTACCGCAGATGACCTCAAACTCACCCTAAGCCAACGCACCTGGTTCAAAGCTGCCCCCATCCAAAGTAATCAATTGGATGAACACCAAAAGATTCGCCTCGAAGCTGGGGAAACTCTACGGCTGCGTCGCTATACCCTAGAAGGAAATCATCTCGGGGTAGAATTGGAGTCGCGGCGATCGCCCGTCGGCACGTTTGGCTATCTCTACGAACCCCACACCAAGCTCGAAGTCGGTGGCTTACCCTTCTACTTTAACGAAGCCAGTCTCCCGGAACCGCCCCCCGGAACGCTTCTCCTCTGGGTGACCCATGACACCAAAATCAAACAAATTCCCGAGAGTTCCAGCCTCCTCTCAGAAAGTCAGCAAGCCGAACTCCTCAAAGGACAAGTCTTTTTCATCACTGGCTACGCCTGTGTCAGCGGTCATTATCGCGTCAGCCTTGTCGATGACATGACCATTCCCGGATTCGGTAACAGCGGCTTTCTCTACAACCTTCATGTCCGTCTCAGCCAGGATTCGACTTGGCTGGCCTACAACAGCCAACAAGTGGTGATGACGGTGTTACGGCCAACGGACTTTAAAAAACGGCCCGCCGATAGTACCACGCTCTCCGACTCAGAGAAAGTCGGCCTTCCCGCCACCCGAATTTACGGCGTTGAGCGTTACGAATGGGAAGCGAGTTATCTCAAACTAACCCTAACCGAGAATTTCCCCGGCTTCGGTCAAACGGGCTATGTCTCCCCGGACTATGTTGAATTCCAAAAGACTGGACAACCGTTTCTCATTGCCCCAACCCTAAACTACACCGGTCCGAATGAGGTTCTCGTCAAAACCCCAACCACACTCAAAGGACGTTTCGATCGCAACCAAGTCACGTCTATCTCCGTTGTCGCCGAAGATAAGTTTTCCCTTCCGGTCACCCTAAACACCAGTAACGGAACCTGGCAAGTCGCCCTAAACAACGGGTTTCAAGATGAAGGCTTGCGTTGGCTGCGCCTACGGGGAACCAATGCCAACGGGGCCACGGTTGATAACCAAATTCTTTATATCACCGTCACCACCGACGCAGAAACCCTTGGAGACCCCTTAACCTTAACCATCCTGGAAAAAACCTGGTTTAAAGTGGCCCCTCTCGATAGCAACCGCCTCGATGCTGGGCAACTCCTGGAACTGCAAGCGGGTTTAGAACTCGACGTTGAACAGTATGCTTATATTGATGGCCATCTGCAAGTTCGCCTAACTCAACCCCTCAATCCCATTGGTGAATTTGGCTATCTCTACGAACCCCATGTCCAATTACGCAAAGGCGATCGCCCCTTCGTCTTCCAAGTTAGCAATCTCCCGGAAGTTCCCACCCAGGCCCAACTCCTCGTCACCCGCAACACCCACATCAAAACCTCCACCGAACCCGAAGCCAGCCTCCCCGCCAACGTCAAAGCCCGCCTACTCAAAGGACAAACCTTTGGTATTCGCGGCTATGCCTCCATCGCCGGTCATTTCCGAGTAACCCTAACCGAATCCATCCCCGGCTTTGGCAACATTGGCTATGTTTTCTGGCAACATGTGGAACTGGTTCGCGATGGGAAATCCCTCCCCTACGACCCGGAAGCCCTGACGGTCACCATGCGTCAGCAAACTATCCTCAAACGCCGTCCCGTCCCCAGTGGTGACCTCAGCCGTGATGACCAAGTGACCTTGCCCCTCGGCCGCGTCTATGGGGTCAGCAGTTACGCCACCGACCCCGTTTCCAATCATGTGCGAGTGGCGTTAACGGAAGAATTGCCCGGATATGGCAACACGGGTTATCTGTTTCTGGATCATGTCTGGGTGCGACGAGGGGCTGATGGGGTTGAGTTATCCCCACCCCCAGCGCCCACTCCAACCCCAGCGCCACCTCCCTCGACCCTGCCGAGTCGTAAGGAGTTGAATGTGCCGTACTTCTCGCAACGGGACAATCCTGAGTATTCCTGGGCCACCTGTAACCCCACCTCAGCGTCTATGGTCTTGTACTACTACGGGGTACGGCCTACGGTGCGGCGACTTCTCTCAGATGAGTTATTTCAGTGGATTGTACGTCGCTATGGCATCGGCGGGCAAACAGACCACGGGGCCTTATCGGAGGTGATTCGTGCCTATGGTTTCCGCACCACCTTTAGTACCCGCCGGCGTTGGGCTGAAATTGATAAAGAGATTGCTGAAGGTCGTCCGGTGGTCTTACCGGGCTATTTCACTGCCACGGGTCATGTGGTGACGGTGATTGGCTATACACCTTCAGGTTTGATTGTCAATGACCCTTGGGGCAATGCGTTAACGGGGTATCGGGATACCTATGGGGCGCGATTGTTCTACCCCAATGGTTTCTTGTTAGATAAATGTGGCCGAGATGGGGATCTCTGGGCTCACTTTATTTATCCCAATTGATGCCGTCTTACACCCACCAGGGACGTTCTCCGGTGCGGGGATCGGTTTCAGTCCAGGGCGCTAGCCAGATGCGATCGCCCTTCACCTCGACGTGAGCAATTTTCAGGGGTCGGTTGGCTGGCCCCCGCAACACCTTCCCTTGGTCGTCATAGCGAGATCCATGACAGGGACATTGGAACTCCCCTGCTGTGGCATTCCAGGGGAAGGTACAGCCGAGGTGGGTACAGTTATCGACAATACCCATCGCGTTAAGCTGTCCGTCGGCTTCCACCGTCAGATAGGTGGGTTCGCCATCTAAGCCCGCAATCAAGGCGCGGGTTCCGGCGGGTTGGCTGAGAATCTGTTGGGCCGGGATGGGATGGCCGAGTTTATCTTTGGCCACAATGGCCCCGCTACCATCGCCCTCTTTCGGGGGAACCAGATAACGCAAGGCCGGATAGGCGGCACCGCCCACCGCTGCGGCAACGGTTGCCCCGGTCAGAAAGTTGAGTAACTGACGGCGAGACATATCTGGGGCTGGGTTGTTGTTAATCGGTACGTTAGTCGTCATAGAATCCTTCGAATTGCATCTGATTGCATCATTGCGTCGTGCAAATCAATAAATCTTCAAATATCGTTGCACTTATTTATATTGTATGCCTACTTAGTTAAACTTGCCACAAAAAAACGCCTGAAGCGGTGGGGATTCCCCCACATCTCCAGGCTACCCCCCGACGCTAAGACCCGGAATCGAGGCGATCGCGCCATTCTTGGTCAATCTTATCCGATTGCTCAAATTCTTGTTGCGCAATATCCTTTTCTGTGGTATAGGCGAGGTCTTCGGTACCGATCGCCGTTTCCTGGGCGAACTGACGAGCATAATCGAGTTTGGGCTGCAACTGAGGTTCAAGGCGTTCAAACTCCAGCGCCCGTTCCTGACGTTCAGCATTGCGCTGTTGCACCTTCTGATTACGCCGTTGAATCCAGAAATAGCGCACCAAAGGAAGGGTTAAAAAGGCAATTCCGTAAGCAATCAAGAGCCAGTAAATCGCATCAACAAAGGCCACCAAACCGCCCAATTCAGCAACGATTTCTTGAACTTCAGGCTTCTGTAACAGAACCCCTAAAATGCCTCCACCAATCACATTGACTGCCCCCAAGCCAATGGACATGGAAATCTGTCCAGACGTCGCTTGGCTAAAGGGCCAGGGCGATTCCGTTAAATAGGTTTCCACGGGTTTACGGCGCTGTTGCGTCGCCGTCACCTGTAACTCAGGGAACCGATAGACCAAATTTCCCTCAGGGCTAACTTCAGGAATGCCATCAAACTTCGACAACACCGGAATCATATAGTCTTCCGTTTCCCGAGAAAACTGATTTCCCAAATCATCTAAATAGGGAGCAATTTGCTCAGCAACTACCACGCCATTATGATTGCGAATCACCTGAGCGATATCCTTCCAGCGGCGTTCCTCCAAATCAGCATTGGGGTTTCCATCTCCAAACAGAAAGGAAAACACCGCTTCTAGGAAATTCAACTCGGAACCATCTCGGCCCGCTTTCGCCTTGCGTTGGCGCTTGCGCTGAAAATTGGGATCATAAAACCAAAACAAGTCCCCAATCCAGAAGCGGGGGATAAAAAACAGTCCGCCACCGCCTCCCCGGCTACTACTGCGGCCCCCACCGCCATTATCGTCACGACTAGAATTGAGGGCAACAATAATGACGGTGATGGTCACAAAAATGAGAATAATTGAGACAATCAGCAGGGTTCCGAAGGAGATCCGGATCAGATAAAACAGAACATTCCAGATCTTGTCCCACCAGGCCCTTAACCGAAGTCGTAAAAACTTCCCTCGCAGGATGTTGCGAAAATTGCGGGGGAAGTCATAGACAATATCGCCAGTTTCTGCGACTTGTAAATGGGCGTTGGCATCGGAGGCCAGAGCCAGCAGTCCTTTTTGCGCTAAGTTAACATCGAGTCCGGCCTGACTGGCCACATCGCCGACCGTGACGCGGTAGTCGAGTCCTTCTACCGCTTGCATAATCTTGGGGTTGGGAGCCATTCTGTCCTACTTGAACCACCTACTCCGTTATAACAGATTTGGCATTTCTCATGGGCATTTCTCATGGGCATTTCTCATGGGCATTTCTCATGGGCATTTCCCTCACCAGGAGATTCTCCCGAAGGCGAAGGAGTCGATGACCATTTCTAGCACGTCCACCTCCTGGGGTGCGATCGCGCCTCCAGAATCGCCAACAAAAATGTGAATCAGATGCTCACCATCGGGATGCAGCAGAGCGGCATTGTAAGTGATGTGGTTAGCGCGAAACTCTTGTATCCACGTGATGGCCTCCTCTCCGGCGATCGTATTTTGGGTGAAGTCTCGGTTTTGAGAGATGGCGGAGTCCAAGATATCCTCAATCTGCTGCACATGGCTCGGACGCGGTTTAATCTCGACGATAACATCCGAGACTTGATGGCCCGCCCCCCTAGGACCATGTTCTCTGGCACAGTCGAGAAAAGCCACATCCGTCGGATTACGAATCGAGAGGCGGAGTGTATCGGCCATGCGGGGGTCATCGTCCCAAATTATCTCATAGTTGCGGGGAATCTCGAAGCGTAGGTTATGGCGGGGGATGATCGCATCCCGACGTTCAGAGGAGGGAGGTTCTGGGTTCTCGTTGGAACAGGGAGATGAGGGAGGGTTGGCCATCAACGGGGGATTGGGAAGCCAGCAAAGTCCCAGAACAGCCGGTACAATTATCGCGGTGAGCCAAGGCGTTTTCATAGTGGAGATTTTCAGGATATGACAAAACAACAGGTGGGACTGCTATTTGGCGGACGTTCCGGGGAACATGAGGTGTCGATTTCGTCAGCCCGGGCGATCGCCGAAGCGCTCTTGTCCGCTGATAATACCAGTCGCTATGACGTCTATCCCTTTTATATCAGTAAGACGGGACAGTGGTATGGCCCCGAGGTGGCCCAAAAGATTTTGGACTCGCGACAGCCACTGAACCCAGAATCCGAGGGGGATAACGCCAGGCTTTGGTCCTTTCCTCCAGAAGCCGCCGCGATGACGGTCTGGTTCCCGATTCTCCATGGCCCCAATGGCGAAGATGGTACGATTCAAGGCTTATTACAGTTGATGCAAGTTCCCTTTGTGGGATCAGGGGTTCTCGGTTCGGCGGTGGGAATGGATAAACTGGCGATGAAGTCAGCGTTTGCCCAGGCGGGACTCCCTCAGGTGGCTTATCGGGAGATTCGCCGTCATGAGATTTGGTCTAATCCCTGCGTATTTCCCAAACTCTGCGATGAGATTGATGCAGCGTTGGGCTATCCCTGTTTTGTCAAACCGGCTAATTTAGGGTCTTCCGTGGGAATTTCCAAGGTGCGATCGCGGGCCGAGTTTGAAGCGGCCTTAGATAGTGCCGCCAGTTACGATCGCCGCGTCATCGTCGAGGCCGCCGTGGCCAACGCGCGGGAAGTCGAATGTGCGGTTCTCGGAACCGACAACCCCCGTGTTTCGGTGATTGGTGAAATTCGCTTTCAAAGTGATTTCTACGACTATGAGACCAAATACACAGCGGGCCAGGCCGATTTATTGATTCCCGCACCTCTCCCCGATACGATTACCCGACAGATTCGTGAGTTAGCGGCCCAAGCCTTCACCGCCGTCGATGCGTCTGGCTTATCTCGGGTGGACTTCTTCTATCAGGAGGAGACGGGGGAGATTTTCCTAAATGAGATCAACACCCTCCCCGGCTTCACCACCACCAGTATGTATCCGCAATTGTGGCAGGCGACGGGGATCTCCTTCCCCGAGTTAGTGCATCAGCTACTGGCCTTTGCCTTGGAAGATACCGATGGTTAAGGGAGAGTATTTAGACTTTAGCATTCGTCCTTGGACCGCCGGCGATCGCATCCCAGCGGGCCGTCTCATTGCCTCAATTCTCCTCGAATACGGTCTCCCCTGGGAACCCGAAGGGGCTGATCGCGATGTGGTGGAAGTCGAACGCTTCTACATCGAAACCGGAGGCGGATTTTGGGTGGTACACCAGGGAGACACCCTCGTGGGAACCGCTGGATTTTACCCGGTGTCTCGGGGCGATCGCGCGGTGGAGTTGCGTAAAATGTATCTCATCCCCTCAGTTCGAGGTCGTGGCTTAGGGACGTTTCTGCTGCAAGAATTAGAAGCCGAAATCCAACAACGAGGCTTTCACACCATCTGGGTGGAAACCGCCAGCATTCTCCAGGAAGCCGTTAAGTTCTACGAACGTCACCACTATCTCCCCGCCACTGGAGTTGAGACCGAACGGTGCGATCGCATCTATTGCAAAACCTTCCCCCCCACCTAGCTAACCCTCCTTATCTTGCATTAACCATGTCCGAGCTATATGTGTCGTGGTCAGACTATCATCGCACCGTTGAACGTTTGGCGGTGCAAATTTATAAATCCCAATGGGAATTTGACGAAATCATCTGTTTGGCCCGAGGAGGATTACGAGTGGGAGATACCCTCTCTCGTATCTTTAACTGTCCCCTAGCGATTCTCTCCACGGCCTCCTATGGTGGCCCAGAAGGACGAGAACAGGGGGAGGTCATTGTCTCCCGTTCCCTCTCCATGACCACCCCCCAACTGGGACAACGACTGCTAATTGTGGATGATTTAGTGGATTCGGGAGATTCCCTCAAAGCGGTGTTGGCTTGGCTGTATGACCATTATGGTCAGCACATTTCAGAACTGAGAACGGCGGTGTTATGGTGTAAAGCCTGCGCGACCTTTACGCCCGATTATTATGTCCGCTATTTAGAGGATAATCCTTGGATTCATCAGCCGTTTGAAGCCTATGAAAAAATGGATTTATCCAGCTTTTCTGAAGATGAGTAACGCCTTAAGTGATGTTGAACGGAGAACTCACGCTGCGGGGATTAACCCAGTTCCCACTGGGCCGCCCCGATCGCCTCGGGAATAATACCGCGTAAAGTCGCCAACACCTCCCCAGTCGCGGCTACGTGAACCTGCGTGTCGTTACCATCGGCGAGGAGTTGCAGTGACTCGAACGATAAACCACCTTGAAGGAGTAGGCGATCGCGATCAACCTCAAAGTCTTCAACAATATCGTGACCTCGTCCCGCCTGCAACACAAAGCGATCGGCCCCCTCACCGCCAATCAGCACGTCATCCCCAACGTCACCGCTGAGGACATCATCACCATCCCCACCCAGTAGCGTATCCGCCCCCTGGCCACCATACAGCGTGTCATTGCCGCGATCGCCCAAGAGTCGATCATTCCCCCGATTCCCAAACAGCAGATCCGCATCCTGTCCGCCAAAGAGGCGGTCATCGCCGTCACCTCCGGCTAAAATATCGTTGCCCGTGTTTCCCGCCAGAACATCGTTCCCCGCGCCGCCGGCGAGGGTGTCGTCGCCCCCCAATCCGATGATCATGTCATTTCCAGCCAGTGCGTCGCCGAGATCATCCCCATCCGTCATGGCTATCTCATCGGGCCCCTCTGTGAAGATAAATGTTACCGGAGACGTGACGGGATCCGTTGCTCCAAACTCAAACGCGCCACTGTCGATGGCCCCATCACGGAGTGCGCCGCGCAAATCCTCCGTCAGCCCCGACACCGACACTCCAGCATCGATCGCCGGACTCCCCGATTGCAACATGACCACCGGAATCCCCGCCGCATTACGTTGCAGCGGTTCCAATAGCGGATCGGCGATCGTCACCGAGTTGGTTACATTCACATCAGTCGAATCATCGGGATTCTTGGGCGGAAACTGAAAATTCCCGCCGCCATCGCGGAAGACAAACCCCGTATGCTGCTTATTATTCCAGGGATTGTTGCCCGTACTACCCTCAACAATAGTATTCGTCAGCGTCACGTGAGTTCCGCCACCCCAGAATGCCCCCCCTTGAAATCCAGCATGGTTGTCAGCAAAAGTGCTGTTCGTGATCTCCACGGGGTTCGAGCCATTAGAGAAGAGAATCGCCCCACCGAGTCCCTGAGTCCCCGAGGCACTCTCAGCGCGGTTTTCGGCAAACAGTGTGTTGATGATCGCTCCAGGAGCCTGCTCACCAATCCAAAGTCCGCCCCCTTGCTGTTCCGCCACGTTGCCGGCGATCGCCGTATCCCTAAGCGTGAACTCGCCGTTCCCTATCCGCAAGCCGCCGCCAAGGGCTTGTCCTGCACTGTTGGGGATGACGCGGTTATTGGCAATCACGCTATCCTCAATCACCACGCGATCGGGCGGATAGACAAACACGAACAGCCCGCCTCCCTGTCCCGCACCCTGGTTACCCTCAAACTGGCTGTTGCGGATGGAAATCATCCCGGAACTGCTGCCGTCATTGGCACTCGCGCCGTCGGTGTAGATCGCACCGCCGTAGTTGTCGCTGCGGTTGTCCCGAAAGATGCTGTTTTCGATGGTGAGTTGGCTGAGCAGGTTGTTAATGGCTCCGCCATACGCGCCTCGGTTGTCCGTGAATTCACTGTTGCGAACGGTGAGTTCGCTTTCGCTCCAAATCAGAATAGCCCCCCCAGCGTGTTCGTTGCGTGCAGCGGTGGCATCATTCCCGACAAAGCGACTGTCGTTGACGGTGAGACGACTGCGATAGCCGCTGTAGATCGCGCCGCCTCCCGTGGCTTCGGCGACGTTGTTGCGAAATTCGCTATTTTCTAGGTTAACCACCGCTTCGAGTCCCGATCGCAGTCCGCCCCCTTCTCCGTTCACAGCGCGTCCGTCGGCGATGGTGAGCGATCGCAGCGTCACAGCGGTTCCCCGTCCCGTCACGTCCAAAACCCGATGGCGGTTGTTACCACTGAGGGTCAATCCGGGGGCGTCGGAACCATCGAGGGTTAGGTTTTTGTCGAGTTCGAGGGTGCTATCGAGGGAGATGGTTTGACGGGCAAGGTCAGCGGCAAAATGGATGGTGTCGCCAGGTTGCGCCTGTTGCAGCATCTCGCGTAGGGAACCTACACCGCGATCGAGGGCGCTCGTGACCAGAAGATTAGCCATAATGATGTGATGTGCAATATTTAGTATGCTTTAACTATAGACTTTCTCAACAGTTTTAAAGTTTCGGGAAAGACAGATCAAAAACTGTTTCAAACATCATCTCAGTTTAGTTTTTCTATCAGGTTTTGACGGGCTGAAATCTCTATTATTTGAGATGACTACGTCTGAAAGCTGACATGACTCTTCGGCTAAACCCGAGGGGGGTGTCGTTTCCCCTCAATGTTGGCGATCGTCCTGAAACCTCAAGATTCCCTTCAATTTTGCCCCTGGCTTACCCGTTTGTCCTGTTTGCTGGTAAGTCGCCTGTTTTGAGTCACCTGTTTTGAATCACCTGTTTTGAATTACGTGTTTCTAATTACGTATTATTACCAGTCGTATTTTCACGTAAATTATCCGACGGTGCGATCGCCGTCACAACGAACAGGTAAGCGCGATCGCATAGCTAACTTAAAGTTCTTGTTAAGATGAAAGAAATTGAACAGAACTGGGTAGAGAGATTAGCGTATGACTGCCACACAGGTGCAACATCGAGATTCTAATGTTCAAGAAATTGCCAGCCGCATTTTTGAATCTCATCAGATTACCCGAGCCGATCAGTCCATCTTCATGAGAAGTTTGCTCTCCAAATCTGCTCTCAGCCGCGAAGAAGAAACAATCATTAACAAAGTTTTCGAGGAACTCAAACGGGGCCTGCTGCGTGTTGTGGACTAGCCGAAATGCAGACATCATCCCTGTTATGCCAATTCTACATACCCCACAAAAACCCCGGTTTCCAATAAACCGGGGTTTTCTGTTACAACCACTGAATTGACCTCTCACGAAGACCTATGAACTCTCAGCAGCGGGTTCATACAAATACTCAAACCAGTTCCCATCGAGATCGCGACCATAAAACGAGGCGGTTCCATCGCGGTGTTCGTGAACCTCGCTGACGTGAACCCCATCAGCCTTGAGTTGACGGTACGCTGACTCCATTTCGTTGCGATCGCCAAAGATGAAGCCAAAATGAGGACCCGCCTGATCATAATTAGGACTCAGCAAGGCTAACCCGTCCTCCCCCGCCTTGAGATAGGCCCAGTCCGTATCCTTCCAAACCAGGGTCATCCCCAGATTTTCATAAAAGGCGGCCGCCTTGGGAATATCTTGCACGCAAATGGCCACATGTCCCAGTCGTTTGAGCTGCATATCGTGAATTTTGTTAGCTTATACCCACATTTCCATTGTAAGGCGGTTATTCTGTGGGAGAGCCTTTCGAGTGACACAATGTTTGATCTCGCGAATCTCCCCTATTGGATCTTTCTCATCTCAGGAATCGCCCTGTTTGTCGTCTCCATCTCCATCGGTGGTGAAGATGACCTCGACGGCGATGGCTTTGATCTCCCCATTTTAGGCTGGTTGGGAATCGGACAGGTTCCCCTAATGCTCCTCCTGGCCGCAGACTTAAGCCTCTGGGGCCTGTTTGGCTGGGTGGCTACCGTGGCCCTCGGTGTTCCAGGAACGCCCTTAGATATCGGCGTTTTCCTCGTCACCGGGGGGGTGAGTGTCTTTCTCGGGGGTGCGATCGCCCGACCCCTGGGCCGCCTGTTTTTCGCCAGTTTTAGTGAAGACTCCAGCAGCGATCGCCTGGTGGGATGTTTAGGAACCGTCAATTCCCCTCAACTTCCCCGCCAACGCGATCGTAAAGTGGGCCAAGTCGATGTGGTTGATCCGGCCAAAAACCTGGTTACCGTCAATGTCGTGATTCCCGACGACGCCGAAATTGTCCCCCAGCGGGGAGATACCGTTCTGATTGTCGACCATTGTCCCGACTACTATCTGGCGATCGCTCATAACTCCATCGACTGCGATCGCTGGCTCGGCTCTACAAATACCCCTTAACGACTCTCCAACAGGAGATTAAATCACACAAAATCACACTAATATCACATTAAATCACACGAAATCACATTAAATCACATTCAACTATGCTGTATTGGTTAACCCTCCTCGAAACCCTCTCCACCCCCACCTCAGCCACCACCACCGTCGAGGTGAACCCTCCTCAACCCACCTCCCCGCTGAAATCCGCCGCCGTTCCCCCACCCGTTCCTGAACCGCCCACAGCGGCCCACCCCGATCACTCAGAAACCCCACCCGTCATCATCGCCGATCTCGCTCGCGAGAATGATTATCACGAAATCCACCAAAACGTCCAAGAAAACGCCGAACCTCCCGTCGTATATGCCCAAGCCGGGTCTATGATCCTCGGAGGAACCGCCGTTGGCATCGTTGGGATTATCGTTCTCATTTTACTGGGCTTTTGGGCCTACACCCGCGTCTATCAAATTACCCCCAACAACGAAGCCTTTGTACGAACTGGGGGCTTTTTGGCCAAGAAAAACTCCGTCATTCTCTATGGAGGC
Organism: Phormidium lacuna HE10JO; assembly: GCA_900149785.2. Lineage (GTDB taxonomy): Bacteria > Cyanobacteriota > Cyanobacteriia > Cyanobacteriales > Geitlerinemataceae > Sodalinema > Sodalinema lacuna_A. The sequence goes on along the minus strand of FSSI02000045.1, from coordinate 17,893 downwards.
TGTATTGTTCTCCCCGGCTTCCATGAACTGACGCGGGTTCCCATGCGGGAGATTACCATCAACGTCGAACGTACCGGAAACCTCGCTGTTCGCACCCAAGACTATTTACGGGCCAATATGCGGGTGACGTTTTATGTCTGCGTTAACCACGATGAACAGGATGTGAAAACCGCCGCCGCGCGTTTATCGCGCGATGGAAATATCTCCCCAGCGGATATTAAAGAAGCCCTGGAAACTCGGGCAGATGATGCTATTCGTGCGGCTGCAAAACGTAAAACCCTGGCAGAAATTGATTCTGATAAATTGGGGTTTGCCGATGAAGTCTTGAATTTAATTCAGCAAGACCTGAAAAAAGTGGGTTTAACCCTCAATAATATCGCCATTTCTGAAGTTGAAGAAAGCGATACTTACGACACAAACAACTTTTTTGATGCCCAAGGGGTGCGGCTGCGGACGGAGACGATTCAGAAGTCAATCAAGCAAAAAGAAGAAGTTGAACTTCAGACAGAGCAGGAGCGGCGGCAATTTCAACTTCGCACTCAAGTCAGTATTAAGCAACAAGAACTCGCCGCTCGTAAGGAAGGACTAGAGATTGAGCGAGACGAAGAAGAATCGCAGCTTCAGCAACAGCAAGAAGTCGAATCCATGCGGGCGCAACGGGCGCGGGAGATTCAAGAGTCGAAAGACCGAGAAGCGGCGAATCAAGAGCGTAGTAAAATCTTGCAACGGCAAGCGGTTGAAGAAGAAGAAATCGCCAAAGCTCAGGCGGTACAAGAAAAGCAAATTCTGTCGGCGATCGCCATCGAAGAACAACAGAAAAAACTCAAAGTGGCTCAAGCCTTGCAAAAACAAGAAGCGGAAATGGCTGAAATTACCCGTCAGAAAACCATTGACGCCAACCGCTTAAAAGCTCAGGTCGAAATCTCCGAAGCCGAGGAACTCTCAGAACTCGCCAAACAAGAGGCCGCCATCGCCATCGCCAAGAAAACCCAAGAACGCCTCGAAGCCGAAGCCATGCGAGCCCAGGCCGAGTCGGCGGTGGAAACCGCCATCGAACTCGAACGAGCGCAACGGAAACAACGCCTTTCAGCTTTGGCCGCCGAAGAGGCCGCCGAGAAACAACGGATTGCTGATAACAACGTCATCGAAATTGATGTCTTTCGCCGCCGTCGCCAAGCCGAGAGCGCCCGAGAAGCGGCAGAATTGGAAGCTGAGTCGATTCGGACCTTGGCGGCGGCTGAACGCGATCGCGCCCTGGCTGAAGCGGAAGGGATTGAAGCGAAAATCCAGGCTGAGAACGCCCTGAGTGATGCGAACCGCAACGCCGAGCTAATTCGGGAAATCGCCCCCGAGTTACTCAACCGCCTCCCCGAAATTGCCAAAGCCTTGGCCCCACAGCCGGGGGTGTTGGGAGATGCCAAAATCTATGCGTTTCCCAATGGTAACAACGGTAATGGCAATCTCTCCCAGGATATTAGTAAGCTGATGCTCTCCACCAGTGGACTCGGCTTACTCGAAAGCCTCAGCCAAGAGGGAAAACTCGAAGGACTCATGACCACTCTGGCACAACTGCTCAACAGCAACAGCAACGAGGGGGCAACAACCGGGGCAACTGAAGCAGCAAAACCCGCTCGGGGCAAAGCCTCAGCGCCTCCTAGCTCGCCCCAAGGAGGCGGAGGTAGCAGCCGCAGTTCCGCCATTAGCCAGACCCCCCCGGCCCGCAAAACCCGCCGAGATGGACCTCAAGCCTGAATCCCTGGCTAGACGACATTGGGGCGATCGCACTACCATTAACTCTGGTTGCAACAGAGGCGATCGCCCTGGTGCTCGTCCCTCATCCAGCCGGCTTAACATTGCCCCTTTCGTCACGCCCTTCGCGCAGCTGAGTCTTAAAATACGCTATGAAAGAAATCTTGACCCTCGTTCCGGGGGGAATCGGTGATCAGTTATTGTTTTTCCCCACCCTCGAACAACTCAAACGTCACTACCCCAACTCTCAACTGAGTGTTGTCGTTGAACCCCGCGCCAAGGGAGCCTATCGGGCCAATAAGTATTTCCATGATGGCTCCTTGACTCTAATTCCCTTCGACTTCAAAGATCGCAATGGCCCCGCCGATTGGGGAAACCTGATGGGAGTTGTCCGCGATCGCGAGTATGATGCGGTCTTATCCCTCGGTCGCCGCTGGACGGTGGGCCTACTGCTTTGGCTAACGGGGATTCCTCGGCGCGTCGGCTATGGTGAACCGGGTCGCCTCTTCCTGACTCATCCCGTTCCCCTCAAACCCGAACAGTACGCCGCCGAAATGTATCACGACTTGGTGCGCGGCCTGGGAATTCAGTCTCCCTGTCCTCCAATGGAGGTGACTCTACTCAAAGAAGATGTTGAGTGGTCTGAACAGCAACAACAGCAGCTTGGCGTGGCCGAGAGTGGCTATGTTCTCGTTCATGGAGGCGCCAGTCAGTTGGCCCAGCAGAAGGGACTCGATAAAATCTATCCCGTTGAAAACTGGGTCAAGGTGTTGCAGGGAATGCAACAGCGACAGCCTAATCTCCCCATTGTGGCGGTCTGTGGCCCCGATGATGGAGCGTTTATCCGGAAGTTAACGGACGCTGTCCCGGGCCTAAAAACCATTTCTCCTCCCGATATCGGTAAACTGGCCGCCACCATCGCCGCCGCGAATTTGATGCTGTGTACTGACAGTGCGCCGATGCACCTGGCCGTGGCGGTTCAAACCTACACCTACGCTCTGTTTGGTCCGACGGATGCGAAGAAACTCCTCCCTGGGGGCGATCGCGCTCAAGGAATTGTCTCAGCAACGGGTAAAATGGCGGACATTGACCCGCAATCTATCTTAGACAAGGTGTTTAGTTAGGAGTTGGCCAACGGGTAAACCCAAAAGCACAATACAAGATGGGGTAGGTTCTCGAAGTTTCTAACCTTCCCCTCGTTGCTGATGGTCTGTTACCTGTTGCCACTTCCCCTGATCTTACCGTTTGAATTATGACTCCTGAAGGAACTTGGACGATCGCACAGGCCAAAACCATAGCCGGAACCCCTTATAGCGGGACGGCACAGATCTCTCGCACGGGGTCGGTGTATCAAATCTTTTGGTTGAGCGATCGCAGTAACTTTTCCGGCCTCGGCTTCTATCATGACAACCGCCTCTGTGTCGGCTGGAGTTTAGATAGCTCATTTCGTGTCGTTGTCTATCGGATTCACCGCGATGGAACCCTAGAGGGACAATGGACAACCCCGCAGCTGTTTCCCGAGTTTGGTACTGAACAAGCCACGGGTGTCTCCTCTCAGGAGGTGGGGGGACTCTATCAGGTATCGGGAACCTATCCCAAAAAACAACCCCCCTACACCACCAGTCTGGCCATTGGCCAGAAGGAACAGATTTATCAACTCACCAGCACGGGTAGCCCCAAGTTACAGGGAATTGGCCTGCGTAGTGGTGATTGGTTGATCACCAACTGGGGCTATGACGGTAAATTTGGGGTCATGGTCTATGAAATCGACCGTGATACCGCCGAAGGACGCTGGACTCGTCCAGGGACGACACAGGTGGGTATCGAGACATTATTAAAGATTTGTTAGGAGTCCCTTAACCCGGTCCCAACAGTAAATCAAAGAGGCCGTCGTCGAGTTCATAGCCAAGAAGCTGCGACATCGCCTTGAGGCGAGAGCGACTCGGACAGCCCTGTTCTTCGAGCCAACTCGCCAGAACGAAGATTTTGCTCATCAAGAAGATTTCCAGGGCTTCTGGGTTGAATTGGATGCCCTCCGTGCGATGAAACTCATGGGGAACCAACATCGCGACATAGCGGGCCAATTCACCACTGGACCAGTCGAGGAGTAGAGGAAGCCAGGGATAGGCCGCATCGAGACGGATAAACCAAAGGCGAATCTCGGGGATCTCTGACAATTCCCGAGGATCGCTCGGATCACGAGGAATATCAATCTGAAACCGTAGAGACTGCTCAGCATCAGCCATTGCGCCCTTAAGCCGTTGGGCGATCGCCTCCCGGGCCGGGCTTAAATCTAGGGTTTCAATCGTCATTGCGTCGAGTTGAATCTCATTCGTGGACATGAACAGTGTAGCCTTTGAAAATACTAGAGTAGGATGGTTTTCTATCCCTTTCTACCCTAGTGTATTGGGTTTCACTTCAGCGAGTCCTGTAGCGGCTGGCCACAACTCCCCCAAAGTCAGTACGTTACCTTAATCCGCGAGAAGGCTCACGTTGTAATCTTTGATTCAACGTTGAGATGAATCGCGGCAACCACTGTAGTACAATGTGGTACAATCCCGTCAAATGATTGAATGGTGTCATGCTGGTATTTGAAGCCAAGCTAGAAGGAACCAAAGAGCAATACGAACGGCTGGACGAGGCCATTCGGACGGCTCGGTTTGTTCGTAACAGTTGCCTGAGATACTGGATGGACAACAAGGGAGTTGGACGGTATGAACTAAGCGCCTATTGTGCGGTTCTTGCCAAAGAGTTTCCTTGGGCCAAAAAGCTGAACTCAATGGCTCGTCAGGCCTCGGCGGAACGAGCCTGGTCAGCTATAGCTCGCTTCTACGAGAATTGCAAGAAAACGATTCCCGGCAAAAAAGGGTTCCCTAAATTCAAGAAGCACAAAACTCGCGATTCAGTCGAGTACAAAACCTCAGGTTGGAAGCTATCAGAGGATAGAAGGACGATTACCTTCACTGACGGATTCCAGACGGGCAGCTTCAAAATGTGGGGGACTCGTGACTTGCATTTCTACCAGTTAAAGCAGATTAAGCGGGTGAGAGTAGTCCGTCGCGCTGATGGATACTACGTTCAGTTCTGTATCGACCAAGAAAGGTTAGAGGAACGAGAACCCACTGGAACCGTTATTGGCTTAGATGTCGGATTAAATCATTTCTACACTGACTCAGACGGTCAGACGGTGGAAAATCCCAGACACCTAAGAAAGTCTGAGAAAGCGCTTAAGCGCCTTCAACGTCGATTGGCTAAGACTCAGAAAGGGTCTAAGAATCGACAGAAAGCTAGAAATCGATTAGCGAGAAAGCACCTCAAGGTAAGTCGGCAACGTAAAGACTTTGCAGTACAGACTGCATTGTGCGTCGTCCGGTCTAACGACTTGGTCGCCTATGAGGACTTGAGGGTGCGAAATCTGGTAAAAAACCATAATCTCGCTAAATCGATCTCAGATGCGGCCTGGTCAACGTTCCGTCAGTGGGTGGAGTATTTTGGTAAGGTGTTTGGGGTGGCAACAGTTGCTGTGGCTCCCCAGTACACGAGCCAGAATTGCTCTAACTGCGGGGAGAAGGTTAAGAAATCTCTGTCAACGAGAACCCACCGCTGTCCCCATTGTGGATTTGTTGCTGACAGAGACCATAATGCAGCTATTAACATCCTTGAATTAGGATTAAGTACCGTAGGGCATACGGGAACTCACGCCTGGTGGAGATATCGACCTCTGCCTTGGTGGGGAAACTCCTCAAGGTAAGTCGAGTCGCAGAAAGAGGAAACCTCATCAGTAATGGTGGGAATCCCACGCTATATTCTTTGAATTAGCGTGGGAGGATGTCAAAATGGTTCATGGATGGACACAAAAGTCCCCTTCCATAAGATAGATTTTTAACTCGGGTCGACTCTTGACGTAATGTTCATTGCGCCAAGAGTCGTCACCTTCTCCCTGTTGATAGCAAGCCAAACCTAGACTGATGAAACATGAGGCGATCGCACTAAAACCCATACGCTCTCTCCAAGACGCCCTCGATCGCTGCCAAGCCCTGGGAATGAGATTGAGTCGCCAGCGTCGGCTCATCCTCGAACTTCTCTGGGAGGTTCAGGATCACGTCTGTGCCAGGGACATCTACGATAAACTCAGCCGCGCCGGCAAAGAAATCGGCTATACATCGGTGTATCAAAACCTTGAGGCCCTGTCGAGTCACGGCATTATCGAATGTATCGAACGCTCTGACGGCCGCCTCTATGGTAACATTAGTGACCCTCACAGCCATATCAATTGTCTCGATAGTCAACAAATTCTCGATGTGTTTGTCGAACTTCCCCCGGACTTAATTGAACGCATCGAAGCCGAAACCGGGGTTCGCATCACCGACTATCGCATTGACTTTTTTGGCTATCGAAATCCCAAACCGGAGGCCTCTGCACCTACAGATGGCGTTGAGGCTGCCCCTGTTGATTCTTAACGATAACCGTCTTCCGTTATGGCGATCGCCCCCAAACCCTCCCTCAACCCCACAGCACCTCGCAAACGTGCCAATCTCTCAATTCGGTTGATGTGGGTGGGGCTAGTCATCACCGGTATCTTTATCCTTATCGCCCTCACCGCCCCCCTCTTGCAAGGGCTGGGCCTGATCCAAAGTCCTAGGGAACTCCTTGATAATCCCATCCACCAGCCCCCCTCCTGGGGGCATTGGTTTGGGACGACTCGCCTAGGTTACGATGTCTTCGCCCGCACCCTCTACGGTTCCCAAGCAGCCTTAAAAGTGGTGGTTTTAGCCACGTTACTCAGTATTTTGACCGGAGTCCCCCTCGGACTGGCTAGCGGCTATCTGGGGGGCAAAATTGACCGGCTCTTGCTATTTGTGATGGATGTGATCTATACCCTGCCGGGGTTATTGTTATCCATTACCTTGGCGTTTGTCGTGGGACGGGGCTTGTTTAATGCGGCCCTGGCTCTGAGTATTGCCTATGTCCCCCAGTATTACCGCGTGGTGCGCAACCACACCGTCAGCATTAAAACCGAGTTATATGTCGAAGCCGCCCAAGCGATGGGGGCCTCAACCTGGCGCATTCTCTCGAAATATCTCTTTTTCAACGCCATTCAGACGGTTCCAGTTCTCTTTGCCCTTAATGCGGCTGATGCGATCGCCATCCTCGGAGGTCTCGGGTTCCTCGGCTTAGGACTCCCCGAAGCCACCCCAGAATGGGGCAATGACCTCCGCCAAGCCCTCGAAGCGTTACCTACAGGGATTTGGTGGACGGCCCTGTTTCCCGGCTTAGCCATGACCCTGATGGTGATTGGCTTATCTCTGTTGGGGGAGGGGTTGAACGAGTTTGTTAACCCGAAGCTACGGCAAAATCGCTAACCGTCGCAGAGGCGAGAGGATAGACTGTGGGAGTCCAGGAGGCCAGCCGCTGTAGGACCTGTTGGGCCTCCTCGACGATCGCGGGCCAGGCCGGTTCGTGAGACGCGGGAACATGAAGAAATACAGCTTGAGTGGGCAAGTTGGCAGCGGCGATGGCCGACAAAACCCGATAATAGGTGGCATTACAGACAAAACGGCCGGCGTGATAACTCACATCTGTATGCGGGAGTCCCGCCACGAGATCCCAGACATTGATGGGGGTGCAGTAACTCCGTGAACCCTGTACCGCCCGGCGTTCCACCGTCAGACGCGATCGCCCCTCCGCCATTCCTCCCAAGACCACCCAGCGAGGCTGCTGGTGATAAATGGTCTCTAGGAGTTGGCTTGCGGCCTGCCGAGTGTCTACCGGAAGCCGTCGCAATAGTTGTGAGGGTTCGGGTAAGCCACCGCGATCGTGCAGTTGAGCCAAGAGATCATCACTGGAGTTACTACGGTGATGGGGTTTCCAGATATCGAAAGATGACAACAGTAGGGACATGGAGCCGTGAAGGGTTCACACCTGGGGAACTAATTTTAAACGTTACGTTTTAGAGTCTTGGGGTGTCACAGTTTGACTAACTGAAATAGGGCGATTTAATCGTTCCTGAACGACCTCAATCGTGCGATCGCTCCACGCCATCATACCATGAGGAATCACCGCCACCTGCACCACCTCACCAACCGGCAAACAGCAATGATGAGCTGGGACAATAATAAAATCCCAGACCGTCCAAATACTGGTGATGTCCAAATCGAGAGTTGCAAGGTCTTCATTTAAATCTTGCAATAACCGACTCCCTGGACGCATCTCTAACCCCGTTCGCCGGGGAAATGTGTACGCCAGCCAAGTTCCGAAATGCGGCGAAGCAATACTAATAAACCGTTGAACTCGGGCCGCTCCACCCAACCGTTGTAAATAATAGCGACTGACAATTCCTCCCATACTTAATCCCACTAAATCAAAGTGGGACTCAGCCGGTATATGGGTTTCTACAAACTCCGCCAGTTGTTTCGCTAAGTCTGACAAACTCAACGCACCCCAGCGATGATATAAATCTGGGGCATAGACCCTATAGCCACCTTCCTCTAATTGCTGTTTCATTTTCGCAAATACTTTAGATTGGCGAAAAATTCCGTGAACCAAAACAACAATTTTATCAAACTTTTTATCAGACATAAAACCCCAACTTACTAGAAACAACTACGGTCAACTCTCTTGAATAACGCCCCATCAAGACTCATCAAGATAGCCAAAACGACTGTAAATAAAATGCTAACGTTGCACTACCCACAGGAACTGTTAAGTTGTCTAACCCTAAGGTTGAAAACGATTCGAGTAGAGTGGCAACCGTTGCTACTAGCAAGGATACTAAGATAAGTTCGCTCCAGTTAGCCCCCGAGGCCAGTAACACAAACTGGCTGATGAGATAACTAATCACAAACATGGCCGAGGTTCCCTCAACACTTTTCGTCATCCCCAAAACTCGATACCGATGACGACCAAACTGCATTCCCACTAACGCCGCACATCCATCGCCCCAGGTCATAATCAGGATACCCAGCGCGGTATAGTAGGGGGAGGTTTGCCAGAATGCGGCAATCAAAACCCCAATACTGACCGCATAAAAGAACGTCCCCAGGCTTTGACGACCAATACTATTCACCCCCGGAAGTAGAGGCAGCCAATAGGACAACAACGCCGCCAACCCAGCGACAATCGCCGCTGCAATACCAATCCAGGCCGGGATTCCCAATCCCCAGGCGATGAGGATGACGTTTCCGGTGCCAATATGGACAATTTTACGGCTGAACTCGGGGTTCAGATGGCGACGGCGGTAGAGTCCTTCGGCGGTGGCTAAGACCAACCCCAACCAAACGACAACTAATCCACTGGAGAACCACAGAGGGATTGGGGTTAGGGAACGTCCGAACTCTAGCATGACATCTGGCACAAGAGGTTTGAGGGAAGGGTGAGGGGTGGCGGAACACTCTCGATACTATTGTTGATCGGGACGGTTGATCGGGACGGTTAATCGGGACAGGGAACTCAGACCCGTTCTAGGAGCGTTCAACGCCGCTATACCATCATAGGAGCATAGGAGGAAGCCTCAATGTTAAATGCGATCGCCAAAAAAGTATTATTAACCCTGATTCGGGCCTATCGTCTCCTGATTTCCCCCTGGACCTTGCCTTCGTGTCGCTTTCACCCCACCTGTTCGACCTACGCCGTCGAAGCCATTGAGCGATTTGGCCCCTGGCGAGGGGGTCTATTGGCGTTGCGCCGTCTGTTGCGCTGTCATCCCTTCCATCCTGGCGGATATGATCCCGTTCCCCCCAACGAGTCAACCGCCGGTGCTAAGGACATCTAGCCGCCGCTATGGTCATGATTCTGGGGGAGGAACAGCCCGACAAAGTTGCTATGCTAAGTTTTATGACAGCGGCGTTCGGGGGCTAAGGGTTCAGACCCTCTAACCCCGAAAGCCACGCCTTTGGAGAACAGAAATAGCCATTGACCGATCGCATCAGACTTAAACTCAACTCAAAACGAATACAATGAGAGAGTCGTTGAATGATCAACGGTCAACGGCTATTTTGCCAATTATCTTGCCGACTATCGAGGAGAACCCCAATGGATTTTATTCCCGAATCAATTAAACCCTGGTTGAACTTTGTTCACCCCTTACTCATGTGGGTCATGTTGGCGATCGCCATCTATGCCCTCTATACCGGTCTCAAAGTCCGTAAACTGCGCTCAGCCAGCGGTGAAGAGAAAAAAGAGCTCGTTCAAGGAGACTTCCGCACCAAACACTTCAAAATCGGCTCACTGCTGTTAGTGGGTATCGTCTTCGGGGCGATCGGTGGTATGTCCGTCACCTACATTAACAACGGTAAACTCTTCGTGGGTCCCCACTTACTCGCGGGACTCGGCATGATGGGACTCGTCGCTCTCTCAGCGTCCCTGGCCCCACTCATGCAACGAGGGAAAGACTGGGCGCGTTACAGCCATATCAGCCTCAATATCGCCGTCGTCGGCTTATTTGCTTGGCAGGCGGTTAGCGGGATCAGCATTCTGCAACGGATTTTAGAAAACTTCTAGTCTCCCCTGGGGGCCAACTGGCCCCCAACCGTCAACCCCCCCCTATTCGATGCCGTGATGGGCCAAAGTGCTACGAATCGCAGCAATGCGACGCGCTTGGTCATAGCGTAACCATTCCCAGTTATTGCGGAAACCGCTCGCTTCCAAACGCCCCGTGGCGGGGTTGATATAGCTATACGTCCGCGCCTCTAGGATCGCGTCGAGGCCTGTGAAGCCTCGGGCCTTCAACTGTTGCAAATTCGCTAGATAATGTTGAGCCGCCAAAGGAGCTTGGTTGGCCAAATCCAATCCCGCCACTAACTCCAACACCGACAACTCCATATTGTTAGCTGCCGCGTATTCTTGCAGAGCCGCGCTGTACCCATAAATGCGTTGCAGTTGCAGCCAATCCGCTTCTTCCGGGGTTCTGGCACCATGTTGGTAACTGAACGTTCCCATATTATGTTTGCCATTACCGGGATCTCGGTGTCCCCAGTAGCCAGCAGTTTTACCACCATCAATGGTGCGAGTTCCTTCAGCTAAACCGATCGCGATGGTTCCCGGAGAATTAGAATCCGCAAATAGCTGTTGGATCAACTCAGGGTTGACTAACGCCGAGTGAATCGGTTGTCCCGAGGGCGTCATGGGGATTTGGCGATCGCCGAGAGAGCCTTCTGGATTGATGGCGATGGGGGCTAATCCTCCCCCTTTCACCATAGATTTGTACAGCAACACCGCGATATCGGCCCGCGTCGCCGAAAAATGAGGATAGAGTGCGGTTTCTTCCTCCTCATTGGCGACAATAATCTCATGACCCAGAACCGCTTTAAGCGAATCATGAGCCGACTCTGGAACTAACTCAAGATCGCTAAAGCTCAAAACCGTATTGGCTTCTAACTCCTCCGTCAACTCTAAATCTAAGTTCTTGGCTAAAGCCACTAAGGCTTCTAAACGAGAGACAACCGGTTCCGGGGATTTCTCCGCCGACTTCCCACTCAGCCGTTTACCGAAACGCTCCAGATGAATCTCCGTCTGGGAGGTATTCGTATCCGCATCCTCCGCTTTCGTCTCTTGGCCCGACTCAGTCGTCGTCTCAGCGTCACCCGTCAGGCTATCTAAGGTATCAGTTTCCGAGGCTTTCAGAGACGGGTTCATGGCTTGACGAGCTTCCACACTCTGACTAAGCCAAGCCTGAAAGTCCGCTTCCGTCAGAGGTGCATCGGGGTTAAACTGCTCATCTTCAGCCGCAGGAATAATTCCCTGGCGAGCGAGCGCTTCGATGTAGGGTCGTTCCCAGCGATCGCCCAAATCCGCAAACTCCACAGTATCTTGGAGTTCAGGAATATCAATATTGTTGCCCAAAATTGGAGCGGGACCCTCCATCGACTCCGGCGCACAGACGAGCATCCCACCGGCTCGTCCCGTTTCCGCCGGACTCAAGTGAACCACATTGCAGTTATCGGGAAGTTGAATCCCCACCGACGCCGCCGTGACTGCGCCCGCATTGGGGAAAACGGCGGCCAATGCGATTAGGGTAACAGGGGGAAACTTCATAGCCTTAAGCAATCCTTTCGTAAAATAGTCAGAATAGGGGGGGCAGTTAATAATCTGTCTTCGTCCTTCAAGACTCTAGCGCAAACTTCGGGAGAATTGACGATCGCCCCCAAGACTCTGCCAAGACTTCCCCGAACCATCAGCCGTCAATACGGGAGGTTTTTTGCCGGCGATCGCCCCAGTTTCCCCGCTGCTGATTAAACTAGAGACAGTTGACCGATCGCAAGGGGGTCTAAGTTCCCGCCGGTCAGCTATGATTTCGATAATCCGACCGCGACTCTCCGCGACTCTGTCTAACGACCCGTTTTTTCCCCATTATGAAGCGTAGCAGCAGACCCAGTAGCAAAGCCAAATCCGCCCTAAATTACACCCTCCTGGCCATCATCGGTGGTGTCTTCATCCTGGGGGTGGGTATTGGAATCGCCTTTAGTTCAACCACCAACGTCAACGCCCAAAACGTTGCTTCCCGTGAATTTCTCGATCGCAGCGTTGCCAACCCCGAACTCTGCGTTCAATATGGAGCCAGTGCCATGGTGGTTGAAAGCTACGCCTACATCACCATGAACCCGTTTAACGTCTATGTGTCCCAGCCCAGTATGCACCCCGGCTGTGTCATCCGCAACACCAACTGGTCAGTCTTAGAACGCATGAACGTCGTTTCATCCAACGAAGTTCGCAATTGTCGCAACCGCCTCAACACCTTCGGCTTTATGGGAGATATCAACAACGATCCCAAGGTCCAATGTATCTATCAAAACCAAGCCGACGATAACAACTTCCTCGCCCCCCAAGGCGGCACAGGAGTCGGTAACAACGCCCCGGAATCCAACCGCTTCTAGCCAACAACAGGGGCAAAGGCAAGAGGCACACCCGACCCAGAACCCCTTCGATGAAGAAGCGGTTGGAGGGGGTTTGCTTAACACAATGTAGAAGATTTCGAGATGAATCCGGCACAATTGTTTGAAAAAATTCAGGCTTTGCCTCCAGACAAGCAGGTAGAGGTGTTCGATTTCATCGATTTTCTGGCATCCCGTAGTACAACCCCAGGGGAACCGGAGATTGCGACTGATGGATGGACCAACTCCGAGTTCAGCGAGATCTCCATGAGTCAGGCGATGCGAGGCATGGAAGAAGAGCCGCCGCTTTATACTCTTGACGATCTCAAGGAGCGTTGGTAATGAAACAAACCGGACAAATCGTGCTTGTACCGTTCCCGTTCACCGATTTGTCTGGGGCCAAGCTTACAGCAATCGAAGATTGCTTGATTGACACTCTGACTTGAAAGAGAATCCCTGTTCCCTGTTCCCTGTTCCCTATTCCCTTCCCCCAACAACAAAGGCGCACCTAAACGGCACGCCTGAGAGAGTCTATCTGGGGAATTTGAGAACCGAAACATCAGTCCAACGAGAACGGAGAGGGAGGGATTCGAACCCTCGGTACGGAGTTCACCGTACAACAGATTAGCAATCTGCCGCTTTCGACCACTCAGCCACCTCTCCAGGTGTAACAGATAAGCATCATAACATATCTGTTTGTCATTGCAAGAGATTTGAGAAAACTTTTTCCCTAGCTCCCAGATAACTCTCGCATAGCCTGGGCCACCTGTCCAGAAATAAAGGGTAACAGGGTTTCATTGCGACTTTGATCGGGTCCCTCAGTAAAGACCACCAGCAGATAAGGATTCGCGTCCGTAAGTTCAATATACGCCGCATCATGGCGCACCTGACTGGTTAACCCAGCCTTCGACCAGACCCCGGTCTCTCGGGGTAAACCATCGCCGAGAAAGCCCGTCACCTGGTTTTCAGGATCAGCTGCCAGGGCCGCCGGGTCCAGGTTGCGTTTCATCAGGGCCATCATGTGCTGGGACTGCTGCGACGATACCGCGACCCCACCGACAATACTATGGAGTAAGCGGGCCGTGGCATTGGTTGTGAGCATATTGCGGTTGTCCATCATCGTCCCAAGAAAGGCCCGTTCCCGACCATAGGCCCCATCACACCAGGTTTTATGATTGACATTAATCGTCGCCAACTCCTCCCAGCCTAGAGATTGGAAATAGCGGTTAACGATGTTGCGTTGCATTTTCCAGGTTTCAAAGGGGCCAGGGGGCAATTCTGGACCGCTGGTGGTGCCGGTGAGGACATCGACCACAAGGCTGGTGGCATCGTTGCTGGAGTCGACAATGCTATCGCGAATCGCCCGTTCCAGTTCCGGCGAGGGTTCAATCATGCCGGTCTCTAGCCATTCGTAAACGGCCACCAGGTAAAATAACTTGACGACACTGGCCGGATAAATCCGTTCAACCCCCCGATAGTGGACCCCTCGGGGTTGATACTTCCAAAATTCATCGGAACTGAGGGCACCTCCGGTGTTGACCGCAATAGGAGGGTCATAGGGAATCCAGGTGACGGCGAGTTGGTTTTTGGGGAGTTGGGGAAAGGCCTGCCAAATGGCCTCTAAAATGCGATCGCCGACTTGTTCGAGTTGTTCGTCTTTTCTGAAAAACGTCATGGTGGAGTTCACTAATGCCTACAGGAGCGATCGAGTTGCATGAATCCGAGGAATATCGTAGCTTAGCCCCGCTCAATCTTTATGATTCCCCCCAATGCGATCGCCTGGCAACCCAGGCCGCACCAGGGCGACATCTGCGAATTGTATCACTGCCCCTGGGCGACAAGGGGGCGGTACGGGTGCGCCTGTGTGAAGATGACTATCCCGGTTGGCTAACCTCCAAAGCGGTGGCCCAACTCGAACCCACCACGCCCTATATGCCCGTGAGTTTCTCAGAAATGGAAATTCGCGATGTCATCCCCCAGGTCATTGAATTTACCCATCAGGCGATGGCTGAGTCCGACTATTATCTCTGGGGGGGAACCCTTGGCCCCAATTATGACTGTTCGGGGCTGATGCAAGCGGCGTTTGCGTCGGTGGGCGTTTGGCTTCCCCGAGATGCCTATCAGCAAGAAGCCTTCACCCTCACCATTGCCACCGATGTCATGCAGCCGGGAGATTTGGTCTTTTTTGGCACTCCTCTCAAAGCCACCCATGTGGGGTTATATCTCGGAGATGACCAATATATCCATAGTTCCGGTCGAGAACTCGGTCATAATGGCATTGCGATCGATCGTCTCAGGGAAGAGGGCGGCCAAGTCAGTCGCAACTATCGACGCATTCTGCGAGGGGCCGGCCGGGTTAGCCACAGTTATCAACCCGGAGATTTGTTGAATTTGCAACCAGACTAAGGCTCCCAAAGTCCCTACCAAGAACCGTCGCAGTGCTCCGCCTATACCGCGAAGCGGTTAGGGGGTGGTGAGGCGATGCACGACCGTTGGCGCAGCCTGCCAAAGGCCTAGGGAGTCATTGAGACAGTCTAGGAAACAGACAAGTATTTCTTAGTCTATAATAGTCGTATGCTAAACATGACGTGGGAATTTAAGCTAGAGCCAACTGCTGAGCAGGTTTCAGAGATTGAGCACGTTCTTGATGTGTGCCGCAATGTCTGGAATTTTGCCTTGCGCGAACGCAAAGACTGGCTCGATTCCCGCAAGTCTCGGGTGAATGCCTGTTCGATTCGGCAGGAGTTCATCTTGCCAGCGGATGCACCATTCCCCAGTTATGCGCGGCAGTGCAAGTCACTGACAGCGGCCAAGACCGATTTTCCCCGACTCAAGACCGTTAATGCCCAGGTGCTCCAGCAAGTTATCAGGAAACTGGAAGCTTCTTGGGAGTCATGGCGGCTAAAGCGTTCAGGGTTCCCTCGGTTCAAAAAGCCGAATCGGATGAGAAGCTTTGTCTTCCCTCAGATGCTTAAGAACTGCATCACCCCCGATGGGATTAAGCTGCCGCAACTGGGTCTGGTAAAGGTGCGCTGGTCAAGGGAAATCCCTGACTTGTTTGAGGTGAAGCAAGCCCGAATCGTTCGTAAGGCATCGGGCTATTTCGTCATGCTTAGCCTTCAGGCTGACGTTGATATTCCTGCGGTGATGCCTCATGGGCATCCGGTGGGGATTGATGTTGGGCTGGAATACTTTCTTTCAACTTCTGATGGAGAACCGGTCAAGCGACCTCGCTTTTTCAACGATCTGCACCGCAAGCTGAAATCGCTGCAACGCCGATTGAAGAATAAGCAGAAGGGGTCAGCGAACTGGCTAAAGCTCCAGAAGAAGATTGCGAGAGTCCATCAACGCATTGCTGATACCCGCAAGGACTGGCATTTCAAACTAGCCCACCATCTTTGTAACGGTGCAGGGATGATATTTGTGGAAGATTTGGATTTCCGCATTATGGCCAAGGGAATGCTGGGTAAACACACCCTGGACGCTGGGCTGGGTCAGTTCACCAACCAAATCCTGCCTTGGGTGTGTTTCAAGCGTGATGTGTTTTACAGCAAAGTTGATGCACGAGGCACTTCTCAGGAGTGTCCAGATTGCGGGGCAGAGGTCAAAAAAGACCTCTCAACCCGGATTCACCACTGCCACAACTGCGGGTCAATAAAGCCCCGTGATGTGGCGGCGGCTCAAGTCATCGCTGCCCGTGGGCAACGGGTGGTTCAAATTGCCTGTGGAGCCGATGCGGCGGGGGCTGGGGTCACTCAGTCTAGCTGGCAGGCTGTGAAGCAGGAAATCTTTGGGGCGACCCAGGGAATCTCCACGCATAATCTTTGATTGGCGTCGAGAGGATGTCAAAATGAATGGAGGATCATCCCCTCAACTGACCTCATCATGCACGTTACCTTCCAAATTCTGCGTCAAAGCCGCGACAACGCCCCCCGCTTGGAAACCTATCAACTCGATGTTGACCCGAGTGAGACGATTCTCACCTGTCTCGATCGCATCAAATGGGAACAAGATGGCACCCTCGGCTATCGTAAAAACTGCCGTAACACCATCTGCGGCAGTTGTTCGATGCGAATTAACGGCCGGTCGACTCTCGCCTGTAAAGAAAACGTCGGTGCGGAATTAGCCCGGCTGCGGCAGATTCACGGGCTATCGGACGAAGAGATCCCACCGATGACTATTGCCCCAATGGGCAATATGCCGGTGATTAAGGATTTAGTGGTGGATATGCGCAAATTTTGGGATAATCTCGATGCTGTCGATCCCTATGTGAGTACCCAGGCCCGTCAGATTCCCGAACGGGAGTTTTCCCAATCACCCCAGGAACGGGAAAAACTCAGTCATAGTGGCAACTGTATCCTTTGCGGGGCCTGTTACTCCGAATGTAACGCCGTGGAGGTGAACCCCGATTTCGTCGGTCCCCACGCCCTGGCGAAAGCCCAGCGGATGGTGGATGATAGCCGCGACGATCGCACTGAAACCCGCATCGCTCAATATGAACAGGGAACCGATGGGGTTTGGGGCTGTACCCGCTGTTATTACTGTAATTCAGTCTGCCCGATGGAGGTCGCCCCCCTCGATCGCATTGGCGAAGTCAAACAAGCGATTCTCTCTCGCCGTGATGCGAACGCCAGTCGGGCCGTACGTCACCGCAAAACGCTCGTGGAGTTAGTTCGTGATGGGGGCTGGGTGGATGAACGTAAGTTTGGTGTGCAAGTGGTGGGCAATTACTTCCGGGATTTACGCGGTTTGTTGAGTTTAGCGCCTCTGGGGTTACGGATGTTGGTTTGTGGCAAGTTTCCCCTGAGTTTTGAGAAGTCAGAGGGAACGGAAGAGGTGCGATCGCTGATTGATTCAGTTCGAGGGTTGCAGGCGCAAAATCGTTAGGGGGAACCCCGTCGGGGCAGAACCCACTCCTAGCCTCTCGGGTGGAGGCGATACAGAAGAGGTTTCTAAGCCCTGGCGGAGATGTCCTCTAGCTCGTAACCCTTGTGTCATGGGGGGATGGGGGCTTCTGGGGACAAGGGGCTGGGTGTCGGCTTTAATGTAAAGTTTTGTACAAGGAGTCGCGTTCGTCGGAAAATCCTAGAAATAAGCGGGAAATGAGGATTTTAGATTTTCTTAAAGAAAGAAATGGTTGACAGGTCTTGGGAAAGCTTGTATCTTTAAGTAGTGCGCTAAAGCTAATGTTTTTAGTTGCATCTCAGAGCCTCAGGATCAGGATGTAACAGAATGTTAAGTTGGTTCGCGCGATCGTACCTTGAAAGTCGGATATG
>FSSI02000007.1:0-134491 GCA_900149785.2 Phormidium lacuna HE10JO | reverse complement strand
CGACTCCCTTGCGGGGTAATGTTTGCTTCGCTAATGTTCAGAGTCGGTACTTTCCCAATCGCACTGTCTTAACCCCTTAGGACTGTTTAACGATTTGGTTCTAGAGCCTGGAACTAGCACGCATTCCAGGGTAGGAACTTTAACTCTTGCTCTGAACGTAGCCAGTTAAGGCTTAAGCTGGTCAGCTACCTGAAGGGGAGGGCACGAAGCCCCCGTGCTTCAGCCGGGGGTGCTGACAATCGCCAAACGCCGTCGTCGTTGAGCGAGTTCACCGGCTAAGGCGATCGCCGCCAGGGTGCTAGTGGTACGAGCCAATCCCCGGCCGGCAATATCAAAGGCGGTGCCATGATCGGGAGAAGTGCGAACAAAGGGCAAGCCAATCGTGGTATTCACCGCCAAATCAAAGGCCATGAGTTTAACCGGGATCAACCCTTGATCGTGATACAACGCCAGATAGGCGTCGGACACTGGCACATCAGGGGTTTCAAACCAGGCTCGTCCTGGATTCACCCAGAGGGTATCTGGGGGAGTTAGTCCCCGCAGCTTCACCCCAGGGCGTTTTTGCCGTTCGGCTTCCAACCAAGGAGAAAGGCGATCGATTTCGTCGCGTCCGAGTTCTCCTGCTTCGCCGCTGTGGGGATTGAGTCCAGAAATGGCGATATCGGGGGCCGCGATGCCAAAATCTCGTTGGAGAGACTCCACCAGTAAATCGAGTTTACTCGTCAACAACTCCGGGGTGAGGGCTTGAGGAACCGCCTCTAGGGGAATGTGGGTGGTGGCCAGAAGCGATCGCAACGTCCAACCCGTATGAGGCGATCGCCCCACGAACATCATACCCACGCGATCGCAGCCGGCCCCCTGAGCCAAACATTCAGTCTGTCCTGGATAGAGATGGCCCGCTTGATGCCAAAGAGACTTGGCGATGGGTGAGGTGACAATCCCATCAAACTCCCCGGCCCGAGTTCGGGTGATGGCTTCTTGTAGATAGGCGAAACTCGCATCACCCGTGGCCGCCGTTCCCTGGCCAGGATGAACTGGCTCACTATCAATATCAATGAATTTGAGGTCTTCAGGATCGCGAAGGGGTTGGCAGCGATCGCTCCACCCGGTCACCTCGCAGGTTTTCCTCAGCCGCTGATAGGTGTCCTGCAACACCCGCCGGCTACCAATGACTGTAATATCTAAAACCGGGAGATGCTCATCCGACAAGGCCTTAAGGACAATTTCTGGGCCAATTCCAGCCGGATCTCCGAGGGTGAGGGCAAGACGGGGTAATGACATGGCGAAGAAGGCAAAAGAAAAGAAGGCAAAAGAAAAGACGTAGAGGCGTACCCTTGTGGCCCCAAGCAACAGGGAACACCGGAACACCGGAACAGGCAATGGGCATCACACACCCTGAAGATGGCTCAATTGAGGAAAATTTTAGCCCCAGGTCTTCCTTCCCAAAACCAGAAACGCGGCAAAAGTGGTAGAATCCGAGTGAGCTACGAGTCCCGAAACTCGTTTAGTCCAACATTATCAAACTACATTGACATCACAACTATGAGCGGAGAAATTTTCAACGCAGCCATTCTTTCCTCCACCTTAATTTTAGTGGGTCTCAGCTTGGGCTTCTTGCTTCTCAAAATTGAAGGCGGGGAAGAAGCTTAAGACGTTTCGACCATGGGTAGGGATGGGTAGGGGAGGAACGCCCTTTCCTTACCCGTTTACCCGTGATCCGGCTCATCAAGATGTTCAGCAACCTCGTGATAAAGAGTTGCCACATGATCATCTTGCAGATAGTAAAAAACATTACGTCCCTGTCGACGATAGCCCACAATGCGATGGGCGCGAAGGGTTCGCAATTGATGAGACACCGCCGACTCGCTCATATTGACCACGGCCGCGAGGTCACAGACGCATTGATCTCCCTGAGACAAGACCGAGAGAATCCGCAGACGGTTGGGGTCGCCTAGACAACTAAAGAAAGCTGCCATCTGCTGTGCTTTGTCCACATCAAGCAGGCGCGATCGCCGCGATCGCACCTCCGTCAAGTCCACCGGATGGCGAACCGAACAATGGGGTGACTGAGTGGCCCGAGTGTTAGCCCGAGTGTTGGACTGAGTGTTGGCCTGAGTGTGCTGAAGTTCATCCATAATTATGTCTACTCTAGCGCAAAGAGACCCCCATCCCTAGCCAGACGCCCCTAAATCGATCACTCGGACACCGTGAACCCCGGCCAAATTTTGCAGGTCAGTCCCCTAACTCGCCGGCGAAACTCACCAGCAAATATGAGAATGTTGCGGTGGTGTCGTTAATATATGTTAACATTTCTGACAAGTTTAGAGTCTGCCCAGTCTGTCGTCTTGTCTCGATCCTGATTGCGCTGGGAGTTGTATCAGGAGGAGCGACTGTCGTTACTGAGATCCCCATGAGCCTATTAATCGTTGGTGCCACCGGTACCCTAGGAAGACAAATTGCCCGTCAAGCCATTGACGAAGGCTATTCCGTTCGCTGTCTTGTCCGCAGTTTCAACCGAGCCTCCTTTCTGAGAAAATGGGGCGCCGAATTAGTCCGTGGGGATCTCTGCGATCCAAGTACCCTTCCCCCTGCCCTCGACGGCATCACCCATGTCATCGACGCCGCCACCGTCCGAGTCACCGACTCTTTAAGCGTCAAAGAAGTCGATTGGCATGGCAAAGTCGCCCTCATCCAAGCCGCTCACCAAGCTGGAGTTGAACGATTTGTCTTCTGTTCAATTCTCAATAATGACCAGTATCCCCATGTTCCCCTCATGGAAATCAAACGGTGTACTGAGCGTTTCCTAGCCGAATCAGGACTCAACTACACCGTTCTCCAACTGGCAGGATTCATGCAGGGACTCATCGGACAATATGCCATTCCCATACTCGATAACCAACCCGTTTGGCTAACGGGCCAAGCCGCCCCCATTGCCTACGCCAACACCCAAGACATCGCGAAATTTGCCGTCAAGGCCCTCAGCCTGCCCGAAACCGCCAACCAAACCTATCCCGTCGTCGGAACTCGGGCCTGGGGTGCTGAAGAAATCATCCAACTGTGCGAACGACTCTCCGGGCGAACCGCCCGCATCACCCGCGCTCCCCTGGGCTTATTGCGAACCGTCCGTCGGGCCGCCCGCTTCTTCCAATGGGGGGCCAATGTCGCCGATCGCCTCTATTTCGCCGAAGTCTTAGCCTCCGGGACTCCCCTAGCCACCAGCATGGACGACGTGTATCCTGTCTTCGACATCAACCCCAACGAGATGACGACCCTCGAAGCCTACCTACAGGAATATCACAGTAGCATTATGAAGAAAATCAAGGAAATCGAGTACGAACAAGAAAAAACCAAAGCGCGGAAAAAACGGCAGCGATCGCCCTTCAAATCATCCGACTAACCGTCGACTCACCGTAAACAAGGGTAAACCTAACCCTTGTCTTCGGGAACATTCATGGGAAGATAAGCTGGGATCACCACAATCCCACCCCTGACTGCTGAACGTACAACTAAGAGGTAAACTCCGAGCGTGCCGAAAGTTGGCATTATCTACAACGAAGTTAAACCCGCCGCCTGTCGCGTCAAAACTCAACTCGAACAGGCTCTCATCGCCCGAGGATGCCAAGTGCGGGTTGCTACCGGAATGGGCGGTATCCTCGGTCACTCCAAACCCGACAGTCCCGTCTGTCATACCCCCATTCATGGACTGGTTCCCCCTGGATTTGACAAAGACTTCGACTTTGGGATCGTCCTAGGGGGCGATGGAACCGTCCTTGCCGCCTTCCGCCAAGTTGCCCCCCTAGGAATCCCCCTATTGACCGTCAACACGGGCCATATGGGATTTCTCACCGAAACCTATCTCAGTCAACTCGACAATGCCTTAGAGGCAGTCTTTAAGGGGCAATACCGCATCGAAGAACGCACCATGGCCACTGTGCGAGTCTTACGAGAAGACACCGTTCTCTGGGAAGCCCTCTGTCTCAACGAGATGGTTTTGCATCGAGAACCCCTAACCAGTATGTGTCACTTTGAGGTCATTGTCGGCGAACATTCCCCCGTCGATATTGCCGCTGACGGGGTCATTGTCTCAACCCCCACCGGTTCAACGGCCTACGCCCTGTCCTCCGGTGGCCCCGTCATCACCCCCAACGTCCAGGTGCTTCAACTTGTGCCAATTTGTCCCCATTCTCTAGCCTCGCGGGCCTTAATTTTCTCAGATACCGAACGGGTGCAAGTTCTCCCGGCTACCCGAGAACGGATGATGATGGTTGTCGACGGCAATGCCGGCTGTTACGTCCTCCCCGACGATCGCGTCGTCATCGAGAAATCCGACTATATCGCCCGTTTTGTCCGTCTGCGTCCCACGGAATTTTTCCGGGTCTTGCGGGAGAAACTCGGCTGGGGATTGCCCCATATTGCCAAACCGACCTCCGTCGAACTGCCCTAGGGACTCAAGCCGATCCCCTAAAGACGTTAAGATATATAAAAGGCTGAATCACACCCTCTACGCGAGTCTAAGCAAGTCTAAGCAAACAGTCTATTGCAGCTACATTTACCGAGCCTCGGAAGTATCCTATGAACCTACCGATTCAAGCTGTCCAATCTCCGTATTACGGCAGTTCCCCCAATCGAACTCCCCCGCCAGATTTACCCTCTTTGCTACTCAAAGAGCGAATCGTCTATCTGGGGATGCCCCTGGTTGCATCGGTAACGGAGTTGATCATCGCCCAACTGCTTTACCTACAGTACGATGATCCTGACAAGCCGATCAAAATTTATATTAACTCCACCGGAACCTCTAACTACGGGGGTGAACCGGTCGGCTTTGAGACAGAAGCCTTTGCCATTTGCGATACCCTCAACTACATTAAACCGCCGGTTCACACCATTTGCCTAGGAACCGCCATGGGCATGGCGGCGATGCTGTTATCGTCAGGAACCCCCGGCTGTCGTGCCAGTTTGCCCCATGCCTCGATTATCTTGCAACAGCCAAAAAGCTTTGCCCAGGGACAAGCCACGGATATTCAAATTCGGGCCAAAGAAGTCCTGGCCAATAAAGCCACAATGTTGGAGATCTTTGCCCAAAATACCGGCCATTCCGTCGAAAAAATCGGCAAAGACATGGATCGTTTGTTCTATATGACTCCAGAACAAGCGAAAGAGTATGGTCTCATTGACCGAGTTCTCGTCAGTGAGAAAGGTGACAAACATACCCAAGAACTCGCTGGCGTATCCTAGTTTGGCTTCGTTTGGCTTCGTTCGGCTTCATCGGCCCTAAGCCGACGTTATACCCTAACGCCCCTATGGGGCCTGCAACTGTCTTTTTAAGGGAGAATTTAACCAATGCCCATTGGCGTGCCTAAAGTTCCGTATCAAATGCCTGGGGACACCTATACCCAGTGGATTGATATCTACAACCGTCTCTATCGTGAACGGATTATCTTCATTGGCCGGGATATTGATGATGAACTGGCGAATCAGGTCATTGCGGTGATGCTGTATTTGGCGTCAGAAGACCCGGATAAGGACATCATGGTCTATATCAATTCCCCCGGTGGTGTGGTCAGTTCGGGGATGGCCATCTATGACACCATGCAGCATATTAAAGCGGATGTGGTGACGATTTGTGTGGGGCTGGCGGCCTCGATGGGGTCATTTCTGTTAGCTGCCGGAACTCCCGGAAAACGCCTGGCGTTACCTCACTCGCGGATTATGATTCACCAACCCTCTGGGGGAACCCGTGGACAGGCCAGTGACATTCAGATTGAGGCGAAGGAGATTCTACGGATTCGTCATCAGTTGAATGGCATTTATGCCGTGAATACGGGACAGCCGATTGAGAAGATTGAGAAGGATATGGACCGTGATTTCTTCCTCTCGGCAGAACAAGCCAAGGACTATGGTTTGATCGATCGCGTCCTCGAAGGAAAGCCGGTCTAATTGGCTAAACTGGGCTTCCCTCGGCTACAATCCGGGGGAAGTCTGCTTTTTTTTGCCGTTTGTTGCGCTCGGGTTGCGCGTTCGCTGAACCTTCATGGAGTTACTCGATTGTTATCGCCTCTTGGGATTAACCCCGCACGCCACCGTAGCGGAGGTCAAAGCCTCCTATCGGTCTTTGGCGCGGCGGTTGCACCCGGATCTCAATCCTGGACTCTCTCACGATCGCTTTGTCCGTTTGCATCACGCCTATCAGGTGTTACTAGAGGTGGTGCCCAACTCCGCCACTCCAGCGTCGGGGTTAGATCCGGATCTGTCTGGACCCCCCGTCCCAACGACGGCCCCGCCACCAAGAACCACCAAAACCACAAGGACTAACAGCCCAGAACAGCCTCCTCGGACGGCCACGAAGACTGGCACCCCATCGTCACCACCCGGCGCTTCATCTGCGGGGACATCCGAGGCTTCCTCTGTGTTTCGTCATCATCCCCAACTGTCCCCCTTCGAGCGTCAGTTGAAGTCCCAGGCTTACTATCGGCTGCAAAAGCTGCTCGGCCAGGGGAAGTTTGCCCATGCGATCGCCCTAGTCGAAGGGTTATCTCAACGTCTCTCGGTGGATGTTGAGGTACGTCAATGGCAAGCGGTGACCTATCAACGGGTGGCCCGTCAGGCGATCGAGCAAGGGGAGTTTCGTAAGGGCCGGATTTATCTCAATAAAGCGTTGCGAACCGATCCTCATAACCACAGTCTCCGCCAGGAAGTGGAACAGGATTTTCGGCATTTGCAACAACAGGTTCAACAACGCTCGTCTCGTCGAGTCAGTCCCTAGATTATGACTCGTTGCGGAAAGCGGGTAGGGGCGAGTCCGGGAATTGCTGATGGGGAAGAGGGGCTGTAATCGTCTGTTCCTGGGTGGACTGTTCCTGGGTGGACTGTTCCTGGGTGGGCTGTTCCTGGGGGGTGTTCGCTTGGCTCGTGTTAGCGTCAGATCGGGGTTGGGAAACCGGGTTCGTGGAGGACTGATCGTCCTCTGCGGGGCTGCTGCGACGGGGATCGTCGCCAAATTCGATGGTGTTGGAGGTCTCTGATGGGTCAGTCTCTTGCGGTGAGGGACTGCGATCGCGAGAAGGTTCGGGAACGCGGTTGGGAGCGTTGGGACGCGTTTGGTTGGCCAGTTGGGCCAGGGTTAAATCATGGGTGAGGTAGATATGGCCAAGGGTTCGGCCTTGGTAGGTGCGGCGGGTGAATCGCCAGCCGGAATCGAGATAAATGCGGGAAAACTCCCCTTGGGCCATTCCCCGAGTTCGGCCAATTTCTAGGCGGGGTAAGTTGCGATCGCCGCCGATGGGAACCCCCACCAGGACCAGTTCTCCACCCCGTTCGAGGACTTGTAGATTGTACTGAACGCCAAGATCTTGTTCTCCGGCCCGAATTGAGTAACCGTTACTGTCTGTGCCACGGCCACAAATTCCGGTAAAGTCAAAGTTGAGCAGTAAGGGTTCGACGCGGGTGGGGTTGCTTCCTTGTTCTTGCCAACAGGGCCGCTGATTGGAAAGTTGTTCAACGACAAGCAATTGATAGCCGTTGGTGCGTCCGACGGGGGCGGCGATCGCAATCACTTGATTCGCGTCAATTTCTCGCTGGTCAAATCGTGCTGCTACCTGAGATGAGGCGTTATCTTTGGTATAGCCTCTAGGACTACTGGCGATGGTGTTTGGGGCGATGGTGACGGCCAAGCCAATCGCCGTGAGTCCCAAAACAATCTGGTGTTTGATCTGTTGTCTGAGGAATTGCATGAGTTTCAGGTTTGCTTTGCTGTGATTTCTGCGAACGGTCTGTGCGAACGGTCTGTGCGAACGGGCAAATTTCTCGTGAACCGGTCTTATGAACCGGTCTTGGGAACAAATGAGGAACACCTATATTAAGAACACCAATTGCTCAACTGTCAAGTTAAACGGTCAAGTTGAACCGTCAAGTTTAAAGGTCACCTTGAACGGGTTTAAGCATCCCAGGGGTCTAGGGTCGTCTCAGAGTGCATCTCTGGCTGACTCGGGGAAAGTTTCGCTTCTTCGACGACGACCATTTGCCGAGAGATTTGGCGCTGAGGATCTCCGGACCAGCGATCGAGGAAATCTTTAAAAAAGGCTTCTTCTAACCAGGTTTTGCTCACCACCGCCAAGGGAAGGGCTAAAATGAGTCCCAGTAAGCCCAGAAAGGTGGCAAAGAAGATTTGCGCGGTTAACGTCACCGCCGGTAATAGGGAAATTTGTTTACGCATCACCATGGGACTAAACCAGTAACTTTCCACGTTCTGAATGACGAGATATAAAATGAGAACTCCCAGGGCTTTTAAGGGAGTATCGAGGAGAGCAACAGAAATCGGAAAAATAACACTTAAAATTGGGCCAATGTTCGGGACAAAGTTAAAGACACCGGCGAGGAGAGCGTGGGCAAACACAAAGCGAACTTGTAAGGCTGCTAAGCCAATGGCACTCAAGCTGGCGACGAAGATGGAGTTAATCACAATTCCCCCCATCCAACCGAGTAAGACTTCTTCACAGAGAGTCAATATTTCATCGGCACGCCGTCGGTAAAATGAGGGAAATAGACGGATTAATAGGTTGCGATAGGATGTGGGATCGACGAGAAACATCACCGTCAATACCAAAACAAAGAGAACTTTTAAAAGGACTGCCAAAGAGTTGGAGAAGAAGGTGACAAAGTTCTCAACAACATTCTGGGCTAGGGGACCGACTTGTTGAGCCAGTTCCGAGAAATTCGGAAGTTGCAGTTCGTCAAGATTCAGCCAAACGGGGGGAGAAACACGGACTTGATCGAGCCAATTCAGAAATCGTTGAAAGCCGACGGGGGCAAGTTCGATAAGTTGTTGAAACTGATTGATAAACGGAGGAGCAACTAGGGTAAAAAATAGGGTTCCAAATAGCCCGACGAGGATGAGGGCAATCAAAACCGCTAACTCCCTAGAAGGTTGAAACCCTAATCGTTTCCCCCATCTTTGTAGGAGACAGACTAAGCTGTTGAGGGCGATCGCCAAAACAACGGCACTCAGGACCAACAGCAGCGCTTCGCGAAATTCCCAAAGAATGACGAGCGAAATTATAAAGCAAATAACGGCAATCCAGTCACCTAATTTCACGACGAAAACTCACTCCTGATTGTTCTTTTATGAAGAATTATGATTGAAGCCCGAACTGACTATCGAAGCCCTTGTTGCCAAATTTCGTGATCCAAAACATCCCGTTTCCCCCCTAAGAACTGGTTTAAAACGGAATGAGACTGGCTTGAGTTACGTCGAGGACCTACGTTTGCTGAAAATAATTTCAGTCAAGGCTTTAAGGGCAAAATGGGGCAGGGCCAACATTCTACGCCAGCGCCAGGGTTCTTGGTAAAGTCGGTACGCCCATTCTAAATGATTATCGCCCATCCATTTGGGCGCTCGCGGTTTGACGCCGCCCCAAATGTCAAAACTTCCCCCCACACCAATCCAAATGGCTTGGGGACAGTGATGGCGATGGCTTTGAATCCAAAGTTCTTGGCGGGGAACACCAAGGCCGACTAAAATCACCGCTGGCTGTTGTTGGTGCAACGCTTGTAGGAGTTGTTGATGTTCGTCGTCGCTGAGATAGCCGTGATAGACGCCGCTGAGGTTCAGTTGAGGATACTGTTGGCGTAGGTGGCGGGCGGCCTGTTGAATGACCTCGGGTTGACCGCCGTAACAAAACACCGTCTCTTGGGGGGAGAGTTGCGAGATGAGGGTTTGGGCGAGTTCGATTCCCGGTTGGCGTTTGAGGGATTGGCCGATCAGTTTTAGGTAAAGCACCACTCCCGCGCCGTCGGGAATGACGAGTTCGGCGTTGTGGATGGCTTGGGCGAGTTGGGGGTTGCGTTGGGCTTGCATGGTCATTTCGGCGTTGAGGGTCACGACATGCAGGCCCTGGTGTTGTGTCAGTTGCGATCGCAACCACTGGCTATAGTCTGAATGCAGATGAACGGGACTTCCGAGAATGGTAACTGTGGGTAGGGGGTCGGCGATCATGGCATGATTGAGGGATTGGCTTGATGTTGGCTTAATGTTGGCTCGATTGTATCTGGATTTGCTATGTCTTTAACCCTCGATCGCGTTTCTCTACAGGCGACTTCTCGACGGTTGACGCTACTCAAGGAGATTTCTGTGACGCTAACCCCAGGCGATCGCTTGGGGGTGGTGGGGATTTCTGGGGCGGGGAAATCCCTGTTGTTGCGGTTGTTGAATCGTTTACAAGATCCGACAGCAGGCGAGATTTTTTGGGGCGATCGCCGGCTGACAGAAATCCCCATTTTGGAGTTACGCCGTCACATTGTTTTGGTTCCCCAGGAGTCGAGGTTGTTGGGGATGACGGTTAACGAGGCCATGGCCTATCCGTTGCGATTACGAGGTTTGGGGGCGGCGGAGATTCAAGGGCGAGTGGATTGTTGGTGCGATCGCCTCAAGATTCCCTCGGATTGGCTGGGAAAAACGGAGTTACAGTTGTCTGTGGGACAACGGCAATGGGTGGCGATCGCGCGGGCCTTGGCCACGGAACCGCAGGTTTTGCTGTTGGATGAACCCACCTCAGCTTTGGATGTGGGGCGGGCTGAGATGTTAATGGGGGTCCTCTCGTCGCTCACTCAGGAGCGATCGATGATGTTGGTGATGGCCAATCATCAGTTGGATCTCGTGCGTCAGTTCGCCTCGATGCTGTTACATCTGCAAGGGGGACGTATGATAAGCTGCTGCCCAGCGACGGCGGTAGATTGGCAACAACTCCATGAGGATTTTATTGCGGCGCGTCAACAGGTTGATGAGGACTGGGGAACGGTTAATCAGTGATCATGGATGATTGACGGACTTGTGATCAAGATTGAGGTTAAAACAGTCCCCAATCAGAAGACCGTAGCAGTTTGAGTTGTTCGAGACGTTGACTAAAATAACTATGGTCGAGACGACTGTAGTTGTTCATCATGGTGTTGTTGACGGCGATCGCCCAACTCCAGAGATGGGCCGCTTGGGTGAGGGGCTGAAACATCTGGGTTTCTCGCGAGTCGAGGGGGCTGACGCTTTCATAGCCACGGAGAAAGGCATCTCGGATATGGCGACTAATGCCGGTTCGTAGGGCGATATGGAGGAATTTGGCCACATCGAAGGCCCGCCAGCCATAGCCACATTGGTCAAAATCAAAGAGGGTGACGCGGCCATCGGGGGTGAAATGGGCGTTTCCACTATGGGGATCTCCCCAGCAAATGGTCCAGTAGGGTTCGGATTGGGGGAGGTTTTCTAGGGCGGCTTTACTGTCGGCGACGGCGGTTTCGAGATAGTCACGATCGCGATCGCGCCCGGAGAAGAAGGGAGCGATCGTTGTCAGGGAGCGATCGAATAAATACTCTAGGGATAGGGGTTCTCGGTGATAGCGACTGCGAAATAGATGGGCAGTTTCATGGAGTCGGGCTAGGGTTTCTCCGAGGAGTTGGCTTTGCTGAGGATTGACATCACCGAGGGGAACGTCGCCTTCGGCGAAGACAAATAAGGCAGCGTAGCGTTCTCCTTCGGGGGCGTTGATTGTGACGGCGAGACGGTTGTCGGTGGTTCGCAGGGGGTAGGCGATGGGTAAGCAGCGATCGCGACAGAAGGCTAAAAATTCAAGTTCAAAATAAACGTCAGAACGACTGCGCCAGTGATGATGGGACACTCGTAAAATGTAGGAACGGCTGATGGTTTGAACCAGGTAAACATCACTTAAACCCCGGTTCCAAAACTGACAGGCGATGACGCGATCAATGTCATAGGATGATAACACTTCTGAGATCAAGGCCTGGGGGGACAGGCTTGAGTAGATGGTGGGGAAGGTTGGGCGATCGCGACTGGGTTGAGTCCCTGGATGGGGGCGCATCACAGATACTCGCTGGGCATCAAGGGATTGAAGCCGGGCCGGGGCAGGATAGAGTTGCATCATAGTAGGTGGGGAGGAACGCGATTCGGTTCAGGCGTGAACGTCTGGCCTGAAAAAAAGCTGTGGCGATACTGTCGGATTTATGAGTCATATTTTAGATCAAATTGCTCTTTATTAACAGTTTCATTTACCAATTTTTGCTTTATCCTTAGAGGTTCTGGGTCTTCATCAACTCGCCGCTTAATTGTCATGATATCCTAACAATTTAACAGGCAAAAAAGCGTCCCAAATGTAACATTTAAGACAGTTTTTTGGGAAGCGTTGCAGTACCGAGATCCGCGACTGAGGTGTGAGTGACGGGTCTAGCTGCTTTACAATGGCTAAGTTTATTGTGGTTGCAACAGATTTATGGAGGTTCGGGTTAGACACTTTAACTCATCTCAACGGCAGCAGTTGCGGCGATCGCTCCTAGAGTGGTATGGCCAGCAGGGGCGATCGCTGCCCTGGCGAGATCAGCCCACCCCCTACCGGGTTTGGATTTCCGAAGTCATGTTGCAACAAACCCAAGTCAAAACCGTTCTGCCCTACTTTGAACGGTGGATGCACCAGTTTCGGGACATTCAAAGCCTGGCCCAAGCTGACTTGCAAACGGTTCTCAAAGCCTGGGAAGGACTGGGGTATTATGCCCGCGCCCGCAATTTGCACCGTAGCGCCCAACACATCTGCGATCGCCACCAAGGAGAATTTCCCCAAACCTATGATGAAGTATTAGCCCTTCCCGGAATTGGCCGCAGTACCGCTGGAGGAATTCTCAGCGCCGCCTTTGGCCAAGCCTATCCCCTCCTCGATGGCAACGTAAAACGAGTCTTAGCGCGACTGATCGCCCTCCCGGTTCCTCCAGCGAAGGCGTTGGGGCAACTCTGGGATCTCTCCGCCGAGATTTTAGATGATCAACATCCTCGGGACTTCAACCAAGCCATCATGGACTTAGGGGCCACCTGTTGCACCCCCAAAAATCCCACCTGCTTACTCTGTCCTTGGCGGCCCTTCTGCCAAGCCTATCAAACCCATCAACAACAACAGCTTCCCATGACTGAACGCCGTGCGCCCCTTCCCCACAAACAAATTGGTGTGGCCGTAATTTGGAACGATCGCCAACAAATTCTCATCGATCGCCGTCCCGACGAGGGCTTACTGGGCGGATTATGGGAGTTTCCCGGCGGTAAACTCGAAGCCGGAGAATCCTATCAGGACTGTGTTCGCCGTGAAATTCGCGAGGAACTGGCCATTGACGTTGAAGTGGGCGATCATCTGATCACTGTCACCCATGCTTACAGTCACTTCAAGGTTTCGCTTCATGTCTATCACTGTCGTCATGTCGCGGGCGATCCTCAACCCTTGGAATCTCAGGAAATCCGCTGGGTGACTTTGGATGAACTCGATCAGTTCCCCTTCCCCAAAGCCAACAGCAAGATCATCGCCGCCCTGCGTCAACCCCCTGGCGAGTCACCATAAGGGAACCCCGGCTTGGGGGAAGCCGGGGTTGGGGGGTATTCCCGTTGCGGGAATCTTTTTCTATTATACGATGCGGACGAAAGGACTTGAACCTTCACACCTTGCGGTACTAGAACCTAAATCTAGCGCGTCTACCAATTCCGCCACGTCCGCGTTCAATTTTCGCTTTGCCATTCTAGCATGGGTGGGGGGGGAAAGGCAAGAGGGGGAAGAAGGGAACACCGGAACACCGGAACAGGGGGTTAGTGGGCGATCGCCACTTCAACGGACTGATACGGGGTATCCCGTTGTTGGGAAGTCACCCAGGGGTATTGCCTGCACTTTACCATAAACTACAACTGAATTGACTTCTCCCACCAACTCAGTAATGGGTGATTTTTGTGGGGGATGTATCTCCCTTGGACTCGGATAGCTGTCAAAACTTCTCGTAACTGAGGCTGGGATACTTTCCTACGATCTGCCCAATTTTTGATAATATCTAAGCTTGAAAATATCTTAAGACTATCAGACTGAGTTTTAGCAAATGATATTGCTTTTCTATCATCCGTTGCGATCGCCCAACCGCGATTAACTCCAATAGCTAAGGTGGCTGATTCTCCATCATCTTTCATTTCTGCGACATAGTTGATAAATAGCTCCTCTTCTCGCTCCGATTCAAAATCGACGACTAACAGTAACTCGTTTGCGATAGATTTTTCAAACTCAATGATGTTTGACTTCCCTTGACTCTCTTGATCTTGCAAATTGGTTAACGTAATCAGTTCCCGTTCTCTCACCACTTCAGTAACAACGGCTTGTGTCGGTATCGATTCCAGGATTGATGTGAATTGACCCGAGGCTGAAATATTCAAAAGACAACAAGCATCGAGGACAATGTGAGAGTGATCAGTTAGCATTAGAAGTCTCCCTCACCCCTTAAACTTGTCGTAAGTCTAAATGAGCAGATTCGTGCTCTAATCCGCTTGAGTAGTTTCGTAACGATTCAGCTATTCGACGAGCTTCCAAACGGTTCACATTCAACAAGTCAGAAAATCTTCCTTCAGTAATCATCCCTTGGTCTAATGCTTCAATAGCAAGATGTTGGTAGTGAATTGGTACGGTATCCGCATCATATGCTAGGTCTTCTAAGCCAAGTTCTCGTTGTACTTGCTTAACTTTTAAACCTCGATCTCGCAACTGTTCCCAAGTCCCATATGGCAAAAGCTTCATGTCTTGTAGGCGATAAACCAAGGCTTGTATTGACACACCATAATAGTGAGCCAAAGTAAACAGATTGGTCGGTGTAAATTTACCTTGCGATCGAGCAATATCATTAAACCGTTGAAGAAGTCCGCTGGTTGGCATCAAAAAATATTTCGGGAAGGCTTCCGCTAATTGCTCGCTCCTAGGCACTCTTTCCCATTGATTGTCATAATCAATGACAGGCTTTCTACGATGGGCCAAAAAATGTAGATACCCATGAGCCATCGACCAGCGTCGCCTCTCTTCGTAATGGTTGAGATTGATCGCCATGCAACCGCCAAGCTGTTCCTGGTACTGGTAAATCTCAAAAAACTTTGCAGGCATCTTCAAATAAAAGACACGAATTCCCACACTTTGCTCCAGAATATCTCGCAAACCTAAAACGGGTCCATCACCCAGCCCTAATCGTTGTCGTTCTCTTCCGGCAATGCTTTCAGCAATTGTATCAATAGAACTATTTAGATTTTCATACTCCACATACTCAGGGGGATAGTTTTGAGGCAGTGGGGACTCCATAAGCTGTTCAAGTTCTAAGTAGTTGCGACACAACTGCTCAAATTGTTGAATGATGGTCTGTATTCTAACGTCATCCTCTGAATTGCGTTGAAAAGCTGCCCGAAATTGAACTGCAAAAGGCTGAGTTTCTGAAGGTGAGGTCATGAAATCACTAACCGGTCTTTGATAAAGACGAGCTAATTGGATTAATTCCTTAGGCTTAATCTGTCGCTCGCCTTTTTCAATGGCAACCAAAGTTGTTCGTGCTACATTAATATCCCGTGCCGCTTCGGACTGAGTTAAACCACGCTGTTGACGGCAGTGCCGTAAACGCTCGCCTAGTTCACACAAGTTGATATGATTGGGAATTTTAGTAGTCATTGCGGTTTACTCTCGACCTTGCACAAGGATATGCCAAGTTTTTTGGGGTCTGATTAGATTCTAGGGCACTCAGGTTGAGGTTAATGGGCGATCGCCACCTCAAGAGAGTGATACAGCGTATCCCGTTGTTGGGGAGTTCGCCCCAGGGAACGGATGGCCGCTTGCAGGGTTTCGGGTTCCATACAGGTTCCTCCTTGAGCGCCAGCCATTGAGGTGATATGTTCTTCCATGAGCGTGCCACCAATATCGTTACAGCCCCAAGAGAGGGCAGTGGTGGCTCCCGTTAGCCCCAATTTGACCCAACTCGGTTGATGGTTGGGAATCCATTGTCCTAGGAATAAACGGGCCACGGCGGTGAGTAATAAGGCATCCTCTAAAATCGGTTGATCTCGTCCCACCCGGTGTCGTAACGGGGCTGGGGCCTCTTGACCGATAAAGGGTAGTAAAATAAATTCCGTGATTCGGGCCGGATAATCGCGATCGCCGGCTCGTTGTTGCAGCGATCGCAACTTGCCCAAATGCCCCATCTGTTGCTGACGAGTTTCAATATGCCCCGATAGCATCGTACTCGTGGTGGGCATCCCCAGACGATGGGCAGTTTCGACAATCTCCAACCAGGTGGCGGTGTCGGTTTTCTCGGGACAGAGAATGCGGCGAACATGCTCATCTAACACTTCCGCCGCTGTTCCCGGCATCGACCCCACGCCCGCCTCTTGCAAAGCCGCAATGACCGCTGCATAACTCAGGTTATCCTGCTGGGCGATAAATTGAATCTCTTGGGGCGAAAACGCATGAAGATGTAATTGAGGAAACCCCTGTTTCAGGTGTTGCACAAGATTGAGATAATAGGCCAGAGAGGAACCATCCTGTTGCGCCTCGGGGTTCAAGCCTCCCTGCATACAGATTTCCGTCGCCCCTCGCTCAACAGCCTCCTGGGCCTTGTGCAACACCACATCGAGATCGAGCCAATAGGCCCCCGCTTGGCCCGCATCGCGGCGAAAAGCACAAAAGCTACAATGTTGCTGACAGATATTCGTGAAGTTAATATTGCGGTTAATAATATAGGTGACCGTATCCCCCACCTGTTGCCGTCGTAACGCGTCAGCAGCGTCGCGAATCGCGGCGATCGCCCCAGCATCGGTTTGTTCTAAGAGCGTCACCCCCTCGGCTTCGCTGATGGCGTTGCCTCCCAGGGCGCGATCGAGAATCGAATCCAGGGCCGTGGCTTGGTTTCCCGGACTGGCTGCAAACCTTGCTAAATTGGACAGTCTCATAATTAAATTTCCTGTAGGACCAACGAGGAACAGCAAACCCGCCTCATGTTCGCCATTTTAACGCCGTGAAATCACTCCTACACCGCCTCAAACCCTATCTGCGTTGGTTCATTTTAGGGGCGACCGTCTTTTTCCTGCTGCAAACCCTCTATCAGCATTGGGGTGAGGTGAGCCAAATTCGCCTACGGCCCCAGGCCAGCACTTGGCTTCTGAGTGCCTTAGCTGTTACCCTGTTGGCTCATACCTGGTCCGGTTGGGTCTGGGGTTGGATTTTACGAGAGTTTAATCAACCCGTCTCCCAAGCCTGGGCGACACGGGTTTTCCTCAAAACCAACATTGCCAAATATCTCCCCGGCAATATCTGGCATTTCTATGGACGGATTCGGGAAGGGCAAAAGGCGGACTTATCGGGGGTGGCGGTGACGGCGAGCGTACTCCTCGAACCCCTGCTGATGGCAGCGGCCAGCCTTCCTGTGGTGTTATTTGCGGTGGGAGAGTCTCGGGGTTGGTTAGGCGGCTTGGCCTTGGTCGCCGTCTGTGTGGGCATTCATCCCCGGTTACTCAACCCTGTTCTCGAACGGGTGGCTCGCCTGAAACTCAAGGGGAAATCTCTCCCCAACGGTGATGTTAACGTCGCCTCTGACGAGTCTCCCCCAGCGGTTAAGGAATTTCGCATTCGTCGCTATCCCCTGCGGCCGCTGTTGGGGGAGTTCTTGTTTGTCGGGTTGCGAACCAGTGGTTTTCTCTTGGTTTGGTCGGCGATCGCCCCCATTTCTCCAGCAGATTTACCCCTCTTATTTGGCGGCTTTAGTTTCGCCTGGTTATTGGGGTTAGTGGTTCCCGGTGCCCCTGGGGGGGTGGGTGTTCTCGAAGCCACCGCTGTCTCGGTATTAGGAACCCGGTTTCCCATGGGAACGGTTCTGGCGGCGGTGACGGTTTATCGCCTCATGAGTGTTCTAGCTGAAGCCGCTGGGGCGGGCCTGGCCGTGATTTGGGAAACGCGGGTTCAGGATTAAACTCGCCAACCGATCCAGCCCCAGGAGTGGGTGTCGTTGGCCCAACATGACCGCTATGGCCACAGGGCTATGGTATTTTTCGGATGCAGTTACACAAATACTCGGCGTTGAACCTCTTATGTACTTAAATCTTGATGTTCTCAAACGAGAATGGTTCTCCAATGTCAAAGGCGATATCTTAGCCGGGGCGGTTGTGGGCCTGGCCTTGATTCCCGAGGCGATCGCCTTCTCGATTATTGCCGGTGTTGACCCCAAAGTGGGACTCTACGCCTCCTTTATTATCGCCATGGTGACGGCCGTTCTCGGTGGACGACCGGGGTCTATTTCGGCGGCGACGGGGGCGATGGCCTTATTGATGATCGATTTGGTCCGAGATCACGGCTTAGACTATCTCTTAGCGGCAACGTTACTTACAGGTATTTTCCAAATTATTTTTGGTCTCCTCAAGTTGGGCCGTCAAATGAAGTATGTGCCGAGATCCGTCGTGACTGGCTATATCAACGCCCTAGCGGTGTTGATTTTTCTGGCACAATTGCCGCAACTGACTAATGTTCCGCCGACGGTGTACGTGATGGCGGCCTTATCCTTGGCCATTATCTATATTCTGCCCCGTTTCACTCAAGCCTTTCCCTCTCCCTTGGTGGCGATCGCCGTCATGACCATCGCTAAGATTAGCCTCAATCTCGATGTTCCCACGGTTGGCGATATGGGCGAACTTCCTACCGCCTTACCGGTGTTTAGTCTGGCCAATGTTCCTTTTAACCTAGAGACGCTACAAATCATTTTACCCACCTCTCTCACTATGGCTATTGTGGGCTTATTGGCCTCGTTCCTCACCGCTACCCTGGTTGACGAACTCACCGATACTCCCAGTGATAAGAACCGGGAAGCCAAAGGCCAAGGTGTCGCGAACATTATCACCTCATTTTTTGGCGGCATGGCCGGCTGCGGTATGATTGGCCAATCGGTGATTAACGTCCAATCCGGCGGGCGAGGGCGACTGTCAACGTTTGCGGCTGGAGTGTTTCTGCTGTTTGCCATTTTGGCGTTGAGTAATTGGGTGCAACAGATTCCCATGGCGACGCTGGTGGCGGTGATGATTATGGTCTCTATTGGAACCTTCCGTTGGTCCTCGATTCAAACCATTTCTCGGATTCCCCGTAGTGAAACTGTGGTTATGCTAACGACGATGCTGCTCACGGTAGCCACCAAAAACTTCGCTTTGGGTGTCGCGACGGGAATTGTCATGAGTACGGTCTTTTTCTCTCGTAAAATTGCCGAGTTGGTTTTTGTTGATAAAGTCCTCAGTGACGATGGCAATCATCGCATTTATCGAGTTGCAGGTCAGATTTTCTTTGTCTCGATTGAAGAGTTTTTAGACTCCTTTGATTTTGATGAACTCGTCGATCGCGTCACCATTGACCTCACCCATGCTCACTTGTGGGATCAAGGGGCGGTTGCGGCGATCGATAAGGTGGTTCTCAAGTTTCGCCGCAATGGGGCGGATGTGGACCTGTTGGGCTTAAATGAAGCCAGTGCGACGCTTCTCGATAAACTGACGGTTCAGGAGGATCCAAAACTCGTTAAACAATCCTGAACTTTGACTACGGGCGTTACCCCAATTTTTGTTACTGGCAGACTTGTTATGAACTCTATCCTTCTCTGTACCGATGGCTCGTCATTTGCTGAAAAAAGCTATGACTATGGCAGTTGGTTGGCAAAGCGATTATCGGCAGAAATCTCAGTTTTGTTTGTCACCGATGTTCGCAGCCAACGGGTTGTTTCAACGGGGAATCTCAGTGGTAGTATTGGTCTTGGGGCTTCCCGAGAGTTGTTGAAAAAGTTGGTTGATTTAGAGCATGATAAAGCGAAAATCAATCACAAACGAGCGAAGTTGATTTTAACGAAAGCCAAACAAATCTTAAGTGATGCCGGAGTTCAAGATGTCAAGCTGCTTCACAAAACGGGATTCTTGGTGGATTGTTTTCATGAATTTGAAGAAGATGCCGATTTGATTGTTCTGGGAAAACGAGGAGAAGCGGCAGAATTTGCCTCAGGACACCTGGGCGCAAATTTGGAACGGATTGTTCGCAGCAGCAAAAAGCCTTGTTTTGTTACCTCTCGGGAGTATCAGGAGATTGAGCGCGTTTTAATCGCCTATGATGGCAGTGAAACTGGCAAAAAGATGTTGCAGTTTTTGATTAAATCGCCTATTTTTAAGGGCTTAGATTTCCATGTGATTACGATCGCCCAAAATCCCGACAGTTCTCTAGGCATTACTCGCATTGAGGAGGCCCGTAATCAGTTACAAGAAGTCGGTCTCAACCCGGTTTGCTCCTTACAGACGGGAGAACCCGAGACGGTGATTAGTAAATATATCCAGGACTACAACATCCAATTGTTAGTGATGGGAGCCTATGGCCATAACCGAATTCGTCATTTGGTGATTGGGAGTACCACGGCGCAAATGCTGCGGGCCAGCAACATTCCGGTTCTGCTGTATCGTTAAATGGGGGACTATGAAACGGGGAACCGTGGCGGGATATGGAGTGACCTCAGATGAGGGAACTCATCCCTCGCCTGAGTGGATTGGCCAGAGAAGGCTTTTCAGCCACCCGGTTTTGTTTCATAATTGGGGGCAAACATTGAACAATTATGGTTGACGCTTCGACATCTGCGGCTACTCTCAATCCTTCGGTTTTGCTACAACAACTGCTCGATCGCCAGTCCCTGACGCGATCGCAGGCCAGTCAGCTCATGCAAGGTTGGCTCAAGGAGGAGATTCCCCCAGTCCTCTCCGGGGCCATCCTGGCGGCGTTACAAGCCAAAGGGGTGCAGACGGAGGAACTGGTGGGGATGGCTCAGGTTCTGCAATCCCTCAGTCACCCGAGAACTGAGACCCCCCTACCCACTCCCCGCATCGATACCTGTGGAACGGGAGGGGATGGAGCCTCGACGTTTAATATCTCCACTTGTGTGGCCTTTGTGGCCGCCGCTGCTGGAGTGGCGGTGGTCAAACATGGTAATCGCTCAGCGTCGAGTAAGGTGGGGTCGGCCGATGTGTTGGAAGCCTTGGGAATTCATCTCCAGGCTCCGGCGGAACGCATTGAGGCGGCGGTGTCTGAGGTGGGGGTGACATTTCTGTTTGCTCCGGGTTGGCACCCGGCCATGAAGGCGGTGGTTCCGCTGCGGAAAACCCTGAAGGTGCGGACGGTGTTTAATCTCCTGGGACCTCTGGTGAATCCGTTGCGACCGACGGGACAGGTGATGGGGGTCTATGATTCGGGGTTGTTGGAGACGGTGGCGCAAGCGTTAGGCCAGTTGGGACCGGAGCGGGCCATGGTGCTACATGGACGGGAACGTCTCGATGAGGCGGGATTGGCGGATATCACGGATTTGGCGGTGTTAGAGGGGGGCCAGGTGACCTCCAAGGAACTCAATCCTCGGGAGTTGGGCCTAGCGTTGGCCCCGACGGAGGCTCTACGGGGTGGGGAGATTGAGGAGAACACCGAGATTCTGCGATCGCTCCTGCAAGGAAAGG
The DNA here is from genome assembly GCA_900149785.2 of Phormidium lacuna HE10JO. Lineage (GTDB taxonomy): Bacteria > Cyanobacteriota > Cyanobacteriia > Cyanobacteriales > Geitlerinemataceae > Sodalinema > Sodalinema lacuna_A. The sequence continues at coordinate 113,166 of FSSI02000007.1, read as the reverse complement.
GGACTCAAGCTCAGCAAGATGTGGTGGCCCTCAATAGTGCCTTGGCTCTCCAGGTGGCGGGGACGGTTCCGATGGGAGACACGGCGGCGGGGTTGGCGATCGCCCGTGATGTCCTCCAAAGTGGCGCGGCCTGGGATAAACTAGAAACGCTAGTCCGCTTCTTAACGCCCTAGGCGACTCCTGAACTGAATTGTCTTGGGTTGGGAAGGAACAGATAGGAGTTATCCCCATGTTGCTTAACCCCGATACGGTTAAAAACGACATCGACCGCTTAACTGAGGAACAACTCCAGCAGGTCGCTGATTTTATTGCCTTTCTCAGATTTCGCGATCGCCGTCATCGTTGTCCTAACTCCCATCACCTGACATCTCTGGCACATGGGTTTGTTGAGGAAGACTCGCAACTGGCTCAACTCGGGATGGATGATTATGCCCAGATGTTGCAGCAAGAAGATGGGGTATTTTAAGGCCGAGTAGGGGCGAAAAATTTTTCGCCCCTACAGCTATTTGGGTCTTCAGGATATAGGGTGGAATTCGTTGCATTGGATAGAAACTTGTAGGGGAACCCACCCCTAACCCCTCCCAGGAGGGGATTTTTCGCCCCTACAGCTCTTAACAGGTCAGAATTAACAATGTCTTTTGTTGGCTTACATATTCATAGCGATTACAGTCTCCTCGATGGCGCCAGTCAACTTCAGCAGCTCGTCGATCGCGCCGCTGAACTGGAAATGCCCGCGATCGCCCTCACGGATCACGGCGTGATGTACGGCGCGGCGCAACTGGTGAAAATCTGCCGAGGGAAAGGCGTAAAACCCATTATCGGCAATGAAATGTACGTCATCAATGGCGACATTACCAAACAAGAACGTCGTCCCCGCTATCACCAAGTTGTCCTGGCTAAAGATAACATTGGCTATAAAAACTTAACCAAACTCACGACAATTTCTCACCTAGAAGGGTATCAAGGTAAAGGCATTTTTTCCCGTCCTTGTGTTAATAAGGACTTACTGGCTGAATATCGCGAAGGCTTAATCGTCACCAGTGCCTGTTTAGGGGGTGAAATTCCTCAAGCGATTCTCCGCGATCGCCTCGATGTGGCCCGTCGTATTGCGACGTGGTATAAAGAGACCTTTGGCGAAGATTTTTACATTGAAATTCAAGACCACGGCTCCCGTGAAGACCGAGTGGTCAATGTAGAATTGGTACGCATTGCGCGGGAACTCGACATTGAAATTATCGCCAGTAATGACTCGCATTATATCTCCTGTTACGACGTGGAAGCTCACGACGCGCTGCTGTGCATTCAAACTGGGAAATCTATTATTGAAGATAAACGGCTGCGTTATAGCGGTACAGAATACCTGAAAACCGCTGAGGAAATGGCGCAACTGTTCCGAGATCACTTAGAGGATGAGGTGATCCAAGAGGCGATCGCCAATACCCTCAAAGTCGCCGATAAAATCAAACCCTACGACCTCTTTGGCGACACCCGGATTCCCGACTTTCCCATTCCTTCCGGCTACACCGCCGACACCTATCTCGAAGACGTCACCTGGGCCGGCTTACTCGAACGCCTCAACGCCAAAAGCCGCAGTGAGATAAACCCGGAGTATAAAGAACGGCTGGAATTTGAACTGAAAATGATGCAGCAGATGGGGTTCTCCACCTATTTCTTGGTGGTCTGGGACTACATCAAATTTGCCCGAGATAATAATATCCCCGTCGGTCCCGGACGCGGTTCAGCGGCGGGTTCTTTGGTGGCTTACTCCCTGCGAATTACTAACATTGACCCCGTGCATCATGGCTTACTATTTGAGCGTTTCCTGAACCCAGAACGCAAGTCAATGCCGGATATTGATACGGACTTCTGCATCGAACGTCGCGATGATATGATTCAATATGTCACGCAGCAATATGGCGTCGATCGAGTGGCGCAGATTGTCACTTTTAACCGCATGACCTCCAAGGCGGTTTTAAAAGACGTGGCGCGGGTGTTAGATATTCCCTACAAACAAGCCGATCAAATGGCAAAAATGATTCCGGTGTCGCGAGGAAAACCGGAAAAATTGAAAGTGATGATTTCCGATGCAACCCCTGCACCGGAGTTTAAAGAAGCCTATGATAGTGACCCCATTGTGCAACGGTGGCTGGACATGGCCATCCGCATTGAAGGAACCAACAAATCAACGGGAGTTCACGCAGCGGGGGTGATTATTTCCGCTGACCCCATTGATGAAATTGTCCCCTTGCAACGGAATAAAGATGGGGGAATTACCACCCAATATCCCATGGAAGATTTAGAATCGATGGGGATGTTGAAAATGGACTTTTTGGGGTTAAAGAACTTAACCACCATTCAGAAAACCTTGGACTTAGTCGAACAAAGTCAAGGAATCCACATTGACCCCGATGAGTTAGCCATTCATGAACGCAAAGGTCAAGCGATTCTGGCGCGGAATCCTGAGAGTCAATTACCGAAAGATATCAAAAAAACCTATAAACTCCTAGCTGAAGGGAAGCTAGAAGGAGTGTTTCAGTTGGAATCCTCGGGGATGCGCCAGGTGGTGCGGGACTTGAAACCCTCTTGTATTGATGATATTTCTTCAATCCTTTCACTCTACCGTCCGGGACCGTTGGATGCCGGCCTGATTCCCAAGTTTATTAACCGCAAACATGGTCGAGAAGAGATTGTTTACGACCATGCCATGTTGGGGTCGATTCTCAAGGAGACTTATGGGGTTATGGTCTATCAGGAGCAGATTATGAAAATCGCTCAGGATATGGCGGGGTATTCCTTGGGGGAAGCGGATTTACTGCGTCGCGCCATGGGGAAAAAGAAAATGGCGGAGATGCAGAAGCATCATGGCATTTTTATTGATGGCTGTGCCAAAAATGGCGTGGATAAAAAGACCGCTGAGGCCTTGTTTGAGCAGATGGTCAAGTTCGCTGAGTATTGTTTGACCTATGACACGGAAATTTTAACCGTGGAGTATGGGGTGTTGCCGATTGGTCGCATTGTCGAAGAACAGATTGCCTGTCGGGTGTATAGTCTTAATCGCCACGGTCATGTTTATACGCAACCCATTGCACAATGGCACGATCGCGGCGTTCAAGAGGTGTTTGAATATACCCTAGAGGATGGTGCGGTTATTCGCGCCACACCGGACCACAAGTTTATGACTGAATCGGGTGAAATGTTACCCATTGATGAGATTTTTGAGCGAGGCCTCGATCTCAAACATCTCAATGTTGAGTTAGACGTACTCCCGGATTTATCGTTAGCCGTGGTTTAGGCGTGGTTTAAGCCTTACGGCTAGATGGATTGAATGGGAATCTCAATGGTAAATTGGCTTCCCTGGCCGGGTTGCGTATCACAGGATAACTGACCGTTATGTTGGTCGGTGATAATTTGATAACTAATGGAGAGTCCTAATCCTGTTCCTTGTCCCACCGGTTTGGTGGTAAAGAAGGGGTCAAAAATTTTCTGAGAGACTTCCTCGCTCATCCCCGGTCCATTGTCGCTAAACTGAATTTGGATGCGGTTGGCATCAATCATGGCGGTTTTAATGGTAATCTTGGGCTGAGTCTGAGCGGTCAAGGGAAGTAAGGCATCGATCGCATTATTGAGCAGATTTAAAAAGACCTGATTGAGTTGACTGGGGTAACAGTTGACTCGTGGTAACTCCCCATAGGTTTTGTGAATTTCAATTCTCGGCTGTTGTCCAGGAGGATTGAGGCGGTGTTGGACCAGGGAGAGGGTGCTATCGAGTCCTTCATGGATGTCTGCCATCTTAGATTGAGATTCATCTAAGCGGGAGAAGTTCCGTAGGCCGAGGATGATACTACGAATGCGATCGCTCCCCTTTTGCATGGAGTTAAAGATATCATGAATGTCTTGATAGAGAAAATCCAGGTCAATTTCTTCGAGTCGTTTGGCAAGAGATGGCTTGAGAGACCCCACCTCATTTTGATAGAGTTCAATGACGTCTTGTAAGTCGTTGAAATAGTCACGAGCATAGACGATATTCCCACCAATAAAGCTGATAGGATTATTGATTTCATGGGCCAAGCCAGCAACCATTTGTCCTAGACTTGACATTTTTTCGGTTTGAATCAGTTGGGTTTGCGTCCGCCGTAATTCTATTAACGTTGATTCTAAATCTTGGTTTTTCTGTTGTAGTTCCTGAGTGCGCTCAGCAACTTTATCTTCGAGATGATGGCTATACTCGGTTAGACGACGGTAGAGGCGGGCATTTTCGATAGAAATTGCCGCTTGTGCTGAGAGGATTTTTAAGATTTCTAGGCGATCGCGTGTAAAGGCACCTTGAGTGAGATTATTCTCCAAATACAACAGTCCCAAAACGGTTCCCTGTTGCACGATCGGTAAACAGAGAATGGATTGAATCTGACGGGACTGAATATAGGGATCTTGGCTAAAAAGCTCCTCGTCCACGGCATGGGAAAGCACGACAGACTCTTGAGTCCGTTGAACATAGTGAATCAGGGAGAGGGGGAGTTGAGTTTCTGAAATAGCTCGGGGGTCTGTTTCAACGTGAACGGTGATATTCGACTCAACTTGGCCCGAGGCGGCAATCTGTAAGGTGTCCTCTTCCATTAACACTAAATAGCCCTGTTGCGCTCCGGCATTTTCTAGGGCTAAACTCATGAGTTGTTCGAGTAGCTGAGGCAAACAAATTTGTCCTGAAAGGACTTGAGTCGCTTTAATAACTGTTCCCAAATCCAACATATCGTTGGAATGAGCCGGATGAGTGAAAGTGCTTTGATTGAGGGTAACGTTTGTCTTGGGATGGTTATGATTGAGGGTGATTTTCGGCGAGAGGGTTGAGGCACTATAATCCTGTTGCAACACGAGGCGATATAACTGGGGATGCTCGTGTAACAAGGCGGTCATTTTAGCGGTGGCTCCCCAGCGTTCATAGGCATAGTAGGCGTCTTGTAGATAGTGGTTGGCGATTTTCTCTCGGCCCAAGCTGTGGTAAAAGTCAGCAGCTCGTTCGGCGGCGATCGCCACTTCCGCCAGGAACCCCTCTTGTTGGGCCGAGGCGATGGCGCGATCGTAATAGTCCATCGCTTCTGGGATTTGGCCCTGAAGACGAGCCTGTTCGGCCTGAATCAAGTCCCATTTACTTTGATAATTCTCAGGTGCAGCCTGTCGCCAGATTTCGATTTTAGCGGTGTTGGCCTGAATGGAGTCCCAGGCGATCGCCTGTTCTTCGGGAGATAACTCCGGATAGATGGCACAATTGATGAGCGTGTCATAGACATGGTAGTAGCAAAAGAGCAACGAGGAAAACGCCGAGTTTTTATACTCTCCGGCTAGGGGATATTTCTCTTTCACCGTTGGCCAATCTTTAAAGATATACGCGAGAAAGGCTTCTGCAAAATAGAGAAAAAACAGTAACATTCTATTTTGCGCAATCTCTAACGTAGCGCGATCGCTCGGTCCAAAGTACTCCCCCGCCAATCGCAACCCATTAGGTGCATCTCCTTGTAAATTCTGCACCAATTGCCGCCAAATTCTCGCCGGATACAAGCCATGATCCTGTTTGATTTTCCCCAACAGTTCCAGATACAGGGTTTGTTTCTGTGCCACCTCCGGTAACGGCATTCCCATAACCACCATATAGCCCGCCGACCACATGGCACAGTAAGCGGCATAGACCACATCGCCAATATCCATGCCCATGGCGACAGTTTCATCTAAAGCAGAAATTGTCAAATAATGGGGTTCTTTCCAATGTTTATTAAAGGAATTGAATAACATATGAACCTTACATTTGAAAGCATCGGACGGATATTTCTCCAAAATTCTCAACGAAATCAAACCGCTATAATAGCTAGCTTCAATATCCTGATCTGGACTGCTAATCATGCCATAGGAATAGGCGACCAAAGCGGAATGGCCAAACTGCAAACAGAGGTTACGACCATTCACAACAATATAAGGTAATAATTCAGGACGAGCTTGATAGGCGGGACCACTGACGATCGCCAAAATCCGTAATACAGCCAGTTGATACGGATCCCTCATTTCTGGATAGTCAGGGAGTTCTTCCAAGGTGGGAGTTGTTCGCACTAACTCCAACTTATCGGGATTGACCTCTAAGGGATGTCCCAGCAATTCTAACACTAACAAGGCTGTATCTAATGCCTCTAGCATTTGATTTTGAGCAATAAAAAATTGAATTTTTAATTCATAAATTTTAACTTTATCTAGGAGTGTTTTAGCTTCTTTGAAGACGATTTCTGATAGAGTTTGCGCCTCAGAAAATTGTGCTTGGATATAGTATATTTCCACCGATTGGGTGTATAGATCTAACGCCAGTTTGTAGTCTGTTGTCCAGACATGATCCGGTAACAGTTGACGGCCAACATTGAGATATTCTAAGGCTGAGGCGTAGGCAGCGGCGGCTTTTGCTTTCATCGCCGCATCTAGGTTTAACTGACTCAATTGACGGCGTTCAGCGGGATCATCGATTAAACTCGCACCCAGATTAAGAGCATTAACAATATCAAATAGACCTTCCTCTAAGCCTTCTGAGCCACGATACTCGAGTAATCGTCGTCCCACCCGTAAATGGACGTCTTGTTTCTCGGCATCGGGAATTAGGGAATACGCCGCCTGTTGGACGCGATCGTGGAGGAATTTATAGACAATGGCGTTCCCCGACTCTTCAATTGCCTCTGGCATCGAATCCTGATGATTTACCTGATGATTTACCTGATGATTTAAAGGAATCACTAGCCCCGCGTGAATGGCACTCCAGAGTTCCGCTGCACTTCGGGCCAGGGGAATCACTAAACCGGCATGAATAGCACTCCAAAGTTCCGCCGCTGTTTGAGCAACGGAGGCATCATTAACAATCGCTAAAATATCTAAATCAAAGTTATTGCCGATGCAGGCTGCCAGTTGTAAGAGATGCTGGGTTGAAGCGTCTAACCGTTGAATTTCATAAGCCATCAGTTCAACCACGTTTTCCGTGATATCGATGCTCAGCAACTGTTCTAGATTCCAAAACCAAGACGCTGTATCTTGATGATATTGTAATAGATTTTCACTGTAGAGATGCTTAAAGGTTTGAGTAATAAAAAACGGATTTCCTTGAGTCTTGCTGAGTAATAGTTTAGAAAGAGGTTCAACGGTTGCCTGAGGTTGATTGAGGGTATCACCCACCAGACCATTAACATGGTCTAAGGTGAGGGGTTTGAGAGTGAGCGTCTCAACAGTAATCCCATCTTGTTGGATTTTAGCCAGGGTTGTCATGAGTGGGTGACTGAGGCTGACTTCATTATCCCGATAGGCACCTAACATCAGTAAATTATGACTATCGGGATCAGCAATTAGCAGGTGAATTAGCTGTAATGAAGCCGGATCTGCCCATTGTAAGTCATCGAGAAACATCACCAGGGGATGTTCTGGTTGGGTAAAAACCTGAATAAAGGCACGAAACACGAGATTGAAGCGGTTTTGTGCTTCAGTAACCGGTAGGGAAGAAACAGCCGGCTGAGTGCCAATAATGAGTTCAATTTCCGGGATGACATCGGTAATAACTTGCCCATTTTTCCCTAAAGCCTGAGTAATTTTATCACGCCAACTGAGAATCTCCGCTTCAGTTTCTGTCAGCAGTTGTCGCACCAGTTCTCGAAACGCCTGAATTAGACAGGCGTAAGGAATATTTCGTTGAAATTGGTCAAATTTCCCACTAATAAAATAGCCTCGCTGACGGACAATGGGTTTGTGAACTTCTTTGACAAGGGCCGATTTGCCAATCCCGGAGTAGCCGGCAACTAAGAGCATTTCCGAGGGACCTTGACTGATGCGATCGAAGGCATCGAGGAGTTGTTGAACTTCGGCATCTCGTCCGTAGAGTTTTTCAGGAATACTAAAGGTTCCTTGCTGATCTTGGCTGGCCAACTCAAACATTGGAATCTGTTGTGTTGTTGTCCACTGTGTTAGACAAGTTTCTAGGTCTTTTTGGATTCCATAACTACTTTGATAGCGATCCTCTGCGGTTTTTGCCATCAATTTGAGAACGATCGCCGAAACCGATTCAGGAAGGTCAGCACGCCGTTCATGGGGAGGACGCGGCGGTTTAGCAATATGACAATGGATCAATTCCATCGGATCATCCGAGTCAAAGGGGAGATGGCCGGTGAGCAATTCATAAAGGGTCACTCCCAGGGCATAAAAATCCGAGCGATAGTCGATCGCACGATTCATACGACCTGTTTGTTCCGGGGACATATAGGCTAAAGTTCCCTGAAGAACGTTAGGACTACTAACACAGGGATTTTCTTTGCCAAGCCGAGAGGAGATGGAAAAATCAATCAGTTTCAGCGCTTGAGTTTCGGGATTAAAGACAATATTTTCTGGCTTAAGATCCTTATGAATTAAATGCTGTTGATGCAGTTGTCCTAACGCGATCGCAATCTTCTGGCCAATGCGTAAAGTTTGTTCGAGTTCTAAGCCATTGGGGTTAAGCCAATGGGTTAAATCTCGGCCTCCAAAATCTTCTAAAACCAAAACCGGTCGGCCCTGCCATTGTTCGAGGCCATAGGGCTTAACAATGCCGGGACAATCCAGTTGGCAGACGAGATCATGTTCATAGCGCAGCCGGGCAATATCCGCCGCCTTCGGATGGTCTGCCAGTAAGGTTTTGAGGATGACAGGACGCTGTTGCGGGTCTTCGATGGCCCGATAAACAATGGTGGTGGGATTTTCCGATAGGGTTTCGAGGACTTGATACTGTAACAGCTTCAACATGGGGGTCAGAACCGAGAGGAAATGGTAAAGGAAAGGTCCTGGGGAGAGGTTGTAGAAACGAGGTGGGGTTGAGGTGAGGAGCGAGTGTGTAATCAGGGATCGTTAATGGGGCGATCGCAGCCTATTGAACCACCGTAACATGCCTTCTATGCCAGCCCAAACTAAAACCACGGGAATAAACAAGCGTAGATACCAGGGAGACAGTTTTCCGTTCCAGGGTAGGCCTTTGCGGTAGCGAATTTGGTCGGCCCAACGACGAAGCACAAGGATCGTGGGTTCTTGCAGGTCCCAAATCTGGCAGTAGGGGGCTGTACTCCCAGACGCATCGATGAGGCTGTTCACGGCGCGACGGGCCGCTTCGTTGGCCGCTTCCATAGTCGCTAAGTCTGTGTTGGTACGGACATAGTCCGAGGCCAGGAACAGATTAGGAATTTGTGTATGGGCATCGGGCCGTAAAGACCAAGTGTTGACCAAATTGACCAATAAGGGTTCACCATTGATGTTGGCTTGAGGATCGCCGATACGGCTGCGATAGCAAAGCCGTTCCTGGCCCGGATGATGGCAGATGCGATCGCTACTCTCTTCATCGGGAAGAGGAATTGGGCCGACAAACCCTTTGGCAATGAGAGCATTGACCGCGAGACGGGCCTGGCTTTGATCAGCGTTGAGATAGTCAGCGATCTCTTCTAATGTGGCATGGTCTCGGTCATTGAGCCACAGGAATAGGGTTTTGAAATAGTCGGGGAGGTCGCGATCAACAATTGTGGCCAGTCGTTCAGGGTCGTTGGCTAACTCACAGCAGTTGTGGATGATACCCGGATCGAGAAACCAAGATTGGAGATCGCTATCTTGCAGCAGGGATTTACCTTCTTCTCGGAGCGATCGCTGCATTTGCTCCCAAACCTCGGTTTTAATTTCTTCGGGAGAACAAATCTGGGCCGGTTTGTTGATTTTGAGTCCCCTAGAGCCGTTGAGGGCGCCCACCTCGTCAGTATTGGGGTCAATGAAATAGCCCCAATTGGAGGGAATCGCCGAAATAATCCCCTTAATGGTTCCATCGCCGAAGTCCGACATGGGAAACTCGGGCCAAAAGCTCGGTTGAGAGATCGATGTTAGCGCCCAGGGGGCATCAACGTACAGGACATGACCGTGGGTGACGGGAACATCGCGATTGAGATAAAACTGGATGCCATTCATCCAAGAGGTGCTGGTTCCTAGGCGCTTGAGGTTTGCCAGACTCGGATCCCCGGCCATGAGATCATCAGAGATGAGGCCCGCCATCATTTCTACGGGCAGAGCGGCGATGTAATAATCTCCTGTCACGGTGCGATCGCGTTGGCTTTTGAGATCTGTGACGATGGCCCCGGTAATTTGAATGTTGCCCTCAGCATCCCGTTCGGCCTCAATCGAACGCAGACGAGTCGAGAGATGGTAGGTCACTCCCCGGGACTGTAGATAGTCCAACCAGGGGTTAATCCAAACATCGTTTGTGGGACCATTGAGGATGCGATCGGGACTCTCGCTGGTGGGATCGATGAGATCGAGTAACAATTGCAGGAAAATGTAGCCAATGGTTTTGACACTGGCCAGTTCCGCCCGAGAAGCCACTAAGGAAGTCGTGATTCCCCGGGCCAGCAATGCCTGATAGGCCGGCGATTTTCGTTCGGCGTCTAAATAGTCCCACCAGTTGAGTTTTTCGTATTCGTCCAAGCGTCGCTCTTTGCAGGAGGTAAACAATTGCCAAATTCGCTCGGCAAAAAATTCCAACTCCCCCGGTTGTAACTCCAGATCGGCGCCCCCCAACAGAACTTTGAGGATCAGTTCGATGTCGGCTAGGTTGCGGGGAAAACGAGCGGGGATAATAATTAGGTTTTTACCGTCTTCATGACGGGCCAAGGCTAAACGAGTTGCAGTCACCAGGTTATCGAAGACTCCCCGACGATTCCCCTTATAGGGAATGCGCTTCATGGTGTCGGTGACATGGCGGTAAAACCCCGGAAAGAAGCGAAATCCATGTTCCCCCGGCAAGGGTTTTTTGCCCGGTCCAGCACTGTCGGGAACGTTGATACTGCGGGCTTTTCCTCCAGGAATGTCTTTGAGTTCGTACACCTCGACCTCAAAGCCGCGATCGACCAGTTCATGGGCGGCACTCATTCCGGCAATGCCCCCTCCGAGAATAATCACTTTGGTCATGGGACCCTCCTCACAAGGTGTTTGAGTCTGTCTGAGTTCAACAGTGAACTCTTGTTTTATAACTTATATTTGGGTCAGATCGGCTTGTATTAAGTTTTTTTAGGTATAAGACCACCCTGAAAACTATCCTGGAAACCCCTAACTTGATGGGTTACATTGAGACTCAACTGGATACAACCCAAAAATAAACGTATAGATAAATCATTCAAATATTCCTTATGAATATAGATGTTTTGCGCGAGTGGCTGATGGTTCTTCTGCTCAATGTCAAAACCCTACTTTGGAATCATCCCCTGATGGCGGCGATCGCCCTGATGGGACTCTCACTGCTGAGTGGCTATTACAGTCGACGGCAGCTAATCTCGACCGAATCTCTCGATCCCGATTCAGAGTCCACCGTCGTTGTTGAAGCCCACCACTGGCGCAATCCAGAGCCGATACAAGGTTGGGCAGGATTTGCCGGCTTGACAGGAGCCATTGGCCTGCTGCTGTTCAGTGCGCGTCTGGACCCCTCACACCGCCTCTGGGGTCTGAGCCTGAGCCTCCTAGCTGCCATCAGCCTCTATGCCGCTGGAGACTGGCTCCGGGGGACAATTGAGTCCTTATGGCAGCGGCTGCGCCATAGCCGCGATTCCTATGACATCTGGACGGTGATCTCTGGGGTTGTATTCCTGGGCTTCTGTGTCGCCGCAACCGTCGCCCTCGCCGTCATCAGTATTGTTCTGGTGCAGGGCCTCTCCCAACTCCCCGGACTGGCTGGGTTCAATCCTGTGCTGATGGGTGGCTCTATTGTGGTCACCTTTACCGTCACCGTTGCGACTCCCCGGCTACTGACACCGACGTTTCCCCGTCAACACAAACCCGTCTGTCGAGTCTGCCAAACACCAATGGTCGCTATCCCCAAATCACAACTCAATTCAGCTTTAAATTCAGCCCAACAGACGGCAGAAACTCTGGGAAAAAGTGAATTTTATGGCTGGCATTGTTCCACCTGTTTTCCGAATGCTACAGACTCATTTCATCTGCGATCGTATCTGATTAAATCTCCTTCTTGGGTTTCCTGTCCCCAATGCCATCAATGGACAATGAGCCTAAAAAACCGATATGAAGGGTCAAAACGAATCATCATTCAAGATTGTCTAGCCTGTGGTCATCATCGCCAACAGGAAAAAGAGATTCCCCCAGTTCGCTCAAAACCCTCGAAGTACCGTCCTCGTCGTCATTCAGGCAGTCGCTATAGTTCAGGATCTTGGGGGGGCGATTATAGCGGCGGCGATTATGGCGGCGGTGGTTCCGACGGCGGTGGTTCCGACGGCGGTGGCGGTGACTTTGGTGGGGGTGACAGTGGTGGCGGCGGTGCTGGAGGAGACTATTGAGCATCACAGCCCGATGGAGGTTCTGGTTATGGATGGGGATTGGGATCGACCATTGCTTGTGGCTGAGTGGGTCTGTTAGGATCATCCTCTAGCCTCACGTTTGGCATTTGGGAGTCCCAGTTATGGTTAAAATTTGCTCGCGCCGTCGAGTTGGTGTTCAACAGGTTTATGATATTGGGGTCGCAAAGGACCATAATTTCCTCTTACAAACGGGTCTCGTAGCCTCCAATTGCTTCAATAAATCTCACTCGATGGCGTATGGCTATGTTACCTATCAAACGGCTTATTTAAAAGCCAATTATCCGGTTGAATATATGGCGGCGTTATTGACCGCTAACAGTGGGAATCAGGACAAGGTGCAAAAATATATTGCCACTTGTATGAGTATGAATATCACGGTGCAGCCGCCGGATATTAATCATTCCAATGTGGATTTTACGCCGGTGGAGGGGCAAAAGATTTTATTTGGACTCTCGGCGGTGCGAAATTTGGGTCAGGGGGCGATCGATTGTATTTTGAGAGCGCGAGAGGAGGGGCCGTTTGAGTCGTTGGCTCAGTTGTGCGATCGCGTCGATCTCCACGCCGTCAACCGCCGGGCCTTGGAAGCGTTGGTTCAATGTGGCGCTCTCGATCGCTTCAACCCCAATCGCAAGCAACTGATGGAACATCTCCCCTTGGTGATTGATTGGGCTGGGTCTCGGGCCAAGGAACGCAGTGTGGGCCAGTTTAATCTGTTTGACCAACTCGGGGAAGATCCTCAAAATAACCAGGATGATAACGGTTTTGACGGGGTTCCTCAAGCGCCCCAGATAGAAGATTATCAGCCCATGGAGAAGTTGAAGCTCGAAAAAGAACTCCTCGGCTTCTATGTGTCAGATCATCCCCTGAAACCGATTCAGAAAACCTCACGATTGCTGGCCCCGGTGAACCTCAATGAAATGGAAGACCAACATGAGAAAGTGATGGTGAGTGCCATTGTCATGTTGAGTAGTCTCAAACCCATTGTCACCAAAAAGGGCGATCGCATGGCCATTGTCCAACTCGAAGACCTCACCGGACAAGTCGAGGCGGTGGTGTTCCCCCGTACCTATGAGCGGGTTCACCACCATCTGATTGAAGATGCGCGGCTGATTGTCTGGGGGAAAGTCGATCGCCGTGACGATAGCGTGCAATTGATTGTCGAGGATGCTGAACCCATCGAACGGGTGCAGATGGTGCTGGTGAAACTCAACCCCGAACAAGCCGGGGATATCCAGCAACGTCATCAACTGCGGAATGTGTTGCAATCGCAGGTTCCCGAAGACAGTAAACCCAAGGTTCCGGTGATTGGCGTGATTGCAGCGGGCCATCAGCGTCAACTGGTACGGCTGGGCCATCAATTCCAGGTAATGGACTGTGATCAGGCGGTGGCGGCCCTGAATCGGGCCGGTTATCCCGCTCGTCGCCATTCTTTGGCCAAAGTGTAGGGGAAGTCTTCACAGCCTGGATGTGAGCCGATTCCAGTGGGGATTCTGATCCCCTCTCAACTCAGACGAATAATAAACCTGATACCATAGCAAATTACCGTGGTTGGATAGGGTTGGGTTTGAACGATATCAAGTCCCTGCTGCGTTCAACATTTGATTTTAAGGAGGAACAGTCATTGTCTCGCCGTTATTTGTTTACCTCGGAGTCCGTCACTGAAGGACATCCTGATAAAATCTGCGATCGCATCTCCGATTCCATCCTCGATGCATTGCTGACCCAAGATCCCAAAAGTCGTGTCGCGGCCGAAGTCGTGGTCAATACCGGCTTGGTCTTAATCACCGGAGAAGTTAGCACCCAAGCCAAAGTTGATTATGTCAAACTGGCCCGAGAAAAAATTGCCGAAATTGGCTATACTGACGCGGAAAATGGCTTTTCTGCCAATAGTTGCTCGGTCTTAGTCGCTCTCGATGAACAATCCCCCGATATCGCCCAGGGGGTCAATGCGGCCCAAGAACGGCGCGAACAGGCGAGTGATGCGGAACTCGATGCTGTCGGTGCCGGGGATCAGGGCCTCATGTTCGGCTTTGCTTGTGACGAAACCCCCGAACTGATGCCGCTTCCCATTAGTTTGGCTCACCGACTCTCTCGCCGACTGACTCAGGTGCGTAAAGCCGGTGATTTACCCTATCTCCGTCCCGATGGTAAAACCCAAGTCACGGTGGTGTATGAAGATGGTAAACCGGTCGGGATTGATACGATCCTGATTTCGACGCAACATACCGCCAGTATTGAGGGGATGAGCGACGAAAAAGCGGTGCGCGATCGCATCCAACAAGACCTCTGGACTCAGGTGGTGCAACCGGTGTTTGGCGAAATGACCGTTCAACCGGACGAGAAGACCCGTTTTCTGGTCAATCCCACCGGTAAATTTGTCATTGGCGGTCCCCAAGGGGATTCAGGACTCACGGGACGAAAAATCATTGTCGATACCTACGGCGGCTACTCCCGTCACGGAGGCGGGGCCTTTTCGGGCAAAGATCCCACCAAAGTCGATCGCTCCGCCGCCTACGCCTGTCGCTACATTGCTAAAAACATTGTCGCCGCTGGCTTTGCCGAAAAATGCGAAGTTCAAGTGAGTTATGCCATTGGCGTGGCCCAGCCGACCAGTATTTTCATTGAAACCTTTGGCACCGCTAAAGTCGATGAAGAGAAACTGCTCGGAGTCGTCAACGATATCTTTGAACTGCGTCCGGCGGGAATTATCCAAGCCTTCAATCTCTCCCGTCTCCCCAGCGAACGTGGAGGACGCTTCTTCCAAGAGACGGCCGCCTACGGCCATATGGGACGCACTGATTTAGATCTGCCCTGGGAACATACCGATAAAGTCGAGGCCCTGCAAGCGGCGTTGACTCCGGCGGTCTCCGCTGGACATTAGGATCGGACATTAGGATCTAAGTCGTTCTAAGGTTGAGTTTAGGTCTAACGTGGGGCGATGGCGATCGCCCCAAACAGGCTAGTCTATGGCGTTGGTAGTCTACGGCATTGATGGATAGAGGCAAATCGTCTATGGTGATCGCCATTGCCCTATCCATCCCACAAGCCTTATGAGTGCTACCCTACAAAACAGCAACTGGACTAAACTGCAAAACGGGTCTGACATTCGCGGCGTTGCCCTTCCCGGCATCCCCGACGAACCCGTCAACCTCACCCCAGATATCGCCGAAACCCTCGGCCAATCCTTTGTCCGCTGGCTCAGTGAAACCCTCAACAAACCCGCCAGCGACCTAACCATCAGTTTAGGACGAGACAGTCGCCTCTCCGGACCTGACCTCATGGCCGCCACCACAAGTGCCATCAGCCGTCTTGGCTGTCGCGTCTATGACTTCGGTTTAGCCTCCACCCCGGCGATGTTCATGAGTACCGTCAGCCCCGAGTTTAACTGCGACGGGGCTATCATGCTCACCGCCAGCCATTTACCCTTCAACCGTAACGGCTTCAAATTCTTTACCGGCGAGGGAGGTTTAGGCAAACCTGATATTAGCGCCATTCTCAGATTTGCCGCTGATCAAGACTTTCCTGAACCCGCTGAAGGCGGAACAATTGAAACTCGTGATTTTATGGGGGTGTATGCCGAAGGATTAGTCAAATTAGTGCGAGAAGGGGTCAATCATCCGCAACAGTTTGAACAGCCATTAAAGGGACTTCATATTATCCTCGATGCTGGAAATGGTGCGGGTGGCTTTTACTGCGATCGCGTCCTCAAACCCCTAGGCGCAGACACGACGGGCAGCCAATTTTTAGACCCCGACGGGACATTTCCCAACCATGTTCCTAATCCGGAAAACGAAGCCGCTATGGCGGCAATTTCCCAGGCTGTCTTAGCCCAAAAGGCTGACTTTGGCATTATTTTTGATACCGACGTCGATCGCGGCGCAGCGGTGGACCCCCAAGGACAAGAACTCAACCGAAATCGCCTCATCGCCTTGATTTCCGCCGTTGTCCTCAAGGAACATCCCGGCTCCACCATTGTCACCGACTCCATCACCTCAGAAGGCTTAACGACCTTCATTGAACAAGATCTAAAGGGCGTTCATCATCGCTTCAAACGAGGCTATAAAAATGTCATCAACGAGGCAATTCGTTTAAATCACGAAGGTCAAGAATCTTGGCTCGCCATTGAAACCTCGGGTCATGGGGCGATGAAGGAAAACTATTTCCTAGATGATGGTGCATATTTAATTACCAAGCTGTTGGTTGAGTTGGCAAAATTAAAGTTAGAAGGCAAGGCATTATCGGATTTAATTGCCAACTTAAAAGAACCCGAAGAATGTGCAGAGTTGCGCATGAAAATCGGTGTTGAGGACTTCAAAGACTATGGCAATCAGGTGATTGATGCCTTAAGCCAGTTTGCCGACAGTCATGACGGCTGGCAGGTAGTTCCTAAGAATTATGAAGGGGTGCGTGTTAGTTGCCAGTCCCCCAAGGAACAGGGCTGGTTCTTGTTGCGTTTGTCCTTACATGACCCAGTGATTCCTCTAAATATCGAGTCCAATGTTGAAGGAGGAGTGGGTCAGATTGCGAAAACTTTATTGGGCTTTTTGCAGCAGTTTGACAAGCTGAATTTATCGGCGTTTGAGGAGATTTAAATCAGAAATTGTTGGGGGTTAGGGCGATCGCCGCGATCGCCCTTTCCGAGATTGTATCACTCGTTTCTGATAGGGGTCAACATCTTTACGCCAATAGACGCGATGACCCCGAACCTCGGCCCCATTGGCTTTGAGGCATTTTAGCCATTGTCGATATCGTCTGATGGCTTCGAGGAGTCCCTAGTTGTCTTCTTGTCGGCTCAGAGGTGGGGTTAAAATAGGGAGGGGTGGTGAGGCTGAGCCAGACCCACTCTGACAATGTCTGCTGGTATCCTCCAATCAAATCCCTGAGATGACCTTGACCTATGACAATGATTGATATTAACCAAGCCTTAGCTCAAATGTCTAACCTCATCGAACGGGCGTTTGCAGGTGAAGAAATTTTGATTACCAAAAATCAGCAAACGATTAAGATTACTTGTGTTAATCCAGTTCATCAACGCCCACCTTTGTTTGGGAGTGACAAAGACCAAATTATGATAGCTGATGATTTTGATGCTCCTTTAGATGAGTTTGAGGAGTATCAGTAATGCGCTTTCTGTTAGATACTCATACATTGCTCTGATTTTTTATGGGCAACTCTAAGCTAAGTGCTAACGTTAAGTATTTAATTGAAGACCCGAAAAACCTAAAGCTAATTAGTATAGTCAGTGTTTGGGAGATGACCATTAAACAAAGTCAAAATAGGTTGACATTGGGAAACAATGCTGCTATCTACATTCAGGAGAAACTTAACTGGGTGGATTTTGAGCTATTGCAGATTTCTCTCAATCACTTAAAAGGACTGTCAAGTTTGCCTTTTCATCATAAAGATCCATTTGATAGACTCTTAATTGCTCAAGCCATGCAAGAAAATGTTGCGATTTTGAGTAAAGATATGGCTTTTGACGCTTATCCAGTTGAAATCATTTGGGACGAATGACCGATGCTTGAGCGTTTTTAGCAGTAGGAACGTCTCGATATTATGGCGAATCATCGTAAATTTAGGACTTAGAACGGTTTTTTCGGGCTTCGATGATTCGTTTCTGATAGGGGTCAACATCTTTACGCCAATAGACGCGATGACCCCGAACCTCTGCACCATTGGCTTTGAGGCATTTTAGCCATTGTCGATATCGTCTGATGGCTTCGAGGTCGTCGAGGAGTCCCCATTTTTGTTCCTGTCGGCTGAGTCGGGTAAAACGGTCATAGTGAGGATAGTCTGGGGTGACAAATTCTTCTTTTTTATGCAAAACAAAGGGGTTTTCAAAGAGGTCGTAGGTGTAGCGATGAACCCGCAAATCTTGTAGGTCGATTTGCATGATGGTTTTAATCAGAGGATGGGGGTTGGTGTCGAAGTCTGGACAGTGAAAATAGGAAATTTTGGGGCGTTGGGTGTGGAATTGAATGAGGGTCGTATCGTCCATTCTGCCGATGGTATGGCTGGCACAACCTTCGTAGAGCCGTAAAATGGGGTCGAGGTGGTTGAAGGCGCTAATATGCACCGTTAAGCCCCGGGGAGAACGCTGGCCAATGTCACTGCGATCGCACAACTTGCCTAACCGCTCTAAACTGCCCAAACCATATAACATTAAGTCCGCCGCCATCAGGGCTTGTTTATAGTTCCCAAAAAAGGCGCGGATATCATAGCGAATCGCTGGGGTTAATTCACTAAAGCGGGGGCGATCGCCCAGGGCGGTTAACGCTAAATAAATCAAGAGTTCTTGGCGACGACGTTCGGCGATCGCATCCCAGTCCGCCTCATCCGTCGCTTGCAACACCAGGCGAAACGCGCGACGCAAACTGCCAAATAAGTCAATAATATCTGCTTCTTCAATTAACTCTGTAGGTTTTGGAAGGCGGCCGCGATCGCTGAAAAACTGCATCAGGGGTTCTAAGGTATCTCGACATTCCTCAAACCGCTGAACCGAGACACGCACCCGGGGAGTTTGGCTGCGAGAACGGAAACGAGAGGCGCGAAATTGCTCTTGCTGTTCGCGATCGCGAAACACCCCATACACCCCCAACCCCACAGGAAGCGCATCCACCGCCAACACCCCATCAATATAGGCTTTTAACTCCTCCTGTTCATAATATTTCTGAAACGTTCCCCGCTGCGTGACCACCCCATCGCCATAGACAACATCCTCCTCATCGCGATCGCGCACCAACACCTGGGCCGCCACCAGTAACACCCCCTCCGTTAACGCCCAAGCCTTCTGCAACGCTTCCCGGCGTTCCTGAGGATCTTCAATCACATTAATCACATAGCCCAAATTGACAAATTGCGCCTTCTCCAATGCCGTTTCTGGAGCATAATAAGGGTCCCACCCTTGAGCCGTGAGTCCCCGCTGTTGCAGCCGTTTCACATCTCCCCCATAGCCGCAACCATAGTCAAAACAGGTCATTTCAGGAGTTAACAAACCCGCTTCTAGGGCTAACTTCAGGGGACGGGACAAATCATGACGCATCATGGCCGCCCGATGGCGTGCAATGCGGGATTTAATGGGATTCTGTACCGAACGCCGCTGCACCTGATGGCCCTGAATCTCCACCCCCACATCCCGTAAATAGCGTTGCCAATTGTTGCGAGTGCCGATGTGACGAGTATTATCGAGGAGTCCGAGGGCTTCTTCCTGTTGCGTCAGAGTTCGGAATTGCTCGTAACCGGGATAACTCGGTTCAACAAAGGTTTCCTTACGATGCAAAATGGGTGGATTTTTGGAGTCTTGGTAATTGCGACAACTGACGGTTCCTTGTCGCAAATTGACGAGAATACTTTGTACCAGGGCAGGATGGGGGTCCGCGTCGAAGTCAGGATAGGACAAATAGGAGAGTTGAGGCTGGCTGAGGGAGAACTTGACGAGGGTGGCGTTGTCTAGGTTCTCAACCCCACTGGCGGCGTAACCTTCATAGAGACGTAGGGGCAGCGGCAGGGCAGCGACGGCACTGCAATGGACATAGAAGGCACTGGGGAGGGTTTTACCGATGTCACTCTCCTGACAGGCGTGAACGAGGGTAGTGTGGGGGAGTTGTTGTAGCAGTTCCGTCCAGGTTTGCGGTGGCGACGCCAACAGTCCCGCCTCTAGGGCCTGTTCAATTAAAGCCTGCAACGAATCGGAGACGGTGACTAGGGGAGTCATGGCCAGGATAGATGAGGTGCGAGTCAGGGGCGAGTGGGGGCGATCGCAAACTCCACCCCATCGTTCTCACGATAATCGTAACTGAGGTGATCTGTCACATTGGTATCGGTCAGTTCCAAGTTATAGAAATCTACGGTTTCCGCCTCAAAATAGGGGCCAGCGTGCCAAGTGCCGCGATGCAGTTTGATGAAACAGGTTCCGGGGATGTGGAAGGCTTTGAGGCGGGTGTCGTCGGGGCGCGGGCCGTCGCTGGGAGGGGCAACGGCGAGGAACCAGTCCTGTCCCTGCAAGGACCCGAGACATTGGGTACAGCGGCTATGGCGGGTTATTTTATCGAAGTGATAGCCGCGATGTTGCAGGCGCATCAGATAGAAGCGAGGTTGTCCCTGGTTTAAGTCTAATTGGGCCTCTTGAGCGTCAAAGGGTTTGCTGTCTTCTTGAGGGGTAATCAGTTGACCGTAGGGGGCAAAGTTCTCGGCGGTAATGGGTTCGGGGTGGAGTTCTCGATGTGGGTTGACTATCGGTGTCATGTCGGTGTATTTGGGGAGGACACAGCTTCTCTAGTCGAAGCTCAAGGGTGGCACGTCAATGGGGACGGGGCGGTGGTTCTCTCGGCTCAGACTCCTGATGGCTCACCCACCCCTCCCCAGACAACGCCGGTTCACTGTTCTCCAGAACAGATCAGCCGTTAACCCTCAACGATGACTCCCCTACGCTCCTCCCCGAAGCTTATCGAGGACACCGCGATCTTGCAGCGTTGACGTATCACCCGAAATTTCCTGGCCCGCCGCGAGATTGCGCAACAGACGACGCATAATTTTCCCAGAGCGCGTTTTGGGCAAATCATCCGTAAAGCGAATCTCCTGGGGACGGGCGATCGCCCCAATATCCTCAACCACATGTTGTTTCAACGCCTTGGCCAACTCCTCAGAAGGGTCATACTCCGATTCAAGAGAGACAAACGCCACAATACTCTCCCCGCGCAACTCATCAGGTTTACCCACAACGGCCGCCTCCGTCACCGCCGGATGAGACACCAACGCCGACTCAATCTCCATCGTTCCCAAACGATGGCCCGAGACGCTAATCACATCATCAACTCGGCCCATCACCCAGAAATAGCCATCCTCATCCTTACGAGCGCCATCTCCAGCAAAATAGAAATGTTGCCCATCCTTGGGTTGAATATGCTCCCAATAACTGCGGCGGAAGCGATCGAAATCCCCATACACCGTACGCATCATACTCGGCCAAGGATGCTTAATCACCAAATAGCCCCCCTGATTCGCCTCAACCGGGTTGCCATCTAAATCCACCACATCGGCAAGAATGCCAGGGAAGGGACGAGTCGCGGAACCGGGTTTCGTAGGAGTTGCCCCCGGTAGCGGCGTTAACATAAAGCCCCCCGTCTCCGTTTGCCACCAGGTATCCACAATCGGGCAACGCTCGCCACCAATCACCCGGTGATACCACACCCAGGCTTCCGGGTTGATGGGTTCGCCGACGGTTCCCAAAATTCGCAACGAGGAGAGATTGCGAGATTGGGGATGATGTTCCCCGGCCTTCATAAAGGCGCGAATCGCCGTGGGGGCGGTGTAGAAAATCGTGACGCCGTATTTGTCCACCACATCCCAGAAACAGCCGGGATTCGAGGGGCGAGGAACCCCCTCATACATCACCGTCGTGGCGCCATTGGACAGAGGACCATAGACAATATAACTATGACCCGTAATCCAGCCCACATCAGCGGTACACCAATAGACATCAGTCTCTTGTAAGTCAAACGTCCATTGACAGGTGACATGGGTGTAGAGGTTGTAGCCGCCGGTGGTGTGAACGACCCCTTTGGGCTTACCGGTACTGCCGCTGGTATGGAGGATAAACAGCATATCCTCACTGTCCATGACTTCGGCGGGACAGTCAGCGGAGGCGGTTTGTTGCAGATCATGCCACCAATGATCGCGCCCCGGTTCCATGTTCACTTTGTCCTGGGTGCGTTGTACCACCAGTACATTGTCAACGCTGGGAATGGCGTTGTCGTCGAGGGCTTTGTCGACTTGGGGTTTCAGGGGAATTACGGCATCTTTGCGATAGCCCCCATCGGCGGTAATGACTAATTTCGCTGAGGCATCTGTGAGGCGTTCCCGTAGGGCTTCGGCACTGAAACCGCCGAAAATCACGGTATGCACGGCCCCAATACGAGCGCAGGCTAACATGGCGATCGCCGCCTCGGGAATCATGGGCATATAAATCCCCACCACATCCCCTTTCTGCACGCCAAAGGACTTGATGACATTAGCCATCTGGCAGACTTCGCGATGCAGTTGCGCGTAGGTGAGGGTGCGGGAGTCTCCGGGTTCTCCTTCCCAGATGAGGGCTGCTTTGTTTTTGCGCCAGGTTTTGAGGTGGCGATCGAGGCAGTTATGGGAGATATTGAGTTTGCCGCCGACAAACCATTTGGCTGTGGGAGGGTTCCAATCGAGAACCTTGTCCCATTTCTCGAACCACTCCAGTTCCTTCTCGGCTAAATCGCCCCAGAAGCCTTCTGGATCAGCGGCAGCGGCATCATAAAGCGCCTCATAGTCTTCCATGCTTTTGATGCGGGCCTGAGCCGAAAACTCAGCCGAGGGGGGGAAACTGCGCTTTTCATGGAGAATCGATTCAATGGTGGGTTGAGACATAGGATTAAAAAAACAATGATTAACAGGTGATTTGTATCCAGGCGAACAGACACCAGAACTTCTATTTTGCCTTGAGAGGCGATCGCCCGAGAAGCCCTCGTTAAATCAGTTAATAATCCGTGGCGGGATTCGGTGTCGGATCAGCGGCAATTTGCCCCAAAACACAGGTATTCCGTCCTTGTTCCTTCGCTTCATACAAGGCACTATCAGCCGCCTGGATCAGTTGATGGGGAGTATGACTGAGCTTGGGGGTAAGATTGGCGACCCCACAACTGAGCGTAACATAGGGGGCCACAGCTGAGCTTTGATGGGATAAGCGTAAACAACTGACGTTCTCATTGATCCGCTGCGCCACCCTCAGGGCGTCCATGAGCGTCGTCTCCGGCAGAATGATGGCAAATTCCTCGC
Source organism: Phormidium lacuna HE10JO (assembly GCA_900149785.2). Taxonomy (GTDB): domain Bacteria; phylum Cyanobacteriota; class Cyanobacteriia; order Cyanobacteriales; family Geitlerinemataceae; genus Sodalinema; species Sodalinema lacuna_A. Next base: position 89,989 of record FSSI02000007.1, on the reverse strand, counting down.
CGCCATAGCGAGCCACCACATCCCCGTTACGGACCGATCGCGCCAAGGTTTGGGCAATTTTCTGTAAGCAGTCATCCCCCTGACGATGGCCGTAGGTATCGTTATAGGGCTTGAAATAGTCCACATCACAGAGAATAATCGAAATAGGTTGTTGACGACGTAGACTCAACCCCCAAGCCCGATCAAGATATAAATCAAAATAACGGCGGTTGGCCAGTTGCGTGAGGCCATCACAGGTGGCCAATTTTTGCAGACGATGGATTTTATGCAAACTAATCACAAAGCTCGCGGTCAATCCAGCGGCGAGGGGGGAGATCACCGGAACCCAGAGGCCGTTCAGGAACGCCAGATAGCCAACGGTGGGGGGAATCAGACAGAGTCCCAGCAGATAGAGCAGTAGAAGACTCCAGGCGGGAGAGGTATGGCTGCGAAACTGGCTCGTTTGCCACCAGTACCAACTGATCAATGTCCCCGCCGCCGCCCAACTGATGACCCAAAGCCATTCTAGGGCGGGACTCGGGACGCGAATAATTTTACGACCATCCAGGGCCGCACTCACCAATTGGCTGGTGAGATTGGCGTGAATCACCAGACTCGACATTTGCGTGTCGCGATCGCGGGTCCAGTTACTGTAGGGGGTGTTGTAACCTTCCTTGAGACTTGGGGCCACCGGGCCGATAATGACAATGCGATCGCGCAGTCGGTCATCGGGACTTTCCCCGTCCAGAACTTCGGTCATCGAGACGCTTTCAAAGTTCTCTCGGGGGCCACGATAGTTGAGAATAATTTGATAGCCGCCGTCATCAATCTGAGCATAGCCGCCATCATTCTTGCGCAGGGATTCAATCAGGGTTTTGCCTAACTGGACGCGACTGGTTCCCGGTGCATCGGCTTCGATGGACACCTGTTCTTGTTGCAAATACATCAAGGCCAAGGCGGCGGCGAAACTATTGCGAATGTTCCCCTCATCGTCACGTACTGAGACCAACGCTCGACGAATCACACCATCGGGGTCCATGACCATATCCGCTAACCCCACCTGATTAAGCTGTTGCAAAATCGGCGGCGGCGGCACCGACTGGCCCACATACTTTTCCATACCGATCAGGTTGGGGGTACTGGCCAACACCTCCGAGAGGCGATCGCTTCCCGGTGCGATGGGAACATCCCGATAGAGATGGAGTCCTAGGACACGAGGCTGCTGCGATCGCACTTCTTCGAGCAACATCGCCAACCGCTCATCAGAGAGGGGCCATTGGCCAGCGGCTTCGATATCATTCTCGTCAATGGTCACTAGGACAATGCGAGGATCCGGGGCTTCGAGGGGACGATATTGAATATAACGATCTAACATCGCTGCTTCAAACATTTGAAACAGTCCCCCAGTCGTCGCCGCTAGGACGACACCGGTTGTACCAAAAATCGACCCCAGTCTGGCTCGCCATTGCCGCAATCGGTGTCGAACGGGGGAACTGCTGCACATAGATTCAGATGGCCCCGTTTGATTACGGAAACGGGGAGGCGCGATCAGCATAGAGTTTGTCCGCAGATGAAGTCTGATGATCGAGGATTAAGCAGGGGGCGATCGCCTCCCCGGTTCATATCCGTCTCTCCAGTGTAGTTGTTTTTTTTGGGGTGAAAACCCAGGCCCGTGCCGCTGACGGCAACCGAACCCATCTTAACGCCGCTTCACGTTATCTTTAGTTGTTTAGCCGTTGTCATCACCTCGTCCCCGGAACAGTTCACCAGAAGATTGGCAAACTGTTCTGTTTTCCCTCGCTGAGATCATCGCTCGAATCATCGCTCGCAGCAATGGACGAACAGTTTAGCCTACCGTTTCTTGAGGTTGGCCTTCATTGTCATCTCTCGGCTCGAAGACCTCTGCCGCACTGCGATCGCCAGGTTGAACCTGACTAAACACCGGGGTGAGCGGGTCGAGGCGAAGCCGTGAGCTGACGCTCAAATCAGCCCCCATGACCCCGTTGATCGCGGTCAATAGCAGCATACTGAAACCAATGACGGGCCAAGAAACCCAATTTGTCTTAACCATAATCGATGCACCCTGATGACGGTTGGCGAGCTAAGCCATTTGATACTTCCATTGTCTTAGAATAGGAAGCATCCTGTCATCCGTTAAATTGCGGAAATTGAGGCAATCTCGGCAATAAACTATCTATAATGAGGGGGCAGACCCCTTATCTTACTTTGGCCACCCTAACAAAATTGCAATTTCTCTAGCGTCACGAGAGTCTTTTGTCATCATCATCAGAGGTCATCTGCTCCTCTCCTTGCATTTGCTGACAACGTTCGATATACACCTCACAGGGGCGATCGCCTTGTATTTTCTCCAAACACTGCTCAAAGAGTTTTTGAGCTTCAGGATATTGCTTAACATGATACAAAAATACCGCCTGTTCAAAATTAGTCCGTTGTTCAAACTTGGCAACTTTCAACGAAGGTGGCTCTGCATCAAACACCTCAAACACCGAGACTTTTTCCGACTTACCTTTCACCTGAACGCGGTCAATCAGTCGAATCATATAGTTGTTTGTATCTTCAAGCTGTAAAAACGTCCCATGAGAAATCAATAACGGTGTCCCATAGAGTTTCGTTAGCCCTTCAACACGAGACGCCAAATTCACCGCATCACTGATCACCGTCGTATCCAAATGATGTTGTCCGCCGACAGTTCCGAGCATCAACGACCCCGTATTGATGCCAATCCCGATACGAAGCGGGGGACGACCTGGACGTTGACGAGTGGTGTTATACTCACTCAGACAGTCCAACATGGCGATCGCCGCCCGAACCGCATCATCAGCCCCCCCACCAAATAGGGCCATAATCGCATCACCAATATACTTATCAATAAACCCATTATTGTCAGCAATGGCCGGTTCCATCCGCGACAAATAGGCATTAATAAACCTAAAATTATCCTGTAACCCCATTCCCTCCGACAAGCTTGTAAAATCTCGAATATCTGAAAACAGAATCGACATTTCCTTCTCAACCGCCTGACCGAGTTCCACATCCACCAAACTTTCATAACCCAAAAACGAGAGAAACTCATGGGGGACAAAACGAGCCGCCGCATCCGTTAACTGAACCTCCATATTCAGCGCCCGATCCAAGTCCTGGTTCACCTGAAACAGCTCCCGTGTCGCCCGTTCTTGCTCCGCATCCGCCTGGCGACGGGACATAATATCCTGAAACGCCACCACCGCAAAGGTGACATTACCCTGACGACTAAAAATCGGCGCTCCCCACATTTCCAAAGGCAGACGTTTCCCCCCCAAGTCCACATCCAGCGCATTAGCCTGAGAATGTTGCCCCTGCAACGCTCGCCAAGCCGGGGTTTGCTCTAAGGGAAACGGTTGTTCAGTCCCAGCAATATAGGCCGCAGGCGCCTGGCGCACCTCATCGCAACTCCCAGGAACGCCAATCTCTCCGAGAATTTGATCGGCCATCGCATTGGCATAATGAACCGTGCCATCATCGTTAAGCACACAAATACCAACCGGTAAGGCTTCGAGAAACTGCAACAGACGGCGATCGCTCTCATACTGTCGTTCCCGAATCAGGCCCGTCGCCGTAATTAACCCCGTCCCAAACAGCGCCACAATGGGGGCAATCACCGGTAGCCACCAGCCGATCTGAAACAAGAGATAACTCAGCAAAACCGGTAAACTTCCCGTCAAGACTAACGTTCCCCCCAACCAGAGCCAACGGAGTGTGCGAGACTGGCGGCTGAATTGGCGTTCCCCCAACAAGCGATGGGAAACCATCACACCACTGACGGCCCAAATTAGCGTCCAAACCACTTCTTGCCAACCCGAAATCCAGCGCAACAACGGTCGTCCCTCTAACGCCGCTGCGATCATTTCACTAACAAAATTCCCTTGTACCACCAGACTCGCACTGGCAAAACTTGAGTCGGTATCACTGTAGGGGGTGTACAGACTCTGCTGCAAACTCTGGGCCACCGTGCCGATGAGGACAATTTTATCGGTGAGCGCTTCGGCGGAGAGGCGATTGGCTAGCACATCCCGGATCGAGATCGAGACAAATTGTTCCCGATCGCCCCGATAATTAGACAGAATTTGGTAGCCTCCAGCATTCGTCTGACCATAGCCACTTTCACCTCCTCGTAAGGGGACGAAACGGGCCTGACCTAACTCCATGATGCTCCGTTGAGGGTCAACAACCGTCAGCTCTAGGTCATATTCCTGTTGCAGATAGAACAAGCTCACCTGAGCGGCAAAACTCAGTTGCACCTGATCCTCGGCATTGGGATGGGAGAGGAGACTGCGGCGTATCTTGCCATCTTGGTCCCGCACAAAATCAGCAAAGCCGACTAAACCTCGTTCGGCGAGAATCGGCGGTGGCGCCACGGGAGAGCCGATGAGCTTATACACCCCGATTAGGTTCGGCAGCGTCTCCATGAGTTGGTCTAACGTCTCGGAACCGGGGGAGACGGGTAAATCTCGATAGATATTTAGACCGATGACCGCCGGGTTGGTGGCGGCGAGATTGGTGATGCTTTGGGCCAGGATGCGATCGCTGATGGGCCATCCTCCCAACTCTCTGAGGTCATTCTCATCAATGGTGACTAAGACAATGCGAGTCTCGGGTGCTTCGGGAGGACGCAGGCGAAAATAGTGATCGAATGTTGCCCATTCAAGCAGTTGAAACATCCCCTGATATTCCAAGACGATGACGGCCACCATCACCATCAAAACTGACAAAACGAGATCCCGCCAGCGATTACCTTTTGCCCATCGAGTTGCCCATCGAGATCTTTGCATGAACAGATTAGTCGGTGCAGTATGGCCAGATTCAGATGATGCGAGAGGATGCACCCTGCAAGTCAGGGGAGATTAGAGACAAACATTGTTTCCCTTCTAACGATATCGGTTTATTGGCTCTCTTGATTGGCTCTGTCGCTGTGGTGTCATCCAAACTGGCGCCTCCCGAGCCGAGACTCAGGCTTAAAACGTCAAGAAGGCTTCTCCGGCGAGGTCACCGAGGCCAACCGTCGTCAGGAGATTTGTCCAGCTTTCGAGTAATTCGGGATTCTCGGGTGCTTGACGATACTCTTGAGCCAACAGATTTAGGGTGTCGTACCATAAGCCAGCATTACCATACCAAGCCGCTTGGTCCAACGGAGACCATTGCCCAAAATCAGAGGGAACCTCAGAACTCGGACTCACCCGGCGCAGAACGCCGCTCACCCAGGGAAGATCTGTTTGAACGGGGTTACATAAAATCCCCAAGTCCCAGTGATAGGTTTGCTCAAGTTCTAAAGGAGCGACGGTTGAAGGCAATTCAACTTGTAAAATACCGGCACTGTCCTCGATGGGGATAATCTCACTATAGAGTTCCTGATTTTGGTCATCTTTGAGGCTGAAATAAACGCTCGTTGCTTCCGTCGGAGGAAGATAGACAAAGACCACAGGAGCTTCAGCGGTGGTCAGTCCAACTTGTCCGGGCGGAATTAAGGCGGACAGGGAATGTTCACTGTTGGGATCTTGACGACACTTTTGCGAGGCGGGGCGAGTGGCGCCACCGGCTGAGTCCGGTAAACGCTCGCCAGTTGGGGGCTGAAAAGCGACTGGCCCAGCGCTTTGAGCGTGAGCCGAGTTCTGGGGGGCTGTGAGCAACAGACCCAGTGTCAAAACAGTCCAAATCGGGATATGACGACTTAGCATAGGACCACCTTCTTAGATAGGGTTGGATGGGCTTAAACAGACGATCGCAGAGATAGCGTTCGAGTGTTTGAGAGTCGACCCATTGTAGTCTGTTAATTTGGCGACTGTCTAGGTTGGGTTGTGCCAGTTACAACCGGAAAAAGCCCCATGCCAGCGCCTCTTTAACACCGCCTTACTCATCATCAACAATGGCGGTGCGATCGAGCAAGAGTAAGTTTCTCAAATGCTCAGTATCGAGATCTGCCAGCCAGGATTCACCGGAACTGACCACTTGTTCAGCTAGGGCTTGTTTGCTCTCGATGAGGTCGTGGATTTTTTCTTCGAGGGTTCCCTGGCTGACAAATTTGTGAACCTGAACATTGCGAGTTTGACCAATGCGAAATACGCGGTCAGTGGCTTGGTTTTCGACGGCGGGATTCCACCAGCGATCGACATGAAACACATGGTTGGCGCGGGTTAGATTCAACCCGGTCCCCCCGGCTTTCAGGGAGAGAATGAAGATGCGGGGGGCTTGGGGATCTTCTTGGAACCGTTCCACCATCTCCTCCCGTTGAGCTTTACGGGTTGCACCATAGAGGAAGAATACTTCCCCGCCAAGTCGTTCTTCTAAATGGGTTTTTAGGACTTTGCCCCATTCCGCAAATTGAGTAAAAATCAAGGCGCGATCGCCTTCAGCAATCAGTTCGTCGAGGAGTTCTTCGAGTCGCTGTATTTTACCTGAATCCTGACTCATGGTTTGCAAAATATCGGCTTTGCTTTTCTTGTTTTTTAATCCCAATAATTGAGGATGATTACACACTTGCTTGAGTTGAGTTAACAAGCCCAAAATCAAACCGCGTCGTTGAATTCCCTCTGCCGATTCAATCTCGGTCAGAGATGCTTGCACCAACTCTTGATAGCGTTTTGCCTGTCGAGGAGCAAGAGGACAAAACTCTGTCATCTCTTGTTTTTCTGGCAAATCTTGAATAATATCCTTGTCCGTTTTTAGACGGCGTAGAATAAACGGCTGAACTAGCGATCGCAGCGTATTCAGAGAGTCCGTATCCCCATAGCGCTCAATAGGAATCGCGAAACGACGTTTAAAGAAACCATGATCTCCCAAATAGCCCGGATTCAAGACATCCAGGATTGACCAAAGCTCCGACAGTCGATTTTCCACCGGCGTTCCCGTCAAGGCAATGCGAAAGTCACTGTTAAGTTGTCGCACCGCCTGAGCTTGTTTCGCATGATGATTTTTAACATTTTGTGCTTCATCTAACACCAAAACCCGCCAAGAGATTCGCTTCAACAGCTTTAAATCTCGATAAACCAGAGCATAACTGGTAATCAAAAGATCATGCCGTTTCGCGACCGACACAAAGGTATTGCCCTTAGCCCGTTTCGCCCCATGATGCACCTGAACCGACAGCGACGGACCAAACTTTTTCACTTCCCGCTCCCAGTTTCCCAACACCGAGGTCGGACACACCAACAACACCGGACCCGTTAACGCCTCCTGGGCCTGTAAATGTTGCAAAAAGGCAATGGTTTGGATGGTTTTCCCCAAACCCATATCATCGGCCAAACAGGCTCCCAACCCCCAACGCTCCAGAAAGGCCAGCCAACCCACCCCTCGGGCTTGGTAGGGACGCAACTGACCTACAAACGAGTCTGGTGCGGGCAGGGGTTCTAGAGTTCGTTTCCCCGTGAGCGTGTCCATCAACTCCTGCATGGCGCCGCTGGCTTCAAACTCCACCACCGGCAGTTTGCCCAGAGTCTGGGTGTCCCCCATACTGATGCGCAAAGCATCTTCGAGGGAGAGAGACAACTCCCCTTGACGATTACTGAAAAACTCTTGCGCCGCTCGCACATCGGCGACGCGTAACTCCACCCATTCCCCATCGACTTCAACTAAGGGACTCCCCTGGGTGGTGAGATGGTCAAATTCAGCTTTAGAGATAGTTTTACCGCCGAGACTTAACTGCCATTGGAAGTTGAGTAACCCTTGCAATCCCAGGGTTTGTCCCGGTTTAGGGGCTTCAGCTCGCACTTGCAGGCCCATACGTCCCGATGGGCGATCGAGACTCTCCAAACTTGGCGGCAAAATCACCCCTAATCCCGTTTCCTGAAGCCGCCAACGCACGGTTTTCAGAAACTCATAGGCCTGAATGCCATCGAGGGGACAGCGTTCAGGGCGGGAGGTTTGTAAGCTGGCTTCCAGGGTGGGATAAAGCCGTGAGGCCAGGCCCAGACCACTGAGGAGGGTTTCTTGAGGGCGGTTGATGCTGTGGCCGCCCAGGGTGAGCTGATCGACGGGGTGACTCCAGATGGTGGCGGCGGAGACGGTAAAGTTAGGGTCATAGACCGCTTGTAGGAGAAAGTCTAAGCACCAGGAGTCGCCGCTTTGCTGGGGTGGCTCTAGGCGTAGGGCGGTGCGAAATTGGTTTTGGCCCAATAGGGCCGATTCGACCGGGGCTAACCAGGTGTTGAGGGTGCTGGCCAGGGGGTCGGCTTGTTTGAGGCTGAGATTGAGGTTGGGGTTGCTGCTGGTTAGGGCGCTGAACCACTCTTGGAGCAGTGGCGGGACGGGGGTATCCTTGGGCTGGGTCAAGGTTTGCCGCACTTGGCGATCGACGATCGCACTGAGGAAACTGCGAATCAGAGACTCAGGAGTGGGGTAGCTGCTGTCAGCGTTGAGGGTCTGAGGTCCGATCGCACGACAGACTTGAGGAAAATGTTGACTGAAGCGGTAGAGGCGATCGCTATCTTGGGGGCTATCGAGGAGGAGTTGCCAACGGGCTTCGAGATGTCCATCGGGACAGATAACGAATCCGGGGACAAATTTACCACGAGCGAGTAGATCTAAACTCCAACGGCTCAGATGTTGCCAGAGTTTTAAGTCGGGGCCAACTAGACTTTGTTTTGGGTCAGTCTCAGCCACCGTCAGGGGCAGTTGGCGCAACAGATCTAAGGTGTGTTCAGGGTGCAGACGCCGGCCAGACACGCGCCAGGGATGTAGCGTCACCGCCGAAGCTTCAGGAATGGGTCGGGCCGAATGCAGAGGACGTAGCTGGCCGCAGTCATCTTGGAAACTCGGGAGTTGTAGAAGCTGCTCTTCTGGAGGACAGTCAGCGGCGAGGTGAAGCTGATGCTGCTGTAGACTCTGGTGCAGTTCGTCGGGGCTAAGGGCGAAGGGATGGACGGCGATGGTGGTCGTCTCGCTGGTGGGGTGAGTGTCAGGACGCAGACGCCGCCAGGTTTCTCCCCAGAGGAAAAAGTCATTGTCGTTGAGGAGCCAACTCCCGTGTAAAACTGCCATGATGATAGAGATGCGATCGCGCGGTGAATGAGTGAATAGAGCTAGATACTGAGTATCCCCGTGACGGCGGACAATTCCCAACAGACGGCTCACCGTAGGAGATGAGTCTGATGGAGACTAGCGCCTTGGATCGCTATCCCGGAGCTGTGGCGAGTTTGGGGGAGCAGCGAAGAAATAGGATGAAGGGATGGGTTGGTGTTCTGCCTTTGAGGATCAGACCCACGGGCTTCCTTTGGTCTATGCTACTGTGCCACGGCAGCATTTTCTAGATACTTTTTGAGATTTTTCTGGGTCTTGGTTAACTCAGTCTCGGGCCAAGGTGGTATCGCCGAGCCGTAGAGCCTATCTGACATCTCGAAAATTCCTGTGTAAGATTGGAGCGACAGAGCAGGGGAGCAGTGGGGCGATGGCCCCAACGTCAGGTTGGATCTCATTGGTTGTTCAGAGGCAGTTTTGCATGAAAGCCCTTACCGTGTTAGGGACAACATCTCAGGCCGGAAAGTCAATTCTCACAACGGCGATTTGTCGCCTACTTTCCCGTAAAGGTATTCGCATTGCTCCGTTTAAGGGAGCGAGTATCGGTCAGCAAGCGTATTTGACGGAAATTGGCGGTCAGATGAGTTACGCCCAGGCGTTACAGGCTTGGGCGGCGGGGATTGCGCCGGCGGTGGAGATGAACCCGTTGTTATTAAAACCCAAGGGAGAATCGACCTTTGAGATGATCGTCAAGGGGGTTAAAACCGAGACGATTAGTGTCAATGAGTTTTATCGCTGGGCGGAGACTGAGGGGTGGGCGATCGTTCGCCAATGTTTGGATCAGTTGGCCGGAGAGTTTGATCTGTTGGTCTGTGAGGGGGCCGGGAGTACGGCGGAGGTGCATCTGAAAGCCTCGGATTTAGCGAATATGCGGGTGGCCCGCTATTTGAATGCACCGACGTTGTTGTTGGTTGATAGTGAACGGGGTGGGGCGTTGGCCCATGTGGTGGGAACTTTGGAGTTATTGGAACCCATTGAACGAGCCTTAGTGCGCGGGATTGTCATTAATAAATGGCGTGGCCCTGAGGCGGTCAGTCGTTCGGCGGTCTCCTGGCTCGAAGAACGGACGGGGATTCCGGTGTTGGGGGTGATTCCTTGGGATGCGATCGCCTGTTCTCATCAGGGGACCTTAAATCTGTTGAAACGTCATGGGAAGCCAGCCAACCCGGAGGTGACGGTGGCGGTCATTCGTTTACCCCATTTGACGGGGTTTGCGGATTTTGACCCCCTTGATGCTGAACCGACGGTTCGGGTCAAGTATGTCTCGCCCAAGCAGTCGTTGGGCTATCCCGATGCGGTGATTTTGCCGGGAAGTCGCACCACGTTGGCCGATTTGCAGGTGTTACAACGCTCGGGAATGGCGCAAGAGATTTTAGAGTATCAGGCGGCGGGGGGTACGGTGTTGGGGATTTCCGGCGGCTTTCAGATGTTGGGGGAATTTGTGGCCGATCCTGACGGAATTGAAGGGGTTGAGGGTCGCGTTGAGGGCTTATCGTTGTTACCGATGACAACGGTGATTACGCCGCAGAAGGTCGGCCGTCAGCGATCGCTCACGTCGACCTATCCTCATGTTGGCCTACAGGTGACGGGCTATGAGTTACATCGAGGCCATTCTAAGTTCAACGACATGGAGGCGTTTAAACCGCTGTTTGAGGATAGGACGTTAGGGGTGGTCGATACGTATCAGTCGGTTTGGGGGACTTATCTTCATGGCATTTTTGATAGTGGTCCTTGGCGACGGACCTGGTTGAACCGCTTACGACAACAACGGGGCTTAAAGGCGTTACCCACGGGGATTCCCAATTATCGGGAACAGCGGGAAACGCTGTTGGAAAATCTGACGGATTTTATTGATCAAAATCTTGACATGAGTCAGATTTTAAGGTAAGCGGCGCAACCTCAGCTAAAACCCAGTAGGGCGGTCAGAATCAGTAGACTACTGATCAGGGCAAACCAAATAAATTGATTGTCTGATCGGTTGATTTGGCTGGGATCAATTGGCTCGGGTTCACGGATAGGACGGGGTTTGGGACGACGAGGACCGCTGGGGTTGGAGCCTTTGCGATCGCTCGGCTGGGCGACCTCGGCCGAGTTGAGATCAGGAATACTGACGTTCCACTCGGGGCGAGAGGCCAGGCGGGGGGCTTCTAAAATCGCCAGTAAACGACGACTCTGTTGGCGGGTGGCCCAGTTGGGGTGACGGGCGAGTTTACGACAGAGGCTAAGGGCGGCGGGATAGTCGCCCACGGCTTGGTAGGCGGTGATGAGCCAAATTTGAATGTCTCCGCCGAGGGGGCTGGCCCGTTCGATGAGGGCGCTGGCTCGTTCTAGGGAGGTGACGGCTTGGCGATATTGACCCATCTCAAACTGCTCTTTGGCGGTTTCGTAGTGGATACGGGCCAGGTCGGTTGCTTCAGGGGTACTCACAACGATGGAAATGAATCAGAACGATAGGGAACTCGATGACGGGCTAATAAGCTCAGGAGTTGCGATGGAGTTGCTCTCGGGAACGGCATCGGCAAGTTAACCGTCGCCATCGTATCGTCATCGTATCGCGATCGCCGCCGCCGCAACAGGCTCGTGGGGCGATCGCCGAGGGGGGAACTCAAGGACCCGAGGAAATTTTTGCCCATTTTCCGTCCAACCTCTCAAATGAACTGCTATGGTGCTAAGGGGACAATCCCGAATTGCCCAGACTTCTGTTGCAAAGGACGTTAGCTACTTGTCCGACGCTTGGCGAATTTCAGACGAAGCATATGACCAGATTGCGTGATTGGATGGTGATTAGCTTAACAGCCACCATCGCCCTCAATTGTGTTGAGGTTCAAGCCACCCCGAAAGCGTTAGGTAAAGACTTAACCCCAGACACCGTTTCCGACGGCGATCGCGTTGTCTCTAAACAGCTTACGGTGGACTCGTTAGAGGCTGACCCCGTCCCACCTCAATCGTCGGCGGCGGACTTGGCCACTCCTGAGATGGAGTCGCGCCAGGCTCAAACGTCACAAGCGCCAAACCGACCCAATGTTTCGGACTTTCTCCAACCGTCTGGGGCGACGCCCATTGCACCGGATGAGCCGGCCCCGTCCTATCTTGACCCTCATCCTAATCTCCTACGCTTCCCCACTCGCACGGAGGAGGTTGAAATTGTGGGGACGCAGCCGATTAGTCTCAATCAAGCGTTAGAACTGGCGGTTCGCAATAATCTTGATCTTCAGCAAAGTCGTGTCAATCTCGAACGCAGTTTGGCCAGTTTACGGGAAACTCAAGCGGAGTTATTTCCGGGGGTGAATCTCTCCTCGAACTTGACTTGGAGTGATTCGGCGAATGCTCGTATTAGTATCCGCCGCCAAGAGGACACCCTGGGGGAGCGATCGCCGATTCAAACCGATCCCACGTCGATTACTTGGAATACGGAACTGAGGGTCAATTATACTCTCTTCGATTTTGGGGGACGCTCAGCCCGGATTGCCGCAGCCGAGGCCCAGGTGCGCACGACGGAGTTGGAAATTGAACGACAGCTAGAGCAGGTCCGCTTACAGGTGAGCGAGGCGTACTACGATATCCAAGATGCGGATATGAGTGTGCAGATTAATCGCTCGGCGGTGGAGAATGCTCAACAGAGTTTAGAGGATGCTCAAGCCTTAGAACAAGCTGGGGTGGGGACTCGGTTTGATGTCTTGCGGGCTGAAGTGCAGCTGGCGAATGATCAGCAAGCGCTCAATGAAGCCTTAGCGAGTCAACGGGTGGCTCGACGACGGTTGGCGCGGGTGTTGAATGTCCCCCAATCGGTGGATCTAGCGGCGGCTGATCCGGTGGATTTAGCGGGCGTGTGGGAGTTGGATCTCGAGCAAACGATTATTTTAGCCTTACGCAATCGCGCGGAGTTGCAGCAGCAGTTAGTCGATCGCGATATCGCTCAAGAACAACAACGGGCGGTGCGATCGCAGGCGCTCCCCCAATTTTCTCTGTTTGGCTCAGCCAACCTCATTGACACCTCCGGCGATGATGTGGGCGGTCTCACGGAGGGCTATTCAGCGGGAGTCCAGATGCAATGGAGTCTCTTTGATGGTGGCGCTCGGGCGGCTCAGGTTCGCCAACTCGAACTCGAAGAAGAGTCGGCAGAAGTTCGGTTTGCGGATGCGCGTAATCAGGTGCGCGTGGAAGTTGAGGAATCTTACTATCAACTTGACTCTCGTTTAGACAATGTCAGTCGAGCCACGGTCGCTCTGGAGTTGGCCGAGGAGAGTCTGGAGTTAGCCCGGTTGCGGTTTCGCGCTGGAGTGGGAACGCAAACGGATGTGATTTCGGCTCAAAATGATTTAACTCAGGCCCAAGGAAATCTGGTCACGGCGATTTTGGGCTATAACCGCTCTTTGGCTCAGTTACAACGCGCTGTTAGTAATTATCCCTTTACGGATGAGATTCAGGGACGCTTCTAGGAGGCGATCGCTGGCACAATTGGACAAGCGTCGGCAAACATCAGCCGGAGGGGTCGTTCCCCTGAACCTCAACGTGGGCTTGAGTTAACAATATTTTACAAAAACCGTAAAGATTGTTAACATCAAAATACCCCCGAATTGTTGTAAGCCAAACCCACAGATGGAGAGTACCCATGGCTAATATTAAGTTTGTTAACGAGGACTTGGAAATTGTCGCAGCCGATGGTGCAAATTTACGGATGAAAGCCCTTGAAAATAAGGTTGATGTCTATAAAACTTGGGGCAAGCTGACGAACTGTGGTGGCTATGGACAATGTGGCACCTGCATTGTTGAAGTCATTGAGGGGATGGAGAACTTGTCACCGCCGACGGAAACTGAAAAGCGTAAGTTGCGCAAAAAACCTGACAGCTATCGTCTCGCTTGTCAAGTACAAGTCAATGGTGAGGTGAGCATTAAAACCAAGCCATGATATCCTAGAGAAGCTTCATTGTTTAAGATGCTCGAGGCTTTCTATGGAAGTTAATGATCTTGGTTTTGTAGCGAGTCTTTTATTTGTACTCGTGCCTACGGTTTTCTTGTTAATTCTGTATATTCAGACCCAAAGCCGGGAGAGCTAAGCCAACGACACGCCGTGATCGTTGTGGCTCACCCCAGTGTCGCTAAACCCCCAGTTTCTTCGGGAAACTGGGGGTTTAACGTTGGGACTCGTTGGGGGAGAGAGTCTATAACGCGTCTTTAACGTGCGAGTAACACGGGACAGTTGGCATACACTCGCACATAGTCAGACAAGGACTGGCCGAGAAGGCGATCGAGATCCGGTAAGGCTTTGGCAATGTTCGGACGGCGATCGGGCGATCCTAACACCAACAGATCGACGTTTTCCTCTTCCGCAATGCGGCAAATTTCCGGGCCGGCTTTCCCGGAGGTGATGAGACTTTGGGTTTGTAAGCCAAGACGTTTGGCTTTCTCGTTGGCGGCTTTCAACACCGGATCATTTTCCGGGGCCACGTTCTTATCGGGTGGGTTGACGTGGGTCAGCAGCAGTTTGGCATCTTTGAGATCTTTAACCCAAGATAAGGTCAGATCTAAGGACTCTTGAGCCGATTCAGAGGCATCGAGGGCCACCATCACTCGTTTGAGCCGTTTGACGTACACCTCATCCTTGACGAGTAACATGGGGCGATCGGCCAGTTGAAAGACATACTGACTGACGGAGTTCTCTAGAATTGAGACGAGACGACCCAATCCCCGAGATCCCATGATGATCAAATCGGCGTTTTCCTCTTTCGCCACGTCGCAGACGATGGTTTTGGGATCGCCTTGCTTGAGGCGGGGGTTAATCTTACTCGGATCAACTTTGAGGGATTTAACGGCTTGGGCCAAGACACGTCCCCCTTCTTCAAGTTTCTCGGAGACCAAATCAGCGGAGACTTGAGGGGGGACCACGTGAAGGACAGTAATTTCGGCTCGCTGAATCTCCGGAATCTCAAGGAGTTGGTTGAGCATCTCTTCGCACAACCCCCGTCCGGCGACGGCAACAAGAATTCTTTCAATCATAATTTTGGTATCGGGTATTTACAACAAGTGATGCCAGGGTGTACCGTTCGGCTGCGGTGTCCCCAAAAGTCTGCAACGACACTACCATTAAGGATAAGCCCGTTGACCGGCACAAAATTTGTAGAAATGTAGCGTTTTGAAACGATTTGTGATGCGAAATTCAGAACATCTCCCCACTGGGGCAATCCAAAACCGCGTTGTGGCTGAAGATGGCTTATGGTTCGAGTACCCCGTTCGCGCCCATCCTCACCATACGGACTATGGCGGTGTGGTTTGGCATGGACAGTATATTGCTTGGATGGAGGAGGCCCGTATTGAATGTCTGCGATCGATTGGCATTGATTACGCGGACTTGGTCGCTCTCGGCTGTGAGTTGTTGGTGGTGGAGTTATCGACGCGCTATCACCGAGCGATGCGTCTGGGGGAAACGGCGATTGTGCGAACCTCGATGGAACCAGGGGCGGGAGTCCGCCTCAATTGGGATTACCAAATTGTGCCGATGGAGGGAGGCGACCCCTTTCTCAGTGCGCGTGTGACCTTGGTCACGGTCGATCGCGAGAAAGGTAAAATTATGCGCCGCCTCCCCCCGGTGTTGGATGAGGTCTTGGCCAAGTTGACTCAAACCTCCTAGAGTCTCCTAGGGTTGAATTTCAGCCAGTTTGGGTAGCAGTTCCTTGAAGGCTAGACCCCGGTGACTACAGGCTTTTTTGCGCTCGGGGGACATTTGAGCGAAGGTTTGCTGTTCGGCTTCGACCCAAAAGATGGGATCGTAGCCAAAGCCGCCGTCTCCCTGGGGTTGATGGAGGATTTGTCCGGGACAGCGGCCTTGAACGTCGAGAATGATCGCCCCTTGGGGATTGGCTAGGGCGATCGCGCAGATGAATTGGGCCTGGCGATCGCTGCGATCGCCGAGTTCCCTCAGAAGCCGCTCGATGCGATCGCGATCGTCGGTCCCATAACGGGCTGAATGGATACCTGGCCGACCATCGAGGGCATCGACCGCGAGTCCTGAGTCGTCGGCGATCGCCCATTGTCCGGTCGCTTGCGCCACGGTGGCTGCTTTCAGACGAGCATTGTCGGCGAAGGTGGTCCCGGTTTCGTCAACCTCAAGATCGGCGGGTTTCAACTGCAAATCCCAGTGCAAATCCCAATCCGTGTCTTGAAGATACTGCTGCATCTCCTTGAGTTTACCGGGATTCCCGGTGGCAACAATTAAAGTGGTCATCGCTGAATCGGGGCTGGCGTGCGTGGATATCGTTCCATGAGCGATCGCACCTGTTCGGCGTGATAGGAACTACGAGTCAGAGGAGAAGCCACCACCTGCAAGAAGCCAATCGACTCCCCATACTCGCGCCAAGCATCAAACTGTTGAGGGCTGATAAACGCTTTAACGCCCAGATGTTTCTGACTCGGTTGTAGATATTGTCCCAAGGTGAGGATATCGCAATCAACGGCCCGCAAATCTTGCATCACCTGACGCACCTCAGGATCGTCTTCTCCGAGTCCCACCATAATTCCCGATTTACTGTAAATCCAAGGGGCCATCTGCCGAGTTCGTCGTAACAACTCTAAACTCCGTTGATAATCACCCTGGGGACGAGTGCGACGGTACAGACGCGGCACGGTCTCTGTATTATGGTTGAGGACTTCTGGTTGTGCTTCGAGAATCGTCGCGAGGGCCGCCCAGTTCCCGCACAGGTCAGGAATTAGCACCTCAATGGTCGTTCCCGGAGACAGGCGACGCACCGCTTCGATACAGCGAACAAACTGAGACGCACCCCCGTCGGGGAGATCATCTCGGTTCACAGACGTGATCACCACATGATTCAGGTTCAACCGCCGCACCGCTTCCCCGAGATGCTGAGGTTCGTTGACATCGAGGGGCTGGGGTTTCTTCTCGAAGTCAATGTCACAATACGGACAGGCGCGGGTACAAGCCGGCCCCATAATCAGAAACGTTGCCGTCCCGTTATTGAAGCATTCCCCAATGTTCGGACAAGAGGCTTCCTCGCACACGGTGTTGAGGCTGAGGTCTCGCAGAATCTCTTTAACGTTGCCGACTCGTTGCCATTGGGGGGCTTTGACGCGCAACCAGTCGGGTTTGAGGTTGACTTGCTCCACAGTTAATCTACCTATTGCAAGAGAGCTTGAGGCTTTATTGTACCGTGGGGGGAACGGGGAACAGGGAACAGGGAACGGGGAACAGGGAACAGGGAACGGGGAACAGGGAATAGGGGCAAGAGTCCCAACAATGTAAAGAAATGTTGCAACATATCCTCTACCCTTGACATCGACTTGCAGAATGGTAACAATAGATACAGAAAGATAAATCGTTCATCTCTCCACATCACAAAACTCTGAACGTGTTGGAGCCAAGTGAGGGGAGACGGAAGTAGGGACAACTCCCGAAGGAACGCGCCTCTTTGCACATTTCACGCTTTGGAGGCGGAAACCATGGAACTCACATATCGCGGCATTGCCTACAACACCAGTCCCGTTCAAGTCGAAGAAAAAGCCCCCACGGAAGTGGTTGGCAAGTATCGCGGCTTAGATTGGCGCTTCTGCAACGTTCAACCGACGTTGACTCAACAACCGACTGTTGAACTGAAGTATCGGGGTGTCAGCTATCGCACCGACGAAACGGGTCAAGCGCAATCAGTCTCAGAACGCTCTCGCCGTTTGATGATGAACAACACTCGTCGCAGCGAACGTCGTCATCTGAGCATGTTGAATCGCTCCTTCGCCGAGTTGGGTGCGTAGTCTCTGACGCTCACTCAGTCCCACTTAAAAGCCGCCAGCAGCAACTGTTATAAGATTGCTGGTTAATAAGAGAGCCGACCTAGAGATTCTAGGTCGGCTTGATGCTTTTTGAACGGGTTTGAACATGACTGGGGTTGTTACACAACTTTAATTTAAAAAATCAGAGACTCAGCTGAGGTGACAATTGCTGTCGTTTGGGTGTCAGGCGATCGCAAATTGAGTAGAGTAGATCCAGAGAGACGAGCATCGAGCCGATCCGCTTCGAGACCGAGTCCTCGTTCCTCAGTCCCTCAGTCCCTTCGTTGGAGGCTAGAATACACATCTCATTGTTGTTGGTTCTCAAGCGAGCTTCTCAAGAAAACTCGCCACAGCACCCAGCCCAAGACTCCCTGATTTCACCTTCACTCACTCGACTCAATCCTGTCGTCTATTGACGATAACCGAGGTGGAATTGCCCGATTCTCTAGGCTGGGTGTTGTTTTTAATCTTAGAAAATAGCTGGGATTTTGACCGAATTGAATTGTGTAACGTTTGGTTAAATACCCTTGCATCAGGTTCTGAGGTTTCCTATAGTAGTAATCAGAAGCCAAAAGAAGGCTTCACGACAGATAACCACAGCGCAGTCCACATTAGTAAACGAGGTAAATACGCTGTTAACTTTAACATCTGTCCGACTCCAACACACAACGGCATCCGCCCAAGCGACTGACACTTCCTCCACTTAACTGACTGGGAGCAACACAGCACAATAGTCTTCGAGCTACTGTTTTCGCTGCGTCTCCAGAAAGTCTCAACTGATATGAGGAAATCACTCGTCCGACTGGTCTGGGTGCCGTTGTTGTTTGCTGCGATCGCCACCGCAGAGACAACCTCCTCAGAAAACTCCTCAAAACACCCCCTCAAAAAAAATTTCGATTTTTGTATCAACCGACGCCAAAGTCTGATATGATACTAAACCGTTGCCGAGATGAGGCGCTGCCATCATCCCGTCAGCAACATCCCCATCAGGGGCGGTTAGCTCAGCGGTAGAGCGCCTGCCTTACAAGCAGGATGTCACTGGTTCGATCCCAGTACCGCCCATATCTTCTGAATCCCAGTCTAAATCCAAGTCTAAATCCAAGTCTAAATCCAAGTTAGGCCGTTGCCGTTCCTGTAGCGGCCTTATGGGTTGTCCTAGGCTAGAGTCCAGTCTAGGCGATCGCGCCCCAACCAGAACCGGATTCCCCCGCTCATCCACCGCTAACCGTTCCGCCTCCACAAATTGCGACGGCGAAATCGGTGCAGGACCCTCGCGCCGATTGGCCGTGGCCGCCATATCCGTCACCTCAGATAAAGACTCAGACAAAGACTCAGATAAAGACTCAGAGAACCCCTCGGGGAACGCCTGCCAATCTTCCCAGAGAACCTCTCCCCTCAGCGGTTCCCAAGGGTGACGACGCAATCCCCGTCGTCCCGTGAGAACAAAACGACTCTCCCCCGTATCACAGGTCGAGAGAATCACCGGATTAGAAATCGGTCTGGGTAGAGACACCAAGGCCCCCGACAGATTGACCGTGGGGACATTAATACTGACCTCACCCGTAAACTCAGGACCGAGGAGAGAACTCGCGGTAATATCGCTGTCTTCCGTGAGGGAATCGCGAAACGCAATACCAAACATCCCCTCCGCCGTAATGCGAACCTGTCCGCCGCGACCTTCGAGAGCGTTGGCGGTAATATCACTATTGCCCGAGGCGAGTAACGTGGCAATATCTAGGGTAATGTTGCCGCCGTCAGCGGTTCCGGCATTGGTATTGATGCTACTGCCGTTGTCTAATTGTAAGGTCTGCGATCGCACCTGAATATCTCCCCCAGGGCCAGAACTCGTCTGCGCACTAAACATACTCCCGCTATCTAACAGAATCTCACGAGCGGTCACATCCAACACCCCAGCCGCGCCCGGACCGAAACTGCGGACATCGAACACGGCCTCGTTGCTAACGAGAATGCGATCGCTACGAACCCGAATATCTCCACCCGAACCCGTTATATCTGAGCCAAAATCCCGTCGGCCCGACGTTGAGTTGAAGGCGCTAGTCGATCCCGTAATGGGTGATTGTCCAGATAGGTAAATCTCATGGGCGGTGATGCTGAGGGTTCCCCCATCAGCCGGTCCAAAGGTTTCCGTCGAGAAACCCGCTCCATCTTGGATAATGATACGAGGGCTGTTGATGATGACATCACCCGAGGGAAAGCGGCCCAAGGTGGCCGTACTCACACCACTCCCGAAGGTTCCATCCTCAGATACTCCTATCAGTTCCAGGGATTCTCGGGCCTCAATAGTGATATTTCCTCCCAACCCGCCTTCTGTGACCAGGACATTGGCCAAAAATCCGCCGCTATTGGAGGAGATTGTGCCACCGGCGACTCCTCTCAGATGAGTCGTGACGAGATTAATATCCCCAGCAGTCCCGGTTCCGAAGACGGAGTTGCTGAAAATTCCCGTAGGAATGAAAGTATCAACACGGGTATTGCTAATCTCAATCGTATCGTTGGCCGTAATGCTAATCTGACCGCTGTTACCATCGCCAAAGGTCACTCCAGCAATAACTCCCCCATCACGAAGGCTTAAATTTTCGGTTTGGATGCCGATATCTCCCGCAACCCCCCGACTGTTGGCCAGGCTGAGGTTCAACATCCCCGATTCATGTAAATCCAGGGTTCGGGCCACCTCAATGGCGAGATCTCCGCCGAGGGCCGAGGCCCAAAGGACCTGATCGATGATTGAGCCATTTTGCAGCGTTAGATCACCATCGGTTATTAGGCGAATATCCCCAGCGCGACCGGATACCGCCCGAGAAAAGATCCCCGTGATGACATCGTTCGGTTGCAGGCCCGCGCTGGCCATGGCCGCTAAATGCTGATTGAACTGGTCAAAGCCTCCCCCGGTCAGGGTAATTCCCTCCCTGGCCTCAATCGTGATTGCACCTCCCTGGCCTGGAGTTGTTCTCTGAGTGATTAGGGCCGAATTCTCCCTGAGGCGGACGTGTTGCGCCTGAATCCGCACCTCGGGGCCATTTTGCGAGAGGATACGGGACCCACTCTCTAGGTCAACGGCATTCTGCATCTCAATGGCGATCGCCCCAGTCCCCGGTGAACCCCGCTCTGAGACCCGCTCTGAGACACTTTCTGAGACCAACCGCGACCCCTCGCTCATCCGTAAGTCATGGCCAAGTAGGCGAATGTCCCCTCCCTCCAGGAACGCTTCTTGAGTTAATTCAATGGGGCCGAAAGCCGTCGCCGTCACATCCGCCACCCGTCCTTGGCCATCGAGATTGACAAAAGTTCCGGGGCCAAAACTGCCCAATTCCAGAGTTTGGGGTGAATGCATCTGTCCCCCATTCACCTGTACAGCGCCCCCCAACAGGCTCAACTGTGCCGCCTCCAAACCTCGCACCACTCCCCGGTCATCCAGAGACCGAGAACGATTGACAATCGCCCCAGGAGTGTCCCCAAACTGGAGGCCAATGGGAACCGAGAGCGTCAAGAGGGGTGCATCTTGCGAGGAGGTTGTTCCCCAACGGCGACCATCAGCAAACTCAATCTCCGAGGCGGTTGTGGCCAAAAAACTCCCCCCTAGAGATAACCGCGCCGTTTCTCCAAAATGAATCCCATTGGGATTCAGGAAAATCAAATTGGCTGTTCCGTTGGCCCCGAGTTGTCCATCGAGGTGAGAGGGCATTGAGCCGGTGACGCGGGTAATAATGGTGGCAATGTTGGGATCATTATTGATCTGCACCTCAACGGATTCGGGAATGGAAAACTCCCGAAAACTGTGAAATAAGGTGTCATTGGCGACGGTTCCTCCGTCAATGCGAATCTGATTACCCTGACGCAGCGATCGCGATGGCTCAGATAAGGTCTGATCCGGCTCAATCTGGGCCAGGGTTGGCCCCATCTCCAGGAGACTGAGGGCCATCAGTCCCCCGAAGGTCCTAATACAATCTCCGATTGCGAGATATGGACTCTGGGAGAGACTCTGGGAGAGACTCTGGGAGAGACTCTGGGAGAGACCCTGGGAGAGAGCGAACAGCCGTTCGCCCCGACCGCGATCGGTACCACGATGTTTGAAACAGGGGATCACGATCACCGACAACCCGATTGTGAGGGCCAGGAGGGCGGTGTTGCGCCAACCAGGACCGGCATTCCGGCCTCATTCACCTGCCAACCCTGGGCCTCAACCCATTGGGGGCGAGAGTTGGCAGCGGGGGCGGTTGCACGCTCTGAGGGCAATTCCGGTAAGGCGCGCCAATCTTGCCAGAGTCGTTGTCCCGTCAGGGGTTGGCGGGGGTCTGCCGGCTGGCCACCGCGTCCCGTGACCACGAAACGACTGTCCACGGCGTCACAACTCGACGCAATGAGGGGATTGGCAATGCGATCGGGTAAGTCTACTAAGGCGGCGGAGAAGTTCACGTTGGGACTATTAATCTCGACCTCTCCCCTAAACTCGGGACCGAGTTGGGAACTGGCTGTAATATCACTTTGCGGGGTGAGAAATTCCCGAAATTCGCTGCCAAAGATGCCCTCAGCGGTGATGCTGACTCGACCGCCGCGACCTTCTAGGGCGTTGGCGGTAATGTCGCTATTGTCTAAGGCCACCAAGGTGTTGGTATCGAGGAGAATGTTGCCGCCATCGGCCGTCCCGGCATTAGTGTTGATACTACTACCATTGCGGAGTTGCAGGGTTTGCGATCGCACCTCAATGTTCCCCCCGGCCCCGGACACCGTTGCAGCATTGAAGCGACCGCCTTGATCCAAACGAATGTCGGAACTCTCAATCTCTAAGGTTCCGGCACTCCCGGACCCAAAACTCTGAACATCTAAAACCGCCCCATCACGCACCAGCAAGCGATTGACATTGAGCCGTAAATCGCCGCCATCTCCCGTCGCAATGCGGCCTAAATCCTCCCGGCCCGAGGACGCCGAGACTAGGGTGGGAAATCCGGTCAAGGCCGATCGCCCAAACATCTCCATTTCGTTGGCGATAATGGTCAAACTCCCCCCATCTCCCCCAGCGGTGGCGGCGGTGGAAATAATCCCCCCATCTCCCACTTCTAGGCGATCGGTCCGTAGGGTCAAATCCCCCGCCGGAAAGCTGGTAAAGCTCGTGGTTGACGGACCACTGGTAAACAGGCCTCCGGGAGCGGCACCAATCACCTGAATCAACTCGCTGGCTTCAATGGTGACATTACCTCCAGGGCCGCCAAAGCCGATGAAAACAACACCGGAATTGGAGCCAATCACCCCTCCCCCTTCATTGAATAACTGACGGGTTTGCACGCGAACATCACCGGCGCTACCGATGCCAAAAACCGACGCGGTGAGAATCGCCGTCGGTAAGACGGCATCCCCTCGCGATTCGGTCAATTCCAGCCGCTCTTGGGTGATCACCTCCAGGTCGCCGCCGTCACGACGACTGGTGGTTAAGCCAATGAGAAAGCTACTTTGACTCATGAAGAGATTTCTGGCCCTGACGGTTAAATCGCCGCTGCTGGCCTGACTGCCATTCTCTGTGATATTGAGCACACCTGAGCCAACTAGCCGCATATCGCCGCCGATGTTGACGCTAATATCGCCTCCCACGGCACTGTCAAAGGCTGAGGTTAAGATAAATGCTCCCTCGTTAGCTTCAAGGTCTCCTAAGGTCTCAACGCGAATATCGCCCCCTCGACCGCCTGCGGTCAGGGAAAATAGGCCGGTAATGCGCTGATTGGGGTTGACGCCGGTGGTGGTAATTTCGCCAACGAGGCCATTTAGAAGCGCAAAACCGGGTCCTTGTAGGTCAATGGACTGGCGAACTTGCAGATCGATGTCACCGCCGTCTCCGCTCCCGAGGGTTAACGATTGAATATAGCCAGCACCGGCCAGGCGGATGCGATCGCCGTTGATGAGGATATCGCCCCCTCGCCCTGAACCGAGATTATTACTTTCGACGGTGGAGAAGGGGAGTTGACTGCCGCCAATGACGATATCTTGGGCGTTGAGGCGAATGTCACCTCCCTGGGGGATACCGGGGTTGATGGAGACGACGGTTGATCCTTCTAAAATTTCAAGTTGTCCGGCTTCGAGG
Organism: Phormidium lacuna HE10JO; assembly: GCA_900149785.2. Taxonomy (GTDB): domain Bacteria; phylum Cyanobacteriota; class Cyanobacteriia; order Cyanobacteriales; family Geitlerinemataceae; genus Sodalinema; species Sodalinema lacuna_A. Next base: position 66,078 of record FSSI02000007.1, on the reverse strand, counting down.
GCGATCGCTCCCCCAGTGAGCGATTGAACCTCGGCCCCGTTGACTAAGGAGATGCGATCGCCGCGCAAGTTGACGGCTCCGCCAGAAACTCCCCCGCTGTCGAAGCCAATCTCCCCGCCAACAAAGGTCAGTTCAGGGGCGCTCAGTCCCACCCTCTCCCCATCACCATTGACCTGTTGGGAGCGATTGAGAATGGGACCAGGGTTCTCGCCGAGTTGAACTCCCATGGGGGCTGATACGAGGAGTAAGGGGGGAGTTTCTGGGGCGATCGCACTAAATTGGCCCTGCTCAAAGTTCAGGGACTCGGCGGTGGTAGCGAAGAATGAGCCTTGTAGGTTCAGTTGGGCGGTGTCGCCAAAGACAATGCCGTTAGGATTGATTAACACTAAATTGGCGATTCCCTCTACTCCCAAGGTTCCCGAAATATCTGAGAGGCTGTTGCCGGTAACACGGGTGATAATATGCTCAACTCCCAGGGGATTACGAAACTCAACTGATTGCCCCATCTCTACATTAAACTCTTGAAAGCTATGGAAGAGATTGCCCCCGCGTTGCGCTCCCCCTTCAATGGATTGAATGGAACCGTCGGGAATGACCTGAGAGGCTTCGTTGCCTAAACTGCGATCGGGAATGAGTTGTCCCTGGGCAACAGATGCGGTGATTAAAGGTGTAATTAAAGGTGCAATCAGCGAGACAAAGGTACTAACCCTCAAACTCATCTGAATTAGGCCGGCCTCAAAACTAAGCGGGAACTGATGTGGTGTTCTCATTCAAGGAACCTCTATTTTAAGACACTTAAGCATACACATCTCAATGTCACAAAGCCGGCAAATATCAATCGCTTTGTCGATTATATTTGTCCTATTTGAATTGACTGTATTGGCGAGTTAGCGTTGAGTTGTGCCAAGTCCAGTTAACTGGATTCTCTGGCCTTGGAGGTCGGGTTGATGTCATAGATACTCAACCCTGGCTTCATTGTATTATGACGATGTATTATGACGATCATGACCGTCCTCATCCCCTGATCAAACTTGACTCAAAAACCATCTTAACTCAGGGGAAGATCTGGTCCAACGGGAACAATTCCGGTGGGGTTGATGGCTTCATGGCTGCGATAGTAATGGGCTTTGATATGCTCAAAATTACAAGTTTCGGGGATACCCGGATGGTGATAGATGCGTTTGACATAGTCCCAAAGTTGGGGATAGTCCCAAATATGGCGGCGATTGCATTTGAAGTGACCATAATAGACGGCGTCAAAGCGAATCAGGGTCGTAAACAGGCAAATGTCAGCTTCCGTGAGGCGATCGCCACAGAGATAGGCCTGTTCCTCTAACACCGCTTCCCAATGATCTAACGCCGCAAAAAGCTCGTTGACCGCGTCCTCATAGGCCCGTTGAGTGGTAGCAAATCCGGCTCGATACACGCCATTGTTAATCGGCTCATAAATCGCGTCAAGGGTGTGATCAATGCGCTCCTGGAGGTCTTGGGGACAGAAATTGCGATCGCCATCCTCGGGAAAAAACGCCCAATCGAGCATCCGTATAATCTCACGGGATTCGTTGTTAACAATGGTCTGCTGCTGTCTATCCCATAAAATGGGAACCGTAACTCGGCCCGTCATCTGAGGATCGACCTTGAGATACAGATCTCGAACATAGGTCGTTCCATTGACGGTATCGGGGATACAGCCAGGGGCCTCGGAGAAAAACCAGCCTTCCTCTCCCATATAAGGATCGACCACCGAGAGGCTAATGGCTTGCTCTAAGCCCTTCAACGCCCGCATAATCAAGGTGCGATGAGCCCAGGGACAGGCGTAACTCACGTAGAGATGATACCGTCCCACCTCGGGGGGAAAGCCTTGTTCTCCATCCTGGCTAATCCAGTTGCGAAAGCGAGTGGGGGGACGTAGGAATCGCCCTTGTTCGTCGTCTTGCTGACGCTTAGATGTCCATTGTCCGTTTACTAATTGTCCCAAGGCCATGATTTTTGCTCCGCAACAGTCTGATACGAGATTCGCTGATACTACGAGATTACCCAGTATTAAGTTCCTTGAGCAACCGACGTCGGATGCTTGGATTGAGCAGGCGATCGCCCATCTCGATACTGTACTCCTGGATCACTCCCATTGTGAACGCAAGGCGGCGGCTAATGCGCTCAATTTAATGTGTCGCTATCCCTCCGATGGACCTCTGTTGCGGGAATTGACGCGGTTGGCCGAGGAGGAATTGGACCATTTCCGCCAGGTGAACCAAATTTTAGAGGAACGGGGGATTCCCTTAGCACCGTTGAATGCACCTCCTTATGCGTCGCAGTTAAAGCGACAATTGCGTCATAATGAGCCGGAGCGTAAACTGGATTTGTTGCTGGTTTCAGGGCTGATTGAGGCGCGATCGCATGAACGGTTAGGCCTGTTGGCGACTCATTTACCAGACCGGGAGTTGGCGGAATTTTACCGCAGTTTGATGGCGTCGGAAGCCCGTCACTATGGGATTTTCTGGATTTTAGCCAACAACGAGTTTCCCCGAAATGTGGTCAATCGCCGCCTCAGAGAACTCGCTCAGGCGGAGTCGGCGATTTTAGCGACGTTGCACCCGCAACCACGCATTCATAGTTAGACGCATCGTTAGACGCATCGTTAGACGCATCGTTAGACGCATCGTTAGACGCATCGTTAGACCTATACGTTAGACGATCCGAGTTAGACCATCCTAGTTAGACACTTTTGGGCTGGTGAGTTTTGAGTCCATCCCCTCCCGAACCGCCTAAACCGGATTCTCTGGGAAAACTAACCCCAGAACAAGAGCGACAGGTACAGCATTGGCGACGGTTTGCACCCTCGAAGTCCTCCCGTCGTGAGGGGTTTCCCTGGCGTTTAGTGGCTTGGGGATTGGGGATTTGGGCGAGTTTGCTGCTGGCGGCGATCGCGGCCTTTATCCTCCTGAGTCATCCTCGTTATGTGGGGATGAGATCCGAGGAACCCCGCGATCGCCCTTCTCCCTGGCTCGGGGTGGTGGTTGTCGTCACCTGTATCAGCGGGAGTCTGTTACTGGGGCGTTGGTTGGAGGGACAACAGCGACGTTAGACTCGACAGAGACCTTAGCCCCCATAGAGACCCAAGAGAGGACCACTCAAATGCTCGACGTTACCGACATCTCGATTAGAATTAGGTTAATCTATGCAAAGCTGCTGTTTAATTCTACCTTGAGCTAGGCGATCGCCATCATGAAGTTCCCGAATGCGGGCAATATTCTGACGACACTCATCCAGGGAGATGGCGTCGGAGGGTTAGCCCGCCGTGTTGAAGGCTTAGAAGCCCATCAATTTATTAGTTTGCTGGATTTCATCACCGCAGAATTTCAGCAGTATACTCGGGCGATCGAATTTCTCAATGATAGTACCTTAGAAACGATCCTCGAAGAACTTCTCGATGCGTTTACCCTCAAGATTGGGCAGATTTTAAAGGCCCAACGCACAACGATTTTTCTTCTCGATGGCGATCGTCAACAATTGTGGTCTAAAGTCACTCTCGCCGATGGAACCTCCAAGGAATTACGGCTTCCCTCCAATGTGGGGATTTTGGGTCAAGTCGCTAGTACCGGAAAAGGAGTCACCGTCGCGTCTCCCCAAGAACATCCTCTGTTTAACAAAGAAGTAGATGAATTTTCCGGAGATCCGGTCCATAACTTGCTCTGCGCCCCCATTTTTAGCAGCAAAGACCGCCAGCAAGTGATGGCGGTCGTTCAACTCCTGAATCAGACGGATCACGAACAATTTACGCAAGACGATCTAACCACCTTTGATACATTCTCCGACACCATCGGCATTATTCTCGAAAGTTGTCAATCCTTTTATCGAGCCGCTCAAAATCAACGTGGTGTTGCGGCTCTCCTCAATGCAACCACTTCTCTCGGGCAAAGTTTAGACCTAGAAACGACCTTACGAACGGTCATGGATCAGGCTCGGCAACTGCTAAAAGCTGACCGTAGCACGTTATTTCTTTTAGCTGAAGAAAGTCGCGAACTTTGGACTAAAATCGCCAAAGCTGACGGCAAAACCATGATGGAAATTCGCATTCCTAGCAACAAAGGAATTGCAGGATATGTCGCCTCTACGGGGAAACCGTTAAACATTTCTGATGCCTATGAAGACCCCCGTTTTGACCCCTCTACTGACCAAAAAACTGGCTACATTACTCGGAATATCCTTTGTATGCCCGTCTTCAACTCTGAAGGCATCCTCATCGGTGTCACTCAACTGATTAACAAGTATCAGGGGAGCTTCACCCGCTCCGATGAATTTTTCATGGAAGCGTTTAATATCCAGGCAGGAATTGCCCTAGAAAATGCTCAACTCTTCCAAGATGTTAACGTTGAAAAACAATATCAAAAAGATATTCTACAAAGTCTATCCGATGCGGTTATTTCAACGGATATGCAGGGCAAAATTGTTACCATCAATGAAGCGGCATTAGAATTATTAGGATGCCCCATCAAGTCTGAAACCGGTAAATATCACCAGCGGGTTTGGGAAGAAAGTTTGATCGGTTGTTTTGTCTGGGAAGCCATCCCCATCGAAAGCCTAAAGTTTCGCCTTGAAGATAGTTTATCTCATGCCGCACGTCATTATGTCCCCGAGCAAAATGTGGTGTTAGGGATTTATACAATTTCTGAGACGAACATCCTAGATGAAACGGCGATTGAACCTGATATTGAAACCTTAGAAGAGGATATCGACAGCATCGAACTACCGCTGTATCTTTTGGCGACCCTGGAAACCGAAGAACCCGAAACCTATCGTATTTGGTATGGCAGTACCCTCAAGCATATCAAACATCCGACCCGGATTCCTAAAGCCAAAGTCTCTTCTGTTGAACGCAGTATCAATTTAACGGTAACGCCGTTAACAAACCCCGAGGGAGGTGTACGAGGGGGATTAGTGGTTCTCGAAGATATCAGCCGCGAGAAACGCATGAAAACGGCTATGTATCGTTACATGACCCCGAATGTCGCCGAACAGGTGATGGCGTTGGGGGAAGACGCCTTAATGGTGGGGGAACGCAAAGATGTCACGATTCTGTTTTCCGATATTCGCGGCTATACCACCATGACGGAAAACTTTGATGCGTCGGAGGTGGTGACGCTTCTCAATCAATACTTTGAGACGATGGTTGAGGCGGTGTTCAACTTTGAGGGAACCCTCGATAAGTTTATTGGGGATGCGTTAATGGCGGTATTTGGCGCGCCGCTTCCGTTAACGGAAAATCATGCTTGGATGGCGATTCGTTCGGCGTTGGATATGCGTCGCCGTTTGGCGGAGTTTAATGAACAGCGAATTATCGAAAATCAGCCTAAGATTCGTATTGGGATTGGGATTAGTTCTGGAGAAGTTGTTTCTGGAAATATTGGCTCTCAAAAACGCATGGATTATACGGTAATTGGTGATGGGGTCAATTTAAGCGCCCGTTTGGAAAGTCTGACGAAGGAATATGGCTGTGATATTATTTTGAGTGAGTACACCTATAATTTATGTGCCGATCGCGTCTGGGTTCGTGAAATTGATAAGATTCGCGTTAAGGGGAAGAAAACCGCGAGTAGTATTTATGAGTTAATTGATATTAGACGGAATGATTTAGATCGGGAAACAACCAAGTTTTTGCATTTATATAAGGTGGGTCGAGAAGACTATTTGGGGCGTAATTTCGAGCAGGCGATCGCCTGTTTTGAAGCGGCATTACAACTTCGTCCGGAGGATAAACCTTCGCAAATTCTCTTAGAAACATCGCAACAGTATCTCCTCGATGAACCCCCACCAGACTGGGATGGAGTCAGAACGATGACTCATAAATAGACGCTCATAAATAGACACTCATAAATAGACACTCATAAATAGACACTCATAAATAGACACTCATAAATAGACGAGGGTGGGGTGAAGGAATTTACCATTTGGCATCCCAGCTACGAACTCACCTTGTGGTGATTCATCAGTTGCCTCGTCATCCGGACACCCTATGGCTGAGAATTTTAGGGCGAGGCCGAGTGCAAGCTGAAGCCATTGAGGAACTTGAGCAGCTTCCTCCGGACAATCCCCTCCGAGCGAGTGCGTTAGTATTGTTGAATCGCTTAAAGGCTGACCTTCAAACACAGGAAAATCTGGATTGGGAGGATACTGAACTGATTATGCGTTTATCTCCTCTTTTTGACCAACAACTCGAAGCGGCTCAGTTGACGGGTCTGCAACAGGGGCTACAACAGGGTGAACGTCGCGTGGTGGAAAATCTGTTGCAGGTTCGCTTTGGTTCCCTCGATGATGAGTTAACCTCTCTGATTGATGCGGTTTTGCAATTACCGGCGGAGGAGTTTACCCCTCTGTTGATGCAGTTGTCTCGTGAGGAGTTGCTCGAACGCTTCCGAGGGGAGGAGTAAACTCATTCTAATCAGAGGCCTCGATAATTCCGCCCCCGAGTAGCACATCACCGTCATACCAGACCGCCGCCTGGCCGGGAGTAATCCCAAATAGGGGTTCATCAAACTTGACCTGAATCCGTCCCCCATCTAAGGGAACCAACGTCGCCTCAGCGGGACGAGTGCGGTAGCGGACTTGCACTTGTGCGCGGACTGGAGAGGCGGGGGCGGCAATGCCCACCCAGTTGACCCGGTTCACCGTACAATCGGGGTGGTGTACGCTGGCGCGATCGCCCACCACAACCTGATTACGCCCAGTATCCAACGCCACCACATACAAGGGATGGGCCGCTGCAATCCCGAGGCCCTTCCGTTGACCGATGGTGTAGTTGTGAATCCCCTCATGTTGTCCCAACACCTTGCCATCGAGGTCCACAATATCCCCCGGTTTGGGCGCGAGATATTTCTCCAGAAAGGTCTTCATAGACCCGTGGGACTCCACTAAACATAAATCCTGACTTTCTGGCTTCTCCGCCGTCAGCAGATTAAACTCGGCGGCGATGCGGCGCGTTTCGGATTTGGGATATTTCCCGAGGGGAAAGACACAATGCGCTAAGACCTCTTGAGAGAGATCATAGAGAAAATAGGTTTGGTCTTTTTGACGGTCAACGGCCCGCAAGAGACGGTAGCGGCCGCTGTTTTCGTCAAACTCCACTTGTGCATAATGCCCCGTGGCGATTTTGTCAACCCCCAATTCTTGACGGGCATAGTCAATCATGGGGCCAAACTTAACGGCCCGATTGCATTGAGAACAGGGCAGAGGCGTCACCCCGGCACTATAGCCGGAGACGAGATAGTTAATAATGTTGTTTTCAAAGACTTCGCGGCTGTCCACCACATGATGGGGAACCCCTAACTGTTCGCAGAGTTCAGCGGCATCCACCATGCCTTCTGAGCAACATTGACCCTTGCCCTTCATCAGCCAAAGGGTCAATCCCACCACATCATAGCCTTCGTGGTGCAAGAGTGCCGCAGCGGTTGAACTATCGACTCCGCCAGATAAACCGACGACAACTTTTTTAGGAGAATGGGTCATGGGGGAAAGAGGCAAGAGGCAAGAGGCAAGAGGCAAGAGGGGAACCACGTAGGGGCGCACCCTTGTGGTCGCCCGAGGACACAGAGAGGTAGGATGCGTTCCGGCATCAGGAGAGGTTTTGACCTAAGCCTATCGATTGTAGGGGCGAAAAATTTTTCGCCCCTACTACAAGCCGGAACGCATCATTTGGGCTTTGGGTTACCTTAATGGCAATGGCCGTTGGGGGGCGATAAGTCTTTTTCCATCCTAACAAAAGTTTGGGAGTGCTGGAGGGGGGTTAGGGCGATCGCTGCTGCCAGTCATGGATGAGTTCGCGAACTACGCCATTGGTCCAGCCGAAGCCAATTTCATTGGAACTGTAGCCAAAGAGGATTTCAGCGGAGACATCGGCTGAACATCGCTCCACATCGTATTTTTCCACAAGAGTCCGGCTTTTCTCAAACTCCGTGACCACCACGCTGATGAATTTCTCCGTCAGACGGTCCGCCTCATCATGATAGCCGTAGCGGCGTAGGCCCTTGATGGCAAACAACTGGAGGGGCGCCCAGCCGAAGGGGGCATCCCATTGGTTCCCCGAGACATGGGTACTGGTGAGGAGTCCGCCTTTGGTCTCAAATTTCGCTAGATTGTCCACTAAGCGTTGGGCTTGTTCGGGGGAGGCGAGTCCGGCCCAGAGAGGCATAAAGGTGGTGACAAACTCATACGTCCCTCGGGTTTCGGTGCGGAAATTGTAGTCAAAATATAACCCCGTCTCCTCATTCCAGAGAAAGCGATCAATTTCCTGTTGTCGGTTGTGGGCGTATTTCTTCCAGACTTCTACGGAGTCCCAATGTCCCATGAGATGGTGAATTTCGGCGATGTCTCGTTCCATTTGATAGAGGAGGACGTTGAGACAGACGGGGACGTAATGGACGATATCGGCACTAAACGGACCAAAGCGGTTGGTGATATCAAAGCCTGATTCTCGCATAGAGCGATCGCCCTGATAGAAGAGTTCGGTGAGACTATCACTGTTGCGGTGGTAGAACAAACTCAGGTCATAGGCATCAACGGGATAGTGACGGTAATAGTCTCGTACCCGTTCGTAGTGAGTCCGTCCACGTTCGTCCCGTTCCGAGTTGACCACTTCCGGGGCGGGGGTGGTTCCTCGGGCGTAATAGCGAGAGAGGCCGGTGGAGGAGTTGAGGTGAGGGGGAACGGTCCAGTAGAAATAATAGCGTTCTAGGGCCGGCAGCAGCGATCGCAGCCAATCGCGGTCTTCCGTGTAGGCAAACACGTCTAAGGCCCCCCGTGCCAATAACGGCGGATGAGACCTCTCTAACATATAGGATCGGTTGGCGTTTAAGACAGTTCCATAATGTTCAATCTCGTACACCAGCAAGTCTACGGCGTTCTGGGCCAGGTCCAGTTCTCCATCCCGCAATAGCCCTAAGCCAATAAAGTAACTATCCCAGCCGTAGAGTTCGTTAAAGCGTCCGCCGGGAACGACGTAGGATTTGGGCAGATATAACAAACCATGTTCGTCGATCTGATCCATTTCTGGCGGCAAAATCCGTAACTCAATTTGAGTTAACTCTGAGGGGGGCAAAATCTCTTTTAATTCAGCTTGGACGAGATCGCGATCTTCCTGGGGCGAGATATAGACAATCCAGGGAGAACCGGGGGGACGCTCGATTTTACTGTCCTTGGCGGCTTCGAGGATATGGGCCTGGGTGCGGGTGAGGGTTGTCCAGGTGTCGCGGATGTAGTCGATAACGGGTTGTAGGCGGGGACTGTTGGGGAGGAGGGGCATAGTAGGGAAAAAGTCAAAAGGCAAGAGGCAAGAGGGGGGAAGAAGGGAATAGGGAACAGGGAACAGGGAACAGGGAACAGGGAACAGGGGGGAACTCCCAAGAGGGGAAAGGGGGTTAGTCGGAAACCCAGAGGGCGATGGGAAAGTCGGCCAGGAGTTGGCCGACGCTGAGGGTGGTTTGGCGGGAGAGCGATCGCCCGGAAATGGCTTCAACCCAGGTTTGGGCGGCACTTCCGGGGATTTCTACAGCCGTGTTGCCCCAGACGTCGTCGCCGAGGGGGAACTGGCCCGGTTCGACGAGTTCGGTACAGAAGCGGGGGGCGATCGCGATCGCCTGGGCCTCTCCTGATTTTCGCAGAAAGGCCACCACGCGATCGGCGTGTTTGCCGGTAACTCGTAGGGGACGATATTCGCTGCGATCGAATAACTCTCGGTATTGGTGACGGGTACTCAGGAGACGGTGAATACTAAATAGTTTAATTCGTCCATCGGTGGCGTTGTATTTGAGATCCGCCAACAGTCCCGGTAAATCGGCGGCGGCCCAGTTTTGCAAGTCCTGAAGGAGTTGGGCTTGGCGGCCATAATCAACGGGGCGGCGGTTATCAGGGTCGACTAAACTAAAGTCCCAGAGTTCGGTTCCTTGGTATAAGTCGGGAACGCCGGGGGCGGTGAGTTTTAGGAGGGTTTGAGATAGGGAGTTTAGCATCCCGTAACCGGCGATTTTTTGTTGGAAGGGACGGAAGGCGGCGAGAAACTCATTGTCATCGCCGTCGGCCAGAACTTGGCGGACAAAGGCCACAAAGGCTTCCTCATAGTCGGTGTCGGGCCGTAGCCAGGCGGTGTGGACTTTGGCTTCGCGAACGGCTTTCACCACATACTCTTCAACGCGATCGCGGACGTTCCCTAAATCATAGGGATCGAAGGGAAACACCCCCACCAAGGTTTGATAGAGGAAATACTCATCGTTCGTATCGGGACTTTCTGAGTCATCCTGGCGGCGATTTTGGTTGATTTGCTTCCAACTGGTAACCGCCGCTTCCCATTCTTCGGGAAGTTCCGAGAGAACGTTGAGGCGGGCCCGCATATCCTCGCTGCGTTTGGTGTCGTGGGTGGAGGAGGCGTTCATGGATTCAGTCCAATAGGTGGCCTGTTGTTGGTTGAAGCCATGAAACTCTGAGAGGGTAATGCCAAAACGACCGGGAGATCCGCCCACTTCGTTGAGGGAAATGAGGCGATTATAGATATAAAACAGGGTATCTTCGACCCCTTTTGCCATCAATGGCCCCGAAAACTGTTGCATTCGCATCACGAAATGAGTCCATTGGGCTTTTTCAGCCTCACTCATGTCCTCGTCATAGTCTAATAGCCATAGCTTTTCAATGAAACTCAATTCGTTGGCCAGTTGCGGTTTTTGCCGTTTCGCCGCCTGAACGGCCCGTTCGATATGGCTGCGATCGCGGCGATTTAAGCCCGTTGGTGTGATATAAGTGCGATAAATGGGAAACACCACCAACAGTTCCTGAATTGCCCGTCGTAAGCCCCCTAGAGTGAAATCACTGGCATAGCGATATTGACTGGCCAGTTGTTTGAGGAAGTTGGCCAAGTTCTCGATATCTCCGGCGAGATTGGTTTCGGCGATGAGTCGCTTACAGTGAACTTCCAACTCATGATACGACCGCCATTGTCCAGAGAAACGTTGATAAATACGAGTGAAGGCGGCTTCGTTGGCGGTTTGGCAAAAGAGATTGTTGACGGTGTAGAGAAAGTCGTAACCTGATGTTCCTTGAATCGCCCAATCTTCCGGGAGGGTTTCGTTGCCCTCTAGGATTTTTTCCACGACAACATAGGTGTCGCCGAGTTGTTCCGAGAGGCGATCGAGATATTGTTTAGGGTCGTAGAGTCCATCGATGTGATCCACGCGAACACCTTGAAATGAGCCATTTTCGACTAATTCCTTGATATAGCTATGGGTGAGGTCAAATACGGTTTCTTCTTCGATGCTGACACAAATCAGCTCGTTGATGGTAAAAAAGCGGCGATAGTTGAGTTCTTCTGCCCCAACTTTCCAGAACGCAAGACGAAAGTATTGATTCCCCAAAATCCGATCTAAACTGTCAAAACTGTCGGGATCTCCGACGGTTCCGTTAAAGGTTTCTACGTTGCGATCGATAAAGGTGCGAATCTCTGGGTTTGATTGATAAAGTTCCCAAATCAACCCTTTGACAAATGCCGCTTGGTCTTTGTATTGACGTTTTTCGGTTTCTGTGATAGCACCTTTGAGGAGATAGAGAACGCCCAAGAGTTTAATAAAATCGGGATGTTCACGCCCGAGAAGTCGCCGCAGTTCACCTAAATTGTGGGTGAGAAGTTCAGTGTAAGACTCAATGCGGAGGGGAAATCGCAACTGATAATAGTTGATACTTAACCCGGCTTCTGAATACTCTAGTTTGAGTTCGCCTTTTTCGAGACATTGTCCGTAAAAATCACCTAAAAATGGGGCAAGAATCTTGCCGTTGATATCGCGATCGGGATGTTCCCATTGAATGTCAAAAAAGTGATAATACTCGGAATTTGTGCCATATTCTAGGACATCAACAAGAAAGGGATTATTACTATCATACGCCATGTGGTTGGGGACAATGTCTTGCAACCAACTCATCTCACACTCATGGAGTTTTTCAATGAGTCCACTAAAGGCTTCGGGGCTACCCAATTCGGGGTTCAACACTCGGGGATCGACGACATCATAGCCATGGCTACTGCCACTGCGGGCTTTAAAGATTGGCGAGGCATAAATCGTTGAGATACCCAGATTATGGAGATAATCAACAATGTCTCGGGCAGCATCAAAGCCAAAGTTGGGGTTGAATTGCAGGCGATACGTGGCGATGGGGGGAGTCATGGTTTTAGAGGGAACAGGGAACAGGGAACAGGGAACAGGGAACAGGGAACAGGGAATCACCCCCTCCACTGAGGGGATAGTAATAAGGGGTAGGGTGTGTTCCGGCTTGCAACCCTTGTGGGGGTTTACCGATAGGCTATATGCTGCCGGAACGCACCATTTCAGGAATACGGGGACAGATTTGGGGGGGGTCTCTTCTTAACCCGGTTTATCTTTGATACGGGTATTGATGTCACGATTGACGATCAACTGTTCTCGTATAGTACAACAGTTAGGGGAGGAATTTTGATGGATTCATGACCATTTAGAGTTGTGGGAGAGAGGGGGCCAGAACCTTGCCAGATGGAGTCACTTGAATCGAGGGTTTTCGTCCAGGTTTGATTGGGGGCTGTGGGCGATTCAATGATGGTCTGACTCAAGTTAAAAATAGCCCAGATTTCCTGATTATTTCGAGATTGATGAACGCTAAACCAGCGAGATTTGTTGTTGAATTGGGTTTGAATCTGTTGGCGATCGCAGGCTGTAATCGCCCGATTTGTGATGCGTCGCTCAATGAGATGTTTATAGAAATTGAGTAAAACCTGATGATGTTCCCTCTCTCGTTTGTCCCACTTGAGGGTTGAGGTTTTCAAGGTCTCTAAACTAGCCGCATCCGGTGGAGTTCCGCTGGCGTGGAAGGCTTCAAATTCCCGTTTGCGACCTTGGCGGACGGCTTCAACTAAATCGGGATCTTGGTGGTCAATAAAATAGAGAAAGGGGGAGTCTTCCCCATATTCTTCCCCCATAAATAACAGTGGGATTCCGGGATTGAGGAGAGTCGCGGCGGCGGCGAGTTTGAGGGCATCAAAGGAGACGAGTTGCGAGAGACGTTCCCCTAACATCCGGTTGCCGATTTGGTCGTGATTTTGATTGCAGATCACGAACTGGGAGGGGGGGCGATCGCAGGCATCGCTGCCGTGAAATCGCTTGCGGTGGGGGGAATAGGTCCATTGATAGACAAAACTATCCCGCCAGGCCGTGGCCAGTTGTTCGCAACGGCCAAAGTCTTCGTAATAGCCCTGTTGTTCTCCCGTTAACAGGGTATGCAAACTATGGTGGAAATCATCACTCCATTGGGCATCCATCCCGAGGCCATCTTCTGAACGAGGGCGGATAATTCGCACATCATTGAGATCACTTTCAGCGATGAGATAGCGAGGATAGGTGGCGGTTTCATTAAACTGGGCCAGGCGATCGCTCAACTCAGCCAAAATATGCTTAGCCCCGCCATCATAAATGGCATGAATAGCATCGAGACGTAAGCCATCAAAATGATACTCCCGTAACCAGTAGAGGGCATTTTCAATCACAAATTGGCGAACGCCGTGACTGTAGGCATCATCGAAGTTAATGGCCCCACCCCAGGGGGTTTGGTATTTTTCTGTGAAATAGGGGCCAAAATCGCGGCTGTAGTTTCCTTCTGGGCCAAAGTGGTTATAGACGACATCCAAAATCACCGCTAATCCCGCTTGGTGGGCGGCGTTGACGAGGGCTTTGAGGCCATCGGGGCCGCCGTAGGAGTTCTGAACCGCAAAGGGATAAGCCCCATCGTAGCCCCAGTTCCGCTGGCCGGGAAACTGAGAGACGGGCATAATTTCGATGCTAGTAACGCCCAGGGCCTTTAAGTCAGCGAGGCGGGAGATGGCCGCCTCGAAGGTTCCTGCGGGGGTAAAGGTGCCGATATGGAGTTCGTAGAGAATCGACTCGTCTAGGGGAATCCCCCGCCAAGCCTCATCTTGCCAAGAAAAGGCCCCGTGATCGACGACGGCGGAGGGGCCATGAACTCCCTCAGGTTGAAAGTGGGCCATGGGATCGGGGCGGAGTGTTTCGCCGTTGAGACGATACTGATAGCAGGTTCCTGGGGGAATGCGATCGAGGCTGGCCCGCCAATAGCCCCAGTCATCTTGTTCGAGGGGATGCGATCGCGTCTCAGGAGTTAGGATTTCGAGGGTAACCTGATCTAACGTTGGCCCCCAAAGGGAAAAGTCACAGCGATCGCCACCTAAATAGATTGCACCAATGGTCATGTTTACGTTACCCATAAAACGGACAAAATTACACCGGCGATTACACCCGTTGCAACAACACTGTCGAACGAGATTCAACCTCTAAGGGGTCAGATCCACTGTAGCGGCTACCATGATCCACTAGGGTTGGTTTTGTGGTATCTAAAACCACACACCAAATTGACTCTTGTAACCGTTCAGGAAGCTGGAAGGTTAAAGGTTCATGATGAGCGTTAAACAGCAACAAGAAACTATCATCGACAATCCGTTCTCCTTGTTTGCCTCGGGCGGGAATTGCATCTCCATTCAAGAAGACGGCGATCGCCTTGGCAAACCCTTCTTGCCATTGTTCTTCATCCACTTCTTCCCCATCAGGGTTAAACCAGCCCAAATCAACGACATCTGAGCCATAAATGGGTTGTCCTTGGAACCATTTGCGGCGACGGAACACCGGATGATCCGTCCGAAATTCAATCAATTGCCGAGTAAAGGTCAGAAGATCGGCATTGGACTCCTGCAAGTCCCAATCTAACCAAGCCAACTCATTATCTTGACAATAGACATTGTTGTTTCCCTCTTGAGTTCGTCCCAATTCATCACCACTGACCATCATCGGCACGCCTTGAGACAAGAGTAAGGTTGTCAAAAAGTTGCGTCGCTGGCGATTGCGAAGACTTAACACCTCCGGGTCATCGGTGGGACCTTCTACCCCACAATTCCAAGACCGGTTATGGCTTTCTCCATCCCGATTGTCTTCGCCATTGGCTTTATTATGTTTCTCGTTATAGCTCACTAAATCATTGAGCGTGAAGCCATCATGGGCAGTAATAAAGTTAATGCTGGCACTCGGACGACGACCGTTAAATTTATAGAGATCTGAACTACCGGTTAGACGATAGGCAAATTCCGCCAACGTGCCATCTTCGCCGCGCCAAAAATCTCGCACTGAATCACGATAACGACCATTCCATTCTGACCACAGTAGGGGGAAATTACCCACTTGATAGCCACCGTCAGCAATATCCCAAGGTTCAGCAATGAGTTTCACTTTTGAGAGGATGGGATCTTGATGGATAATATCAAAGAAAGCGGCTAAACTATCCACTTCATAGAGTTCTCGGGCTAGGGCAGACGCTAAGTCAAACCGGAAGCCATCGACGTGCATTTCTAACACCCAATAGCGTAAACTGTCCATAATCAGTTTCAGGACTTGGGGATGGCTCACATTAAGGGAATTACCGCAGCCAGTGAAGTCCATGTAATAGCGAAGATCATCTTCAACGAGGCGGTAATAGGTGGTATTGTCAATCCCCCGAAAACATAGAGTTGGCCCGAGATGATTCCCTTCGCCGGTGTGGTTGTACACCACATCTAAAATCACTTCAATGCCCTCAGCATGGAGGGTTTTCACCATGTCTTTAAATTCCCGAACCTGATCTTGAGGATTTTCACTGGCACTGTAGCCACGGTAAGGGGCAAAGTAGGCGATAGAATCATAACCCCAGTAGTTTGTCAAGCCCGTTTCGGCTAAGTGGCCGGGTTGGGACACAAAATGATGAACCGGCATGAGTTCGACGGCCGTAATTCCCAGGGATTTGAGATAACGAATCGCCTCAGGATGGGCCAGCCCCCGATAGGTTCCTCGCAGTTCCGGGGGAATATCCGGGTGTTGGCGGGTGAAGCCTTTGACGTGCATCTCGTAGATGACGGTTTCCTGTTCCGGGATGTTGAGGAGGCGATCGCCCTCCCAATCAAAGGACTCATCCACGACGATCGCCTTGGGAATCCAGGCAGAATCATCGAGATCATTAAATGAGAGATCTTCATCCTCATCCTCCCAGCAGTAGCCAAAGATCGCCTCATCATAGCCAATTTGTCCATCTAAGGCTTTGGCGTAGGGATCGATGAGTAATTTGTTGGGGTTGAAGCGATGGCCCTGTTCCGGTTCAAAGGGGCCATGAACCCGGAACCCGTAGCGTTGGCCGGGTTGGATACCGGGGAGATATCCATGCCAGTTATAATTCTCGATTTCCGTTAAGGGAACCCGAGTTTCCTGACCCTGTTCATCAAACAAGCACAACTCAACTTGGGTCGCATTTTCGCTATAAATAGCAAAGTTGGTTCCTTGGCCATCCCAATACGCCCCCAAAGGATAGGGGTCACCGGGCCAGATTGGCATATCCATACAAGTTATCGTGTTGTTCTCATCTATTGGTTGCGGGAGTTTTGTCCCTTGAGGGCTAATATATCCTAAGTCTTTAAACTCTGTGCAGTTCTCTGTGCAGTTCTCTGTGCAGTTAAGCCCAAGAGATTCTCCCTGAGATGAGTTTTCCGGTTCTGTCCCCGTTTTATTTTGGTTTTGAACTATGTATGGTCTTCGACGTGGCTGGCTGACGTTGCCCGGCTTGAGCCTGATTGGGATGTTGCTGGCGACTGGGGGAGCGATCGCCCAAACTCCCCCCTCGATCCAGGTTCTCAGTCAAGCTGAGCGTCCCTGGATTGATGTTCCGCCCCCCCTGGATGTGCCTGAGGTTCTCCCCCCTAGCCGCGAGACCGGGACGACCATTCGCTACTTAGTCTATGTCAACAGTCGCAGTTCTGAGCGTTTGCAACAGATTCGACGTCTCGACCCCGAAGCCGGTTTTGGTATCTTCGAGGGGGAACAGATTATTCAGGCGGGACTGTTCGGCCAACGTGGGGCCGCCGAGCGGCGATCGCGGCAACTCGCGGACCGGGGAATCTCCTCACTCGTGGCCGCCGTCACGGTTCCGGATCAATCCCCCTTCAATGCGAGTAATGCCCGTAATGAGTCCTATTATGTGGTGATTCCCGGTTCTGAAAGGACTCTCAATGAAGCCATGGCCACGGTTCAAGCTAACGTGAGTCCTGGAACGGGGATTCAACGGCGCGATCGCCCCCGAGGACTACATCTGGCCATCGGACCGTTCCGAGACCGGGAGAGGGCCGAACGGTTAAGCGATCGCCTCCGCCGCCGAGGATTGCCCCAAACCCGAGTTCACTATAATCCCGAGTAAAGACTCAAGACCCCCTCGTTTGAGGGGATCGCGGTGGCCGAACCTTCGCCTAGAATCTTAGATCATGACTCCCCTCTATCTCCTGATAGCCGACTGTATCAGCTTGATGTCCTGTAGTTTCCTAGACAACCATGACTCACAGACTAAAGACACTTCTATTCAGTCTCTTGGCCGTTGCGATCGTGATCGCAATCCCCATTCTCTCGATTCAACCCTCAATCTCCGTTGAGTTCAATCCTCCTGATCGCGGCACCCCAGAACAAGTTGATGGAGGAGGGGCTCGTTTCATCAATTTCGAGCAACCGGGAGAGCGGATGGTTCCCATTGTTGTCAATGGCCAAGAACTCGAATGTCCTCTCGCTGCCATCTTACCTCCGGAAAATTATGGTCTAACTCGTCAAGCCTATCCCACGATTCTCTATCACACGCCCCCCGTTGAGGGCATGGAGGTCATTTTCACTCTGCGAGATGCTCAAGAACAACTGGTGTACCAAACACGCTACTTCGCTGGAGACGAGCATGGAACCTATAGCTTGTCGATTCCCGCCTTCGTCAGTATCCCACCCCTGGAACTCGATCAAGGCTATGTCTGGACTGTGGAGTTACCCGAGTTTGAGGCGAGTGTCTCAGGAACCATTGTCCGAGTCAATACAACGGCGAGTTTTGACGAGGAGTTCGCCGCCGCGTCTGCTGAGGAGCGTCTGCAACTCCTGGCCGATGCCGGACTTTGGTACGATATGCTCGACCAACTGGCTCAACTTCATCGCGATCACCCTGATGATCCTCAGTGGTATCGCCTCTGGGGTGAGATTACCGAAGCCGCTGATTTGATGAAACTGGGAGCGAAACCCTTACTCTAATCCCTAACCTTCACCCCTTTGTCCTTATGCTGACCTGGGAACGGGTTGTTAAATTTAGCCATCAATGCGGCCCCGAGATGGGGGTCTGCGATCGCGCCTGGGTCGAAATCGACGTAGAGGCGTTGGCGGAGAATGTTCGTCATCTTAAGACCCTATTGGCCCCGAACACGGAGTTCATGGCGGTCGTGAAGGCTGACGGCTACGGTCATGGGGCGATTCCGGTGGCTGAGACGGTCTTGGCTGCCGGTGCAAACGCCTTGGCCGTCGCGACCGTGGATGAGGGGGTGGAACTGCGTCAGGGGGGAATTACAGCCCCAATTCTACTGTTGGGGGCCAATCCTAGCCCCCAGCATATTCAGGCCCTAGTCCGCTGGAACTTGGAACCGACCCTGTGCGATCTCGATCATGGCAAGATGATCTCAAAGATGTTGGCCCGCCAACAGTCTGGGGCCAGCGATGCAACCGCCAGTTCACCGCTTCGGGTTCATGTGAAGTTAGACACGGGAATGTCCCGTCTCGGGGTGCGTTGGACGGAGGCGGTTTCGCTGCTACAGGAGATTCAAGCGTTACCTCATCTGCAATTGGCGAGTCTCTACTCTCATTTCGCCACCGCTGATGAGTTAGATCCGGGTACAATGCGGCAACAACAGGAGCGGTTTGAGACGGCGATCGCCCAACTACAAGCCGCCGCAATCCCCCTCCCCAAACTACATTTCGCCAATTCCGCCGCCACTCTCTGTAACCGGGCCAGCCACTATGATCAAGTGCGGGTGGGGTTAGCCCTCTACGGCCTTTATCCTGCCCCTCATCTGCGATCGCAAGTCAAGCTACGGCCCGTCTTACAAGTCAAAGCCCGCATTACCCAAGTCAAAACCATTCCCCCCGGAACCGGCGTCAGTTATGGTCATCGCTTTGTCAGCCAACGGCCAACGCGCCTAGCCGTCCTCGGCATCGGCTATGCTGATGGGGTTCCCCGCCTCTTATCGAATCAGCTACAGGGTCTCCTCAACGCTGGCGGACAAGTTTGGCGCGTTCCCCAAGTGGGATCGATTACCATGGATCAACTCATGTTAGATGTGACGGATCTCCCGGATGTGAAGGTCGCCGACGTGGTGACATTACTGGGAACCCTAGGAAACGAGTCTATTTCGGCCGATGACTGGGCTAACCAACTCGGAACCATCTCCTGGGAAATCCTCTGTGGTTTCAAACACCGCCTACCTCGGGTGCAAATTCGACCCCACTCGGGGAACCAAACCCCGATAGAATGATGGATGAGCCGTGCGTCTGCCTGTCTTGCCAACTATGCCCACTTCCTTTTCCGATTCTGGCTCTTTATATTCTCAACTGATTACCCGGCTGCGAGATGTGCGGGATATTCAGTCTGCGGCGGCGGTGTTGCAATGGGATCGGGCCACCTATATGCCCCTCGGTGGGGCCACGGCCCGAGGGCGACAACTGGCGACGCTGCGACAGGTGGCCCATGAAAAGCTGTGTGATCCGGCGTTGGGGGAGATTTTAGAGCAACTCGATGGGGAGGCGCAACAGTACCCCTATGAGAGTGATGAAGCCAGTTTGATTCGGGTGGCCCGTCGTGATTATGAACAGGCGACACGGGTTCCGGCGGGGTTTATGGCCCGGCTGTCTCATCATCAAACCGAGTCGTATTTGGCGTGGGCTGAGGCCAGGGAGGCGGGAACGTTTGAACGAGTTTGTCCCTATTTGGAGAAAACCCTAGATTTGAGTCGGGAATGGGCGAGTTTCTTCCCCGATTGCGATCGCCCGGCGGATTCTCTTATCGCCCTATCTGATGAAGGGATGACCAGTCGCGTATTAGAGGAGTTATTTTCTCAATTGCGGGGGGAGTTGGTCCCCATTGTACAGGCGATCGCCGCCGCTCCTCCCATCGACACCAAACTTCTACAACAGCAGTTCCCCGAAACGGCCCAACTCAACTTTTGCGCCAAATTGATGGAACGCATCGGCTATGACTTCAGCCGAGGCCGCCAAGACGCAACGCTACATCCATTTACTACCAGTTTTTCCATTAACGACGTTCGCATCACCACCCGCACCGATCTCCACAATCTCACCGAAAGTCTATTTTGTAGCCTCCATGAAATGGGCCATGCGTTGTATGAACAAAACATTGATTTAGCCCTCGAAGCGACCCCTTTAGCGGATGGAACCTCCTCGGGAATCCACGAGAGTCAATCCCGTCTTTGGGAGAATCTGGTTGGCCGCAGTCGCGCCTTTTGGGAATGCTTTTATCCCCGTCTCCAGGGCTTTTTTCTCCGCCAACTTGGACAATCCTCGGTTCGTGATTTCTATCAAGCGATTAACTCCGTCGCCTGCACTCCCATTCGCACCGCTGCTGACGAAGTGACCTATAATCTCCATGTGATGATTCGCTTCGAGTTAGAAGTGGCCATGTTGGAAGGAAAACTAAGTGTTGAAGATTTGCCCGAGGCGTGGAATAGTTGTTATGAGCGTGATTTAGGAATCACCCCCACTCATGCCAACGAAGGCGTTTTGCAAGATGTCCATTGGTACGCCAAACTGATTGGAGGTCAATTTCAAGGCTATACATTGGGCAATTTAATTGCCAGTCAACTCTTTGAAACAGCCCTCAAACAACATCCTGAAATTCCCGTTGATTTAGAACGGGGTAATTTTTCGACGTTGTTAACTTGGTTACAACGGAATGTGTACCGTCACGGACGTAAATTCACCGCTGATGAACTGGTTGATCGCATTACGGGAATGCCGATTCATATTGACCCCTTTTTACGCTATATCCGCAGTAAATATGGGGATTTGTATCATCTCGACTTATAACGTAAGTGGACATCAGTAATCTGTCCGGCTAGCATGGAGGAGTACCAAATTTAATCCTAGTACAGTTTGGAGCCACCAAGGGAGAGATTGTCCCTACATCGGGTTTAGGTTTCTTTGTAATTCTTAATATCTTTATTTTACCAAGAGATGATGTTCACATCTAACACCTATCAACTCCCGTTAACATTTGAACAAATCCTAATTCTAGTTCAACAACTTCCTAAAGAGGAGCAAATTAAGCTCAAACAGGAAATTGATAAGGCAATAAATGCCCAGGAAGAAGATTTGTTAACTGTCTTCGACCGCATTGGCAAAAATGCTCAAGACAAAGGATTGACTGAAGAACTTTTACAGCAATTACTTGCTGATGAATCCTGAACTCATTATGATTGATACCTGCGTTGACCCTAGGATAAACGATAAGCTATTTTTGGTTAAACCTTCTTCTCTCCCCTATGTCTGCTGAACTAATCTGCGTCGGAAGTGAATTACTCCTGGGCGATATCCTCAACACCAACGCCCAATATATCGCCCAAGAACTCGCCAAACTGGGGATTCCCCATTACTATCAAACCGTCGTCGGCGATAACCCCGAACGCTTGCAAGCGGCCATCGATATTGCTATTCATCGCGCCGACATCCTCATCTTTACCGGAGGCCTCGGCCCCACCCCCGATGATTTAACCGTAGAAACCTTAGCAGATTTCTTTCATACTCCTTTACAAGAACGCCCCGATGTGCTAAAGGACATCGAAGCCAAATATACCCGTCGAGGGCGCACCATGTCCCCGAGTAACCGCAAACAGGCCTTACTCCCCGAAGGGGCCGACGTCTTACCTAATCCCATCGGTAGCGCCCCCGGTATCATTTGGCGACCCGGAAACGTGACCATCTTCACCTTTCCCGGAGTTCCCTCGGAAATGCGGGCCATGTGGCAAGAAACCGCAGTTCCTACCCTCAAAGCCCAAGGGTGGGGTCAGCAGGTGTTCCACAGCCGCACTCTCAAGTTTTGGGGGATTCCCGAGTCAGAGTTAGCGGAAAAGGTCTCTGGCTTCCTCAATTCCGTGAATCCCACAGTGGCCCCCTATGCCAATTATGGCCATGTGAAGTTGCGGGTATCGGCCCGGGCCGAGTCCAGCGAGGCGGCGGAGGCCCTAATCGATCCCATCGCCCGGCAAATTCAAGAGATTGCAGGAATTTACTACTATGGCAGCGATGACGAAACCCTCGCCACGGTGGTCGGACAACAGCTACAGGCCCGAGGAGAAACCCTAGCGGTGGCTGAATCCTGTACTGGGGGCTATTTGGGCAAAGCCTTAACGGAGATTCCAGGGAGTTCGGCCTATTTCTCGGGCGGCGTGATTGCTTATGAGAACCGGATTAAGGAACATCTGTTGGGGGTTGATGGCGAGATTTTGCAGACTCTGGGGGCGGTATCGGGACCCGTGGCCGAACAAATGGCGGCGGGGGTTCGCGATTGTTGTGGTACAGATTGGGGCGTTGGTATCACGGGAATTGCTGGCCCCACCGGTGGCACTCCTGAGAAGCCGGTGGGATTGGTCTATATTGGTTTAGCGGGTCCTGAGTCGGTGAGTCATGTTGAGTATCGTCTCGGAGACACACGGGGACGGGATTGGATTCGCGAGATTAGCGTCAGTCACGCCCTGAATCAGCTTCGTTTGGCGTTGAGTCGTCCTTAATCTAAGGAAATTTGTAATCCCCAGACATCTTGGGGGACGAAGGTGCGATCGCTGGCAATCTTAGCCACCGGTTCGGTGAGGGTAAACTCTCCCGCGTCAATCCAGGCTTTAAGTTCTTCGGCCACTTGGCGCGATCGCGGAATACTGGCCAACGGGGCCACCCGAACCGACTTCCCATCGACGGTAATTCTACCCGATTTCAGTTGGGCATAACTCACCAGTCCAAAAGTGGGACGCACCCGGCGGGGAATGGAAAAATCCACCACTGGGGCCACCAACTCCTCATCGCGAACCGCACAACGTTCCACCACCGTCTCATTGAGAACCGGCAGAGGAACCCCAACCCCCAACATCAGGGAAGGACCATAGTTATGAAAATAGCAGCCGCGCACCCAATTGCGGTTCATTTGTCGGGCATCGCCCATCAAGGCAAGCGTAGCCGCCGGTCCAATGGGCGTATCATTGGGGAGTCGCTTTTGCAGGGGGAAATGTTGCGTCCCTTCCCCAACGACATAGCCCACACCGCCCCCCATAAAAACGCGGCTGCCAATGCCAATCAGGTCTAAATTGGGGTCATTGAAGAGGGGAGAAATGGCCCCAGGGTTGGAGTAAACGGCATTCCCTAGTTGTGGCTGGAGGGGACCGAGATAGGTAAAGAGGGTGCGATCGCCCCCGTTGACCCCGACAATAAAGTTCTGGTAGAGATTACGAGGATTAAACAGATAGAACTGGTTAATCGTATCCCGAGAAATCTGGGTTTCAAAGGAGGCCCGAGGATAACAATCGGTGACTTGGCCAATGGCCCGAACCTGAACCGTTTTCCCGGCGATGAGGTCCTCAATCACATGGCCGCCGCCGCGATTCTCCTTCCACGTGGGTTCACGGCTGGGATCTTCAGCATCACTCACCTCCGCCAGTTGCGTCGCCCCCAGATACAAATCCACCGCCCCAAACCCGGAATAGGCCATCACGCCATCAATCCAACAGCGACGAATCTTGATCGGCGGGTCAGTATGTCCGATATTAAGGATGGCCCCACTGGACTCCATGGGTTCAAAGGTTCCGGTGGTGATCACATCCACCTGTTTTGTGGCTTGGGTCACGCCGATATCTGCCACTCGGGCCTTGAGTTCCTCGACTGTCCAGACTGAGGCTTTCCCAGCTTCAATTTTTTCGTTAATTTCGGCGATCGTCCGTTCCATGATCAAAAAGTCAACAACACCTCATCAATCCTAACCATTCCCCCCACGACCTATTTATTGCCCAAATGATGCGTTCCAGCTTGTAGGGGCGAAAAATTTTTCGCCCTTACAATCGATAGGCTTGGGTCAAAACCTCTCCTGATGCCGGGACGCATCCTACCTCTGTTCCCTGTTCCCTGTTCCCTGTTCCCTGTTCCCTCTTCCCTGTTCCCTGTTCCCTGTTCCCTGTTCCCTGTTCCCTGTTCCCTGTTCCCTGTTCCCTGTTCCCTCTTCCCCCCATGCCCCACCTCTATCAGCCTCACTATAAGCCCAATCAACTCATCTGCGGAACGGGAACCACGGCGATTGTCAGCGGTTGGACGGTTAAGGAGGCGATCGCCAAACATCTTCAACCCCAAGACTACGCGGTTATTGGACAACTCTACAGTCCCACGCGCGGCATTAGCGTCCTGGTTCGCAATCTGTTACTCAACCCCCAGGTTCGGGACTTAATTATTGTCGACGCCACCCGAGAAGACCGTAATGCGGGGAGTGGCCGTTGTCTGGCGGACTTCTTCGCCCAGGGAGTGCGTCCGGGACAAACGGAGAGTGGCCGGGATTGCTGGGTGATTAACTCCCCCATTGTGGGCTATCTCGATGCCGAACTGTCTGAGGCGGCGATCGCCACCCTACGGGAGTCTATCACCTGTCATCGAGTCGAGGACGTTAACTCGGCCCTTCACCTCGCCCGGACGATCGCCCAACAGCCTCCCGGCCAGCCCTGGGGCGTTCCTCAACACTTCCCCGAGGCGATCGTTGAATCTCCCCTGAAACCGGGCCGACGCTATGGCCATCGCATCGAAGGGCGAACCATCGCCGAAACCTGGGTGAAACTCATTCACCGCATTCGTCGGACGGGAACCCTGCGTAATACTCAACATGATAGCCAGTGGCAAGAACTGATTAACCTGATGGCGATCGTTACCGACGAACCCCCGGACTTTTATTTCCCCGATCCCAACTACTTGCCCGTTTCTCGGGATTTTGTCGCCGATTATATCGGTCAAATCCAAGATGATGCCGTGTCCAAAGACGGGGTGAAATACACCTATGGCCAGCGGCTGCGATCGTGGTTTGGTGTTGACCAAATCCAACAGGTGATTCAGCAACTCAGCGACAATCCCGACTCAGCCCGGGCCGTGATGTCCCTCTGGGATGCCCAGCAAGACGGCCAAGCTAACGGAAGTCCTCCCTGTCTCAATCATATTTGGACCCGAATTGTGGACGGAGAATTGTCTCTAACCGCCACGTTTCGCAGTAATGATATGTTTGGGGCTTGGGTGGCAAATGCGATGGGGCTACGGGCGCTGCAACAGCATCTGAGGGAAAAATTAGAAGTCCAAGCTGGACTGAATTTAGACTTAGGTCCCTTGATTACCATCAGCGAAAGCGCCCATATCTACGATGACTGTTGGGAAAACGCGGATACACTCATCGAACAACAGTATCCAAAACTGTTGAAAAACCGGAGTTTTGCCGACCCCTCCGGGAGTTTTACGATCCTCGTCAGTGGCGGTGAAATGGTCGTTGAACATCTCACCCCTGGTAGTGGTGAACCCGTGGGCTGTTATGTTGGGAAAACAGCCAAACGACTCTATCAAACCATCGCGGCGGATTGTCCCGTTTTGGAGACGGAACACGCCCTCTATTTGGGGACGGAGTTACAGAAAGCGGAGATATCCTTGACGTTAGGATTGGAGTATCAACAGGAT
The DNA here is from genome assembly GCA_900149785.2 of Phormidium lacuna HE10JO. Lineage (GTDB taxonomy): Bacteria > Cyanobacteriota > Cyanobacteriia > Cyanobacteriales > Geitlerinemataceae > Sodalinema > Sodalinema lacuna_A. Next base: position 40,450 of record FSSI02000007.1, on the reverse strand, counting down.
AAGCCGTTATCGCAACGAATAGGAGTGTAAAACCGTTTTAGGCTAGGGAAGTTGCTAACTTTAATTACGATTTTCTAGCCGTTGCACTCGCGCTTGTAACGCCTCTAACTTCTCCTCTAAGGTCATATGTTCTGATTCATTGGTCAAACTGTAGCCAATCAACTGTTCCAAAATTCTCTGTTGACGTTCAGAATTGGCTGAAAGGTCGCCGTAGCGTTCAATTAACTCATCGAGGACTGCTTTTTGGGCTTCTTGTTCTTCCTGAAGCTTCCGTTGGCGTTCCTGAAGTCTCAGGTCGCCTTCTTGAAGCCTAATGTACCCTTCTTGAAGCCTAATGTGTCCTTCTTGAAGTCGTAACTGACCTTCTTGGAGTTCCCGCTGTACGGCTAACATCTGTTCGAGGGTTGTTTGGATTTCTTCGGGGGTCATGGGAGTTCGTCGGATTTAAGGCTACACCATTACCAACCTGATTATACACTATCGCTCAGCATGATTGATCACCCTTGGTCTGCTGAGCCATTCATTCCCTTGATGTTAGCCCCCCTATTCTACGACTATTGTCTGACAATATTGGCGGATAAAGACCTTAAGTCGTCTGCGGGAAGTTCTGCCACGATCGCATACACATAATCCTCTTCAGACCACAGAATCATACGCGGTTTCCCCGGTTGACTCACATAAAGTTTTCCGGTTCCTAAATCGGGCAATGCTAGATTTTCTTCGCGAGTATCAATTTGATAAAAGGATAGCGTTTGTCCTGTTTCTGTGGTATAGGTATAGCGCATTCCGTAGATTTTACCAAATACACAGAGGGTTCCTCCCATCAACTCAATCCCTGTTTTTTGAATCACAGGATTAGTCTCAGAAAAGGCAAATTGACTATCAAATCGTTCGATAATTGACGTTAAATTATCGGCGTTATAGTCCATTGGCCCTTCAGTTCGAGTCAAGGCTTTCAGGTGGTCTTCTGTAATTTCAGTTAACCCATCCCATTGACTGACTAAAACCGCATCCAAGGGAGCCACAAGCATCTCTGAAGTCTCTTGGCCTCGGAGTTGAGCCTGGGTATAACTGAGTTGGTCGCGCAAACGTAGATTATCCACGAGAAGGGCCGCCGCCAGAACCGCTGCAACGCCAGTCGCCCAACGTTTACCCCAACGTTGCCAGGGAAGTCGCCGTGAGGGAGGATGGAAGGGAATTACAGACCCCTGTTGCGCCCCAAAATCGTCGCTCATGTCCGTTTCTGTCTCAGTCATCGCGGCCACTAGGATGCGATCGCGCAAGCCCGCTGGGGGCGGCGTTTCGGGCAAGCCATAGGGCATGGCCCCGAGAACATCCTGTAAATGTCGGACTTCCTCAGCCAGTTCTGGGTGAAGTTCCAGTTGTGTTTTAAAAACTTGGCGTTCTTCAGAGGATAAATCTCCAAGAACGTAGCCCGCAGCTAGTTCCTGAAGGCGCTCTGGTGAGAGATGGCTCATCGGATCACCCCATCCATTCTTGTAAGTGTTCTCGAAGTTCTAATAACCCCTTGCGCGATCGCGTTTTCACGGTTCCCAGGGGCATCTTTAAATGGTCTGCGATCGCCGATTGACTCATTCCTTGATAATAGGCTAACTCCAGAATTGAGCGATATTTCTCAGGAAGTTGATCTAACGCCTGACGGACTGTCTCTCGACGTTCACTTAAAGAAATTGCGTCAAAGGGGGTGTGAGTGGTCATCGTGTCCTCGCTCAAGGTTGCGCCCCAACGTCCAAGAAATTTACGGTTGCGTCCTCGCGATCGCAACCGATCAATAGCCCGCGATCGCGTTAACATCATTAAAAAAGTACTCAGTTTGCCACGACTGGGATCATAGTTCTGTTTACGCCAAAGAATCAGAAAAATCTCTTGGGTTAAATCCTCCGCCTCTTGAGGATTCCCGAGAACCTTTAAACTTACACCATAAACTAAACCGCCATAACGATCATAAAGCTGCCCCAACGCCGTGCGATCGCCGGTTTGCAGTTGTTCATATAAGTCAACATCAGTCACTGACATAGATAGGGCGGCAGTTCCTGCGAATTGAACAGTTCGTGTGTGTCCTAACACCATAGCCAAAGAGGTTGGGGCTTTCCTTCACTACGTTGCTCCGATGCGATCGGATTTCCCCGCCACCGCCCATCTAGCTAATTGACAACAGACCGCCTCAATCAAACGAGTAAAACCCTTGAATAAACCGTAAAATCTCCTGCGCCGAGGGCAAAACCACCTGAGCCCGTTGCGAAGACAGCGCACTGAGAGGAATCCCCAACTCAGCCGCATTGAAAAACCGCTTACCAAACATGGGATTACTATAAATTGTCAATCCCAAATCACTCGAATTAGCCACCATCGTCTGAGTCGGGGCTTGGAAGAACTCTAACTCAGAATGTCCCTCCACCTCGGGACAGGTTAACCCGCTCACCTTCCGCAAACGTTGAATCGTGGCCACACTCAACTTCGCCGCCTGATTCGCCGCCTTCACCCCCGACAATTCAGGACTATTATTCTGAATCGAACGAACCAGGTTCACCAAGGTTTTCTGAGTATCCGGCGCATCCTGAAACGGCAACACCGCCACATACGCCGTCGGTAACAACAACTCATCACTATCAACCCGGAACGTCAGCACCGTCCGCCGATAGCCGACATCGATACTGGGGGGCTGACTCATTTCCGGATATTGTTGGCTTAACTGATGATAAATCCCGGCCAGAACGCGATGAGCATCACTGCTAATGGGTGTATCCACCACCAATTGCACCACCGGCGGTGTTTGATTGAAAAACTTCTCAAAATTCTCCGAGTTAAACCGTGCGATTTGGCTATGATCTCCATTGGGGCTTAAATCCAGCCAATCACAACTCATCCCCTCCGTCGTCAAATTAAAGCGAGCCACACCATAGAGTTTTGCCCCGGTTAAAATCGCGCCACTCAAATCAGCCCCCTCCCAATCAGCCCGAATTAAATTGGTTTGGGTTAAATCCGCATGAACAAAACTCGTATTCAGGAGATTGGCGCAACTGAGATCTGCCCCAATCAAGTTTGCCCCACTAAGTTTGGCCTCACTCAAATCAGCCCAGCGCAAATTGGCGCCACTCAAATCAGCCCAGCGTAAATTCGCCCCCCGCAAACTCGCGCCACTCAAATTAGCACGATGCAGGCGTGCATGACGCAGTTCAGCGTGACTTAAATCGGCTCCCGTTAAATCCGCCTTACTAAAATCTGTCCCAATTAGATTGGCATTGAGGAGAATCGCCGCAATCAGAGAACTCCCTCGTAAGTCCGCTTCATTGAGGTTAGCGCCGGTTAAATCTACTTGTCGGAGGGTCGATTCTCGCAAATCCGCCGCGTTGAGATTGGCGCCGGTGAGTTTAGCGTTGCTGAGGTTGGCCCGAATCATCTCGGCCCGAATCAAGGCCGCATCTTTGAGATTAGCGCCGCTGAGGTTGGCTCGAATCATATTGGCGACGTTGAGAATCGCCCCTTCTAAATTGGCTCGCACGAGGTTGGCGCCACTGAGGCGAGTCACATTCATTTTGGTGTAGCTGAGATTGGCGCCACTGAGGTTGGCGCCACTGAGATTGGCAATACTCAGAATCGCCTGACTGAGATTGGCCCCGCTGAGGTTAATACGGCTGAGATTCGCTTCAGATAACATGATGCCGCCGAAGTCCCGTTCTCCGGCAGCATATTTTTCTAAGAGTTCTTTAAGCGTCATGGGACTTTATCCTCGTTTTCAAGCCAGTCGTCGGCACCAAACCACCGAAGCGCACCCCAAATCCTAACAACAATTGAGATCCTTTCCCTAGTATCTCGGGTTCGTTGTTGCGATCGCCATCTCAACGGAGATGACCCGATGCGATCGCCTGACGCCCTCTTAGGCGCTATTTTAGACGCTATTTTAGACGCTATTTTAAAGGGGATCGGGGTTCAGGTCAGTCACTGTTGTTTTGACGAAATCGAAGATCACAAAGGGCGGAGGCAGAATCTGGTTACAGACTTCAGGATAGGGGGGTTCGATGGGATTGACACGGTTAGCGGCTTGAAGCCGTTGCTTACCGAACTGAGGATGATGTTGAACTTCGATAGTTTGATTTTTGGAGTTGGAGAGAATGACGTGGGTCGGGGCCTCGAAAAAAGCCTGCCCTGCGTCGGGGGTCAGGCGTTCGGGTTCGTTGTTACGTAGGCTGTTGGCTCGTTCAACGGTTTGCTCAAAGAAGACTCGCAGCCGTTGGATGTAGCGAAAATGGCCAACGTCGAGGTTTTCCCGTTCTTTGGTTTGTAGCAGTTGAACCAGGTTTTGGATATTGCGTTGGGTCGACGCTGCGTCCTGGAAGGGTAAAACGGTGATGTAAGCCGTGGAAAACAGTTGTAGGTCGTTGTCGAGGCGGAAGGTGATGACGGTGCGGCGATCGCTGACGTCGATATTGGGCGATCGCTTTAAACCGGGAAAATAGCGGGCAATGTGGTAGTAAACCTGAGCTAGAGCCACATGAGCGGCGGGGTCGAGAACGGCATCGACTAAAATGCGAACGGTCGGTAACGACTCATTAAAAAATTCTTCGACCTGTTCCGGGCGAAAGCGCTGGATTTTAGATCCATCCCCGTTGGGACTTAAATCAACCCAGTCACAGACCGTTCCTTCACTTTTGAGGCCAAAACGAGACACACCATAGAGTTTGCTTCCGGTCAGGGTGGCCCCACTCAAATCGGCTCCCATCCAATCGACATTGGTGAGAGTGGCCCGGGTGAGATCGGCATAGACAAGACTCGCATCGAGTAAGTTGGCCCCGCTGAGGTTGGCCCCGCTGAGGTTGGCCCCGCTGAGTTTCGCGCCACTGAGATCGGCTCCGGCTAAACTAGCACCACTGAGATCAGCCCAGCGTAAATTCGCCCCTCGCAAATCGGCTTCAATGAGTTTGGCCCCACTCAGGCGCACTTGTCGCAGTTCAGAGTTGCGTAAACTGGCCCCACTCATATCGGCCCAGCGTAGATTGGTACGCCGGAAGGTGGCTTGTTCTAGGTTCGCCCCACGCATTTGGGCGTAACTGAGATCCACTTCGCTGAGATTGGCCCCTTGAAAGTTGGCCCGAGGCAGTTTAGCTTCTTTGAGCATGGCCCCGCTGAGGTTAGCGCCCCGCAAATCGGCGCCACTCAAGTCGGCTCGTAACATTTCGGTACGAATGAGGGAGGCTTGGTAGAGATCGGCCCCGCTCAAGTCGGCCCGGATGAGGTTCGCCACATTGAGATCCGCATCTCGGAGATTGGCCCCTCGCAGGTTGCAACTGCTGAGTTTGGCGACGTTGAGTTTGGCCCCTTTGAGATTGGCTTTGCTTAAATTGGCACCACTGAGATTGGCAACGCTCAAACAGGCGTTCCGTAAGTTAATCCGGGTGAGATTGGCTTGGCTGAGGTTGGCTTCGCTTAGGTTAACGCCAATAAATCGCCGCACGCCCGCTGCATATTTTTGTAACAGTTCTTCGGCTTCCATACACGCGCTTCGAGATCTATCCCTGGTCGGAGTGTCCGAACCCTCGGCACGGTGGGTCGTGCCACCCTAAGAGGATCGTACACGAATCCCTCCCTATCTGGGAAAAGGCTGTTGTGAATTTGGGGGCTTTGGGGTCTAAATGGCCGTAACGAATGAACAATAGACAATAAACAATTTATCTCAAATAAACCCTTTTATTTAAATAGTTTTAAGCGTTGTATTTGTACTAAATGAATTGTCTATTTAGATTGTTTTTTAGCGATACTGTTGAAAAAAATGCGAACGCGAGATTGCTCTGGCGTTCGCTCGATACCTCTTAAGTTTTGAATCTCTGCCGTTGGCTTGGGCCTCGGATGGAGGGTTAGGGTTAGATGGCTTCGAGGTTCTGCTCGCCGGTCCGAATGCGGATAATCTGATCGACGGGGGAGACGAAAATTTTACCGTCGCCGATTTCTCCGGTTCGGGCGGCGGCGGTAAGTTTTTCAACCACCATATCGACTTGGTTATCTTCGATAACGATTTCGAGTTTGAGCTTTTGCAAAAATTCGACGGTATATTCTGAGCCGCGATAGCGTTCAGTTTGTCCTTTTTGCCGCCCAAATCCACGCACTTCAGAAACGGTCATCCCCACGATACCCGCGTTGACGAGGGCAATTTTAACTTCGTCTAGTTTGAAGGGACGAATGATGGCTTCTACCTTTTTCACACCGAAAACTCCTTTGTTTGGTCTGTTTTAGCAAAATAATGCTTGTACTAGCATGGCATTTTATTACCACTGACAATCCAGTACATTTTGTAGCCGATTATACGATTCCTGATTCGGCGATCGCATGGCGGCTAAGAATGGGCTGACGATGAGACCGGTTTGAGGGCTACAGTTCTAGGGGAACTTGGCCACGGTAACGCAGTCCTTCGGGACTCACGTGAACCTGACAGGGTAAGACTTCTACGCCTCGATTCACGGCGTCGCGTAATAACTTGCCGTAGGTCGGGTCGGCGTCATCACCGGGAGAAAAGCGATCGCAATCTCCTCGATTAATTAAGTACAACATGACACAGCGTGCCTCGTCCACTAGGGCCATCAACTCTCGCAGATGTTTTTGTCCGCGTTCGGTGACGGTATCGGGAAACAGAGCCTGGGTTTGCCGAGCCCAGGTGGTATTTTTGACTTCGAGATAAATGGGGCGATCGCCCTCCAAGAGAAAATCAACGCGGCTTTTCCCATCCTGGCCATACTTGACTTCTGAGCGGATGGCTCCATACTCCCCCAACTCGGGGATGAGATGTTGCTCAAGGAGCGATCGCACGATCGCATTACTGCGGCTGGTGTTAATCCCCACCCAGGTTCGCTCGGCATCCCGCATCTGGATGGCCTCCCACGTGTAGGGGTATTTGCGTTTGGCGTTGTCGCTATAGGACAGCAACACGGGGCTAGCGGGGTCACAGACTCCCGTCATGGGGCCGGTATTGGGACAATGGGCGGTAATCACGTCGCCGTTAACCAGTTCAACATCGGCTAAAAAGCGCTTATAGCGTCGGATTAAGGTTCCTGAATAGAGGGGGGGATAATCGTAAATCAGAGGGCTAGTCATAAGCAAAATCAACAGGTTTGAGTGAATGAGGACCCGACGGAACCCGGACCAAGAGTAGGGAACCGTGACCCTCTTGCGGTTAAATGTTTGTCTAAGTGACTCTCATCCCGGACAAATGCAACTCGGTAATTATGGCTGACGAGACAGGAAAGGTTCGTTCTTTGGCGTCTGTTGCTGGCATTGTGGCAGCAGCAACCCTGATTAGTAAGATTTTTGGCTTGGTTCGTCAACAGGCGATCGCTGCCGCATTTGGGGTTGGTGTCGCTGTGGATGCCTACAACTACGCTTATGTGATTCCGGGCTTCCTCCTGGTGCTGCTAGGGGGCATTAACGGACCGTTTCATAGTGCGATCGTCAGTGTCGTCGCCAAACGGGATAAACGAGAGGCGGTTCCCCTCATCGAAACCATGACCACCCTCGTCGGTGGCATCCTACTCCTGGTCACCATTGCCCTAGTTATCTTTGCTCATCCTCTCATTGATGTGGTCGCTCCGGGTCTCTCGGAAACGGCCGCCGGTCAAGACATTCGCGATATTGCCGTGATGCAGTTTCGCATTATGGCCCCGATGGCCCTACTGGCTGGCCTGATTGGGATTGGCTTCGGCAGCCTCAACGCCGCCGACCTCTATTGGCTGCCCTCAATCAGTCCCCTGTTCTCCAGTGTGGCTCTCATTGGCGGCTTAGGGGTCTTGGCTCTGTCTTTAGGAGACCAAATCACCGAACCCCGCTACGCCGCCGTTGGAGGCCTCGTCCTGGCTTGGGGAACCCTCCTAGGGGCGGTGTTGCAATGGTTGGTGCAAGTGGTGGTGCAATGGCGGGAGGGCCTGGGAACCCTACGGCTACGCTTTGAGTTTTGGCGGCCAGGGGTGCGGGAGGTGATGAAGGTCATGGGACCGGCCACCTTCTCCTCGGGAATGATGCAGATTAACGTCTACACCGACCTCTGGTTCGCGTCCTTTATCCCCCAGACTGCCTCTGCTTTGGGCTATGCCGGGTTATTGGTACAAACGCCCCTAGGGATTATCTCCAACACCCTATTGGTCCCTCTACTACCGATTTTCTCCCGGCTGGCGGCTCCTGAGCATTGGCCGCAGCTTAAACAACGCATTCGCCAAGGGTTAATTCTCACGGGGTTAACGATGTTGCCCTTGGGGGCGCTGATGGTGGCCCTCGCCACGCCTATTGTGCGTGTGGTCTATGAACGCTATGCCTTTGACCGAGCGGCGTCGGAGTTTGTGGCGGCCATTCTGATGGCCTATGGCTTAGGAATGTTTGTCTATTTGGGACGGGATGTGTTGGTGCGGGTGTTTTATGCCCTCGGAGATGGTCAAACACCCTTCCGAGTCAGTATTGCCAATATTTTTCTCAATGTGCTGTTGGACTATTTCTTTATCCAATGGTTTGGGGCACCGGGGTTGGTTCTGGCCACGATGGGGGTGAATGTGGTCTCAATGGTGGCGTTGCTGATATTACTCGATCGCAAGATTGGTGGTCTACCCTGGCTCGAATGGGCGGCCCCCATTGCCTCGTTGACGATTTTGAGTTTTGTTACGGGGATGGCTGGCTGGGGAATTTATGAGGGATTACAACGAGTTCTCGGTGAGGGAGGATTTCTCTTGAGCCTACTACAACTGACGGTTGCTGGCTGTGGGGGGTTGGCCATCTTCGCGGTTGTGGTGACGCGGCTGGGATTGTCGGAGGTGACGGTGTTTATGAATCGCTTGCGTGAGAAGTTTGGGAGAAGGGGATAGGGAGGCAAGAGGCAAGAGGCAAGAGGCAATAGGCAATAGGCAATAGGCAATAGGCAATAGGCAATAGGCAATAGGCAATAGGCAATAGGCAATAGGCAATAGGCAATAGGCAAGAGGCAAGAGGCAAGAGGCAATAGGCAATAGGCAATAGGCAAGAGGCAAGAGGCAAGAGGCAAGAGGCAAGAGGCAAGAGGCAAGAGGCAAGAGGCGTTTTCGGGTGGACGCACTCTTTCAGGGAATTGTTACAGATTCTGTTACGCTTTGCCGGTTTTGTGGTCGGGGCTGGGTTGTTGTGCTAATATCTGAATAACTGTTCAGATGTTGTAAACAAAAAGGATATTTAATCATGGCAACCGTAACTCAAATGAAATGCGCCTGCGATTCGTGTCTCTGTATCGTCAGCTTGGAAAACGCGGTGATGAAAGACGACAAACCCTATTGCAGTCAAGCTTGTGCCGATGGTCATCCCGATGGGGCCGGCTGTGGACACAAGGGCTGCACTTGTCACAGCTAGGGCTGAGAGTGGGGATATCCATCCCTGAACATGACCAGAAAGCACGAAAAAAGGAGGAGCATCGCGCCCCTCCTTTTTTCGTTCTACATCTATGACTGCCCGTCTCTGGGAAATCTTGAGCGTTTTAGCTTGACAATCGATTTATTCAATGGTAATAGATTGGGGTCCATTGCCATTGTCGCGATCGCTGCTCGAGCCAGACGCCGATGAGGTCGTTGACTCGGTGGTGGGGCCAACCCAACTCTTGAGTGGCTCTTCAGCTAAATCTAGGCGTAGCACTCCAGAGACAAAGCCACCGAAAAACGCGATCGGCTCAGCAGTCAACTCTTTGAAGATGGGTTGAAGTTCGTCGAAGAACATAGGCTTGCAGGTTCGGCGCGTAAGGGAAACAGATTTGGAACGTTAAAATCCTAGCGCGGATCGTTCCCAGGCGGCGATGGGGGAAAACCGTCTCTCGAATCCCCGCCCCAATTCTTGCTATTCTTAGGGAAGCCAAGGCGCAACCCCCGCCGGCTGCTAATAATCACTGTTCGTTCTGCTAACCCCAATATTTCATGTTTGACGCATTTGCTGAACGCTTAGAAGAAGCCTGGAAAAAGCTCCGAGGACAAGACAAAATCTCGGAAGCCAACATTCAAGATGCCTTAAAAGAGGTTCGTCGCGCTCTCCTCACTGCCGACGTGAACCTGCAAGTGGTCAAAGAATTTGTGGCCGATGTTGAAGAGAAAGCCCTCGGGGCCGAGGTCATCTCCGGGGTTCGTCCCGATCAGCAATTCATCAAAATTGTCAATGATGAATTAGTGGCCATCATGGGGGAGAGCAATGTCCCTCTGGCTCATGCGGATGTGGCGCCCACGGTTATCCTCATGGCGGGGCTACAGGGGACCGGGAAAACTACGGCTTCGGCAAAGTTGGCTCTGCATTTGCGCAAACTGAACCGCTCTAGCCTGCTCGTGGCGACGGATATCTATCGCCCGGCGGCGATCGATCAGCTCAAAACTCTCGGGGAGCAAATTGATGTCCCCGTCTTCGAGATGGGAACCGATGCGGACCCCGTCGAGATTGCCCGTCAGGGGGTCGAACAAGCCAAAGCCGACGGCATTGATACCGTCATCGTCGATACGGCGGGACGCTTGCAAATCGACACGGACATGATGGCGGAGTTGGCACGCATCAAGGCGACGATTCAACCCCACGATACCCTGTTGGTGGTGGATGCGATGACGGGGCAGGAAGCGGCCACCCTCACGCGCACCTTTGATCAAGAAATTGGCATCAGTGGGGCGATTCTCACCAAGTTAGATGGCGATAGTCGCGGTGGTGCGGCTCTCTCGGTGCGACGGATTTCTGGGGCGCCGATTAAGTTTGTGGGGATGGGGGAAAAGGTCGAAGCCTTACAACCGTTTTACCCCGATCGCATGGCCTCTCGTATTTTAGGAATGGGCGATGTGCTGTCTTTGGTGGAGAAAGCCGCTGAACAGGTGGACTTGGCTGATGCTGAGAAGATGCAGGAGAAAATCCTCTCGGCTCAGTTTGACTTTAATGATTTCCTCAAACAAACCCGCTTGATGAAGAGTATGGGATCTCTGGGAGGGATTATGAAGTTAATCCCAGGGATGGGGAAACAGATTTCCGATGATGATTTACAGAAGGGGGAAACTCAACTCAAACGCTCTGAGGCCATGATTGGCTCGATGACGATTGAGGAACGCACCAACCCCGATATCTTGTCGAGTTCTCCAAGTCGCCGCCGTCGGGTTGCTCGGGGATCTGGGTTTCAGGAGTCGGATGTGACTAAGTTGGTGAGTGATTTCAAGAAGATGCGATCGCTGATGCAGCAAATGGGACAAGGAAATCTACCCGGTATGGGTGGGGGTGGAATGCCGGGTATGAATCCCTTTGCTGGCATGATGGGCGGCGGTGGCCCCCGTCCTGGCTTCCGAGGCCCCGGTGGCGGCAAATCGAAGAAGAAGAAGAAACAGAAGAAAAAGAAAGGTTTTGGGCAGTTGTAGGGGGAGAAAGGGAACAGGGAACAGGGAACAGGGAACAGGGAACAGGGAACAGGGAACAGAGAACAGTAGGAATGTCCCCTTATGGTTGCCCCCTTTGGGGGAGAGGTGAGTGGGATTTGGCGGTGTGGGCCGCTGGGTGATGATTGACGAGTAAGGATGACGAGTGAGGATAGAGTGCGATGAAAGCTGTTGTGATGACGGGTGCGGGTGCGCCTGATGTTCTAGAACTGCGGGATCTGCCGGTTCCCCAACTTCAAACGCCAACTCAGGTGTTGGTTCGACTGAAGGCGGCTGGAGTTAACCCCATTGATACGAAGGTGCGACAACGGGGAACGTTTATCTCGAATGGTTCCCCGGATATTCTGGGCTGCGATGGGGCTGGGGTTGTCGAGGTGGTTGGCCCCCATGTGTCGGGATTTGGCCCGGGAGATGCCGTCTATTTCTGCTTTGGGGGTTTGGGAGGATCTCAGGGCAATTATGCTGAATATGCTCTGGTGGAACAGCATTGTTTAACGCCAAAACCTCAATCGTTGAGTTTTGAGGAAGCGGCGGCGGCCCCTCTGGTGTTGATTACGGCTTGGGAAGCGCTTTATGACCGCGCTCGTCTTTGTGCGGGACAACGGGTGCTGATTCATGCTGGAGCCGGCGGTGTGGGCCATGTGGCGGTGCAGTTGGCGAAACGTCAAGGAGCGATGGTGGCCACAACAGTCTCTACTGCACAAAAAGCGGATTTTGTCAAGAGTTTAGGTGCGGATTTGCCGATTCTCTATCCTCAGCAGGATTTTGTTGAGGCGGTGTTGGACTGGACTGATGGGGAAGGGGTTAATGTGGCGTTTGATACCGTCGGCGGTGAGACGTTTTATCGCAGCTGCGAGGCGGTGAACCTGTATGGGGATGTGGTCACGTTGCTGCAACCGAGTGAGGATGGCAATTTGAAGGGAGCGCGTCAACGGAATCTGCGCGTGGGTTTGGAGTTGATGTTAACGCCGATGTTGCTCGATTTACGGGAGGAACAGGCGGAACAGGCGAAAATTCTGCGCGAATGTGGACGCTTGTTTGATGGGGGATCGTTGCAGGTTCAGGTGAGTGAGGTGTTTCCCTTGGCGGAGGCGGCCGAGGCCCATCGACGGATTGAGGCGGGATCGATGTCGGGAAAAGTGGTGTTAACGATGGAGTAGCGGTTAGGGGGTCGCGGCTAGGGGGTTGTGGCTAGGGTGCAACGGCGATCGCCCCCCGTGCTATCTTAAGGGGAGCGATCTGTCCCGACAGGTTGTCATTCTTTAGTCTTTAGCGGTGTTGAATCATCCATGAACGAAACTCCTCATAGCACCATTGTGTCTGTTACCGATGACCAGGGGCGATCGCTCCCCTGTTATGTTGAACATCAGTTTGAGATGAATGGTGTGGAGTACGCCGTGTTACTCCCGGTGAATATTCCGGTAGATTTGGTGACGTGGTTTGGGGATGATGAGAGCGACGATGAGGAGGCGGATTTAGCAACCGACGAGCAAATTGATGCGGTGTTTGAAACAGCCAAGGCCGTTTTGGCCCAACAGGATTTGTTGCTACAACGCACAGCCTTAACCCTAACGGTGGTCGGGGATATTCCTGAACTCGATGAAGCGATTGAGGCTCTCAATGAGGCGGATAGCGATGAGGATGAGGAAGAATTGCTCTGCTTGGCGAACTTCTATGAAGGGGAACAGGAGTATGGACTGTATGTTCCGATTGATCCAATGCTCGTGTTGGCCCGTATTAATGCTGAGGCTAAGCCTGAGTTACTCACCGATGAAGAACTCGATGAGTTAGAACCGTTGTTGCCGTCGATTGAGAGTTTAATTGCCGAACGTCTGTTTAAGGGATTGGAGTAGAACTTGTTGAGTTGATGAGGGGAAATTTGTGGGACGACTAGCGAAAGGTGCGTTTTACCTGGCAGTTCCAGCGGCGATCGCCGTGGGAGCTTGGCAAGGATGGTCTTGGTGGAGTTGGGCCACGGCTCCCGTCGCGGAGACCGCCACTGAGGAGTTGTCACCCGAGGATGTGACGACGATTCAACTTGATATTCCCCAAGGAACGCCAGCGGCACAAATTGGCCGAGATCTCGAAGCTGTGGGGTTAATTCAATCGGCTAGAGCGTGGGAGTTGTGGGCGCGTTGGCTACGCTGGCAACAGCCTGAGGGGTCGTTTCAGGCGGGGGTTTACCGATTTTCGCCTCAGGAGTCGATGACGGAGATTGGGGCGCAAATCTGGGATGGGGATGTGTCTCGTCAGAGTTTTACAATTCCTGAAGGTTGGTCTCGCCGTGAAATGGCTGAGTATTTCGAGCGACGAGAGTTTTTCCCGGCTGAAGCCTTTTTGGAGGCCACCACTGACATTCCCCGCGATCGCTTTGATTGGCTCCCGGACGATATCCCCCATCTCGAAGGCTATCTCTTTCCCGATACCTATCAGATAGGAGAAGGAACCGTTACCCCTGAGGTGATTATCAATCAGATGTTGTTCCAGTTTGAACAGGTGGCGTTACCCGAATATGAACGGGGAGAACCGCCTGAGTCGATGAGTTTGCATGAATGGGTCACGTTAGGCTCGATCGTCGAGCGCGAAGCCGTCGTGGCTGAGGAACGACGCACCATTGCTGGGGTCTTTTGGCAACGGTTACAGACGGGAATGAATTTGGGGGCAGATCCGACGGTAGAATATGCTCTAGGGATTCGTCAGACGGTGGATGCGCCGCTGACCTGGACTCAGGTCGAGGTGGATTCTCCTTATAATACCTATCGCAATCCAGGATTGCCGCCGACGGCGATCGCTAGCCCCGGATTAGCCAGTTTACAAGCGACTCTGGACCCCGAGGATACTCCTTATCTCTATTTTGTGGCCCGCTATGACGGGACACACTTTTTTAGTCGCACCCTCGTTGAGCATGAGGCGGCGATCGCTCGGGTTGAACGAGAACTCGCCCAACGTGACGAACCCCTCTAACCCTCCCAGCTCTGTTTGAACCTGTTACTTCACCGTTTATTATGTCTTGGGGCAAACTCTTACAACCAGATTTGGTTCTGGGCGGCACGGTTCTGGATATTACGCCGGAACTGTTGGTTAAACACAATTTGAAGGGACTCGTCTTTGATGTCGACGAAACCCTCGTCCCGATTGGACAAATGGAGGCCTCAGAGGAACTGCATCAGCGGATTATTGAGTTGCGTCAGGTGGCCACACTTTGGCTGGTGAGTAACAATGTCAGTGAAACCCGCATTGGCAATATCGCGAAGTCTTTGGAGTTACCTTATATTTTCTTCGCCGCCAAACCCTTCCGCCGTAAACTTTGGCGAGCGGTATCGGCGATGGATTTACCGGTGGCCCAGGTGGCGATGGTGGGCGATCGCCTGTTTACGGATGTCCTAGCGGGCAATCGCATGGGAATGTTTACGGTTTTAGTCGAACCGATGGTGGATCCCGGTGAGGCGGTTCGTTATTCGCCAGTTCGCTCTGTGGAGGTCTGGCTCTCTCAAGTGTTGGGGGCCTCCCTAACGGCCAATCGTTAAGAACTGTGTCACGACAGTTATAAAACGCAATACCGGTTCACGGGATGTTAAATTGCGAAATATAAAAAAATAATTACGTTTGTCAGGGTTTCTGGAAATTGCTGTCATGATGGATAGAGGTTGAAAGGAGTCCGCTTGTATAAAGACTCCACAATTGAACGGGATCGAAGTCATAAAGATCCCATCCTTGAAAGGGGTCAGTCTTGTATAAAGACCCCAAATATAGCTCAAAAACCCTTTAAAAAACCCAAAATGGGGGGCAGGTCTCAGGCTTGCTCCCCATTTTGCTCTGTTCCTGAACGATGTACCAAAACCCCCCAGTTTGGCGAAAGAAGGATGCCAAGACTGGGGGGTAATGAGACTGATAAACATCTGTTGAGCGGAACCTGGGAGAACTCAATCGATGTTCAAGCGAGGGTATGGACTTAGCTTTGGCGACGACGACGTAGGCTTGCGAATCCACCGGCGATCGCGGTTAAGCCAAAGATAACGGATGGCTCGGGGACATCAGCGCTAGTGCGTTCAGCTTCCGTCCAGAGAACCATGTCTTGGAAGTCACGGTCGTTGTTGTTACCGCGATCGTCAATCCCTAGCGCTAAAGAGCCAGCTAAGGGGTCGCCGCTGGCGAAATTTTCGGGATTGGAGAAGGTTTGAGTGTCGTTGTTCTTGTTGCCATCAACGACACCGTGAGAGCCGAAGATAAATTGCTGGGTATTCTCGCCTCCAAAGGAGTTCAGGCTATTGGTTGAGAAGACCGTGTTGACGAGGTCGCCATTTGAACGGCGACTGGTTAGCCCAAGAGCATATTCAACGTTGGCTTGGAACGTATAAGAGGCGGAACAGTTGTCAACAACACCTGTGCCAGAATCACAGGTTCCCACCCAGCCGGTTTGGGCGTTCTGCCCGTCGTCGGCTTGAGCGGTTTCGGAAAATAGGGTATTGACAAATAGGGTGTCAACCTCATTGAGACCCGTGCTGCTGACTTCGTAAAGTCCTAGGCTAGAGACGTAGGCGCCAAAGGTGTTGCCGAAGGTGAAGCTCACTTCGGTGTCTTCGGTAAAGAGCAGCCCGTCGGTTCCAAATTTTTCACCCGAATTCATACTGAATGCTGATGCTGGTGCTGCCAACGCACCAAGAGCGAGTGAGGCGCTGAGTAACGGGGCTGTATAGGTGAGTGCTGTTCGTAGTCGCATGAGAGAGTCCTCCAGGTTGGATACTTTAAATAGTAGGGATGTTTGGGTCGTTGTGCCGCGATCGGAGTAGAGACTTTGCTGTGTTTTCGATCACATTGATTGCCAGAACGCCGGGATTCTTTAGAAGATGCACTTAAAATAATTCAGTTCCCTGATTAAAGTTAAAATTAACTGGAAAACTGACGGGAACCCTGTAGACTTGAACACAGCCAAAAGTTGTCTGAGAGCTTTCCCTAAGAACCGGAAATCCCCATGTAGTGGGGAAAGTCAGATTCCTAATCACTATCTTAACGAGGATACTAAGGTTGTCTGCAAGGATTCAATAAACTTTATGTGAAGCTTGTGTAAAATCCCCACAAAATTGCTGGTAAACACGTATTTAGTTAGTCGCTATAGTTCTGCATTGCGTGTTTATGCGTAGGCATTTTGAGGTACTCTAAAACCATCGTGAAATTGCTGATTGTGGTAAAAACAATCAAAAAAACCCTCAGTGTATTTACTGAGGTTTGGTCTAGGATGGGTCTTAAATTAGTGCTGTTCGAGGTTCTCAATGGCTCGAATGGCGTCTTCGAGGGCGATCGCCACCTGAGTCCAATGGGTTCCCCCCTGACAGAAAACGACGTAAGGATCACGGAGAGGGCCATCAGCGGAAAATTCCGAGGTACTGCCATCAATGAAGGTTCCCCCCGCCATGACTAGGGGCGTCTCATAACCGGGCATTTCGGCGGGAACCGGGTCGAGATAGGAATCGATGGGTGAGTTGCGTTGGATGGCGCGACAGAAGGCGATGAGTTTTTCGGGACTGCGGAGGGCGATCGCCTGAATGATATCGTGACGAGGCTCATGGGGTAGGGGTTTAACCGAATAGCCCAAGTCATGAAAGGCTTGTGACAGTAAATAGGTTCCTTTAAGGGCTTCACCAACCATCTGAGGAGCCAGGTAGAATCCTTGATAGAGAAGACGGTTCTGCTCGAAGGTGGCTCCACCTTCACAGCCAATCCCAGGGGCCGTTAGACGACAGGCCGCCTGTTCGACCAATTCGGCCCGTCCGGCTACATMCCCCCCCGCCGTGACGAGGGTTCCTCCCGGATTTTTAATTAAAGAGCCGGCCATCAAGTCCGCACCAACGGCTGTGGGTTCATGGGTGTCAACAAACTCGCCGTAACAGTTATCGACAAAGCACACCGTCTGAGGATTTTGCTGTTTCACCTGCTTGATGATTTTTTCGATATCATCAAGGGACAGGCTGTTACGCCAGGCATATCCACAGGAGCGTTGGATTAGCACCAGACGCGTTTCTGGCTTGATGGCCGTGGCCAATCCATTCCAGTTTAGAGTTCCATCGTCCGTAAGAGGCAAAACCCGATACTTAACTCCCCACTCCGCCAACGATCCTTGACCCGAGCCGCGCACCCCAATCACTTCCTCAAGTGTGTCATAGGGCGCTCCGGCGATCGCCAGCATCTCGTCCCCAGGTCGCAACACGCCGTACAATGCACAGGCGATCGCATGAGTTCCCGAAACCATCTGCACTCTCACCAGAGCCGCTTCGGCCCCCATCACTTCAGCAAAAACGCGGTCAAAGGTGTCACGGCCGAGGTCATCATGTCCATATCCCGATACACTGGCAAAATGTCGCACACCAACGCGATGATTTTGGTAGGCTGTTAAGACCCGTCGTAAATTCTCCTGGACGCGGTCATCTATGGCCGCAAAGGGATCGTCGAGACTTCTCCGGAGCTTTGTTAAATCAATCTTAAGATTCATGAGTTTAGAGCCAGGTTAGAGTACAGGAGACACAGGAAAATCTAGTTTAGCTCTTTGTACCGATATTCTGATACAATCCAACAGGTCGTCCTGAAAATGGAACAAACATTACGAGGTTAATGCATGACAGTTGCAACACCCCAAAAACTTTCACTGAATTGGTTTGCAGTCATCTGGATTGCTACGATTCACTTGTTAGCGTGCTTAGCGTTTTTCCCTAGCACCTTTACCTGGGCTGGTGTAGGTGTAGCCCTGTTTTTACACTGGGTCACAGGTGCCTTGGGCGTCACCATGGGATGGCATCGTCTCATCAGTCACCGCAGTTTTGAAGTCCCCAAATGGCTCGAACATTTCCTAATGTTCTGTGGAACCCTCTCATGTCAAGCGGGTCCCCTGGACTGGGTTGGTATGCACCGCATTCATCATAAATACTCCGATACCGCTGCCGATCCTCACGATTCCAATAAGGGCTTTTGGTGGAGTCATGTTGGCTGGATGTTCTTCGAGATTCCCGCCAAGGAAGAAGCCTCTAAAATGATTAAGGATATTGAAGACGATCCCGTCTATCAATTTTGCCAAAAATTCTTTATTCCGATTCAGTTTGCTCTGGGATTTCTGTTATATTTCTTGGGCGATTACTTTGTCGGAAATGGAATTTCCTTCGTCGTTTGGGGCGTTTTCGTCCGTATGGTCGCGATGTTCCACTGCACCTGGTTCGTCAACAGCGCCACCCACAAGTTCGGCTATCGCACCTACGAATCCGGTGATGATTCCCGTAACTGCTGGTGGGTTGCCCTCGTGACGTACGGCGAAGGCTGGCACAATAATCATCATGCCTTTCAGTACTCGGCTCGTCATGGGTTGAAATGGTGGGAAATCGATGTCACTTGGATGATGATTAGTCTCTTAAAAGCGCTCGGCTTGGCTAAGAAAGTTAAAATGCCCCCCAAAAATCCACAGACGGTTTCGAGTTGACCTATCTCGAAGCGTTCTGAGGAGTTTTACACTCAAAAAACCCGGCTTTCTAGCAAAACCGGGTTTTTTGTGATCTTAGGTCCAAGATTGACTGGGTTTCTCGACATTGGCTGACAGGTACGCTAACAGGGATGCCAACAATTTTGGCAGAGGGGTTGCTTGGTTGGCTGGTTCGGGCTACAATGGAGGGATATGAGGGCATGTAGCTCAGTAGGATAGAGCATCAGATTCCGGTTCTGAGGGTCGGGGGTTCGAATCCCTCCATGCTCGTTATCACGAAAGCCGCTTAGGAACAAACGTCCTAGGCGGCTTTCGTGATCATGACTTAAAGCCAGTCAAAGATTGCCTGATGGATACCCGAGGTGAAAGAGAATCTCCCACCTGTTGCCTGTTTCCTTTAACGAAAACGGGTTAAAGCCACCCGATAGCGTTGCTTCTTGGTGATGGAGACCTCCCCCACTTGCAAGCGTCCTTTGCCACGAATAGCAATTAAATCACCGGAACTGACGTTATAACTGGGCTGGGTGATGTCTTTCCAGTTGACGCGGACATCGCCACTGCTAATCAGGCCCGCCATTTTACTGCGAGACATCCCAAACCCCGCCGAGGCGATCGCATCTAACCGCAGTGAGGCTTCGACGGTCGTCATTTGCTTGGTTTTCGGTGGCTGTACCCGTAACTCATTTAACTCAATGGCCCGAGTTTTCACGGGAACCGATCGCACCTGGGTTAAATTCAGTTCTAGAAACTCCACCAACTCCGGAACCACGAGCACCTGAGCGCCTCGTTCCCCGAGAACCAAAATATCGCCCGTTTTCTCCCGTACCAGTCCCGTTCCCAACATTGACCCCAAAAAGTCGCGATGGCTGGCGGTATCAAACAGGAAGTTTCCCGCCACCTCCAGGGCCGCCACCTCAACCTGAGAGGGGTCGAGAGGTAAGTCCGAGCGGGCGATCGCCAACCGCTGCCGTTCCGCTTGAGGGTAGCCCCCCCAGGCAACCATTTGTAGCTCTGTTAGCTTCTCAAACAGCCCCTGCGCCTCGAATAACTCCGGTGGCGACAGAAAATTCGTTTGACTAATTTCCCAGGTGCGTAGAGCATCCTCAGCCCGGTCTAAAATTTTGGCTAAGGTCTCGCGGTGTTCAACGGCTTTGAGGAGTTCATCTTTGGGCAGCATAGAGAGTTAATATCAATCGTGAATTTGGAGAAATTGCCGGATTGTCCGGTGTTTAGCGGCGTTTAACGGTTGCTTTGTTTAGCGGCTGCTTTGCAACGTTTGCAGACTCAAAGGACGAGCGCGGCGGACGATGGGAAGTACATCAGCGAGTTGGAAGCGAGATCCTTCGATGACGAGTAGATATTCGCCCCGCTCCAGGCGATCGCGATAGGTCCGCGAGTCACCAAAGCCCAACACTGCCCCTAACCCTCCACTGGCCAAAAGCGCCCCCAAACTGCCACTAATGGCTCCCAAGAAGCCGCCAATCACCTGATTTCCCGTGACACCGGCCCAGGGAAAGGTTTGTAACCCGGTAATGGCGTTAAAGGTAACACCGCCAAAAAAGCCAAAGGGAATCAGCCAGGTCATCATGCGGAACGCTCGCTGCTTGGCGTTTTCATTGGGATCTTCGAGATCAAAATCCTGCTCAGTTTGATACCCAGTCCCAAAAATTCTTAGGTTTTCCTGAGGAAACCCCGCTTTTTCCAGGTCGGTATAGACAGTTTCAGCTTGAATGCGATCGCCAACAACGGCAACTAAATACTCCATGAGTGTTTAACTCTGTCAGTCCAAGTATGGGGTCTATACTCTAGCGTACCAGGTTGTCCGAGGGCGATCGCCGGAACTCCCCCGACAAAAAACAAGCGGTTGCAGCAGGAGTCCCGACAGAGAACCCTGTTGCAACCGCTCTAATCCAAGCAAAATCAAGACAATGAAAACAAGACAATGAAAACAAGACATAGAGGTAGAATCCTCTACCCCTATCCCATCGTCAAACCGTTGACCTTAATAGGTCTCAACGTGCCAGCGATGATCTTTCTTGAGTTGCTTGCGGTAATCATCCCAGTCAACCCCTTGCTTCGAGGCGGCCGAGGCCATGCCTTCATCAATACCGCCTTCCATGCCTTTAAGACCACAGATGTAAGTATGGGTATTCGGCTGTTGAACCAAATCCCAAACTTTCTCGGCATTCTCTTGAATCCGGTGTTGCAGATACATTTTGCCACCATCGGCGTTTTTCTGCTCCCGGCTAATGGCGTAGGTCAACTCGAAGTGGTCGGAATACTCGGCCTGCAATTGTTCGAGTTCCTCTTTGTAGAGGATGTTAGCGGTGTAAGGAATCCCGAAGATTAACCAGGCTTTACCTTTGAATTTGTAATCTTCGTGATGTTCCTTAAACATACGCCAGAGGAAGGCCCGGAACGGGGCAATCCCAGTGCCCGTTGCCATCATGATGATGTTGGCATTCTCGTCATCCGGCAGCAGCATATCCTTGCCGACGGGGCCAGTGATACTAACATCATCGCCCTCGTTCAAGTCGCAGAGGAACTTTGAGCAGACCCCATAGACCGTTTCACCGGTTTCAGGATGCTGATATTCCAGTTCCCGAACACACAGAGACACGGTTTTATCATCCTCATCATCTCCATGACGAGTCGAGGCGATGGAGTACAGACGCAGCTTGTGGGGTTTCCCTTTCTCGTCTTTCCCAGGGGGGATGATGCCGATGCTTTGGCCTTCGAGGTACTCGAGATCACCACCTGAGATGTCAAATTTAAGATGTTGAACTCGTCCCGAACCCCCTTCGCGGACCAGTCCCTCGTTGCTTAGGCACTTTCCGACGAATGGGTTTTTCGGGCGGTAAATGTTGACGGGAACTTTCTTTTTTGCGGAGGATTTAGCCGAGGTTTTCCCTTTGGCTTCTCCCTTGGTTTCCGGTTTGGCTTGAGTCATGGGTTTGCTCGCTTCTGCGGGTTTGGACTCCTGGGTGCTAGACCCATTGGCAGAGGCGGCTTGGTTATTCCAGTCTTCACCGGTGAGGGGGCGGATGTTGACGATTTTGCCACCGAGGCGAGTGATGCGCTGCATCTCCTCGTTCATGCGGTTGTAGGGGACGGTCATGGTTTGTGTCCCACTGCGGCGAATCGGAGCATCTTGAGCGTTGCCATCTTGGCCTAAGCCTTCGACTTCGTAGACAAAGAGGCGATTTCCGGCAACGGTGTTATTCCCACCCGAGGCGTTTGGATTGTACATGAGTGACTTATTATCAGAACCCTAGTTAACAAGTTGCCGTTGTCACGCTCCTGCATCGTCTTGCTGTACCGTTGATCGGCCGGCGAGGGTGAGGCAGGCAATTGGGTGACAACAGCTACAATCCTCTATTCTAAAGGGTTTCGCCGGAATAACCAAACCAACCTTCAGAATAGACTTTAGCCAATGTCTGCGGGTACAACTGTGATTCTGGTATCATTTTGCTAGGTTTTTTGGATTTTTAGGCTCAAGCCATCGCATTGATGCCCCAGTTTGAGAGGGATTAGGCGATTTTGGTTTGGGTGGGGGATTGACGGGATGGATTTAAATTTGAGTTGGTGGACGACCAGTCATTGGCGAATGCTAGGGCTGTTGTTGGGGTTTGCGATCGCTCACAGCGGTTTGGCCGCCCTGCGGCCCTGGGGAGAGTCTAAGATTGGGGCGCGACTCTATCGGGTGCTGTTTGCCCTGGTGAGTTTGCCCTCGGCGGTGATTTTGGTGACTTACTTTTTTATCCATCGCTATGATGGGGCGCAGCTGTGGATGGTTCAGGGGGTTGAGGGGGTTAAACCCCTGGTTTGGATACTCTCGTTTGTTTCGTTCCTCTTTCTGTACCCGGCGACGTTTAATTTGGTGGAAGTGGCCGCCATTGCCAAACCCCAGGTTCATCTCTATGAGACGGGGATCATTCGCATTAGTCGCCATCCCCAGATGGTGGGCCAGGTGATCTGGTGTGTGGCTCACACTCTCTGGATTGGCACCAGTTTTGCCGTCGTGACGTCCCTGGGTTTGATTGCCCATCATCTGTTTGCGGTGTGGCATGGCGATCGCCGCTTAGCCGCTCGCTATGGGGAATCCTTTGAAACGCTGAGATCGAGAACCTCGGTGATTCCCTTCAGGGCCATCGCCCAAGGAGAGCAAACCCTGGTCTGGCAGGAGTTCCTTCGCCCGGCGTATTTGGGGGTGATCGTGTTTGTCTTCGGATTTTGGTGGGCTCATCCCTGGTTAATGCGTGTCACGGGGAACATACCCTGGTAGCATGATCCCAGAGCAATATAAAGAAGTTAATAAATCTCAATTATGTCGTTGTCCGTTAGCGAGCAGCGTTTCAAGGAAGAAGTTTTACAATCTGAGATTCCGGTCTTAGTGAACTTCTGGGCTCCTTGGTGCGGCGTGTGTCATCTCATTCACCCCCAGTTGACACAGTTTCGTCGCGAGTATGGCGATCGCATCAAGATTGTTGATGTTAACGCCGATGAGAGTTTACGTCTAGCCAGTACCTACCGTTTAGCCACTCTACCCACGCTCCTGTTGTTTGATGGCGATCGCATCGTCGAACGCATTGAGGGCTTCCAGGGTCGCGATAGCTTGCGATCGCAATTGTTACAGATGGTTGAACAATACGCGGGCGATCGCTCCCTCGCTCTGCCATCCTAGAGATGGGCGAATCCGCCCCCGTTGAGCGTCAAGCTAAGCCACCGAGTCCCTGGATCACGACCTCCCGTCGAGATGGCCACTGCGGAGATCTCGACGGATGCTTTTTGCTGTCGGCCTCAACCGCCTCCGTTGGCTCCCCAAGGGCTGTTTTTTAGCGAATTCCGAGGGAATTCTTGGCTAAACCGTAGCGACTCTTGGAGAGCGATCGCCTCATCTGACTCCCCAACCCTGAAAAAAAAATTTCAACAACCCACCAGAGTTTGACGTTTTCGTTCGATGCGTGTGTCACAATAGGAGCGTCATTTTGTCTGAATGTCAGCACCCCCGGCTGAAGCACGGGGGCTTCGTGCCCTCCCCTTCAGGTAGCTGACCAGCTTAAGCCTTAACGGGCTACGTTCAGAGCAAGAGTTAAAGTTCCTACCYGGGAATGCGTGCTAGTTCCCGGCTCTAGAACCGAATCGTTAAACAGTCCTAAGGGGTTAAGACAGTGCGATTTGGAAAGTACCGACTCTGAACATTAGCGAAGCAAACATTACCCCACAAGGGAGTCAGAGCCAACCATAGCTCCATGGAGGGGCAACCATACCCCTCCACCCCGCAAGGGGGTGCTGGCGGCTAAAGCCGCTTGAGTCGGTTTTCCTCTCCGCGATCAATCACGGAGCTTCCAACCCTCCCAGAAGTTTTACGTGAAGAAATATAAACTCATACAGTTGCAATGGAACCCCTATATCAATACGCCTGGCTGATCCCAGTGCTGCCCCTCATCGGGGCAACCCTGGTTGGCTCAGGTCTAATTTCCTATAACCAAGCCACCAATCGGCTACGGCAAGGCAACGCGGTTGTCATCCTATCCCTACTCGGAGCGGCGACAGTCATGTCCGTTGCCCTCCTCTGGAGTCAACTGCAAGGCCATGCCCCGGTGACCCAGACCTTAGAATGGGCAGCCGCCGGAGACTTTCACCTCAGCATGGGATTCATCATCGATCCCCTCACGACCGTCATGTTGGTGATTGTCAGCACCGTTGCCCTTCTGGTGATGATCTACACCGACGGCTACATGGCCCATGACCCCGGTTATGTGCGCTTTTATGCCTATCTCAGTCTCTTTAGTTCCTCCATGTTGGGCCTCGTGATTAGCCCCAACCTGGTTCAGATCTATATTTTCTGGGAACTGGTGGGGATGTGTTCCTACCTGCTGATTGGCTTCTGGTACGATCGCCCAGCCGCCGCTGATGCCTGCCAAAAGGCCTTCATTACCAACCGCGTCGGGGACTTCGGCTTACTCTTGGGCATCCTGGCCCTGTACTGGGCCACCGGTAGCTTTGAGTTTGCCGAAATCGGTGAAAACCTCGAACACCTCATCTCCACCGGCGCCTTAAGCAGCGGTATGGGGGTTCTCTTTGCCGTGCTGGTGTTCCTCGGTCCCGTGGCCAAATCAGCTCAGTTTCCCCTTCATGTCTGGCTCCCCGATGCGATGGAAGGGCCGACCCCCATCTCGGCCCTCATCCATGCCGCCACCATGGTGGCCGCCGGCGTGTTCCTCATTGCCCGTATGTTCCCCGTGTTCGAGGCCGTTCCGGCCGTCCTCGATATCATTGCCTGGACAGGCGCCTTCACCGCCTTTCTCGGTGCTAGCATTGCCATTACGCAAAATGACATCAAAAAAGGCCTCGCCTATTCCACCATCTCCCAACTGGGGTACATGGTGATGGCCATGGGCGTTGGCGCCTACAGTGCCGGACTCTTTCACCTGATGACTCACGCCTACTTCAAAGCCATGCTGTTCCTCGGCTCTGGCTCCGTCATTCATGGCATGGAAGAGGTGGTTGGACATAACCCCGATCTCGCTCAAGATATGCGCTTGATGGGGGGACTGCGCAAGTATATGCCCTTCACCGCTAGCACCTTCTTGGTGGGAACCTTGGCAATTTGTGGGATTCCTCCCTTTGCGGGTTTCTGGTCCAAAGACGAAATTCTGGGGGCTGCTTTTGCCGCCAATCCCGCCCTCTGGGCTGTTGGCTGGCTAACAGCTGGTATCACCGCCTTTTATATGTTCCGGATGTACTTCAGCACCTTTGAAGGCAGTTTCCGGGGCAACGACGAGGAGATTCGCAAGCAATTGAGTCCTGAGGCTCATGGTCATGATCACGACGCTCACGACGATCATAGCCATAGCGATAGTCCCCATGAATCTCCCTGGACGATGACCTTTCCCTTAGTGATGCTGGCGATTCCCTCGGCCTTAATTGGTTTGGTGGGGATGCCCTTCGCGAATCGCTTTGAACGGTTCATCCATGCCCCGGGCGAGGTGGTTCCCACCTTAGCGGAAATGGCTGAAGAGTTTGAATTGGGCGAATTTGTGATCATGGCCGGCAGTTCCGTGGGCATTGCCCTACTCGGGATTACCCTGGCCTCGCTGATGTACCTGGGCCGGAAAATTGACCCAGCGGCGATCGCTAAAAGCCTACAGCCGCTCTATCAGTTTTCCCTCAACAAGTGGTATTTTGACGAACTCTATGACAAAGTTTTTGTCAAAGGCAGTCGTCGTCTCGCTCGTCAGGTGATGGAAGTGGACTACCGCATTGTCGACGGTGCCGTCAACCTCACCGGACTCGCAACTCTACTCAGTGGCGAAGGACTGAAATACTTTGAAACCGGTCGCGCTCAATTCTACGCTCTGACGATCTTCGTTGCCGTCCTCGCGACTGTTATTTTCTTCGGCGCGACCTAAACCGATTCTATGCCCAAGCGTCAATAAAGAATGGATTTTCCTTGGCTCACAACAATCATACTTTTTCCCATCGTTGCCGCTTTGTTCATTCCCGTGATCCCGGACAAAGACGGAAAAACGGTGCGCTGGTATGCTCTCATCGTTGGACTGATTGACTTCTGTGCGATCGTCTATACCTTTTACAGCTACTACGACCTCAATGAACCGGGAATGCAACTGGTGGAATCCTACAGTTGGATTCCCCAGCTCAACCTCAATTGGTCGGTTGGGGTCGATGGCCTGGCCATGCCGCTGGTCATCCTAACCGGATTCATCACAACTCTGGCAATTCTGGCGGCTTGGCCCGTCACCCTGAAGCCAAAACTGTTTTACTTCCTGATGTTGGCCATGTACGGCGGCCAAATTGCCGTCTTTGCCGTCCAGGATATTTTGCTATTCTTCCTGGTTTGGGAACTGGAGTTAATCCCGGTTTACATCATCCTGGCCATCTGGGGAGGTAAGAAACGCCAGTACGCTGCCACCAAATTCATCCTCTATACTGCCGGCGGCTCTCTGTTTATCTTGGCGGCGGCTCTCACCATGGCCTTCCATGGGGATACCGTCACCTTTGATATGCAGGCCCTAGCGGCCAAAGACTATGGGGTGGCCTTAGAAGTTTGGCTCTATGCGGCCTTCCTCATCGCCTATGGGGTGAAGTTGCCGATTTTCCCCCTGCATACCTGGCTCCCGGATGCCCACGGTGAAGCCACGGCCCCGGCTCACATGTTGCTGGCGGGGATTCTCCTGAAAATGGGTGGCTATGCCCTGATTCGCATGAATGCGGGGATGTTGCCCGATGCCCATGCGGTCTTTGCCCCAGCCTTGGTGATTCTCGGGGTTGTGAATATCATCTACGCCGCCCTAACCTCCTTTGCTCAGCGCAACCTCAAGCGCAAGATTGCCTATTCGTCGATTTCCCACATGGGCTTTGTCTTGATTGGGATTGCCTCCTATACGGATTTAGGCATGAGTGGGGCAGTCTTGCAGATGGTCTCTCACGGACTGATTGGGGCCAGCTTGTTCTTCCTCGTCGGCTGTACCTATGACCGGACTCATACCCTGATGCTCGATGAAATGGGCGGGGTGGGGCAGAAGATGAAAAAGGTCTTCGCCATGTGGACCGTTTGCGCCCTGGCTTCTCTCGCCCTACCGGGAATGAGTGGGTTTGTGGCTGAACTCATGGTCTTTGTGGGCTTTGCCACCAGTGATGCCTATAGTCTCACCTTCCGCGTGGTGGTGGTTTGCTTGGCGGCGGTTGGGGTGATTCTCACTCCCATCTACCTCCTCTCGATGCTACGGGAACTCCTCTATGGTCCCGAGAACAAGGAGTTGGTTGAACATGAGGTGTTGGTGGATGCTGAACCTCGTGAAATCTTCGTGATTGGCTCCTTGCTGATTCCAATTATCGGCATTGGCCTCTATCCGAAGCTGTTGACTCAGGTCTATGATGCGACGACGGTTCAACTGACGGCACGGTTACGAGAATCGATACCGTCTTTAGTCGAAGCCAATAAGGTGGCGGCTCAACCGGTCACTCAACCGACGATGGCCATGTCAGTGCAAACGGCTCCCTCGTTGAAGGATTAGCCATTATCATGTTTCGCGTGTATTGTCAATAGTTTTGACACATCATGTCATCTTAACCCCAGTTCTGAGGAACTGGGGTTTTTCTCTGGGGCATTTGGTCCAAATTGGCTTAAAGCGCTCAAACAGTGCTGCAAGGGTGGGGGTTAGGATGTTGGCATCTGAACTGTCGTTGGAGGGATCTCAGCGGAAATTCCTCTAAAGACGGATTGATTGATTGCGATGTCGTGGGACAATCGAAGCCAAGACGGGTTTAAGTCTTGATCTGATCTATCGATTGTGGGGAGTGCTGTTTGCTGTGACCGAAATAACCCACCTGACTCAAGAAATTCTCTCAGGGGCTGGCTATGTGGTGGTTCCTGATGTTCTGACGCCGGAGATGGCTGAGGAGATGCGATCGCAGGTTCTGGAGTTAGCCCGCCATTGTCCCCATGAGGAGAAGCGGCAACGAGTCTATGGCTTAATTTACCAAGATCCTCAATTCGCGGCCCTGGTCGAACATCCTCAAGTCTTCGAAATCGCCCGAGAAATCCTAGGGGAAAGTTTGCGCCTGGGGGGCTTTTCGGCTCATGTTCTCCATGCTGGGGCCTCAGCGATGGGCATTCATGTGGATTATCCCTATTGGGCCATGGAACCACCCTTTCCCGATCGCCCTGTCTTGGAAGTCCAAGCCATTTGGATGTTAGAAGATTTCGATGAAGCCAATGGGGCGCCGATTTTTGCCCCCGGAAGCCAAACTCTCTGTGATACCCCGGATGTCCAACGGTTTGACCGCACGGCCCGGTCGGTATCAGGAGAGGCCGGCTCTGTGGTGATTTCCCACGGACTCTGTTGGCATGATACGGGCAAAAACTACACCACAACATCCCGAGTGTCCTTGTTGGCCAACTATACGGCAAAATTTATTCAACCCCTCGAAGATTTCTGCTATGGCTGCGATCGCCACCGTTTAGATCAAGCCAGTCCCACCCTAAAACACCTACTGCGTTATGATTTCAAGCCCTCAACCGATCCAATTTATCCCCTATGGGACTAATGTGGGACTAATGTGGGACTAACCCATTGAATGACAGCATGAGTGACTCGAAACTGAACCGTCGGCGTATTGTTGCCTTTGCCCTACCTGCAATTCCCATTTCGGCTATGGGATTGCCCCTCGTAGTCTATGTTCCCCCCTTTTACAGTGAATTGGGTTTGGGGTTATCGGTGGTGGGCAATATCTTCGCCTTAGCGCGGTTGTGGGATATTATCACAGACCCGATTTTAGGGACTGTGAGCGATCGCTGGACCACTCGCATCGGACGGCGACGGCCCTGGATTATCTTGTCAGTTCCCCTGTTGATGGCGAGCGCCTACGCCATTTTTCTACCCAGTGAATCTGTCTCAGCCGCCTATTTACTGATTTGGCTGATTTTACTCTATGTGGGCTATACCATGCTGAGTATCTCCCATATGTCCTGGGGGGCAGAGTTATCTGACGACTATTACGATCGCTCCCGAGTTCAAGGCTGGCGGGAATTTGCTCTAATTTTCGGGATGTTGGCGGTGTTAGTGATTCCAGCCATCATCCAACAACTTCAAGATGCCAATTCCGCCCTACAACTTGGGGCCATGGGGTGGTTTGTGGTGATGACGTTGCCGATTACCGTCGCCATCTCCGTCTGGACGGTTCCAGAACGTCCAACTCCCCCTCAACCCAGCATTGGTTTCGTTAATTCCGCCAAAATCCTCGCCCGTAACCATCTCTTACAACGAGTCTTAGGGGCAAATTTCTTAACAGGACTGGCCCCCGGTGTCACGGGGTCGATTTATATTTTCTTTATCAGTGATGTGATGGCCTTGCCCAATTGGTCAAGCGCTATTCTGCTGATGTATTTTCTGGCCAGTCTGATTGGGGTTCCCGGTTGGATTTGGCTCAGTTGTCGCCTGGGGAAACATCAAACCTTCATTGTGGCTATGGTGTGGATGTCGGTGGTGTTACCGTTGCTGCTGTGGGTTCCTCCAGGAAATCTGGCCCTGAATATCCTCGTGAACGCGCTCTATGGAGTCACGACAGCGGCGAGTCCCTTTCTTTTACGCTCAATTTTGGCCGATGTCACGGATTGGGACAATGTGCAATCGGGCAGTCAACGCACCGGTTTGTATTATTCTCTACTGATGATGAGTAATAAGTTCGGCTATGCTCTGGCGGTGGGGATTACCTACCCACTGTTAGATTGGATTGGCTACAGTCCTGAGGTGGAGAATAGCGCTGAAACGCTGATGGGGTTAAAACTGTTATTTGTCTTTGCGCCAATTTTGGCGGTGTTACCGGCGGTGGCTCTTCTCTGGCGTTTCCCTCTCAATAGTCAAGCCCAACAAGCTCTACGTCAGCAGTTGCTTGAGCGGGATTTGCTCAAGGAGCGTTGAACTGGGTCGGGGTTGAGGACTCGCCGAAAAGAATCACCACCCCGAGTAAAGAAGGGGCGAACTCTAGATCGCCCCCTGGGATAGTTGTCATGAACGATGAGGCTAATCTAACTCATCGAGTCGAGTTTGAATCTCCTCAACTAAGGCCTCAGCCTCCTGTTCGGTTGCCAGTTCCAGGGCGGTTTCTAGGGTGGCGATCGCCTCGGCGGTTCGGCCTCGCTGCTGTAAGGCTCGTCCTAAGAGATAATACGCTCGCGGTTGCTCAGGAGCGGCGGCGATCGCCTGACGCAAGGATAAAATCGCGTTCAAGCTATCATTGTTGTCTAACAGCAGCTCCCCGAGGGTCAAATGAACATCGGCGCGATCGCCGAGAAACCGAGAGGCTTGGCGCAACAAATCCAGAGCCTGCTCCCGTTCTCCCTGACTGAGCAACAGTCGGCCCACTTCAAACAATAACGAGCCATCGCGGGGGTTTAACTCCACGGCCCGATTAAAGGCCGTCAAGGCGCCTTCGACATCCTCTTGGTTGAGACGAGCTACCCCTAAATTGACCTGAATCCGTCCTTCATTGGGGGCCAACTCTGCCGCCGCCTCTAACACCTCTAAGGCCTCGTCATAACGCTCAAGTTGCAAGAGGGTTGAACCGATGGACTCTTGAACTTGCCAATTGTCAGGATTTAAGGCCGCCGCTTCACGATAGGCTGCCAAAGCTCCTTCATAATTTTCTTGACGATAGCGCATTACCCCTAAACCTAAAAAGGCGTTGGTATTGCGATCGTTGAGATCAACAGTGGCTTGATATTCCGCTTCAGCCGCCTCATACTCTCCCGCATTGGCCAAACTATAGGCCAGAGCATAGTGGAACTCAGGGACATTGGGTTCGAGTTCCAAGGCGCGACGATAGGCCGTTACAGCCGCGTCATAATTGCTTTGTCGTGCTTCGAGGTAGCCGATGGCTGAGAAAATTCGAGCATTGTCACTCTCTAACTGAGCCGCTTGACGATAGGCGCGCAAGGCGGCCGAGAGGTTTCCGGAACTGACAAACTCCTGTCCCGCTAGCAGTAGCTCGTTGACCTCTTGACCGTTACTGGCTTGAACTAAAGACTGGGGTCGATGGGGGGAGACTAAGGCGGCGGCGGTGACGGGAGGCGTGGCAACAGTAGCGATCGCCGCGATGGAGAGGAGGGAGGTGAGCCAATCCCGAGGCTGTGCTAAAAATCTCAGGGGCGATCGATGACCTGAATGTCGGTGAGTAAACATAGGCGTGATACAACGTCCTTGTGAGAGCGAACAGAATTGTGGACTCTTGAGTTGAGAGATCCCAGTGACAGATCCCTTAGACCCAAGAATCCCCATATCCTATCATTGACCGTTAGCCGTCATCGGATTCCGGATCTCCCTTCAGTCTGCCCCGAACACCCGGTTCAATTTTAAGCGGTGATTGCCCCTTGCATCCGAGCTTCGAGGCGATCGAGGAGGGTCTCGACATCATCACCCACCTCCTTAAAACATTGGGGAGGTTCCGGTTGTGGTTGATATTGAATGGCCTGAATTTGCCCTTGGCCAATCCCCAATAGCAAGACTTCGACGTTGGGATTGTGGTTTTCTACCACTCCCATCATGACCCGCAACTGATTATCCACCTTTTCATTGAGCGTGACTAAGGCCGCTCGGGGACAGGTGACGAAGTGAGGGTTGGGGTCAATGTCAATGCCGAGAGTTGTGTCCTTATTGGGATCTTGCAGGTGCAATCCCCAAGCTAGGGCCGCCAGTTCTTGGCTATTGGCTCTAACAAAGTGGTCAAGTTGTTGACGCCATTGATCAGCGGCGGTGTTGGTGGAGGAGATTTCAGATTCCATGATGACTCACGTGCAAGAACAATGCGTCCATAGCTTAGCAAATGGGGGGTTTGCGGGTCGAGGCTGAACTGGGGTCGCTGAGGTGGTCTACATTCGAGCTAAGGCGGCTACTTTTTTTTGTTTACTGGGATGGAGTCCTTCGAGTTCTTCTAAGGACAGCCATCCTTCTTTAATTAACTGGGAAAAGGCAAAGAGAAACATAGAATCTCGGTAATCATATTTACCGTCAATGTCATGACGTCTGGCACTGAGATAGTCATGAAGTTGCCAAAGTTCATCTAAGCCGGAAATCGCTTCGACTTTATTTTTGACGTCGTTGACGAGGGCGGCTACTTCGCGGTGATAGGCTTTTTGAAATGCGGCTTGGGCTAAATCTTTTTCAGCCGTTGTCCAATCGATGTCAGTTTGTGGCATTCTCTTGAGTCTGAATAATGTCTAACGTTTTCGCAAGGAATTTAAAAAAATTTGGCCCCCACCGTTGGCTCATGGTTAAAAAGGCTTAGCGTCAACTCTCTGTGATCGGTTAGGTGATAGTCCAGAGAAATGGCCTGGCGAAATTTGGCTGCGATCGCAACCGAAACCATCCCCAAGCTAGGACAACACTGACATCACTCAGTCAACTCATCCTCGCTGAGTGATTGGGGTTCAACCCATTCAAGCCATCATCATGAGCGACCGCCCCTAATCCCAATTCAAGATCTATCAGAATTCAAGACGTATCAGGATTAGGAAAAACGGACAAACCGCACCACGACTGATATCACACCAGCCTAATTCAGTTGCCGGTCTGACTCTGCACCAGTCCGAGACCTATGCAGCAGACATCAAGCCCACTTTCGGGTGAAATCAGGCGACTCGTAAATTAAGAAAAGATGCTGTAGGTCGGGCCAAATTTTAGGTGGATCGATTATATCAGATTTTGGCAAAAAAATCAGAGGACATCTCACCCAATCGGGTTGGGGAGATACCTCTGATGTGGTGATAGCCCGGTTGTAGAGAACGTTTCAGACCTCTCAATCGGGTTTGAGTTCTGTGGTCTAGCGGGCTAGGTTCAAGAGTTCTTTCGGTGAGGCGAGTAGATCAATCGCCACAAAGTAAATTTTGTTCTCTGGGTTGAGTAGGAACCGCCAAGCCATGTTCATGCCGACCGCTGCACCAAACCAGGGGGTTTGAACTTTACCCGTGACCTTAATTTGGGTGTAGCCATCTTCTGCGGGTTCAATAACACCTTGTTCGGGCATGAGTTTCAAGTTCTGACAATCTTCGCGCATGAACTTGTAAACATTGTCTTTACCAACAATGGGGCGTTGGAAGGGGGGTTGCAGGGCGCCGTCTTCAACGAACAACTTAATGAGGTTGTCGAAGTCGTTGGCGTTCATATTGTTCATGTAGTTCAGCACGGTGGGGTTATCGACACCCTTAATGCTGACACTGGTGCGTTGCGACATCTCTTTGGGAGGTGCAACGGGTTCGGCGACGGTTTGATAGCCGTCGAGTTTGTTGGTATCAAAGCCCATATCCACCACCGAATTCCGTAAAACGGTGATTTGTTGACCCGAATCCAGGTTACGAATGGCCTCTAAGACGGCTTTGGCGTTAGCCGAGAGTTGGTAGCCATCGGGAATGGGGGCAACAACGCCCTGTTCCATCCATTCACCGAGTTGGTACCAGAATCCCAGTTTAATGTTGGACGACCAGATTGCATAGGTCCGACCGATCTCGGTATCGGCGCGATTAGCCAGGTCACACATGACCTGAGATTGCTCTTGGAACGACATCGCCTTGATTTGATTCAAGGTATTCTCGGCAAACTGCATATTAGCCGCCCCAGGTGCAGCGATGGTGATGGATTTGCCCATTTCGAGATAAGCAAACCAAATCAGGGCCAACTGATCTTCGGCGTTCAGTTGTGAGAAACGAGCGATTGTGGCAGGAACGGCATCGGCCGATAGAGTTTCTGGGAAGATATTCCGGGCTGTTTCAATGTTGAATGGCATCTGTTAACCTGAGTTTAAACAACAGTTAGTTGAATGGACAGTCGAATGGACAAACGTAGCGTTAGTGACTAAATAATTAGGAGCGATTGAAGGCAATGTCCCAACTAGACCCAATCTAGAAACGTTGGTGATTTCTAGTTTTTCTTCTGTCTGGCGTCACTGCCAGATTAACAGAATTTGGGCGAGTCCTCTTGCTCCCCACTATATCTTAGTTCTCGGTGAGGGCGCAAGCTAATTTGTCTTAATTTAGCCTTGATGTCGGGCAAGGGATTAGGGATTTGGATTCGGTTATCCGACCCTTCCCAAATCGTCGCTTAAGACTGGGCAAATTTCCCTGGGAGAGGATGTTGCACGGTCCAATGGCGTTCGGAAGATAGATAGGGCGAAATTCCCGAAAATCCAGACTTTTCTAGCATTTCTGCAATTTCTGATAGGGTGAAAGCCGCACAAAGGGAGTCTCGAAAAAGTTGGGTTTGATGGGGATCATAGTCAGCCCCGAGTTGGGCGACAAGATGTCCGACACGCTCTGGGTTAATGGGACGCACTAAATCTCGAAGAAACAGGCCACCTTCGGGTTTGAGGACTCGCCGCATTTCTCGCAGGCCGGGGAGTGGGTCGGGTAAGTGGTGAATAATGCTATTGGAGATGACGAGATCAAAACTGTTATCGGGGTAGGGAAGTTGTTTGGCGTCGGCGTAGTCAAGACGGATGCGATCGCCGAGTTCAGCCTTAGCTACATGGCTGGCCCCGAGTTTTAACATGGTCTCAGACAAATCAATACCGGTGACAGTCCATTGAGGCCGACGTTGACACAGAAGAATGGGAATGCGAGCTGGGCCGGTTCCCACGTCGAGGACAGTGGCTTGCTCTGGGGCCAAGGCGATCGCCTCCTCGACAAAGGCCTGATTCACCTCGGTAAAATCCATAGCATCGTAGGCCAGGGTTTCCTCCCAGGTATCCATCACTTCGGGTTCTAGAACTCGTTTCATCGGCGATTCATGTTGCGGCTAGGTTCGTGTTGTGTGACCACAGGCGATTCGGTCATCCTTCTGATTGTATCCTGTCTAAGAGCCACTGTTCTGCTGCCTGAGCGGTTAAGGGACGCGAAAATAAATAGCCTTGTCCCTCTTCAAAGCCAAGTTCTTGTAAAGCGGCGAGTTGATGTTGCGTTTCAATCCCTTCGGCGACTAATGAGAGATGCAAGTTTTGTGCGAGTCGAGCGATGTTACGGACAAGTTCAATACTGCGGTCACTCGCTTCGAGCTGCATGACAAACGAGCGATCGAGTTTTAAGACGGTAAAGGAAAATAAATGTAAATAACTGAGGGACGAGTAGCCCGTCCCAAAATCATCAATACTGAGGGTAATGCCCCGCTGCTGAATTTGATCTAAACAGCAACTAATTTGCTCGGTATTTTGCATTAAGGTGGTTTCGGTAATTTCCAGCTTTAGGCAATGGGGCCGAAGTTTCGTTGTACTGAGGATATCATCAATAATGGCTAAAAAACCGGGTTGTGTTAATTGAACGGCTGCCACGTTCACACTCATCGTTAATTGGGGTTGCTGGAGTTGAGTTTGCCAATCGGCTAACTGTTGACAGGCTTGGCGTAACACCCATTCCCCGAGGGCAACGACTAACCCTGTTTCCTCCATTAAGGGGATAAATTCTCCTGGGGGAACCAAGCCTCGTTCGGGATGTTGCCAACGGACGAGAGCTTCAAACCCTAAACAGTGGGATGTGGATAAATTAATAAAGGGTTGATAGTACAGCTCAAATTCGTCCCGTTCCAAAGCTCGACGTAACGCGGCATCGAGTTGAATCCGATTGAGAGCTGCGTCTCGCAGTTTTTGGCTAAACATGACATATTTGTCGGGCAATGTTGACCGTGCCTGATACATGGCCATATCCCCGGCTTGTAAGTAATCTTCGGGATTTGGATAACCGAAGTCACTAACCACAACACCAATACTGCAATCGGAAAAAACATCGTGATGATTGAGTCGATACATGGAGGTCAGATGTTGTCGTAATAGTCCGACGATCGCCTCAATGGAATCCAAATTTTTACGGAGTAGAATGGCAAATTCGTTATCTTCTAAACGGGCGGCGATCGCCTTAGGAAAACAAGTTTTGATACGAACGGCTGCCTCAACTAACAGTTGTCGTGCCACTGCATGGCCTAAGCTGAACTTGAGACGAATAAAGCCATCGAGACTGACATATAGTAGGATGAAGCGCTGAGCTTGTTCTACGTTGCGGTTCATCGCCTGCTGCAAATTGCGACTAAATCCGGTGCGATTGAGCAATCCGGTAACCGTATCGCGAAAAGCATAACGTTCGAGTTGAGCTTGAACTTGCAAACGTTCCGTCACATCATTGGCGAGAATCACCTGAGCGGGCCGTCCCTCAAAGCGAAAGTCATGGGTCGTAAT
Organism: Phormidium lacuna HE10JO; assembly: GCA_900149785.2. GTDB lineage: Bacteria > Cyanobacteriota > Cyanobacteriia > Cyanobacteriales > Geitlerinemataceae > Sodalinema > Sodalinema lacuna_A. The sequence goes on along the minus strand of FSSI02000007.1, from coordinate 3,853 downwards.
ATCAACAGCAATCACGGAACCATCTTTTTTGAGATGTCGCCGAATCCCAGAGGCGGTGTAACCCCGTGGAATATGTTGCAGATTATCCAGAAGACTGGGTACATCTTCCGCCGGGCGAATGGCCTCGATGGTCATGGCCAAAAATTCGTCGTGACTGTAACCATAATGAGCGATCGCCGCTTGATTCACCGCTAGAAATCGTAGGCTTTCTTGGTCATAAATCCACATCGGTTGCGGATGACATTCAAAGAGGTTACGATAGCGTTCTTCTGATTCTGCCAAGGCCTCATAGGCTTGTTTCGCCTCGGTCATGTCCCGTGAGACGCCGATGACACCAATGGGGACACCGCGAGGGTCGTACCACACATCTTTACAGGTGAGATAGATTTTAGGGTCCTGTGGTGACTGATTTGGCGGTGGGTTGGGTGGGATCAGCCAGTTTTCAGCCTGTTGTGTTGTACCACTGACGGTGGTCAGGCGATCGTGGTCTTGAAATTCACGTCCGAGCGTCTCGCCGAAGAGTTCAATATCGTTAGCGCCGACCATGTGCTGAACGGAGACTCCCGCCAGTTCGGCGGCGGCGGTATTGGCGACGAGATACTCTCCATCGAGATTTTTGGCAAAAATGGCGTCGGTGGTACTTTCGAGGATGGTTTCTAGGAGGCTATAGCTTTTCTGGAGCGATCGCACGGCGTACAGTAATACGCCATAGAGTGCCATACTCGTGACTAAGACAAAGCCCCATCCTTTCAAGGTTTGAGCTTGGCTAGAGAGATCGGGAGTCTCTAACATCTGCGCGACGATATAGTCTGATAGGACAATCCAGAGACTGCCAATGAAGCTATACAAGACCGTGATTTGTACAGCGAAACGGGTTGAGGACAACGGCTCAAGTTTCACAGGTTGAAATCTGATTGTAAAAGGCTTCTCACTTTCCTAGCATAGCTAGATTCCTTGTTAACCGCAGGTGAACGGCGCTGTCATGGACGGTCTGACGGATAAAAAAACGATGTTAAAAAAACTCCCTCGACAGAGGGAGTTGTATCGGTTATCGAGAGCGTTTAAGAGAACTCGTTGGTTTGCGAGTCAGTTTTCTAAGCCCCTTTGCCTAAATCGGCGACCCCTAACAGGGTTTGAGGTGAGGTGATCTCAGGTGCAAACAAGCCACCGGAGAAGAGGCGATTTTGTTGACGTTGTTGAGCGAAGACGGGCAGAGCATTGCGCACAACGGCGGCGACTTCGGTGGTTTTGACATCGTAGGTTTGGGTGGCCAATTTGGGGTAGAAGCCAATACCAACGATGGGCAGCAGTAAGCAGGCGGTGATGATGATTTCCCGAGGTTTCGCGTCAAACCAACGGTTGAGGTCCATCTCAGGCTGTTGAGCCGCGTCTTGAGTGGTCGGGTTGCCGTAGAAGATGCGGCGCAACATGGACAGGAGATAGACGGGGGTGGCAATTAAGCCGACAGCCGAGAGGAGGACCACCACCAGTTTGAAGCTGTCGCTGTAGGCGTCACTGCTAGAGATGCCGATGAAGACGGTGAGTTCGCCAATGAAGCCACTCATTCCCGGTAGAGCCAGAGAGGCCATGGAACCGGCGGTGAAGAGGGCAAAGGTTTTAGGCATGACTTTGGCTAAACCGCCCATCTTCTCCATCGAGAGGGTATGGGTGCGTTCGTAGGTGACGCCGGCGAGGAAGAAGAGCATCGCGGCAATTAACCCGTGGGAGAGCATTTGCAGGACGGCTCCATTTAAGCCCACTTCGGTGAAGGAGGCGATGCCGATGAGGACGAAGCCCATGTGGGAGATGGAGGAACAGGCGAGACGACGCTTGAGGTTGTCTTGCGCGAAGGCGGTTAAGGCGCCGTAGAGGATGTTGACGACACCGAGAATGACTAGGGCCGGTGCGAAGTAGATGTGAGCGTTGGGTAGAACTTCGACGTTGAGACGAATTAGGGCGTAGCCTCCCATTTTTAGGAGAATTCCAGCCAAAATCATGGAGACGGGGGCTGAGGCTTCACCGTGCGCATCTGGGAGCCAGGTGTGGACGGGGAAGATGGGGAGTTTGACGCCGAAGGCAATCAGGAAGCCGGCGTAGGTGAGGAGTTCTAGGGCGATGGGGAAGTTTTTGGCCCCGAGTTCGGCGATATCGAAGGTGATGCGATCGCCCCAGAAGGCCATGGCTAAGCCGGAGACGAGGATAAAGATGGAGGCCAGTGCGGTATAGAGAATAAATTTAGTGGCGGCATACTGACGTTTGGGTCCGCCCCAGATGGAGATGAGGAGATAGACGGGAACCAATTCGACTTCCCACATGAGGAAGAACAGTAGCAGATCCTGAGCGGCAAAGACACCAATCTGGGCGCTCAGAAGAATTAGGATAAGGCTATAAAATAGGCGCGGTTTACGGCTGACGTTCCAGGCGGCGGCGATGGCGAGAACGTTGACGAGTCCGGTTAGTAAAATCAGAGGAGCGGAGAGGCCATCGACGGCTAGGGACCAGTTCAGTCCGAGTTGGGGTAGCCAGGGGTAGCGTTCTACGAGTTGGAAACTCGAGTCGTCAAAGTTGTAGTGTTGGGCGAAGGCGACGACCATGAGGGCGAAGTCGGTCAGGCCAACCCCTAGGGCGTACCAACGTAGGGTTTTACCGTCGCGATCGGGGATGATGGGGATGAAGGCAGCGGCGAGTAGGGGTAATACTAAAATGGCGGTAAGCCAGGGAAACTGTGCCATTGGTTTTAGATGAGCATATATACTTAGTTCGGCTGTTTACATTCTAGGAGGCTCTGTTAAGTTATGCAAACTTTTTTTGCGATATATTTAAATTTAATTTAGGAAATAAGCCCGACTTATGATTGGCGAGCGGGGCAGGATGACCCGTCACCGGTCAACTGCTATATAATGGTCTGCTAAGTCAAAACTCAAGTTAGCCGTAACATGACTGTTGTGCTTTCGACTGCGATCCGGGCTGCGACTGCGCCAACGGTTGCTCCTGTTAAGCGAGATCAGACGGTTCGTAAGCCGTATCCCAATTTCAAGGTCATCGTCTTAGATGATGACTTCAATACTTTTGTGCATGTGGCGAATTGTCTGTTGCAATATATCCCGCAGATGACGAGCGATCGCGCCTGGGATTTAACTCACCAAGTCCACAATGAGGGTCAAGCTGTGGTGTGGGTGGGACCCCAGGAACAAGCGGAGTTCTATCATATGCAGCTACGACGGGAAGGCCTGACCATGGCCCCATTGGAAGCGGCCTGAGCGGTTCTCGAAACCTATCGACTCTCGAAACCTATCGACATCGGGGAATCACGCCAATCATGATGTTGGCTGGAGTTGGCTGGCAGTTGACAGATAAAATGAGACAGCACAAGAATGCAAACTCATTACACTGAGAGGTGTTTGCAGCGTTGTGTCGCCATAGTTGAAGTGGCAATTTCATCAGTCAACTGTCATCGCCATGTTTAGAAATTGGTCAGCTTAACCGCTAGGAGCCCCGCACTGTACCCGAAGGGTCAGTGTCGGGAGGAATAGCGGGGGCGTTGATGGGGGTCAATGCCCCATCAATGCCTAGACTTCTAATGTATTGACGCAAAACGTCGGTTTGATTGCGCTCCGTGAGTTCGCAATATCGGTCTAAATGCTGCTTTTCAACGTCCGAGATTCTAAGGCTTATCTGTTTCATGAGTAGCAATCACATTTGTATATGCTACAATTATGGCATGAGAATCGCCTACCAGTACAAGTTATTGCCGACCTACGAGCAACGATGCCGCATGGATAAGTGGCTCGATCTGTTGCGTTGCCAATACAACTACCTGTTGGCAGATCGTTTTGACTGGTGGGAGATGAAT
>FSSI02000001.1:168324-259650 GCA_900149785.2 Phormidium lacuna HE10JO | reverse complement strand
GAAGGGTTAAAGCTTGTTGATAGACTGGAGAAGAAACCGAGTAGTTCACCGCCTGGATTAGACCTAAATGGGGATGAAACCAGTGATTTAAGCCTTTGAACAAAATAGCGACGCATTCCCCCACCTCGCCGAACGGCAGGTGGGGGTCAAGGAGCTGCCGAGCTGACAAGCCTTGGGGTATCATACTGCTATGGTACAAACCACATCAATCATCCGTACAGACCGATGGACTCTTAACCCGACAGCCAGCCAGCCAGTGCTGCTGAGCCAAACGGTTGAGGTTTATCGTCGTGTCTGTCGGCATTTGATGGGGATTCTCTTCACCCATTGGCCGTCTCTAGCCGAGTTATCGAGTCCAAAACGGGTTCTAGCTGTCGAAAAACTCATTCACCAAACCGCCAAGAACCCTAACCCCAAATACCAGCAATTTGACCAGACCTTTTACAAATTCCCCAGCTACTACCGAAGAGCTGCCATCGTCTTCGCCGCTGGCCAAGTCAGTAGCTACATGACCCGGTATCAGGAATGGCAATCGGGAACCCGTCAACGACGGGATGCTAAACCTCCCGTCCTCAATCCCGACAGTGGCTGTTATCCGACCCTGTATAAGGGTGGTTGCTATAAACTCCATGGCTATGACCGCATCGAAATCAAGGTCTTTAACGGAACCGATTGGGTCTGGACGACCGTTGGGATAACCAGCTTACGAGAACGGCATACCGTAGATAGCAACAAGCTACGGTCGCCATCCCTTATTTTTGATGAGCCTACAAGGGCTTGTCACCTCTCAGTTCCCTTTGAGTGTCATCCACATAAACGGGAGGGAGAGGGTCGGGTTGTCAGTGTTGACCTGGGTATCAACACCACCGCTACTGTGGCAGTCGTGAATTTTGACGGCACTGTAATCCACCGGGAGTTTATTCACCCGGGGAGAGACATAGACGAAGTCGCCGCAGCCGCTGGAACCTGCGTCCAGCGGAACGGCGACCGTCGAGATAAACGACTGAAATCAGTATCTAAACGAGCTAGTAAGACGATGGGGAACGGTGGAAGTCTCCAGAAAGGGTTCTGCTCTCATACCTACCGCAAATGCCGTAATATCAACCGTCAAATTGGGCAGATTGTCTCGAAGCGTATCGTGCAGATTGCCCAACAGTTCAATGCCGATGCCATTGTCTTTGAGAACCTAAAAGGATGGAAGGCTAAGGGGGGGCGAAAACGCTCCAACCTGCGCCAACGCTTTCATGGATGGCTCAAGGGGATGATTCGAGACTTGACCGAGATGAAGTGGCAAGAGATAGGCGGTAAAGTCATTGATGTCGTGGCTGCTTATACTTCAAAGCTGGCTTATGACGGCAGTGGAGTCGTACGACGAGACTCCAACAACTATGCTCTGGCTAAATTTTCCTCGGGCAAGCGATACAATGCAGACCTTAATGGAGCACTTAATATTGCTGCCCGAGGGATTCTTCAGCTCACTCGCCGAAAGGACAGTGAGGAACGTTCGAGCCAATGTTCTCGGCGTTCGCCTAGAAGCTGGGCTTGTTTGTGTGACCTGTGGACTAGCACAGTTCGAGGTTAGCACCGACCGAGACACCTCGCCCAAGGCAGGTGGGGTGAGCTTCATCATACGCCCTTACTGGTCGCTCAGGGTTTCAATTAATAGGTCAAGCTGCTGCTGCTTTTGCCCGAGAAATTGCTCACAGTCTTGGAGATGTTCGGCGGCGACAGCAAATTTATCGAAGACGTCCTCTAAGTCGAGTTGTCCCGATTCGATTTTCTGAATGATACTCTCGATTTCTTCGACAGTGGCTTCGTAGTTCCAAGGGTGAGTCATGAGAAATTGATGGGAGACTAGAGAGTCAGGGAGGGGCAGAGATTAGGATTGGCTGAAGGGTGCGGGTCCCTCGCTGCCAGTGGAGGTAATTTTTACCTTAACCCATCCTTGGGCCAGTTTCACGGACAACACTCGTCCAGGTCGCAGATCCTGACTCGAACGGACAATCTCACCTTGTGCGTTACGTACTACGGCGTAACCGCGATCTAAGACGATTTGCGGGTTGATGGTGGTGAGACGTTCTTGCAGAAACTGATGTCGTTGTTGGGACTGCTGTAAGCGTTGCTGGCTGGCGTTAATCAGGCGCTGTTTGAGTTGCTGAAGTTTTTGCCGTTCTTGGTTGAGTTGACGCTGAATCGGGGTAATATCGAGGCGCTGACGTAGCTGATGCAGATGCGATCGCACCCCCCCGAGATAGGTAATCATCACCTCTTCTAACCGTTGTTGGCGATCGCGGTGGGCCTCAATCAGACTCTCAAGTTCAGGAACCGCCCGTTTCGCCGCCGCCGTCGGGGTTTCGGCAACAAAATCAGCGGCTAAGTCTGCCAGGGATTCATCCCGCTGATGACCAATTCCGGTAATGACGGGATAGGGACACAGGGCCACAGCCCGCACCACCCGCTCATCGTTAAACACCGCTAAATCTTCCGCTGAACCGCCGCCACGAGCGAGAATCACCAACTCCGCCCGTCCGTCGGCCACCACCCGCGCGATCGCCCGTTCAATACTGGCCGCCGCGCGATCGCCCTGAACCCCCGTCGGAGACAACAGCACCTGAAGCCCCGGATAGCGCTGGCGTAAGGTACTCTGTATATCTCCCCAGGCCGCCGCTTGAGGTGAAGTTACCACGGCGATGGTTTGGGGATGGTCAGGGAGCGATCGCTTGCGTCTGGGGTCAAACAATCCCTCAGCCATGAGGCGGTCACGCAGTTGTTGATACTGCAACGCCTGCATCCCCGCGCCGAGGGCCAACACCTGAAAACCATACAGTTTATACTCACCACGACCCCGAAACAGCCGAATGGTCCCCCCAACTACCACCAACTCCCCCAGCTTCGGCGGTGTTGACAGCTTCGCCACCTGACTTTTCCAGATCACCCCATTGAGAATAGAATCATCCTGGCGATCGCGCAGAGTAAAGAACAACCCCGAGGGATGGGTTTTACAACTCGAAACCTCTCCCACCACCCAAACTGGGCGTAATTGGGGATTATCGTCGAGGAGGGATTGGATATAATCCGTGACCCCGGCCACAGTCAAACTTCCCTCAGGAACAAGCAAATCACTAGGGTGCATACATTAAAGTCGGTACCGCAAATCCCGGCACAATCGTTCTCGTCAGGCTTCTAGTGTAAGGTCTTTTGCCCTTGAGTTGGCTGACCGTTGCCCCATGACCGTTCCAACAGAGATTCTGTATTAGAATGATGTATCTGCTGCAAATCCCGACGATCGCAATTTTCAGATCCGCTCTTAATATCTTGTCGTTCTCCAGCAACGCTACAGGTTCTACTCTGTAACCGTCCCCGTTGACGGTTACTCCCTGGCCCGGAAGCGGGTCAATTAGTCAATTCATCGAACATTGAGGCAAGTATGGCGACTCCTATCACTCAGAACTCCGAAAAGCAGAAAGCGTTAGACATGGTGCTTAACCAGATTGAGCGCTCCTTTGGTAAAGGGGCGATTCTGCGGTTAGGCGATTCGACGCGGATGCGCGTTGAGACGATTCCCAGTGGTGCCTTAACCCTCGACTTGGCCCTCGGCGGTGGCCTCCCGAAAGGGCGTGTCATCGAGATCTACGGTCCCGAGAGTTCTGGGAAAACCACCGTCGCCCTTCATGCGATCGCCGAAACTCAGAAAGCCGGCGGAATTGCAGCCTTTGTCGATGCTGAACACGCCCTCGATCCCACCTACGCCGCCGCGTTGGGGGTTGATATTGAAAATCTCTTAGTCTCGCAACCCGACACCGGCGAAATGGGGTTAGAGATTGTCGACCAACTGGTGCGATCGGTTGCGGTGGATTTAGTGGTCATCGACTCGGTGGCGGCGTTGGTTCCCCGCGCGGAGATTGAAGGCGATATGGGAGATATCCATGTGGGCCTACAGGCGCGACTGATGAGTCAGGCCCTGCGGAAAATTACCGGAAATATCGGCAAATCTGGCTGTACGGTCATTTTCCTCAACCAGTTACGGCAAAAAATCGGCATTAGCTACGGTAGCCCGGAAACCACCACCGGCGGAAATGCGCTCAAGTTCTATTGTTCGGTGCGTCTGGATATTCGCCGCATCCAAACCCTGAAAAAAGGCTCTGATGAATATGGGATTCGCGCCAAGGTCAAGGTGGCTAAAAACAAAATTGCGCCACCGTTCCGGATTGCTGAGTTTGATATCCTCTTTGGTCAGGGCATTTCCCAGGTGGGATGTCTGTTAGATCTCGCTGAAGAAACGGGGATTATTAAGCGCCGTGGAGCTTGGTATAGCTACGATGGGGACAACATTGGCCAAGGACGAGATAACTCGGTTAAATATCTGTTGGAAAACCCTGAGTTTGCTAAAACGATTGAGGAAAAAGTCCGGCAAGAGTTAGCGATGGGGGCGATGGTGTCGTCGAATAGTATCGGTAAAAATGGTAATTCTCCTGAGAATGGGGAAAATGACAACGCCAGTGACGACAACGGAAAAGGCAACAATGAAGAAGAATAAGCACTGCGATCGCCGGTAATCCAAAAGACCGAGGAGATGATTATCTCCTCGGTCTTTGAGTGGTTCTGGCTATCTCCCTACGCCAATCCCACCAGTTTCATACTTAAATCCCACATCCGCTCACCTCGTTCGTCATCTCGCGCTTGGGGAGAGACTTTTTGAACGAAAGATTTGCGGTCTTTTTTCTGGCGATTGCCCCAACTCCAGTAGGCCCCAGATTGGCCATATTCCGGGTCAGCCACCACAGCGGCCACCCGTTCCCCGGATAGTTCCTGCGAGACATAACCTTTGGTGATGTACTTTTGGAAGATGGGGAAGATTTTTTGGAAGAGGGGATAGTGGTTGCGGAAGAGGGGGGTGTCCGCCACGCAACCGGGATAAAGGGAGGTGAAGGTGATACCGGTTTCGTCGTGATAACGTCGATGCAGTTCCCGCATGGTTAGTACGTTACAGACTTTGCTGTCTTTGTAGGCTTTCACCGGTTCAAAGTCTTTCCCGTCGGCCATGGTGACGGGACCGGTGAAGCCTTTTTCAAAGCCTTCAAAGTTACCCAAGTCGGGACGCGGGGGAATTTTTCCACCGAGTTCGTCGGGGTTATGGGTGACGGTTCCCAGGATCACCATGCGTCGGTCTTCGTAAGTCGATCGCTTCATGTCCTCGATCATGACGTTACAGAGGAGGAAATGACCGAGATGGTTGGTGGTCATGGTCAGTTCGTAGCCTTCGGGCGATCGCAGCGGTTCTTTGATCAAGGGCATATAAATCGCCGCATTGCAAACCAACGCATCCAGGGGACGATTGAGACTGCGGAAATTGGTCACAAACTGACGCACACTGGCCAGAGAGCCAAGATCAATGTGCATAATGGTGTAACTTCCTTCAGGAAGTCCCACGTCTTTGGCGGCGGCTTCGGCTTTTTCGAGATTACGACAGGCCATGACGACATGCCAATCGTCGCGAGAGGTCAGGGCTTTTGCGGTGTAGAGTCCGACGCCGGAAGATGCGCCCGTGATTACAGCCGTTCGGTTGCGATCCTGTGCCATGTTGAGTTAATTTTTTTTAAAGTTTATTGACAAGTACAAGGAAGGTTGATTTCACATTGCGCTCACGCTGCGCTAGGGGTGCGATCGCAAAGTTCTTAGGGGTGAAATTGCGGTTCTAAGACACTTAATATAAACCAAAAATTGAGCGATCGCAACTCCTAGTTTAGACTTTAACAACAAAAATCAAACATTTGTAAAGAAGGCAAGAGGCAAGAGGCAAGAGGCAAGCGGCAAGCGGCAAGAGGACGACCCCGTGCGGGATCGTCCTCGGGGAGATGGACTCGCCAAAACGATAGGCGAGTTACCGTCTCACAACAGCCTTAAACCTGAGCGTCTTCCTGGACCAACTTCTCCCAACCCAAATGCTTGAGATTGTCATTGCGACGTAGCGGACGGGTGGCTAACTCCAATAAATCGCGAGTATTGGCGAAACCATGAATCTGAGCAAAGGTAAACTCAACCGACCACTTCGTACTAATTCCACGGGCCTCTAACGGATTCGCATGAGCCATACCCGTAATCACCAAATCAGGATTTGACTCCTTAATCCGTTGCAGTTGATTGTAATTATCCGGCTTCTCCACAATCGTCGGATAGGGAACCCCCATCTCATCACAGGTTTTTGCCAAGAAATCCAACTCCGCCTTCTGATAGCGTTTGTCCATATAGGGAATGCCAATTTCTTGAACCGTCATCCCGCAACGAGTCAAAAAGCGAGCTAAAGAGATTTCGAGCAAATTATCTCCCATAAAGAAGACCGACTTACCCCGCAACAGTGCCACATACTCTTCGACACTTTCCCAAATTTTTTGCTCCCGTTCCTCTAACCCTTTCGGTTCAATACCGAACACCGAGCAAATTTTCTCAACCCAAGCACGAGTTCCATCAGGACCGATGGGGAACGGCGCACCAATGAGTTTACATTTGCGGCGACGCATCAGGGTAGTAGCGGTGCGACTGAGAAAGGGATTGACGCCACAAACATAGTCTCCTTCCACCAGTGCCGGGAGTTCCGTATAGCGTTTAGCCGGCAACATTCCCGAGACTTGAATCCCTTGTTTTTTCAGTTCCAGACTCAACTGAGTCACCACCGGGTCTGGGAGAGACCCAAACAAGGTTAGAGGAGGATGGTCAACATACTCCGACGTTGTCGTCTCCTCCTCATCCTTGCGACCGAAATCGAGTAGACGCTTGATGGCATTGCGTTCGGTTTTTTCTGACTCCACCCGCTGATTTGGACAGCGTTGTGCCATGGCTGCTAACACCGTGTCTTCCCCTTGAGTGAAGGCATAGTCCAACCCATTGGCCCGAGCGGTCACGATGGGGATGCCAATTTCGGCTTCGAGTTTGGGGGCTAACCCTTCCAAGTCCATCTTGATGATTTCCGTGGTACAGGTGCCAATCCAAACAATGACACTGGGGTTGCGATCGCGCTTAATTTGTTGGCACAACCGTTTCAACTCTTCGTAATCATTGAGCTGAGCCGAAACATCCCCCTCTTCGAGTTCCGCCATGGCATAACGTGGCTCGGCAAAAATCATCACTCCCATGGCATTTTGCAGAAAATAGCCACAAGTTTTCGTGCCAATCACCAGAAAAAAGCTATCTTCAATTTTCTGATAGAGCCAAGCTACACAGCTAATCGGGCAAAAAGTGTGATAGTTCCCCGTTTCGCACTCAAAGTTAAGTGCATTAGGTTGTGCATTGGGTTGTGTAGCAACAGTCATGGAACAGGTCTCCTAATATCAGGGGTGGTCAGTTGTGTTATTCGAGATCTGACAACAAGTTGGAGATTTCGGGATCTTCCTCATCATCGTCATCTTCCATCAACGCCCCAAACGCCGCTTCGTCGAGTTCGTCATCGTTGCCGAGATCTCCTAAGCCAGAGTCTTCATCATCACCACCAAAGGCGGCTAGATCGAAGTCATTATCATCGTCATCGTCGTCCGAGTCCTCATCACCGCCGAAGGCCCCGAGGTCGAGTCCATCGTCGCCGTCATCGTCCGAGTCCTCGTCACCGCCGAAGGCCGATAAATCCATATCATCGTCATCGTCGTCCGAGTCCTCATCACCGCCGAAGGCTCCGAGGTCGAGTCCATCGTCGCCGTCGTCGTCCGAGTCCTCGTCATCGCCGAAGGCTGATAAATCCATATCATCGTCATCGTCGTCGGCTAAAGCGGCGAGATCGACGTCATCATCCGAGGAAGAATCGTCGTCACTGGCGAAAGCGTCGAGGTCCATGTCGTCAGAACCATCGCTATCGTCATCACTGGCGAAAGCGTCGAGATTCATGTCGTCAGAACCATCGCTATCGTCATCACTGGCGAAAGCGTCGAGATTCATGTCGTCAGAACCATCGCTATCGTCATCACTGGCGAAAGCGTCGAGATCCATCTCATCCGCCTCAGACTCGTCCTCGGCAAAGGCAGATAGGTCGATATCATCGCTATCGGCCGCGTCCCCGTTGGAGTCATCGTCAGAGTCGTCGTCAGAGTCGCCGAAGACATCGAGATCCATATCATCGCTGACGTCATTGGAGGTGTCTTCAGCCTCGTCATCGGCGAAGGCGGACAAGTCCATATCATCATCGCTGTCTGAATCCTCGTCGTCGCTGGCATCGCTGCTCGCTTCGATGGGAGTATCGAGATCAACGGGTTCTTCGGATAGTCCGGCAAAGGGATCGAGTTCTTCGTCAGCCTCCTGAGAGTCTGAGTCAGCTTCGGCTTCCCCGAGGATATCGAGAGCGTCGTCGGCTTCGGGACTTTCAGGGGTTGAGGCTTCGCTCAAGTCTTCTAAAGACTCGTCTGAAGACGCTTCTAATTCCTCTGAGTCATCGTCGAGAAGCATCGCTTCTGGGGTCTCCTCAGCGGACTCATTCTCGTCATCCTCAAGGATACTTAAATCCTCTTCCTCGTCTTGTGCTTGGGCAACGGCGGTTACGCCAGCGAGGGCTGCATCGGTTGCGGCTTCGGGTTCGGGTTCGGGTTCGGGTTCAGCGATCGCGTCGGGAGTTTCTGCGATCGCAGGGGGTTGGGAGTCGTCGGAAACTAGGCTACTCGCCGCTACGCCAGCAGCGGTAAAATCCCCAGTTTCCGACTCACCAAAAGGGTCATCTTCAGTCTCCTCGACGGAAGGGGCAGATTCTTGAGAAGGAAGGTCAGTCTCGGGATCTAACCCCAGGGCAATGTCGGGGTCAAAGTTCAAGCCGATCACTTCAATTAAGGTATCTGGATCGGGATTGAGCCGAGAAAAGGGCAACATCAGTTGGGCCAGCTTCGGTTCGATTCCGTTGAGGGAACCGATGATGAAGTAAGACGGAGGACGACGACCTCCATCGGGGGTTTTAACGGCAGCCACCTGCATGTGCAGGTTGAGCCATTCGCGGTTGGCTTGGTAATACTGCAACCACTTCTCTTTGAGAGCGCTGGTAAAGCTATCGAAAAATGCCATGGTTTTTATTTATCCCCGGAGTTGCTGCGTTGTTCATTTCTAGTCTATCCGCCTCAGTCGAAGGTACTCCGTCTTGAAACGGCATTAGGCATTGCCTGTACTGAATCATACTAGGCTAGCTGACAACTGGGGTGCTTCATCCCTGCAAGCTGTAATAGTCGTTGACATTCGGGCCAGGATTGGCTGCGATCGCCGCGACAACCCTGACGCTCATCAGTTGCGAGGCTGGCTCGGTTCTTTCACACGGCCCTTTAAGCCATCATTTAAGCCATCATTTAGACCATCATGAGGTCGGGTTCAGCATCCACGGTCGCCGGGGGCTGCTGAGGATTGAGATAGAAGTCAGATAGAAGCGAGAAGAGGTCGCGATCGGCGGCATCTTTGGGAACCACACCTTCGGGTAAGGCCAAGATTTGGTCGGCAATGTTGAGGTAGTAGTCGCAGACGTAGTTGAGGGCTGCGTCGGTTTCGGTCATCTCAAATAGGGTTTTGCCCTTGACTCGGGAGACGCGGATATCTTCGATCAGGGGTAGGATTTCCAACACTGGCATCGGCACGGTCTCGATATACTTATCGATGAGATCCCGTTTGGAGGTGCGGTTGCCGATCAATCCGGCAAGACGTAGGGGGTGGGTACGGGCTTTTTCCCGCACGGAGGCGGCGATGCGGTTGGCGGCAAAGAGGGCATCAAAGCCATTGTCGGTGACAATCAGGGCATAGTCGGCGTAGTTGAGGGGGGCAGCAAAACCACCACAGACCACGTCGCCAAGAACATCAAAGAGAATCACGTCGTATTCGTCAAAGGCGTTGAGTTCTTTGAGGAGTTTGACCGTTTCACCGACGACGTAACCACCACAGCCGGCACCGGCTGGGGGACCGCCGGCTTCGACGCAGTCAACGCCGCCATAGCCTTTATAGATCACGTCTTCGGGCCAGATGTCTTCGTAATGGAAGTCTTTTTCTTGTAGGGTATCGATGATGGTGGGAATGAGATAGCCCGTTAGGGTGAAGGTACTATCGTGTTTGGGGTCACACCCAATTTGCAGGACTTTTTTGCCGCGACGGGCCAGGGCAACTGAGATGTTGCAACTGGTGGTGGATTTACCAATGCCGCCTTTTCCGTATACTGCTAATCTCACCCGATTTTCTCCTTTTCGTACTGACTGAGTTCTGGTTGAGGTTGGCGATCGCCACTGGAGTTGAGGTGACTCGTGTTGAACTGGGGGTCGCGATCGCTCGTCCTCTCGTTGTTTGCATTATGGGGGATGTGTCTGGGGATGGAAAGGGTTGCAACATTAAACTTAATGTCTCTGCTGATGTTAGAAAGATTTAAGGTTTTTAAATTGAAGCTTGATAGCGTTCATTCTCTCTGAAGCGCTTTTATAGCTTTTTTTAAGGTTTTATACCTATGTTTTATGTTAAGTAGTAACAAAAACAAAAGAGCGTTCTAGATGTAGATGCCTGAGCTGAACCCCTAGTGTGGGTTTGCTACACTACTTGCTTCAACCGGGGATCCTAGGATTTGGGCAATCATATAAAGAATGCTAAATTTTTCTGCAACTGGGGCGATTCCTCTGGAGCGATTGGAGCAATTCCTCAGTGGCCGTGGCTTGAGAGGTGATGTGAGCGTGAGGGGATGAAGACGACGTGATGGACATTGAAAGGGCCTTGGCCTGTTACGAGGCGCAGCAGTACGATCGCGCCATCGCCATTTGCCAAACCCTATTAGCCCAACAGCCTCAGCGTCTGGATGCGTTAAATCTTTTGGGAGGTGTCGCCTTTCAGCAGGGGAAGTGGTCCGAGGCGATCGCTCATTATCAGAGCCTCCTGAGGCAATATCCCCAATTTGCGACGGGATATGCCAACCTTGGGCGCACCTGGCAACAAATCAACGGTTTGCTAGAAGCCAAAGCCGCCTATCAGCAAGCTTTGGCGTTAGATGATTCCGGGACACAATGGTGGTTTAGCCTCGGCCATATCCATTGGGATTTAGGGGAAATTGAGGCGGCGATCGCCTGTTTTGAGGCAGTATTAGCGCGAGATCCCCATTGGCACGAGGCCCGCAGTACTCTCTCCCTATTGCGCTTGCTCCAGGGGGATTTTCAGCGGGGATTTGCCGATTATGAAGCTCGTCCCTCCCGACGAGATTTAAGTGAAACCTTCCCTCGCGGCGACTTAATCTGGCAGGGGGAGCCATTACAGGGCAAAACTCTGCTGTTACTGGCTGAACAAGGCTTCGGTGATGCGATTCAATTTGTGCGCTATGTGCCGGAATTAGCCGCCGAAGGGGTGCGCGTTTGGCTGCGCGTGCGGCCACCGTTACTGCGTCTGTTTCAGGGACTCCCCGGTTGCGATCGCCTCTTCTCGACGGACGATCCCATTCCCGCTTGGGATGCTCACGCCTTACTCATGAGTCTGCCCTATTTACGTCAAACGACACCTGAGACGATTCCGGCTAAGGTTCCCTATCTCCATCTCAGTCCCCATTGTCGCCCCCACGTTCCCGAGGCTCCCACAGGCTATAAGAAAGTCGGGTTAGTTTGGTCTGGGAGTCCGACTCATCGCAAAGATGGCGATCGCTCCTGTTCCTGGGCCGAGTTTCAACCCTGGCTGGACTTGCCTCAAATTCAGTTCTATAGTTTGCAGAAACAGCCTCGACCCGAGGACGCTGAGGCCATCGCCGCCGAACCGCGTCTGATTGATCTCGCCCCCCAGTTGCGGGACTTTTGGGATACCGCCGCCATGATTCAAGAACTCGATCTGGTGATCACCGTTGATACCGCCGTGGCTCATCTGGCGGGAGCGTTCGGGAAGCCGGCCTGGGTGGTGTTGGCCCACACGCCGGATTGGCGTTGGGGATTATCCGGCGATCGCAGTGCTTGGTATCCCACGTTACGGTTATTTCGTCAGTCCCAGCGCGGACAATGGACTGAGGCGATCGCGGCGGTGAGTGAACGTCTTGCCCAGTGGGGGTCTGACCCACTCTCAGCTACGAGTTAATTCCGAGTCAAATCGGTCAACAGTGATACTCATCACAAACATTCGTGTTGAAGATCGTCTCAAATGGGGAAGGCGATCGCTGTACAAAACAAATCTAAAGGTAATACTAAGAATATCGAACTAAGGTGACAGACCCCCATGATGACGACCCAGACCCTGAACCAAAGCATCCCCCTCGATGAAATGTTTGCCCGAGTGTGGAATCTCGGACATCTCAGCCGCGCCGAGCGACAAACTCTTAAATCCGTCGTTCTTAGCAACAGCCTCAGTTCTGAGGATGAAGATGTCCTCAACCGTATCTTTCATGCCGTTCGCCGGGGTTGGCTCAAAATTTCTGACTGAGGCCAGATTTCGCAGCCGCTATCAGATTTAACTGTTAAAACCATCACGTTAATCTTTGCCTCAGCTTGGCTAAGACTGCAATTTGTCGATTTTCTATTCCGGCGTCGTATTTTAACTTAAAAACCCTTTAAACCAGAGACTTTGAGTCAGATCATTCTCGTTTAGCTATACTGTGACTTCCTCGACATCGAACTCGGGGTATTTTTTTGGTTAATGCTGTCCGTTAAAATAGTTGGGCAATCGAGAGTTGTCCTAGGACAGATGAGGCAGGCAGCATGAGAGGAAATTGGAGAAGACGTTGGCCGGCGATCGCCGCCGTGATCAGTTGTTGTCTGGTCATCTTAGTCAGTTGTCAACAATCGAGTCAGGATCTGCGTCAAACCAGCGGTGGAGTCGGGGCCAGTTCCCGAGGCGATCGCATCCGCCTCGGAACAACCGCCCAAATTGTCACCCTCGATCCCGCCGAAGCCTACGAACAATCCTCCATGATGGCGATCGCCAACCTGGGCGAACCCCTCTATCACTACGAACAAAACGACCAAGGAGAACTCACTCTCGTCCCCAAACTCGCCAGGGATCTACCCATCATCAGCGACGATCAACTTACCTACCGCATTCCCTTGCGTCGCGATGTTGTCTTCCATGACGGAACCCCCTTCAACGCCGCCGCCATGGCCTTCTCCCTGCGCCGCTTTCGCGACAATCGTGGCCGGCCATCCTTCCTACTCGCCGACTTAGTCGACACCATTGAGGCCAGCAGCGAGTACGAACTCACCCTCAGCCTCAACTATCCCTTTGCCGGCTTCACCTCTCTCTTGACATTTCCAGGACTTTGTGCTATATCTCCAGCCGCCTATGACATTGGCGAAGGGCAATTCCTCCCCAGCCAGTTTGTCGGAACCGGTCCCTATCGTCTAGCCAACTATGGCAGTGACTCCGTCGCCTTTGACATCTTTGAAGACTATTGGGGCCAGCCTCCCAACAATCAAGGGGTTGATATGCGGCGCTTTTCGAGTCAATCCAACCTCTATAACGCCTTCCGTACTGAGTCCGTTGATGTGGCGTATCAACAACTCGACCCCGACCAAATTCATAGTCTTCAGGAATTAGCCCCAACCGAGGGATATCAAATTATTGCCGCCGAAAGTACCACCATTTCCTATCTGGTTCTCAACGTCAATCAGCCCCCCTTCGATCGCCTTGAAGTCCGTCAGGCCTTAGCCGCCGTCATGGATCGAAATTTGCTCAATCAGCGGGTATTTTACGGTCAAGCGGACCCTCTTTATAGTTTGCTTCCCCCCGCCTTTGAGGCCCATCGTCCCCTGTTTGCAACGCAATACGGCGATGGGAATGTGGCCCGGGCCAGGGAACTGTTGCGTCAGGCCGGGTTTTCCCCAGAAAATCCCCTTGTCGTGCAGATCTGGTTTCCCTCAAGTTCCGTGGCGGGCCGTCTGAGTGCCACAATTTTACAAGCCTTTGCTGAGCGAAATTTGCCGGGGTTAATGACCGTCGAACCCCGAAGTGTCGAGGCGGCGACAGCCTACGGATATTTGGATAAGGGCGTGTATCCGACCTTTCTGTTGTCCTGGTATGCGGACTTTTTTGATGCGGATAACTATGTTAAGCCGTTTCTCGAATGTCAAGAGGGGTCTGTTGAGAGTGGCTGCACCTTAGGGGAAAGTCAATATCACGGCTCGTTTTATTATGATCCTCGTGCCAATGAGTTATTACAACGGCAACGAGAAGCCTCTGACCCGCAGCAACGGAATGAGTTGTTGGTGGAGTTACAGGAGATTGTCGCGGCGGAGGTTCCCTATATCCCGCTTTGGCAGAATAAAGATTATGCTTTTGCCCAAGAGGATATTTCTGGGGTGCGCTTGAGTAAAACGCAACAGGTACTTCCGTTTGCTTCAATTAGCCCCTAGAACGGGAAATAGGGAATAGGGAGGAAGAGGGCAAGAGGCAATAGAGGCAAGAGGCAAGAGGCAATAGGCAAGAGGCAAGAGGCAAAAGAAGGGAACAGGGAACAGGGAACAGGGAACAGGGAGGAAGAGGGCAAGAGGCAAGAGGCAAGAGGCAATAGGCAAGAGACAAGNGAGGCAAAAGAAGGGAACAGGGAACAGGGAACAGGGAACAGGGAGGAAGAGGGCAAGAGGCAAGAGGCAAGAGGCAATAGGCAAGAGACAAGAGGTAGCGGATTCTCTTCCAACTCAGAGTGTCCTAAGCCAATCTTCGATTGCTATAGCAACGCAAGAATGTACATTCTCCTAAAGCACTAGATTAAGAAGTCAAAACTTTCGTGAAGATTCATGTTTTTGTAACATCAGCTACAGATACTTGAGAGAATCATTGTGACGGAGATCGCTAATTTTAGGCGATCCCTATCACCATTTTAAGCGATCCCAGTTACGTGATGGGGCGATCGCAATTACCCAAGCCCCTGTACGAGATCGCCGCTAGATCCAACGAGTGGCGGCATCATTAAAGAAATAGAAGATTCTCTTAAAATAATGACCAACTCGTTTTTACCCTCACTGCCGACTTTATCTGACTTTTTCTTCCAAGTTTGGGAAAACGGCAAACTCACCCAAGCCGATCGCCTGCAATTGCGCTCTTATCTACTCAGCGATCGCCTCACCGACGCCGACTACACCCTACTGAACCGACTCCTGCACGCTGTGCGTCGGGGTTGGGTCTCTTGCACGAGCGATCGCCGAGATGGGGAAGTAACTTGTTAAAATAAGGGATTAGAAGTCGGCCATCACAATAGCTTGTGACCCAGATCCCCCACAAGAAACAGGAAAGGAAAACAGGCGATGTTTAATGCCACCCAGTTACTCATCGACCGTTTCGTCCCCAAACTCCAGGACAACTACCACCGCACCTATGGCGGGCTAAAGTCTGACTACGCCGAGATCATCGGCTGGGCGGGTGGTATGGCATTGGAAAACATCGCCAACAGCGATGCCCTCTATCACAACGTCGAACATACAATTTTCGTCACCCTCGTGGGTCAGGATATCCTCCGAGGACGACACATCCGTGAAGGAGGTGTCTCCTGCGAAGATTGGCTCCATTTCACCATTGCGCTGCTGTGTCATGACATTGGCTACGTCAAAGGGGTGTGTCGTAAAGATGACCCCACCCGGCGACTCTATTCTACGGGGATTGACGACACAATGGTCTACCTGGCTCCCGGTGCGACCGATGCGGCCCTGACGCCCTATCATGTCGATCGCGGAAAGTTGTTTATCGACGAACGGTTTGGAGGACATCGCCTCATCGATGCCGAACTCATCCGTAGCAGCATGGAACTGACGCGGTTTCCCGTTCCAGCGGGAGAAGATCACCAAGATACCTGCAATCTTCCCGGCTTAGTGCGGGCCGCCGATCTCATCGGACAACTCAGCGACCCCCGTTATCTACAAAAAATTAGCGCCCTTTTCTACGAATTTGAAGAAACCGGAACCAACAAGGCTCTCGGCTATAAAACCCCAGGCGACCTACGCAACGGCTATCCCAAGTTCTACTGGAATGGAGTCTATCCTTACATCAAAGAAGGACTCAAATATCTCGAAGTGACCCAAGAAGGGAAACAAATCGTGGCTAACCTGTTTAGCAATGTCTTTCGCGTTGAACATGCAACGGTATGAGATCGGCTTGTGGCAAGTGACTCAAACATTCCATCGAACCCCCGATATCTTGTCACCCGACCGGGTCTGCTGTCACACTAAGAGCAGAGAAAGTAGGTGAGGCAGTTGCGAACTGGCCGAGTCTAGCGCTTGAGCCAGTTTGAGGAAAGTCCGGGCACCCGAAAGACCAAACTTGCTGGATAACGCCCAGTGCGCGTGAGCGTGAGGAGAGTGCCACAGAAACATACCGCCTTGTCAGACGATCGTGGGTAAGCCACGACCGTCTCAGGGTAAGGGTGCAAAGGTGCGGTAAGAGCGCACCAGCAGTATCGAGAGGTACTGGCTCGGTAAACCCCGAGTGGGTGCAAGGTCGCCGGAACCATGGTTGGTCTTTTACCGGTTCCGATGTTGGAGAACCGCTTGAGGCGTTTGGTAACAAACGTCCCAGATAGATAACTGCCCGTCTCATCGTCTGACGATGTCTGACGATGGGATAGAACAGAACCCGGCTTACGACTACTTTCTCTACCCCCCTTGTATCGCCTGTATATCACCTGATTTCCCTCTGACTCCCTCTGACTCCCTATGGTTGCCCTGCCCCCCCAGCGTCAAGACGCATTACATCAATTTATTCTTAAGTTGGGTTTAGCTCCCGACTCTCGCGTGAACTGGGATCTCTTAGATACCGCATTAACCCATCCAACCGTGTCCGCAACTCGCAACTACGAACGCCTAGAGTTTATCGGTGATGCGGCCATTCGCTTAGCGTCAGCGGAGTTTCTTTGGGAAAGTTACCCTGAAGCCAAAGTGGGAGATTACGCTGCCATTCGTTCCGTGTTAGTGAGCGATCGCACCCTAGCCGAGATTGCCGAATCCTACGGGTTTCAGCGCTATTTGCTCGTCGGTGGGAGTGCCAGCGGTGATAAGGCCGGCTATCGTTCTCGCTTAGCCGATGCCCTCGAAGCGGTGGCGGCGGCCCTGTATCTGAGTCACCATGATACGAGTTTGGTGCGTCCCTGGCTTGACAAATCCTTTCGTCCTCTAGCTGAACAAGTGCGCCAAGATCCCGCTCGACAGAATTATAAGGCCGCCTTGCAGGAATGGACCCAGGGCCATTACCGACAACTGCCAGACTACCGTGTTGTCGAACAAGTGACCCGAGAACATCATAGCGATCGCCGCTTCGCCGCTGAAGTCTGGCTTCATGATCGCTGTCTGGGTCGGGGAACCGGGCGATCGATCAAGGCCGCCGAACAAGCAGCGGCTCAAGAGGCATTTTTGGCCTTGTCCCAGGCCGAAGATTCCCAACAGTCCCCAGTATCTCACTCGTGACCGATTCAAGCTCACCTCTTCCGACAGGTTTATGACAGGAATTATTATTATTGGCGCGGGTCGTTGGGGCAATCACCTGATTCGCAATATCTTAGAGCATCCGAAGGGGGAATTACTGGCAGTCGTTGACTGCGATCGCCAGCGTCTACAAGCGGTCAATGAACGCTTTAACCTAGAAGCGGCCGGGGTCATGCTGAGCCAAGATTGGCATAGCACCCAAGAACTGCCCGCTCAGGGGGTGATTGTGGCCACTCCCGCCACCGACCATGAAAGCACCATTCGCGAGGCACTCAACCGGGGCTATCATGTCTTAGCTGAAAAACCCCTCACCTTAGAGTCCAAAACGGCGATCGCCCTCTGGGAGTTAGCCCAACACCAGCAACGACGGCTCAATATCGACCATACCTATCTCTTCCATCCCTGTGTCGAACGGGGGGCCGAGGTGCTGCGTCAAGGTCGCCTCGGGGAACTGCGCTATGGCTATGCCGCCCGTACCCATCTAAGCCCTGTTCGCCATGATGTCGATGCCCTCTGGGATTTAGCCATTCACGATATCGCGATTTTTAATCATTGGCTCGGCGAGGTTCCGGTGATGGTGCAAGGAACCGGCAAGATTTGGTTACAATTCCAAGGGGATGCCGCCTCGCAACATCTGTTTGCCGATGGCTTAGCCGATGTCGCCTGGGGGCGATTAGTCTATCCCAGTGGCGTAGAGACGACCCTTCATCTGTGTTGGGCCAATCCCGATAAACAACGACGGTTAGCCCTGGTGGGAGATGCCGGAACCCTGGTGTTTGACGAACTCGCGGCCAATCCCTTGACCCTCATTCAGGGACAACTCAGCCAGGACTCAGCCGGGACATGGCAGCCGAGTGCCGTTACCCCCGAAGCCATAGAGGTCGCTCCCGGAGAACCCCTGCGACGGGTCTGCGATCGCTTCCTCGCCGGGATTGAAACCGGTCAAGACTGCGATCGCTCCTCCGGGGCAGTGGGGGCGCAATTGGTGGGCATCTTAGAGGGCTTATCTCAGTCAAGTCGCGAGGGAGGCCGGCTGATTAATCTGTCTTAGGGATCTTGGATTCGGCAACACGTCCGCTAAAATTCATAGCAACTGCGTTAAAGAGCCTTGAAGCTCCTGATACCATGAAATTTCCTCTTGCTTTTCTCCCCCTTGCTCTCGGAACCGTCTTAATGGGGGGTAATGGGGCGATCGCTCAGTCTTACCCGAACCAAGCCCATGTTTGCACGCCGGGGCCGCGCTTAAACCTACGGGAAACCCCGGCCGGCCGAGTCTTGACGATTCTCAACAACGGGACATCCCTCGAACGAGTTGCCGCCCCCGCCGGAAGTTGGCAGCCGGTGGCCACCCCCGGCTATCGTGGCTATGTTTGGTCGAGTTATGTCTGTGATGGGGAAGTCGATACCCCCGTGGCTCAACAACCGGCGAGGGCGGCCCGTTTTCAGCCCGCCATGTGTCCCGACGTGAGTTTAGCGCGGAATGTGGTCACTCCCGATGGCTTGAATGTGTATCGTTCCAACAATCCCAACAGTGAGATTGTTCGTTTTCTCAATGAAGGGGCAGCGATTATTCTCGGTAGTACTAACCCTACGATCGATGAAGCCGGTTATCTCTGGTTGCCCGTTGAACAGCCCGCGATGGGGTATATTCGTGTTGGCCGTGACGGGGTCGTTGATAAAATTGGTAACTGCACGCGTTTCTATCCCTGAAACCACTCACAAGAGCAACGGTGTCTCAACAACAACGACAACAGTTCCCGGCCCTGAGCAACAAAACCTATCTTAATTATGGCGGTCAAGGTCCTTTGCCTCAAACGGCCATCAATGCCATTCGTCAAGCCTATGAGTGGGTGCAGCGCATTGGTCCATTTTCGGCTCAGGCTAATGCTTGGGCTCAAGATTGTGCCAACCAGACCAGGCAGGCCATTGCCGATGAGTTGGGGGTAACGGCGGACACCATTGCTCTGACGGAGGATGTGACAGTCGGCTGTAATATCGCCCTTTGGGGTCTTGACTGGCAGCGGGGCGATCGCCTCGTGATGACCGACTGCGAACATCCTGGGGTGGTGGCGACGGTGCAGGAACTTCAACATCGCTTTGGCATTGAGGTTGATATTTGTTCCGTTCAAGCCACCCTCAACACCAATACCGCCGTTGAGGTCATTGCCCAAGCCTTGACAGCCAACACTCGCTTAGTGGTGTTGAGTCATATTCTCTGGAATACGGGACAGGTGTTACCCCTCAAAGAGATTGTCGCCGCCTGCCGTCAAGTCCCCACCTCTTCTGGGGAACCGATTCGCGTCTTAGCCGATGCAGCCCAGTCTGTGGGCGTTCTGCCCCTGGAGTTAGCCGACTCTGGGGTGGATTACTATGCCTTTACCGGTCATAAATGGCTTTGTGGCCCCGCTGGGGTCGGTGGGTTTTACTGTCACCCGGACGCCATGGCCAGTCTGCGCCCCACCTTTATTGGTTGGCGTGGCATCACCATGGATGCTACGGGCAACCCCACGGGCCTGAAAGCCAACGCACAGCGCTATGAGATTGCCACGTCTGCCTATCCGTTGTATGTCGGCTTACGGGAGGCGATCGCCTCCCATCGCAGTTGGGGAACGGCCCAGGCACGCTATGAACAGATTTGTCGTCAGAGTCAGCATCTCTGGGAAGGCTTGCGAGAGATTCCGCAGGTGAGGTGTTTACGGACTGCCCCCCCAGAAGCGGGGTTAGTCTCCTTTGTCTTAGAGTCGGAAGACCATAAGGGTCTGGTTCAGTTTTTGCAACAGCATGGGGTGATGGTCCGGACCCTTCTTGACCCCAGTTGTGTCCGGGCCTGTGTCCATTACTTCACGGATGAGACGGAGATGGAGCGGCTGTTGCAGCACATTCGTCGCTTTGTTGAGTCATCTTAGGGATGGAGACAGGCGATTGAGGATCGGTGCTGGAGTCTGCTAGGGGCAATCGGGGTGAATCGCGCCGCGATCGCACAGAAACGCCACCGCCTCTCGGTCTAAATTCCGGGCTTGACTGAAGTTAACCCCCTCGACGAAACTGAGCGGCCCCGCCTCAGGCGATCGCACCACAAAGTCACTGGCCTCCTCAGACTCGGCCGCCTCCCAGGTAACGCCCTGGAAATCTGCCCCCGCCACCGTGGCCCCTCGTAAATCGGTCCAGGTTAAATCACTGCCGTGGAAACTGGCATATTCCAAATTAGCCTGGCGCAGATTCGCCCCGGAGAGGTTAACGTCACGGAAATTGCTATTGCTCAAATTGGCTTGAGAGAAGTCTACCCCGGCTAAATCCGCACCCTGCCAATTGGCCTGACTGAGATTGGCCCCCGTCCAGAGACTGCCCCCAGCACGAACCTGGGTGAGACTGGCCCCCTGTAAATCGGCATTGGTGAAGTCAGCGGCGTTCAAATCCGCTCCCGTGAAACTGGTTTGACGTAAGGATGCCCCCTCGAAGTTAGCCCCCACCAATTGCGCGGAACTGAAATTAGACCCCGTTGCACTCACCCAGCGAGCATCAGCGTGATTGAAATTGGCCTGCATGACGTTACTGCGGTACATCCAGACTTGGGTCAGGGTAGCCCCGGCGAAGTTGCCGTAACTTAAATCTGCGCCTGAGAGGTCAGCAATCCAATCGTCATAGGTCCCGAAGCGGCCATCTTCCCCGGCCCCATAGAACTGACTGCCTTGAAAGCTGGCTCGGCTAAGGAGGGAACCGCGAAAGCGAATGCCGGCTAAATTGATTCCATCTAAGACTAGGGTGAAGGGAACGTCAGTCACCGCTTGGCTGAGATGAGTGCGGCTGAGATCAGCGGTGGGGAGTTCGCCGCTGTGGTTACTGAGGATGGTGGCGATCGCCCGCTGGGTGGCCCGCAGACGACGAGCGAGGAGGGCTTTTTCCTCGGCGGTTCCTCCATATTCGAGGGAATCTAACTGAATTTTTAGGGATTGGTTGAGGCGGCGTAGTTCCAGAATGGCGGCTTTACCGTGGGAGGCGATGGCCTGTTGGCTGGCGTCAATCAATTCCGGTTCTGTTTCTTGGCCGAGGAGGTCGACCAAGAGAGATAAGGCCCGAGGGTCATTTAAGGTTCCCAGAGCTAAAATGGCATTTTTACGCTCATCGGGCGCTCCGGCGGCGGGGGTGAGTTTGCCCACCAGGGACAAGAACATCTGATTATCCTGTTCCTGAAATTCTCGGGAGTTGGCCTGTTGTTGAATATAGACCTGGGTGCCAACAAAGGTTCCCAAGACGGCTGTTAGACAAAACAGCAGCACTAACAACAGGGTTGTGGCGGGGTTACGGAGCATCCAAAACCAAAGACTGGCCCCGGCCGGCGATCGCGGTTCCGGTTCAGGATACAGGACAATGGCCTCAACGGCTTCTCCTTCAACCTGAGTCCAATGGCGATCGCGCTCTAACTCCTCGTTTTGCCAATCTCCATAGGGGTTATTTAGGGCATCAAAGATGGTGGTACCGGCGATGTTGTCATGGAAGGCTCGTCCTTGACGGTTGAAGCGAGAGGCCAGGCCATCGACGAGCAACACCACCCCCGTTAATCCGAGTAAGATGCCCAAATCGGGAAAGGCTCCCGTCAGCCGCCACAGGACCCAGGCGGTTCCCCCAAAGATACCCCAGCGGGCGATCGCCTCCCGCAGCAGCACCTGAACCAGACTCGGTGGCGCTCCTTGAGGGGTGACCACTTTAATGCCAAACCAACGTTTGGGGTCTGTTTGTCCGGTTTTATAGAGTAAATAGATCTGCCAACCTCCTGCCAACAGGGGCATCACTAAGGCCCCTGTCCAAAAGAGATTGGTCAGGGGGGACACATTGCGATTGGGTTGACGAACCGGCAAACTAAGAACCCGAGCGATACGGTCTTCTGTTGCGGCTAACAGGGGACTGAGGGGAACCGGTTCACCAATCTCTTGCTGGGTGGCGTAAGCCCCGAAGCCATAGGGAATGCCCGCACTTCCGACAATGAAGGAGACTTCTACGACAAAGGCGCAGCCTCGACGCACGAGAATGGGGAGTTGTCGCACGGTACTACGCCACCAGGGGGCAAGACGTCGTGGAGGAAGGGGAGTTGAAGGGCTGGCCATAGAACAATCGGTAGATGGCGTTATAAGATAGTTGTCTTTCAAAGGGTATCAGCGATCGCCCCGAGAATTATCCCGAGAATTATCCCGAGAATTGCCCTCAAAATCGCTCTGAGAATCGCCCTCAGAATTGGCGCTAGAATTGGCACTAGAATCGGGGGTCATCTCGCCGACAGAAATCGATCGCAGAAACTCAGCACTGGCTTCTGGGAGGGTGGTATTGATATACATCCCACTTCCCAACTCAAACCCCGCCGTCAGAGACACCCGAGGAATCACCGCCAGATACCAATGGAAATAGTTAGTACGATGTTCATCGCTGGGGATGGAGCGAATGGTGTAATTGTAGTCGGGATTATTTAACCCGACATAGAGTTTCGCCAACACTTGCCGGAGGATTTCTGCTAAGTCCTCAATTTCGTGATCTAAGATGTCCTCAAACGAGGAAGCATGGCGACGAGGAAAAATCCAGAGATGGAAGGGAGAGAGGGCGGCGTAGGGGATAAAGGCCACGAAATGCTGACTTTGACAGACAATGCGATCGCCCGCGTCGAGTTCTTCGGCAAGAGTGCGACAGAAGATACATTCGCCCCAATCATCGAAATAACGAATCGCCTCCTGAGTCCGCAGTCGCAGTTGATTTGGCACAATGGGCGTGGCGGCAATCTGGGAATGGGGATGTTCTAGGGAGGTTCCCGCCCCTCGACCATGATTTTTGAAGATGACAATGGTGGAGATGCGAGGATCTTTGCGTAGATGGCGATAGCGTTCTCGATACATCCGCAGTACGTTGCTGATATCGTCGAGGGGTAGCAACGCTAGGGTAACGTTATGGCAGGGATGTTCGATAATCACTTCATGAACCCCCACCGCTGTTAGGGAACGATAGAGTTTGCCTCGCTGTCGGATGACCTCCCCTTCGGGGGATAGGGCTGGATATTTGTTTAAGACGGCCCGCACCCGCCAACCGCGATGATCCGAGAGAATGGCGGTTTCTACCCCAGTCCGGGCTTCGTTGCCGGCGCAGAAGGGACAATCCTCACGATAGGGGGGCCAATCGGCTGGGGCGGGGCGCTGTTGGTTAAATTCATCGGGGCGATGGGCGCGATCGGTGGCGATAATCACCCAATCTCGGGTAATGATATTGTGGCGCAACTCATTCATCAGTTTGGTTGAAGATTTGGCTAAGTTATAAGATAGGGTGGCATATGTTCACGCCCTGTACCCTGAATGCGTCAAATTATCCGGACTGATAACGCCCCCGCCCCGGTTGGCCCCTATAACCAAGCTGTCCTCGCGACGGGAAAACTCCTGTTTGTGGCTGGACAAATCCCCCTGAATGCTCAGGGGGAACTGGTGGCAACGGGTGATATTAAAGGACAAACTCAACAAGTTTTAGAGAATCTTCAAGCAATTCTAACAGAAGCTGGAGCCAGTTTTTCGGATGTGGTAAAAACCACTGTTTTTCTGGCAGATATGAATGAGTTTGCGGACATGAATGGGGTCTATAGTCAGTATTTCACAGATGCGATCGCCCCAGCTCGGGCGGCGGTAGAGGTGGCACGATTGCCCAAGGATGTTCGGGTTGAAATCGAATGTATTGCCATGATTTCCGACGACTAATTTAAAGGCAATACAACTCTAGTTTTTGCAGAATTCAAGCTGCTAAGTCAAACGTATTATGGTTAAGATATGACCCAATTTAAGATTCAGCACGTTAGCACCTATCGGTATAATCAACGTGTTTTTCTTCGACCCCATTGGGTGCGCCTGCGCCCTCATAGTAATGGGTTGCAGACTCTGGTTGACTATCAACTTGACGTAACGCCAGAACCGTTGGGGCGATCGCAGGTGGTGGATCTCGATGGTAATGCCCTCATTAAACTGTGGTTCGATAAACCCAGCCAACAACTCCAAGTCATCTCTCACGCACGGGTAACCACTTGGCAAACGAATCCCTTTGAGTATCTCCTCGAAGACGGCGCTCATCGCCTCCCCATTGACTATCCCAGTTCCCTGCGATCGCAGCTTCTAGCTTACCTAGATCCTCCGATTATTCTGCCTCAAGGGGGCGACCCCATCGCCAGTGAACTGGCGGAGGAACTGTTGCATCTGTCGGACAATCAAACGTTACGGTTCCTCCATGATCTCAATCAACGGATTTATAGCCAATGTGATTATGTCACACGTCTCGAAGGAGACCCACAGACTCCAGGGATAACCTGGCGCAACAAACGAGGGTCTTGTCGGGATGTCACCGTCTTATTCGCCGCCGTCTGTCGAGCGGTTGGACTGGCGGCCCGCTTTGTGAGTGGCTATCAGGAAGGGGACCCGGATCAAACCAATTATGACCTTCATGCTTGGGTTGAAGTCTATCTTCCTGGTGCGGGGTGGCGAGGCTACGATCCAACCCACGGGTTAGCTGTGGCTGATGGACATATCAGTCTGGCCGCGAGTCCCTATCCCCGTGATGCGGCTCCCATCCAGGGAACTGTGACCCCCACGCAACCGGTCTGGGAAACGGGCCAACCTCTCAACACTACCCTGGAGACTCAGATCAGCATCAGCCACTGTTAACGGGGAAATCAACACCCGTTAACCCGCCCGTTAACCCGCTAGCTGACCAGAACGTGACGCAGTGCAGACCTCTATTGGTGGGCAAACGACATGGGTTATATCAGAAAACTCAAGACAGTTTGCGAAGGTGTATTTAACTCCAACTTGGTCAGCCTCTACCGTGTCATATGCCTTAAGCAATGCTGTACATTTGGGGTAGGTTCGATGTAGGTTTGATGGCAGCAGCTAAGGTTCTCTAATCTCACCCCCGAGTCTTGACGATCTTTACTCGATATCTCGGGTCTGGCTTGATGGCTCACTGAGGTCGGAGTATCCTGAAGTGACCTCATCTGTTGTTCAGTCCCTTGTGAGCTACCATCCCCTAACTGATTTGGTGCGAAACTTATGTCCCTCGAACGTGAAAATCATGAGCTACGTTGTCGCGTGGCTGAACTAGAACAAGCGTTGCAACAACGACCAAGTTCTGAGGCTGAACAGGGGGTCGTTGCTGAGGGTTTAGCTCGCTCAAGCGTTCCTCATGTCTCTCATGTCTCGAAGGAGGACGGTGATCTCGATATTGACTTAGATAGCCAACTCTTCCAAGCCTATGTTGAAGCGGCTAATGATATGGTTTACGCGGTTGATTTGCAGGGTAAGCTGACGTTTATCAATTCCTATGGCGAACGGTTACTTGGCTGTACAGGTCAAGCTTGGAAGGGTCAATGTTATTTAGATTTTATTACTCCAGAGGATCGTCAGGCTACCGCGAATGCGTTTAAGACTTTGCTGAAAACCGGTGAGTTAAAAGATTTTCAGTTTCAGGTCCCAACGGCTGATGGAACCACACGAGATTTAGAAGTTAACGGACGTTTGCTGTATCGACAAGGGCGTTTGGTGGGTGGTTTAGGGATTGCGCGGGATATTACGGAGCGCAAACAGTTTAATCGCCAATTACAGATGTTTATGAAGGCGGTTGATTCAGCCTATGATAGTACGATTATTGTGAGCGCTGAGGGGACAATTGTCTATGCGAATACGGCAACGGTTCGTATGTTTGGCTATGAGCGAGATGTTTTGATTGGTGCTAGTAATTGTTTGTTTTACCCTGATTATGCTCCAATTTCGATGACGTGGCTGGTCGAACAAGCTCTCTCGAATGAGCAACTTGGCTGGAGTGGGGAAGTAACCTGCCAGCGGGCAACGGGGGAGTCGTTCCCAGCCTTGATTTCTGTGGCTGTGATCTTACGAGAGGAGCGGAATTCATCGGATCTGAGGCTGGATCTAACAGCGGGCGATCGCGCGGAAATTATTGATACAATCTCCCTGATTTATCGAGATATTACAGAGCAAAAACGAAGCCAATCTGAGCTGGCAATTAAAAACCTAGAATTAGAGCGATCTAGTCGCATGAAATCCGCTTTCTTGGCGAATATGTCCCATGAACTAAGAACGCCATTAACCTCAATTTTGGGATTTTCTAATCTTTTGCTACAAGAGTTATTTGGACATCTCAATCAAAAACAGATTGTGTATGTGCGGCGAATTCATGAAAGTGGCCAGCATTTACTGAGATTAATTAGTGATATTTTAGATTTGTCAAAAGTTGAGGCTGGCAAAATCGAGCTGTCCTTGACCTCGACTCCGTTCTTGAAGGTCTGTAGTGAGGCGATCGCCTTAATGAGTGAGCAGGCTCGTCTTAAAAATATTGATGTGAATTTGCATTCCTCTCATCCCCAGGGAAGAGTTTTGGCCGATGAGTTGCGGTTACGTCAAATGCTCTTGAATTTATTGTCCAATGCGATTAAATTCTCAGAGTCGGGAACGCAAGTTGATTTAGCCGTAACGGATGATGACAATTATATCTACTTTAGCGTTCGCGATCAGGGGATTGGCATCCCTGAAGCGCAGCAATCGCTATTATTTCAACCATTTCAGCAGTTAGATAGTTCCCTATCTCGTCATCATGAAGGAACCGGGTTAGGGTTGGCTCTAACTCGTAAGTTAGCTGAACTTCATGGTGGAACAGTCACCTGTCACTCAACGCCCGGCCAAGGTAGTGAATTTACAATTGTGTTGCCCCGAGCGGCTGGGGAACCGACACCTGCGACTCCTGAAGCGCCTTGGCGTAAAACTCTGGCTCCGTCAGACCTTGCCGCGACCTCGTCGCTCCTGTTAGTTGAAGATCATCATCACAATGCGGTCTTACTCAAGGATATTTTAGAGTTTTGGGGCTATCAGGTTCATTATGTCAAGGATGGCTATGACGCCTTAGCTTGGCTCGATAACCATTGTCCCGATGGAATTTTATTGGATATTCATTTACCCGAACTCGATGGGTTGACCTTAGCGCGAGAAATTCGCAATCATCACGATCTCGCGCGTATACCGATTATTGCAATTACAGCGTTGGCCATGCCAGGCGATCGCCAACGCTGTCTCGATGCCGGTTGTGATGACTATCTCACCAAACCCGTCAGTTGCGATCGCCTAGCACAATTGCTTAAAAAACACCTCAGCGCTACATCCGATTGCTCCAATGATACGTCCGAGAGACCCGATTCCGTCTAGATCGATTTCTCAAGGAAAATTGGGGCGATCGCCACGGCACAATCTAATTTATGATGGACGGGCGGGTTGGGACCTGTAACCTGGTCGCTCACTCACCCACCCTGAATTTTTTCGATCTAGGCAATTTCATGACGTGTTTACGCGGTCTGTTGGCGTTTCAGTTCGCTTCCCCAGGCCCAATTTTATTTGAGCTTGGTCCCCTAAGCATCCGCTGGTATGGATTTCTCATTGCCAGTGCCGTCTTAATTGGTGTCACCCTAGCTCAATTTTTAGCTAAAAAACGAGGCTTAAACCCTGAGTTAGTCGGAGACTTTGCGATTTGGGGATT
This sequence comes from Phormidium lacuna HE10JO, assembly GCA_900149785.2. Classification (GTDB taxonomy): domain Bacteria; phylum Cyanobacteriota; class Cyanobacteriia; order Cyanobacteriales; family Geitlerinemataceae; genus Sodalinema; species Sodalinema lacuna_A. The sequence goes on along the minus strand of FSSI02000001.1, from coordinate 231,745 downwards.
ACTCGGGGCCATTCCCATGGCCCGTTTGTATTATGTTCTCTTTCAATGGCAAACCTACGCTGATCGCCCTGGTCAAATCATCGCCATTTGGCGCGGCGGAATTGCCATTCATGGGGCGATTATCGGCGGAGTTATCGCCGGTCTTATTTTTGCTCGCCGACAGCGAATTTCCTTTTGGCGGCTGTTTGATGTCATTACCCCTTCAATCATTCTCGGACAAGCGATTGGTCGCTGGGGCAATTTCTTTAATTCCGAAGCCTTTGGCCGACCCACGGACTTACCGTGGAAGTTGTATATTCCGCCAGGGATGCGTCCTGAGCAATACTTACAAGAATCTTATTTTCACCCAACGTTTCTCTATGAATCCTTGTGGAATCTCTTGGTCTTTGCTCTATTAATGTGGCTTTTTGTGCAAGGGCAACGAGGACGATTCGCGCTCAAACCCGGAACCCTTTTCCTGATGTATGGAATTGCCTATAGCTTGGGGCGTTTTTTCATCGAAGGACTGCGAATGGATAGCCTCATGTTTGGTCCGATTCGTGTCGCGCAACTGGTGAGTTTGGCCGGCATTGTTCTGGGGAGTTTGGGCTTAGTTTGGCTATATTCCTTGGGTCGATCCTTGCCCGATGTCGTTCCTGCCAAGAACTCGTGACAGTTGTAGTAAACTATCCTCAAACTCGTCTCGATTCTGAGTCAGGTCATGGCCAGTGCTGAGGGGGAGTACTGATGGATTCCCAAATTTAGGGCAGACCTTAACCTTATCTTCACCTGGTATCTATAGAATCTACCCTGGCGACGAATGTGCGATCGCGCCACCATTGGTTAAATCACAGAGAGAGTCGATTACGTTATGGTTTTTAAGGGACGTGTTTTCCTCGGCGCACTGGCTGCGCTAACCGCCGGACTAACCACCGCTTGTGGGACTGGGGAACCCCCCGACCCCGATCAAGCTGGTGGTGGTGGTGAGACAATCACCATCAATGGCGCAGGAGCCAGTTTCCCCGCGCCCCTATTTCAACGTTGGTTTGATACCTATAACCGAGAAGTAGACTCCAACGTCCAAGTTAGCTATCAATCTGTTGGTAGTGGTGCCGGACTTGAACAATACATCAACGGAACCGTGGACTTTGGGGCCAGTGAAGCCCCCATCCAAGGCGATCGCCGCGACTCGTTCGTGGCCGACTATCCCTACGAACCGCTCCAGCTTCCCTTCGTGGGTGGCTACGTCGTGTTTGCCTATAACCTCCCGAGCGTAGAGGACGAATTGCGCTTCTCCCGTGAGACCTATTGCGGCATGATCGGGGGTTCGATTGACAACTGGAATGATCCGGCGATCGCCGAAGATAACCCCGGCGTAGACCTTCCGGATCGCTCCATTACCTGGGTCCACCGGGCCGACGGGTCCGGGACCACCTTTGTCTTCACCAATCACCTGGACACCGTTTGCTCTGACTGGACCTCGGGTGCCGGGACTTCTGTTGACTGGCCCGTCGGGATTGGCGGTCAAGGGAACGAAGGAGTTGCCGCTGCTATTTCTCAAAACGAGGGGGCCGTTGGCTATGTCTCCTACGCCTTCGCTCAGTTGAACGAACTGCCCGTTGCCCGCATTGAAAACCAATCGGGTAACTTCCCCGATCCCCTACCGGCCAACGCCTCCCTGGCCTTTGACGGTGTTGAAGTTCCTGATGACTTCAACCTAACGGTTCCCGATCCTCCGCACCCCGATGCCTATCCCATTTCGGGTTTGGTCTGGGTGCTGGTCTACCGCGAATATGACGATGCTGCCAAATGGGAAGCCATGAAAGAAGTCTTCAAATGGACCCTAGGTCCCGAAGGCCGGGCCATTACCGAAGAACTCTTCTACGTTCCCATGCCCGATAGCCTCGTTGATCGGATCGAACAAGAACTCGACGCCGTGGATGCCGGTTAACATCAACCCCTAACTGTCCCCGGACTGCAAACCGGGGACAGCACATTCCTTATCCATTGTCCCAACGATCATTATGACTTCAGGAACGGATCGCGATTTTGCCAATCCCAACCCATCCCTCGATATCTATAAGCGCGCCTCCACAGCCCGGATTCTCGATCTCGGGTTCTGGGGGCTAACCCTCTGTTTAGCTATTGGTTCCGGAGCGACCCTACTCTGGATTATTGTACAAACAGCGATTACCGCCACGCCGGCGATGCAAACCTTCGGCTTGGGCTTTTTAGTCAGCACAACCTGGGATCCGGTCAATGATGTCTATGGTGTCCTACCCCAAATTTATGGGACTCTAGTTACCACGGTGATTGCCCTAGTTGTGGCGGTTCCTTTAGGGATTGGTACCGCTGTTTTTTTAACGGAAGATTTTGTTCCCCAATATATTCGGACTCCCATTGCCTTTGCAATTGAACTCATTGTGGCAATTCCCAGTGTTGTCTTGGGAATTTGGGGGATTTTTGTCCTTGTTCCAGCCCTGCGCCCAGTCTTCCGCTTGATTCATAATGTTCTAGGTTGGATTCCCATCTTTGGTGGGGAAACGCCTCGCGGTAATAATGTCTTATTGGTTGGGGTTGTTCTGGCCATTATGATCACCCCAATTATTGCCTCGTTAACTCGTAGTACATTCGAGGTGCTACCGAGTGAACTGCGTCAAGGCTCTCTAGCATTAGGGGCAACGCGTTGGGAAACCATCATCCGGGTTATGATTCCGGCGGGGCTCTCGGGTATTATTAGCTCTGTGATGTTAGCCATGGGACGCGCCTTGGGAGAAACCATGGTTGCCGCAATGCTCATCGGCAATGCTAACCGCATTAACGTTTCGATTTTACAACCCGGTTCGACCATTACCAGCTTGATTGCCTCCAAGTTTGGGGAAGCGGGTCGTGACCAAGTGGCAGCTCTGATGTACGCCGGCGTTGTGCTGATGATTTTATCGCTATTGGTCAATGTGTTTGCGGAATTGATTATCCGTCGTTATCAAAACATTGAGTAACCCAATGTCCTGTACTTTTACTGAAATGTCTTATGGGGAGTATTCCAGAAACCAGCAAGAATCCATCTGATTCATCCTTTGAGGTGCCAGATTTAACCTCGGGTGCCATCAGTGGCAACCGGGCGTTACTGGGTAAGGTTCTGACAGTTGTGAGTGGGATCTGTGCCGCACTGCTGATAATTCCATTGATATTGTTGTTGATTGATATCTTTAGGAAAGGCTTCTCACGTATGGGGCCGGAGTTATTTACGGAACTTCCCCCGCCCCCAGGCTTAACAGAAGGTGGTGTCGGCCATGCGATCATTGGCAGTATCATGACCCTAAGTCTCGGTGCTGCGATTAGTTTTCCGATTGGTGTTTTAGCGGCAGTCTATCTAGCTGAATTTGGTCGGGGAACGCGCGTCGCTTATCTCATTAAATTCTCCGCCAACGTATTAACCGGGGTTCCGGCTATTTTAATTGGACTGTTTGCCTATTCAGTGGTGGTGGTTCCTCTTGGGTATTTTTCTGCGTTTTCAGGAGGAGTTGCTCTCGGGGTTTTGATGTTGCCGATTGTGATTCGTTCTACGGAAGAATCCTTGCTTCTCGTTCCCAATGAAATGCGACAAGCGGCCATCGGGATTGGTGCAACACGCTTCCAAACGATCATGAAAATCACCCTACCGGCGGCGTTACCAGCCATTGTGACGGGGTTGGTGTTGTCCCTAGCGCGGGCGGCGGGGGAAGCTGCACCACTACTATTTACGGCCTTTAATAATAGTTTTTGGTCAACCAATCCTGCTGAGCCGGTTGCAACGTTGCCGGTGCTGATTTACTTCTTTGCTATTATTCCCTACAAGGCACAGCAAGAACTGGCTTGGGCGGCGGCCTTAGTCCTGATTGTGATTGTCTTGGTTAGTAGCTTACTCGGTCGATTTTTTATTCGCGCCAAGAAAGTGTAGGCAATAATTGGGTTGTGGTCGCGAGGGTCTAAAGACTTCACCGCACGTTCGAGGTTTATCACTCTAGTTGTTTTGTTTTCGAGGTATTGTCTCTTATGGTTTCTGATTCTTCACATCAATCTCAATCCTTCAAGGATTCCCAGGCTATGGCACCTGATGCGGCCCTAAAAACTGAGAATCTTCATGTTTTTTATGGTGATAACTTAGCGGTGCGGGAGGTGAGTTTAAAAATCCCTAAGAACCGTGTGGTTGCCTTTATTGGTCCGTCAGGTTGTGGTAAAAGTACAGTTTTGCGCTGCTTTAACCGGATGAATGATTTGATTCCGGCGGCGCGGGTGGAAGGGAAGATTACCTTCTACGATGTAGATTTATATGCCAAGTCCGTTGACCCAGTGTCGGTTCGTCGTCGTATTGGCATGGTGTTCCAGAAACCTAACCCATTTCCGAAGTCTATTTTTGAGAACATTGCCTTTGGTGCGCGGATTAATGGGTTCGAGGGCGATCTCGATGAACTCGTTGAAAAGTCGCTCCGCAAGGCGGCCATTTGGGATGAGGTGAAAGATAAGCTCAAGGAAAGTGGTTTGGCCCTATCTGGGGGACAACAACAACGGCTTTGTATTGCGCGGGCGATCGCCCTCTCCCCGGATGTGATTCTCATGGATGAACCCTGTTCGGCGTTAGACCCCATTTCTACGATGCGGGTTGAGGAGTTGATTCATGAACTCAAGGAGCAATACACCATTGTGATCGTGACCCACAATATGCACCAAGCCTCGCGGGTGTCGGACTTGACGGCGTTTTATAATGCTGAGGCGACTCAGAAGGGCAATAAGGTGGGCTATTTAGTTGAATATGATGAAACGACTAAAATTTTCCACAATCCGGCTCGTCAGGAAACCCAGGACTATGTGAGTGGTCGTTTCGGTTAATCTTGTTTTTTCAGCATCATTTGGGGGTAGGGGCGAAAAATTTTTCGCCCCTACGGTTTTTTGTCTGCAATTTCTTGCCCTTCATTAGTCCTTCGGGGACTTGAGTAGGGGGAAGTAGTGACCCACAGGACCTTGACCCTCGCCGATCGCCAGGGAATGATGGAGTGCTTGGGTCAGATAGGTTTTAGCTTCTTTGGTGGCCTCAAGGGGAGTGTGATGGAGGGCCAGGTTGGCGGTCATGGCGGCGGAGATGGTGCAGCCGGTTCCGTGGGTGTGATGGGTTCCCACGGTTTCAGTACAGAGGACTTCTAGGGTATCACCGTCGAACCAAACATCGACGCCGCAGAGTTTACCGCGCATTCCGCCTCCTTTGATTAACACCGCGCCACTGCCGAGTTTGAAAATGGTTTCGGCGGCGGCTTTCATGTCGTCGAGGGTATGAATCTCTTGCTTGGCGAGAATTTGGGCTTCGTAGCGGTTGGGGGTGAGGATGCTGGCTTGGGGAATCAGGCGATCGCGCAGGGTGGCGATCGCCTCGTCGTCGATCAGACAAACTCCCGTACGAGAGACCATAACCGGGTCTACCACCAGGCGATCGCAGTCAATCTCTTGCAAGCGATCGGCCACCACCGCCATAATCTCAGCATTGAGCAACATCCCCGTTTTGATAGCATCTGCGCCAATATCATTGACAACAGCATCCATTTGTGCTAATACGCTCTCTGGCGGCAGGGCATCCACCCGCGTCACACTGAGGGTATTTTGGGCTGTAATACAAGTAATGGCACTGGTTCCATGAACACAGTGAAACGCAAACGTCCGTAAATCCGCTTGAATCCCGGCTCCGCCACCGCTATCGGAGCCAGCGATGGTTAGGGCTACCGGAATCTTAACAGACGCTTGCGGCCGAGCCTGCACCATACCCTATTCCCGTCCCCGCCGCCGTTGCAAGAACTCAGGAATATCGAGGCCGACCCCAAAGCGAGGGGGCGGAGATCCCACCGGATCTCGCGGTGCAGGAGGAATATAATCACTCGATCGCGTCGGTTCCGGGGTTTGGGCCATACGATTCGCATCATAGCCCTGACTTTGCCCGGAGAAGCCCGTGGCGATGACGGTCATTTTCACTTCTCCTTGCATCCGTTCATCCAAAACGGCCCCAAAGATAATGTTGGCGTTGGGATCAACCACTTCATAGATGGTTTCTGCGGCGGCGGTGACTTCATGAAGGGTTAAATCCATGCCGCCAGTGATATTAAAGACAACCCCCTGAGCGCCCTCAATAGAGGCTTCGAGTAAAGGCGACGAAATTGCAGCGGCGGCCGCTTCTCGGGCGCGAGACTTGCCCGAACCTTGGCCAATCCCCATCATGGCCGAACCCGCATCAGCCATCACCGCCCGAATATCGGCAAAGTCAACATTCACCAAGCCAGGGATAGTAATGATATCCGAAATCCCCTGCACCCCTTGACGCAGAATCTCATCGGCGTAGCGGAAGGCTTCTTGCACTGGGGTTTGTTCAGGAATCACCGCCAACAACTTGTCATTGGGAATCACAATTAGCGTATCGACGCGACTTTGTAGGGCTTCAATCCCTTGTTTGGCCTGTTCCGAGCGGCGGCGGCCTTCAAAAAGGAAGGGCCGGGTGACAATGCCCACCGTCAAGGCCCCGGCTTCTTTCGCCAGTTCAGCCACAATGGGGGCGGCCCCGGTTCCCGTACCACCGCCCATCCCGGCGGTAATAAAGACCAAATCAGCGCCTTCGAGGGCGGCCATGAGTTCGTCGCGGCATTCTTCAGCGGCTTTTTGACCAATAGCAGGATTTCCTCCAGCCCCCAGGCCACGGGTGATTTTTTGGCCAATTTGCATCCGTCTAGCGGAGGTGGCGTTCACCAGAGACTGAGCATCGGTGTTCACGGTCCAAAATTCAATGCCCGAGAGTTCCGAGGCAATCATCCGGTTCACGGCATTTCCGCCGCCGCCCCCGACGCCGATGACTTTAATTTTGGCTACATTACTCGGCTGAATATCCGCCGGACTGGCGTTTTCCTCGGGGACTCGTCGGTCCTCAGTACGCTCTCCGTACAAGCCCGCGTTGCCGAAGGGGTTGGGGTTATCTGCGGCGGCTGGAAAATTCGATTGTCCCTCAGAAGGGGGGGTTGGATGCGACGCGAGTTGACTGTTTGAGGTCATTGGAATCGAGCGAAATCGGTTAACAAGAAGTTTCGAGGTTCGGCAACAGAAACGTCAACAGTACGGTGCAAGGAATTTGGAGCGATCGCGTCCCGAGGGAGTCCGAGAAGCTGGCTTCAGCGAAGGAAGCACAGTTCGGGGACGAAAGACCTGCTACGACACGACCGGCGACGGAAACACCGATATCAAGGGATGGGTTATTGGAGTCTTGAGCGAATCCGTCTGAAGTTTAACATTTTTAAGAGGTTGCCTCCGTCTTTGAACTCAGAAATATCTAGGTAAGGATGTTACTGGTTCAAAACCCGAGTGTTGAGGGCGTGCGATCGCCCCATTGAGGAGATAAACAACGCCGACTCGACCGGAGAATACCCCATCATACCAACAACTGGCAAGGCCATTCAATCACTCGACGGTGAGGGACTGGGGCTAGGGCTTCGGGTTTGTACGTAAGGAGCCTCGGGGTTTTGTATGTCGATATAATCGACGTCGTTTAGGTCGATCTCTTGGGGAAGATTTCGCAGGCGATCGAGGGCCGCCAGTTGCGCCTCGAAGTTCTCCCCGAGGCTACCGAGATGCACTTCTCCTAATTCACGGCTGTGGAGGATGACACGGCTGGGATCGCGCCAGTCAATTTCGGTCACCTGTAGGGGGCTGGCTTCTAAGGCGGCGTACACTCGCGGCCAGGACTGTTCGTAAATTTGCCTCGAACCACGAACCCGTAAACTCGGCAGTTGGGGAAGTTGGGCAAATAGGTCTTGACTGTTTAGGGGAACCCAGAGGCCTTGGGTATCGAGGAGGCCGATTTGTTCTTGGATAACGCCATTCGCGTCGGCTTGGGGGGGTAAGAGGGCCACGGCAACGGGAGTGCGTTCCCGAACATGGACCATTAGGCGTGGTGGTAGGAGTTGCCGGTTTACGTGGGCTTCGGTGATGGGTAAGTTGGCTTCGAGGCTGGTGGCGATGGCCTGAGGATTCAGTTGCAGCAAGGTTTCGGGATAGGAGATGGCAAGATGTTGATGCACAAGAGGATCGGGTAGCCATTGGTTGCCCTGAATCTCGATGTCCTCGGGGCTACGCACGACCCAGTTGGGATGGGAAAAGAACCACAGCGAGGCGGCGGCGGCACTGCCAACGATTAACAGCCGCCAGAGGCTTCCGACTCGTTTGCGTTGTCGGCGACTACGCAGACGGCGGCGGCGTTGGTGTAGGGGATGGGGTGGAAGGGGGGTCATGGGGAGAAGGGAACAGGGAACAGGGAACAGGGAACAGGGGGAGAAAGGGCAAGAGGCAAGAGGCAATAGGCAAGAGGAGGGCCTAGGGGTTGAGATGGGGGGTGAGTTGATGGGCGGTTTGGGTGAGTTGCCCGAGTCCGGTGAGGGAGCCTTGGATTAGTCTCATAGCGGCGGCTGGTTGCTTCAGGAAGGCGCGAGTTAGGGCGAGGGGTTTTAATTTGCCATTTGGGGCGATCGCCTGGGATATGTCCGGCAAATCATGGTGGCAGTCGTCGCTGATGACGCGGATCATGGCGGCTTGGGGATACTGTTGCCAGATGGCCCAGCCTTCCATCTCAACGACGGCGGCGCCGGTGGTTTGGGCGAGGTACTGTTTGTCTTGGGCGCGATGGATGATGCGATCGCTGCTGTAGGCGGCTTGATAGGCTAAGGAGTCCTGGGGATTGTCGTAGATTTGTTGGAGTTGGTCTAGGAGATGGCGATCGCCTTGTTGCTGTTCCCCTTGCCCGTTGATACAGGTATGACAGAGAACCACATCCCCTGGAACTAAGTTTGGGGATAAACTTCCCCCTAACCCTAAAACTAAGACTCGTGAGTGGCGATCGCGTGGGGGCTGTAAACCCGTTTTTAGGGCCGCTTCGACGGCCGTTAGGCCGGCCGGAATGGCCATGATGGGAATGGGTAATTTGGCCCGCTGGACGGCCTGGTATTCCGGCCCTTGGGGAACCAAAATTAAATCGAGAGAGAGTGTCATGGCTTTTTTTTCATGATTTCCTGAAAAAAACAAGATTTCCTGACATTTCAAAGCATGAGTTTAAGCTTAGGGCGATCGCACAGAACATGGCAACTGTAATGAACTCGTTGACGACCCAACTCTCTAACCCGAATCGTCAGGGAGTCCTGTAGAATGAAAGACTGTCTAGTTGTCCAATCCTCCTCATTGCCAAAGGTCGTTACATCGTGGTTACCCAAACGTCTAATTCAACTCCCTACGAGGCCAAAACTCAGGACATTGCCCGAGAACTCTTGGCTGCAACCCGTGAAACCGGTGGATTTTTTGCGAAAGTCCGCGAACAGATGCGCTGGGATGATAAATTGCTCGATTGGGCCATGGGGAACCCCGGTTTACGGGTGCAACTGTTCCGTTTCATTGACTGTTTACCGGCGTTGCGGAGTAAAGCGGAAATTGCCCGTCATCTGCAAGAGTATCTCACCACTGAAGATGTGGAATTACCCGAAGCCTTGAAAAAACTGATTAGCTTCAGTGGGGGGGATTCGGTGGCCGGACAAGTGGCGGCCACAACGGTGGCAACGGGCGTGGAAACGTTGGCCTATAAATATATTTCTGGGGAAACTCTGCCCAAAGTCATTGAAACCGTTAAACGCCTACGCAAAGATAACTTGGCGTTTACCATTGACTTACTTGGGGAAGCGGTGATCACGGAACAAGAAGCGCAACGGTATTTTGAGCGCTATCGTGAGTTAATGACCACCTTGGCGGCGGCGGCGCAAGATTGGCGGGCGATTCCGCAAATTGATGAGGCCGATGGTGAACCGTTACCTCGGGCGCAGGTGTCGGTGAAGTTGACGGCGTTTTATTCTCAGTTTAATGCTCTCGATGCTCAGGGAAGTGAAGATCGTGTTAGCGATCGCGTCCGGGAGATTTTACGCCATAGTCAGGCGACTGGGGCGGCGGTTCACTTTGACATGGAGCAATATGAGTATAAGGATCTGATCCTCTCGATTCTCAAGAAAATTCTCCTAGAACCTGAGTTTCGCGATCGCAGTGATGTTGGCGTAACGCTACAGGCCTATCTGCGAGAGTCGGAAGCGGATTTACAAGGTTTGATTGACTGGGCCAAGGAACGAGGAACCCCCGTCACCGTACGGTTGGTGAAGGGGGCCTATTGGGATCGTGAGACGATTCGCGCCCAACAACATGATTGGCCGCAGCCGGTGTATAACGATAAGGCCGCCACAGATATCAATTTTGAACGGTTGACACGGCTGTTGTTGGAACATCACGAGTATTTGTATGCGGCCATTGGTAGTCATAATGTGCGATCGCAGGCCCTGGCTTGTGCGATCGCCGAAAGCCTCAATATCCCCCAGCGACGGGTGGAAATGCAGGTTCTCTATGGGATGGGAGACAAGTTAGCCAAGGCCCTAGCCAAGCGGGGCCACCGGGTGCGCGTTTATTGTCCCTATGGGGAATTGCTACCGGGAATGTCGTATCTGATTCGTCGCCTCTTGGAGAATACGGCCAACAGTTCCTTCCTGCGTCAGAATCTGGAAAATCGCCCCATTGAGGCGTTAATCGCCCCACCGCAACTTGATGCTGAGAAGCCGGAGTTTGCCCCGTTGGGGTTACCCTTTGCCAACGCCTCGGATTGTGATTACGCTCAAGCTGAGATCCGCGATCGCGCTTGGGAGACGGTATCACAAGTGCGGCAACAGTTGGGGCGATCGTATCAACCTTGGCTGAATGGGGAGTTTGTGCAAACTCAAGAGACGGCCCAATCGCTGAATCCCTCGAATCCTGAGGAGGTTGTGGGAACAGTGGGATTGATTTCGATTGAACAAGCCGATGAAGCGGTGGCCACGGCCAAAGCGGCGTTTACGGGGTGGCGACAAACCCCAGTCGCCGAACGGGCCGGTATTTTACGCAAGGCGGCGGAGTTGATGGAACAGCGTCGTCATGAACTCAACGCCTGGATGCTGTTGGAGGTGGGTAAACCTCTGGCTGAATGTGATGGGGAAGTGTCTGAGGCGATCGATTTTTGTCGCTACTATGCCTCGGAGATGGAACGGCTGCAAATGGGGACGGCTTATGATATTCCGGGGGAGAACAATCGCTATCAGTATCAGCCTCGGGGCATTAGTTTGATTATTTCGCCCTGGAATTTCCCGTTGGCGATTCCGACGGGAATGACGGTGGCTTCGTTGGTGGCGGGGAATTGTACGCTGTTGAAGCCGGCGGAAGTCTCGAGTGTGATTGCGGCGAAGTTGGCGCAAATTCTGATTGAGGCGGGGATTCCCAAGGGGGTGTTCCAGTTTATTCCTGGGAAGGGATCGACGGTAGGCGCTCATTTGGTGAAACATCGGGATGTCCACATGATTACGTTTACGGGATCTCAGGAGGTGGGTTGTCAGATTTATCGGGATGCGGCGATGTTGCAACCGGGGCAAAAACACTTGAAACGGGTGATTGCGGAGATGGGCGGCAAGAATGGCGTCATTATTGATGAGAGTGCCGATCTCGATCAGGCGGTGGCTGGGGTGGTGCAGTCGGCGTTTGGTTATAGTGGTCAGAAATGTTCGGCGTGTTCTCGGGTGATTGTTCTTGAGTCGGTGTATGAGACGTTTGTCGATCGGCTGACGGAGGCGGTGCGATCGCTGAATGTGGGGGATGCGTCGAAGCCGGGAACTCAGGTGGGGCCAGTGATTGACGCGAAGGCCCAGCAACGGATTCGTGAGTTTATTGCCCAAGGAAAGCAGGAGGGAACGGTGGCGGTGGAGTTATCGTCGCCGGAACCGGGCTATTTTGTGGGGCCAATTGTGATTACGGGGGTTACGCCTGAGGCGGCGATCGCCCAGGAGGAGATTTTTGGCCCGGTGTTGGCGGTGTTGAAGGTTGCCGATTTTGATGAGGCGTTGGCGGTGGCGAATGGGACGAATTATGCGCTGACGGGGGGGATTTATTCGCGGACTCCGTCTCATATTGACCGGGCTATGGTGGAGTTTGAGGTGGGGAATCTGTATGTGAATCGGGGAATTACGGGGGCGATCGTTTCTCGTCAACCTTTTGGTGGCTTTAAGTTGTCTGGGGTGGGTTCGAAGGCGGGTGGCCCCGATTATTTACTGCAATTCCTGGAACCGCGCACGATTACGGAGAATATCCAGCGTCATGGGTTTGCGCCGATTGAGGGGGCGGAGTAATCTCGGTTGGGGCGCACTATCATGGTTGCGCCCCAATGGGGCCGTCGTTTATCGAAAATAAACCAATCTTCATAAAACGTAATGTGCGGCTCATTGAGGCGGTGAGGGGTGTTAAAGGACTTAATGACGTTGATTTTGGGGCGATCGCCTCAAGGTATCTTAGACTTTTTTAAAGATTTATGAGAAAACTCTGCTAACTTTTGTTATGATTTGGATAAGTGATACCAATACGCACCAGCTGGGGAAAGCTATATTATGACTGGATTTATTCGCGGACTCTTCGGACGCAAGAAACAACAAGAACAGAATACGATTAAGGCACAACAGCCGAGTCAGGCCTATTTCCTAGACAACGACGCGGCTAAGACCTACGGGGACATCGACTTTATGCGAACCTCGAAACAGGTACGTCGCACGTTTCCTAAGGGACAGAAAAACTTCAACCAAGGCGAGACGGAACGCTATGTTGATGTGTCGTCGATGGAAGAACGCAAGTTTGGTAACAGCCAGCCGACTCCCAGTGTGGGAAATACGCCTGGTGCTAGCATGAATGCGAATAGCAGCACCAACACCAGCAGTAGTGGTGGTCTCGGTGAAAGCTTTGAGCGTCGTAACGCCCGTACGGACACCAGCATGGATATGTTCCGTAACATGGCTAAGGATGTTAAGAAGAGCCGCTAGAGTGCGGTGTTTGGGGTGTTGCTGACCCCCGTTGAGTTTGAGACCTCCCGTTGTTTGAGATGACGGGAGGTTTTTTGGGCTTGAAACGATTGCAGGGCCTGGGAAGATTTAATGGTCTAGGCTGTCGAGACTGAGGGGAACGAGACTTCCTTGTGGCGTGAGTCCAAACAGCATGGATTCTTGGGGGGCGATGAGTTTTCCGGTGAGGACGCAGCGTTCTTGTTTTTGGGCGATCGCGGGTAAACTGGCACGAATATCGGCTTTGCTAAATTCGGGTTTATAGTCGCCGGATTGGTATTGGACGTAATTCCAGAGGATATCGCGGACAAGGGCTTGATAGCCCTGGGACCCGGAGAGTTCTTTGAGTCTATCTTTGAGGCTTCGTTCGAGGCGGATGCTGGTCACTTGCATCTGGGTGGTTGAGGTCTGTGGGTGTGTTTGAATGGGCATGGGTCATGGACTCCAAGGAGAAGTGGACAACATTTGTACTATTAGTGTAGTATGCAGGAAGGCGTATTTAAAGCGCCCACTGTTTTACCTGTTAAACCGTGAACTGTCATTTTCTGCCATTTTTAGCTGATTACGGGATTGCCGCCCCTCTGGGGACGGCAGATGTCTCGTGGTTGCGTCATGGCTGGCTTTCGGGCTTTGAGATGACGGGGCGCGGGTGGTGCGGAATCATAACGCGGATAGTCACCGCTGTGGGGCGACTCGGTTAAACGCTTGGTTTTGATCAGCGACACCGTGACCCCTCTCCGGTCTTCAAGATTCTCACCCCCGCTTCGATTGGCTTCTGAAGCGGGGGTTTTGCATAGGGAGGTTTATTGTGACTGGCATAACGGATATTTTGAGTCAGTCGGTGGTTGTGTTTTCTCAGAACTATCTGCCGATTAGCCGGATTAATGTACGACGGGCTGTGGTATTACTGTTGGCGGGCAAGGCTGAACCGCTACAGATTGCCGAGAATGCCAGTTTCTGGCAGGTGCGATCGCCGTCGATGGTCTTGGAGGTTCCCGAGCATATTCGCATGAAGTTCACGGGAACTGAGCGCATTTGGAAGGTGCCTCGGGTGAGTCGTCGGGAGGTCCTCCGGCGCGATCATCATACTTGTCAGTATTGTGGGAGTCGCAAGAATTTGACGCTCGATCATGTGATTCCTAAGTCTAAGGGGGGAACCCATACTTGGGATAATGTGGTGACGGCTTGTAGTAGTTGTAATTCCCGCAAGGGCGATCGTACTCCTCAACAAGCAGGAATGCCGTTATCGAGTCAGCCGAAGCCACCGATGCACCCCAGTGTGGCCTTCGCCGAACAGTTCTGGAAGGATCATCAGTTTGACGATGGTACGGGTTGGGACGGCTGAACCCCTCTCTAGGACTGTTTTTGGGTCGGGGTTAGGTTAGGCGATCGGTTTTGTTCAAGAAGCCGGAGTCAAGGGCGTTGTGATCCGTCCTCGACTCCGGCTCAGTGGTTTGGGCGATGATGGCCGCTAAATTTTCATAAAACTTAATGGTTTACAGAAACGGCCCGCTTGGGAAGTGAGATGAGGTCTCGATTTTTTTGGGCAAGTTGCTGATTTTTCTGGGTGGAGTCAGCGTTTGAGCGATCGGGGATGTCCGGGATGTTGGGGGGCGATCGCTCGGTCTTATGTGAAGAAAAATTACAAATTTCTCCGCTTTCCGTAAAATTCCCATTATTAAAGTGACAGAATTACAAGGGGGTTTTTAATCTTATAAAAAAGTAGGTTTTGGGAACAAAAAATAATTTTCTTTTAGTGGACAAAACAGGAAAAACCGATTAACTTAAAACAGTCGCTACCATGACTCATTAATGACGAACGAATTGACCGGAGGAAAATTGAGACAGATTTGATTGTTATGAGTGAACGATCTTCTCTCTGAACAAACCAGTTTTCAATGGTTAGCTCCTCAAAATCCACAAAATCTGAAACATTACGAGTCACAAGAATTAAATAATTGACTCTCGCGATCGCCGCAATCTGCCCATCTGGGTATGAAGGTCTTCGTCGAGACTCAGGTAATCGGTATAATCCATCAAGAAGTTCATGCCATGTTACTGAGGCGATCGCCGAATCTTCCAGATTTTGGCGAAAGTTATCTAAAAAAGTTTCGTCGGGCTGTCGTTTAATACTTTCAGAAATAATGTTGGTGTCCAGTAAAAAATTTCTGTTCATCACCAGCAAGGTTTTTCAGGGGTTGGACTTGGGTCGCGAACATCAGCAAAAATTTCATCACCATCCAAATCGATCGCTTCTGAATTTATTTGAGCGCGAAACTTGTCAAAGGCATCTAAAATACTCTCTGATTGAGCTGGCGTGATTTTAGCAATCGGTTGATTAGCTTCAAAAACAACAAAACTTTCTCCAGATTGAGCACGTTGAAGATAGTGTCTTAAATCTTGAGTGATTTCTTCTAAAGTAATTTTATTCATACATCAATTGCCTGCCAAACTGATATAACAAGTTAAATTATATATCTTTAATCAACAATTTCGGCTCGGCACAACACCTACTGGTCTCAATGACCTCATGGACAGTCCCTAATTTTCGGTCAAGTGTAAAGTTTTATCACAAATTCCGGCAATTCCCGTAAAAACGCCTCCCAGAAAACGACAGATTAGTGACGGGATGTCTTGTAACCGGCCAACATGGCTCAGCCGGACATCCTGTTCCCCCAGCCAAACTGGTGATAGCCAGACCGCCGGGTGTTGTTCTACGCATCTATCACGACCCATGACCTCCCAACCTCAAAACCAAAATTCCGCTCCCTTACGGGTGGTTCCTCCCACGCCGAAAACTCCCGAGAAACAGCCAGCTCCTTCTCCCGCCGCTGATGTTCCTGAGACGGTTCCCGACACCAAATCGGTTCAGTCAGACCCCCAACCGGCTCGACATCGTTGGCTCTGGGTGGGAACGGCTTTGGTGGCTCTGGGGGCGGGGGGTTTGATTCCGCTTCCCCATCATGTCGGGGGAGATGCAACCCTCAAAACGCTCCCAGGTCAACGACAAACGATTCATATGGACCGGCCTGGACAGGTTCGGCTATGGGTCGAGCCTCATCAGGAGGTTCAGCCAGGGGATGTGGTGCTGTCGATTCGTAGTGAAGATCTCGCAGACGGTTTGGCGGAGGTGGAACGATCGCTGCTACAGGAGGAAGCTGCTCTGGAGGTGGCTCAACAACGGCTGGTGCGATCGCAACAACGGCTAGAACAAGCCAATGAGGAGTTGCAACAAGCTCAAGGTCGCCTGGATGATCATCTGGCTGATATGCGGGCGATTCAGGGTGGAACTGGGATTCCTCAGACTCGCCGTTTTCAACAAGAGCGGGGTGCGATTGAAGCTCAACACGCGGGCGATCGCTATGAAGTTGAACGACTCCAGGGTGAACGACAGCGACTCGAAAGTCGTGCAGCGGCGATCGCGGAGACTCTGAGCTTACTACGTCAGGAAGAGCAAGACCATCAAGATGAAAAACGCGAGTTGGCTGAAATGGTTGAAGATAAGCTAATTGGAGACCGTCACCATTTGATTCGCGATACCAATCGGGAGTTACGAAGTATCCGACGACAAATTGCTGAACAAGAAGGGGAGCAAGCTCAAAACCAAGCTCGTCTTCAACAAATTCAGAGCCAGATCCGAGGCCAGCAAGTGTCATCAGGCGGACTGCTTCATCAAGCTAACGTGACTCGTGAGCAAGAACAACAGGTCGGTTGGGACCTCAATCAGCAACGGATGGACTTGCAAGAGGAACGCGATCGCCACGACAACGAACGCGCGATCGCCAGCAATGAGGTAGAAACCGCAAGGATCCAAGTGCAAACCCATCGGGAGGCGATCGCCAATCACCAGGCGCAACTCGAAGACCTCCGCGATCGTGAAGCCGCACTCACCAAAACTGCAACCATTTCCGGAATGGTCTTAAATCAAAACCTTGACCGACGTAATGGCGCTTTTATTCCCGCCGGGGAAGAAGTTCTCTCTATTGCTAACCTCGCCTATTTAGAAGTCACCGCTCAAATTTCACAAGCCGATTATCATCTCGTTGACGAACAACAACCGGTTGAATTTCGGATGCCCAACCAACCCCCCAACATCGAATATCAATCAAGGATTGAGACCATTCGTCCTCTTACCAATCGCCAAGAGTCCGGGGTTGAAGATGTCTTTGAAATCACCTTCCGTATTGAAAATCCCAATAATCTTCGCCTTCCCGAAGATAAAGGCTACGTTCAAATTCGCACCGAAAATCTTAATGCTTATCAGCAAATACAACACCAATTTGGTCGTCTGATTGACCTCCCTCGGTTCTTCCCCTGGGTCTCCGAAGAAACCTCTTAATTCAGCGTCCTCAATCAATACTCAAAGTTTCGGGGTGGGTCACTCTAGTCCCACCCCGTTCTGTTATCGCGTTCCCTCCCCCTCAGCCAAATCTGGATTGCAAAGATTCTGTGAAGATTCTGTGAAGAATCGAAGCCTCTGAGGAGATAAACGCCTCAAAACATTGCCCTATAAAGATTACAGCCATTAAACCTGCCTTCAAGGAAGCCGCAATTTCCCCGCAAACTGTAAACAAATATTATAATATCACCGGGTTTCCGTAAAACTGCCCCAAAAAACCTGACAGATCTAATTCAATACTCCGGACAGTTTTTTGGGCATTATCGAGTGGAGTCGGCAAGACAAACGCCTGTCACCTAGATCAGGCAAAGGATGCCAGGGATGTGCCGTCTCGTGCAATCAAGTCGAGTTGGGAAAAGAAAGGGAGTTGCCGAGGGTGTCAGCTGACGTCGTTGAGAGAGACGCCAGAGAGCGGCGGTGTTGGCTGGCCGAGTTGGAGAAAAGCTATCCATCGTCTAAAGTGCAGGTGGTAAATCTAACAAAGCCGCACAGATGGATAGCCTAAAGAGCATTGTAGCGGGTCTGCTGGAAACAGCGACCCATTTAGCAGCAATTCTCATTATGGAAATTTTGCCCTAGCTTATTGAGAATCGTCTCAATAGCGATTCTTGAAAGTCCCATTCTTTCGTTCAAGATTGGGCATCTTGGACAGGATGCGGGTCAAAATGAGAATTGCTGCCCATTTAGCAATACTCCGGACAGTTTTTGAAAGCCAACGGTAGAATGCAGGTTTCGGCCCTCTTCCACAGTGACCTAGCCAACGAGAAAACAAGGGTTTCAGCGCTTGCTTAGAAAAATGTCCGGACTATTGACAAGTGACATTCCTCTGTTAACTAGCCTCATTAATTCTGAGTATGAGGTCAATCAGATCACTGAATCGAACGTGAGATTTGAGGATATCCTGACATTTGAACGTCCAGACCTACTTCAACCTGAACCTGAAGTTCCCCTGAATCCTCCTTCCCCAGAGTCACCAGATTCCCAAGATGTCCCAGAGGTTACCTCACCCCTGAGTCTCCTCCTCATCGGCATGATTTTGGCGGGTTCTGTCCTTAAACGGCGATTAACTTGCCGGATGGCAACCCAGCATCGTTAAATACTAGGGAAGGTCGTCCATTCAGACATCCCTGGGAGAGTGAACATGAATCATTGGAGATCCGCTAGTTGGGTACTGCCCCTTGCGGCGATTGTCTGTCCCTCACCAACACTCGCTCAAATTATCCCTGATGCCACTCTCCCAATCCCTTCTAGTGTCACCCTTGAAGACAACCAGTTCACCATTGAGGGGGGAACCGAAGTCGATCGCCATCTCTTCCATAGTTTTGAGGAGTTTTCTGTACCCACCGGGAATGAAGCCTGGTTCCGTCATAATTCCAGTATTGAGACAATTTTTACTCGGGTGACTGGGGAGGGAATTTCTGACATCGATGGACTCATTGGCGCTGATGGGGTCAATTTATTTTTCCTCAACCCCAATGGTATCGTCTTTGGTCCCAGCGCTCAGTTGGACATTGGTGGGTCATTTCTCGCCACAACAGCAGAACAGTTCGAATTTGCCGATGGGGCAACCTTTGGTCAACCCCCAACCTCCCCTAACTTACCACTCCTAACAGTTACGACTCCCGTGGGATTGCAGTTTGGAGCGAACCCCGGTCAGATTGAGGTTCGTGGTTCGGGTCATAACTTTGCCCCGGAACCCGGAACGGGGCGGTTACAACGATCGCCCGCTGGAGGGTTACAAGTAGAATCCGGTCAGTCCCTAACCCTTTTGGGTGGGGACATTTCACTGAATGGCGGGAATTTGACCGCTGAACAGGGAATGATCCACCTGGGGAGTGTAGGGAGTAACAGTCAGGTGAGCCTAGACAATCTCGTTCGACCCAACTATAGCGGTGTTGACAACTTTGGTTCCCTAGATTTGCGACAACGCGCTTCTGTTGATGTGAGTGGTCCGGGAGGGGGGAGTATTGAGCTGCGATCGCAACGTCTGAGCATTCAAGATGGTTCCACCATCCTTTCTCTAACGGAAGGGAATCAGCCAGGAGGCAACATTAATGTCAATGTCGGGGAGACTAGTGAGTTACTCGGACTTGACTTTGACATGAGAGGTCCAGCTCCCAGTAGCATCCTTACGCAAACTCAGGGACTGGGAACAAGTGGTGATGTGAATCTCACCGCTCGCGAACTTTTAATTCGCGATGGAGCGCAAATTTCTTCTGTCTCTTTTAGTCCAGGTTCCAGTGGCAATTTAAACCTCAACATTGCCAACCAATTAGAAGTCAGTGGTGGGGTGACGCTTCCTGGCACACCGATATCCGTATTTAGCACTCTATCAACTGCTACCTTGGGATTTGGGCCTGGCGGCGATGTTAATGTCAACGCGGATAACATTTTAGTTCAAGGAGGTGGGGTCATCAGCAGTGACACTCGAGTTGGTAACTCACCTGCGGGGAATCTGAACCTAAACGTCCGGCAGTTAAGGGTTTTCAGTGGTGGACAACTCTCCGCAACGACTTTTGGTGCCGGAAACGCAGGTAATATCTTGATCCAAGCCAGGGACTCTATCGAAGTTCAGGGTGGATTAGGGATAAATGCGAGTGGCATTGTTTCTCAGGTTGATGTTCCCCGTTCACCTGATGGAGAACCCCGTCCACTAGCAACAGGAACTGGGGGCAATATTGATATCCAAACGCCACAATTAAGTATCTTTGAAGGGGGACAAATTTCGGGTGCAACCGCTGGCGGAGGGCCAGGTGGTAGCGTCATAATCACAACCGAACGTTTAGAAATTTTGGGTAGCACTCCTAGTCCGAGAGGAGATATTCCCAGTGCTATCACCGCCACCACTCAGGGAAACGCCGATGCCGGTCAGTTAACCGTCAACAGTCAACAGATTCGAGTTCAAGATGGAGGGCAAATCACCGCCGGAACCCGAGGCCCCGGAAATGCTGGCAACCTAACCATCACAGCCGACGACATTGACCTCAGTGGTAGAACTCCCGATGGCAGACCTAGCCGCTTCACAGTGCGGACGGAAGGACCAGGGGAGGCCGGAAACTTGAGCATTTCGGGGAATCGTTTGACGGTCCGCGAAGGTGCCGAAGTCAACGTTAATGGAATTCTTCGGGATCGAGATGGGACTCCTCTCCTAAACGTACCCTTGGGTAGTGCCGGAAACTTAACCATCCAAGTCCGAGACCTCTTCCTAAATAACGGTCGCCTCACTGCCGAAACCACCTCCGGCGATTTCGGCAATATCATCATCACCGCTAACGACTTCCGACTGTTAGAAAACAGTCAAGTCACCACCAATGCCGTGGGAAGCGCAACTGGGGGCAACATTGAAATCGATACCGCAACCCTGACCGCCCTAGAAAACAGTGATATCAATGCTAACGCTCAAGATAACTTTGGCGGTCGGGTGGTTCTCAACACTGAGGGACTCTTTGGGACGGAATTTCGCGAAGAAAGCACCCCCAACAGTGATATTACAGCCACCTCAGCATTGGGACCCGACTTCAGTGGCATCGTCGAAATCAACACCCCAGAAGTGGACCCCGTCAGCGCCCTCATCGAACTCGAAGACCGACCCGTCAACGCCGCTGTCGACCAAAACCCCTGCATCCAAGGCAGTGAAACGGAATTTGTGCAAACCGGCAGCAGTGGCCTCCCCCCCAGTCCCAACGACCCCTTCACCGGAACCACCGGCTGGGAAGACCTACGACTCGACCCCCTCGATGACCCCCAAGTCGGAGAGGACAGCGCCGAACCCCTCCCCTCCACCCCAACACAGATTCGCCAAGCCCAAACTTGGCGCGTCAACGCTGAGGGGGAACTGGTCTTAACCGCTCCCGGAACGGGGTCTAACTATCGCCCTCCCGCCGCACCAGATAACTGTTCCCCCCAGTCCCAAGCACTCCAGAGTGAGAAACGCGATCGCCGCGCACAATCCCCCCCAAACCCAACCTTCCAAGTCCAAGGCTTCCGATTCCAGGGCAACACGGTCCTCTCCGATGCAGAACTGGCCGCGTCCATCGACGAGGAATTCAGACATGGCGACCTCCAGTTCCAAGACCTGCAAACCGTCGCAGACCAAATTACAGAGGAGTACAACAAACAGGGCTACATCACCAGCGGCGCTTACATTCCCCCCCAAACCACCGAAAACCGGGTGATCACGGTGCAAATCCTAGAAGGAACCCTCGAAGACATCCAAGTGCGCACCAGTGGCAACCTCAACCCCAACTATGTGGTGCGCCGCATCGAGCGATTTACTGAGGGACCCGTCCAGAAAGATCAACTCCTAGAAGCTCTACAACTGCTGCAACTCGACCCCCGCATTGACCGACTCTCGGCGGAGTTGGGGGCGGGAGTGCAAGCGGGAACCAATCTGCTCAATGTCCAGGTGCAGGAGAGCAATGCCGTCACCGCCAGTCTCAGCCTGGACAACGATCGCTCCCCCACGGTGGGCAGTTTCCGACAACAGGCCGATAGCGGCATCGCTAACCTCTTCGGCATCGGGGATGTGGCGACCCTGTCCTACAGCAATACGGAGGGAACGGGCAACTGGAATCTGGGCTATCGTCTGCCCATTAATGCCCTCGATGGCACGATTGGTTTCCTCTATAGCACCGGGGACAGTCGCATTATCGAGGCGCCCTTTGAGCAAGTGGATATCCAAGCGGATACTCGCACTTATGAGGTCAGTTACCGCCAACCGCTGTTACGCCAGGTGCAACCCCGGTCAGAGGGGAATGATGGGGGGAATGATGGGGAGAATCATGGGGAGAATCATGGGGAGGATGAGCCTTCAGCCCCTCAGGATTACGTGTTTCGGGAATTTGCGGTGGGGTTGAGCGCCTCGCGACGGGATACTCAAACCTCGATTCTTGATCGTAATTTTCCCCTCTCTCCAGGGGCCGATGACCAGGGGGAAACCAATATTTCTGTGTTGCGCCTGTTCCAAGATTGGACGCAACGAGACAGCCGCGAGGTGTTGGCCCTACGCTCGGAGTTTAGTCTGGGGGTGAACTGGTTTGAGGCCACGGTGAATGAGAGTGAACCCGATAGTGAGTTCTTTGCTTGGCGAGGTCAGGCTCAGTGGGTGCGGCGGCTCTCGGGGATGGGGACTCCTGGGGAGGCGGGGACTCGCGTGCTGCTGCGGGGAGATGCCCAGTTGGCGTCAACCTCCCTGGTTCCCATTGAGCAGTTCAGTTTGGGAGGACGGCGGCGGATGCGGGGCTATCGTCAGGATGTGCTGCTGGCGGATTCGGGTTTGTTTGGCTCGGCGGAGGTGCAATTGCCCTTATTCCAGTTTGCTCGCCGCCAGGGGACGGTCTGGCTGGCTCCTTTTGTGGAGGTGGGGACGGTCTGGAATTTGGGCGATCGCGCCAATCCTGACACCAGTACCCTAGCTTCGGCTGGATTGGGGTTACGCTTACAGTTGGGCGATCGCCTCACGGCTGCTGTTGACTGGGGGATTCCCCTCATTGAACTGGATACGGGCAACGATACGTTACAAGACAACGGTTTGTATTTCTCAATCAGGTTTAACCCCCTATGATGCGTATTTCTGGTGCGTTACGTTTTTGCGTCTGCTTGCTGTTCGGATGTGTGATCAGCCTAGCTATCCCGGTACTTTGGCCCGATGCGGGGGTCACGGCTCCTCCGTCCGATGCCTCGATGTTGGCTCAGTCGTCAGAGCCAGATGTTTTGCTGCGTCAGGGTCGAACGGCCTATGAGGCGGGGGAGATGGCTTCGGCGGCTCGGCAGTTACAGGGGGCGGCTCAGGCCTATGGGGAACGGGGGGAACCGTTGAATCAGGCGATCGCCCTCAATTACCTGTCTCTGGCGCAACAGCAGCAGGGACAGTGGGGGGAGGCCCAGGAAGCCATCGAAGAGAGTTTACGCTTAATTGGCATCCCCGAAGCCACGGCGCAGGATGACCGGCAACGGCTATTTGCGGCGGCGTTAACGACTCAGGGACAGTTGCAATTGGCTGTAGGACAAGCAGAAGCGGCGTTTGAGAGTTGGCAGGAGGCGGAACGGCGCTATGAGCGGTTGGGGGATGTTGAGGGCCGTTGGGGCAGTCAACTGAATCAGGCTCGGGCCTTGGAGGCGTTGGGGTTGTATCGGCGATCGTGCGATCAACTGTTGGAACGGCTGACGGGGGGCGAGTTGACTTGTGATGGTTTGGCGGCGGATGACCCGGATGTGAGAACTCGTCAGCGGGAGGAGTTGTTGGAGGCGATCGAACTACAGCCGGATTCTCGGTTGAAGGCGATGGCGTTGCGGAGTTTGGGGAATCAGTTACGGCTGTTGGGGCAGTTGGAAGCCTCTGAACGCATCTTACAAGCTAGTTTAGATACTAGCGAATTGGATCGCGATCGAAGTCTTGCCTATCTGAGTTTGGGGAATACGCTCAAAGCCAAAGTCAACAGAGCCTTTAACTTACGCCAGTTCGATTTAGGTGATGATGATAATTTGATACAAGCTAGCAGTCTCGATAGCTATGCCATGACAGCCCTTGGATATTATCAACGGGCCATTGATCTAAGTTCCTCTCCCAGCCTGAGGTTGCAAGGACAGTTGAACCGCTTGGATATTCTGTCTGACTTAATCCGGATTATTCCTCAAAAAGCTGAATATCTGCAAAACCAACTAGATTTTGAGCTGATTGTTATTAGACTGAATCCATTAGCCAATAATTATCAACAACAAATTGACATATCATCTAGCCAAGTTGAGCAATTCACCCAAGAAGCCGAACAGTTAATTGACCAAATTTATCCTCAACTCTCATCGTTACCCCTTAGTAATATCAAAGTGGAAAGCCAGTTAAAGCTGGCCTGTCACTCAATCGATTGTAATCAAATCAATTTACAAAAATCCACCAACAACTTGGGGTTAAATCAAGAGAGTGTTCTAAACCTAATTCAGGAGTCAATTACTGAAGCGGAACAGTTGGGAAGCCTAGAACTTCAGTCCTATGGATATGGGGTTTTGGGTAAATTTCAAGAAAAAAGCCAAAACTGGGATGAGGCCATTACCGCAACTCGCAACGCCCTGGCTCTCTCTACGCAAGGAGTTCGGCAAGATTTATCGTATCAGTGGCAATGGCAGATGGGACGAATTTTACAAACTCGTCATGAAGAAAATTTAGGAGTAGCAGATGTTTCAATTGAAGCCATTCATTCCTATCGTCAGGCTTCTCAAATTTTAAAACAATTGAGGCAAGATTTAGCGACGCTCGATTCCCGAGTTCAGTACGACTTCAGGGATAATGTAGAACCCGTTTATAAGCAATTTGTTGAGTTGCTTTTACGAGGTGACAATGTGAGTACAGAGTCTTTGGAAGAGGCAAGAAATGCCATTGAAGACCTGAGAATTGCTGAGCTTAATAATTTCTTTCAAGATGCGTGTATTACGGAAGAAGAAGTTGAGGTTGATGACATCATTGATAAACAAGATCCGACGGCCGCATTAATTTACACAATTATCTTGGATGATACACTTGAGGTGATTGCAAAGTTACCAGGTCAAGACTTATCTCACCACTCCGTCACTCAAAATGAACAGGGATACTTTCAAAAGGTTTTGTGGAATTTGTACTTGGGCTTAATTGACGTTGCTAAAAATCATACCGACATTAAACCTAACGCCCAAGAGATGTATGAGTGGTTGATCGCACCGCTCTCTCCTAAACTCGAAGAGAGCAATGTCAAGACATTGGTGTTTTTTTTAGATACGATATTGCAAAGAATCCCAATGTCAGTTCTTTATAATCAAGATACTGACAAATTTCTTATAGAGGACTATGCGATCGCGATTACACCTGGAATTAAGATCATCCAGCCCCAATCTTTTGACACAGTTGGCGTTAGCGTTCTAGGTGGAGGACTCTCTGGGTCAAGGGAGAATTTGCCAGAACTGCCAGGAGTAGAACGAGAGATTGAAGATATCAGTCAACTCTTACCGACTCGCGTTCTGCTCAATCAGACCTTCACACGTTCAGCCGTAGAAAATTTAGTCGGATCAGGTTTATTTTCCGTCATCCATTTAGCCACCCACGGTAATTTCAGCTCAGATCCAGAACGAACCTACCTTGTCTTATCAGATGAGCTGTTGAAAGTGAGAAGTATGGATGCTGTATTCCGATTAAATCCCTTAGCTACAGCTAATGTCATTGAATTGCTGGTGATGAGTGCTTGCAAAACAGCCAAGGGAGACGAACGAGCGGCATTAGGTTTAAGCGGAATGGCCGTCCGTTCTGGCGCAAGGAGTACAGTGGCAACTTTGTGGCCAGCAGATGATGAATCAACGGCTAAGGTAATGCCTGATTTTTACGAACAACTCAAAGCTGGTAAAAATAAAGCAGAAGCCTTAAGATCTGCTCAGCTTAATTTTTTAAATCAGTTAAGATACGAAGATGTAGAGAATCCTGAGATGGAATTCAGAGAATGGGCTCCTTATATTTTAGTCGGTAACTGGCTATAGGAGTTGAAAGGAATAGGTCTTCAAGCTATAGCGTGTGATTGGTTGCTGAGAGGGTGACAAGCGGGCCACATTTCTTGCTCCACATCAACAACAACATGAAGTCCCTCTACCCTATGGAGAGGGACTTAGCCAAAAGATAGGAAGAGATGCAAACAGGCTAGAGTTCGCGCAGATCGTGCCCTAACAGATTCTCAAGATCAGTTTTTTCCAATAACTCATCCCACATTTCTTGAAGCTCCGCATTATTGGGATCTTCTAAAAGCTCTTGCCCCAGCTCTGAGACCAAATCATACCAAATGCCATACTCAGCATAAAGCTGAAGGCGCTCAGATAAAGAAATCCCGACTATCTCCGTTTCAATATCGACGGGCATCAGATTTTTCTGGATTTGATTTTCCACATAACTGTAATCTTCTGGGCTCCTGAGATCGCAGTAAATTTTCAAGAACAACGTATAAGTTTTACCATCCTCTAAATCCTGATCTAGAGCCGGTGAAATTTTGAAAACCCCTCCTTGTGGATCTAACTCGATTTGATCTCGATAGATGGTTATGCTCGGGTCTTCTGTTGAGTCTTGAATGACCAATTCGCCAACCAAAGGAGTATCTTCGGCTTCAGGAATGTAATACCAGAAACTTGGATTGTTCGACCAAGTTAGCCCAAAATTGGTGTCAGGGACTAATGCAGTCAGGTCGAGGTATTCAGCGGGACATGCCTGGTCCTGGTCTCCGCCTCTGCTTGCGGCTCCCCGACGACGACCACCTGGATAACCGCGATCCGGTAGATTCAAGTCCAAAAAACTGATCATGGGAGGATGCTGTATTGTCCTAATCCCAGCTTTCTGAGTTGCTTCAGGGTTGGTTAACATCATCTCCGGTGTTGCAAAACTGAAAGTTGTGGCAAGAAAAAGTAGATAACTCAGCATGATTCCCTCATTTTTAATTTATGTTTGAGCCAGAACTGTTAAAAGCAAATGTGCCTTTTATTTTTTGGAATTACGGTTGTATGCTCGGTAAGCAACCACCCCAACTCCAGTCAATACGCCTCCAATCAAAGATGGAATAAAAGGCAACCAGACACCCTGAGCCAAGGTATATGAACAGACCCAATATAGCAATCCAAATAGACATCCACCTAATAATCCTCGCAAAATTTTGTCATACAGAAATCCAAACAGCAATCCCCAGCCTAGGCATGTAATCCAAACCATAGAAGACGATGGCCAGTTGGGCAATGCTGAAATTAAGGGCCGATCATCAAGTCCAAAACTTAAAAGTTGACTAATGAGATGAGCTTGCAAAATGACACCTGGCATTCTGTTATTAACCTGTCCAGAGTTATAAGGAGTGTTCCAAAAATCACCAGCACTGTCAGCGGTTACCCCAACTAGGACAATTCGATCTTCCAAATTTATGCTAATCTCTGACTCTAAAAAATCAGTAAGCGTCAGCCTCTCAATAAATTTATTTGGATTGTTGTACGACCGATAGTTGAGCATAATTTGGTAGCCCTGTGTATCAATATTTTGGTAGCCACCAAAACGGCCTGATTCAAAGTTGATGAGTGGCAAACTCGAATCCCCAATCTTAATATCCCCGGAATCGGTTGCCGAAATAGTTACCTCCCGATCTTTTAAATAAGAGTTAGCAATTTGGAAGCTAAAAGCGTAGGGCGTGTAACAAAGCGACTGAAGGGGAGGTGCCATTGATAATAGATGGCGGCGAACAACATCATCGGGATCAAGTAAAACATCACTGAACCCAAGTTGTCCATCAGGAACACCTGCTGGCGGAGGAATTCCAATCTCTTCATCTCTAACTTTGCAAAGTGTAAAAATGTTTTCTTTCTGTTCTAACAGGTTAATTATTTCTTGATTTTGCACCCAATCCAAATAAAGATCTAGCCCAATAATTGCAGGTTGATAGCTAGTTTCAAGTTTATTGAGTAACCGGATTAAGTTGGTTTCAGAAATGGAAACACTCCCTCCCTCTCGATTATCTTGAGACTGTATATCTTGCTCAGAAATAGTAATCGCTAACAACCGTTGATCTCGAGTTTCATTGGGACGCTGCTTCATCATATGATCGAAGGCGCTTAGCTCAAACCCTTGCAAAATACCTGTAGGGCGAACTCCCATGACTACAAAAGTCACAAAAAAACTGGCAAGTATTAGTTTAGAAATCCGGTAGAGTGCCGCCGGGAATTTGAGTTGACGTGGCTCAGAAGATTTTGCATTCTGGTTTTGTTGATATTGCAGAAGTACAGCAAGAACCGTGGCCATCATCGCGATCGTATTGATAACAATACTTAAAATGGCAATAATTGTTTCCATCAACTAAACTCCACTTATACTCAATACACTACTTCACATTATAGCTGTTCTAGTGTACAGCACTCTAAAACAGGTTCATCAGCAAGATGCCCTAAATCAACATCCTCCAAGAGCTTACGCCAGTTGTCTTGAATGACCTCTTCTGTCTCATCAGCACGTAACCTGGAGCCTAGACTGGTTAAAGCATCATGCCAAATTTCATGACGTGCATAAACAATATAATCTTCATCCTCTTGTGAGGTTAATTCAGTCATCAGTTCTTCGTCAACATCAACTCGTTTGATATCTCCTTCCAAAAACACATAGCTAGATGGATCCCGTGGATCGCAAAATAACTTCAAGAACCAACGGTAGTTGTGATCAACAGATAAACTAATTTCTGATTCAGGCGGAATGGCTATATTGACAACCCCTGGTGTATTTTTAAGTTCAAAAAATCCTCGATAAACTTGTTCGCCATTTTGATTGGTATAAACAAACTCTCCAGCAACGATCTCGTTAGGTTGATGAGGAATATAAAACCAAAATGTAGGATACTCAGAAACCGTCAAAGTTGGCTCATCATCGTAGATTGGAATTAAAGCTGTCAAAGGCAATGCAGTAGCTGGGCAATCATCCCGGTCAGCCCCTGGAGTTCGTCCTGTTGGTCTACGTCTCGGCCGCTCAGAGTCTGAGTCATCATTCGCACTTTCCTCCTCTGACTCTGAGTTACGATTAAAAATGAATTCAATCAGATTTTTGCTCAACCCTTGTCTTAGTTGATTAGCTTCACCTGCATAAGCTAGTAATGGTTGGCTAAAACTTAGGATAAAAATGCTCAGAGCAGTGAGTTTCAGTGTGTGGTTTCCTGATAATTTCATGACAATCACATCGATAGCTTAAATTACAGCTTTCATGAATTTTTACTTAGTTCTTAGATTCTTTATAAAAAACCAAAGAAATCCCAGTTATACACAAAGATAAGATGGCTGGGACAGTGGGTATCCAAACACCATTTAATAATAGCATAAACCCAGCAAAAACAATCGTTCCCCCAGCAACAGCAATACCAAGTGTAAAAATAATGGCTTTGCGGCTAAACCAGGCTAGTAGCCCCCCAACCACTGCCCAAACCCAAATCCAGAGGGTTTCGTTTACCTGACTCCACCAACCCAATAAAGGACGGTTGTCGAGTACAGCACTTAAAATCTGACTGATTAAGTGTGCTTGAAGAACAACATGTGGCAATGGTGTTTCATAGGTTGTATATGGAGTTGAATAAAAGTTATTGCGACTCCTTTTTTGATTGCCAATTAAAACAATGTTATCTCGGACAATCTCATTGAGCTGTTCATCAAGCAAGTCATCCATGACCTGAGAGAATGTCAGGGTTCGAGCAACAGTACTTCCAGATCTATAGTTGATCAAGATTTGATAGCTATCGGCTATTTGTTCCTCTGAAAGTCGATACCCCCCAGCCGTTGGGGGCAACTCGTAAAACACCTTATTGCTAATTTTAAAATCGTTATCAGATGTTTCTTCAAGCCTGTAACCTTCTTGCTCTAAGTAGCGCATTGCTAGTTTAAAACTAAAGGCGAAACGGGTGTCACAAGGAGAACCTGCGGGCATTTCTAGAAGATAACGTCTGACCAACATATCGGATTGATCATACACAATATCACTAAATCCTAAGGATGCTTCATTAAGTCCAGGGGGGGGGCTGATTCTAGTTTCCGGTTTGTTATCCATACCCATATCACAAACAGCAACCACGTTATCACTCTGTTTTAGGTATTCAATAAAGGCTTGATGACCTGGCTCTTGTGGCTTATCGCGAAAAATATTAAGACCTATTAAGCGAGGTTGATACTGTTCTAATCTTTGAAAAAGACGCAGCAAAGCTTCATCAGAAATCGGGTCACTTCCTAATCGTTGTAAATCGCCTTCTGTGACTTTGATAATCAACAGTCGAGGATCGGGAGCCTCGGCGGGACGCGATCGCAGCAAATGATCATACGCACTCAACTCCGACTGTTCTAACCAGCCCAACGATCGCCCACCCATCACCAAACTCGTCACCAGCATACTAGCCACCAACACCTTCCCTAACCCACTCCACCAAGGAGACGTCCGGAAAGGCGGTGGAGACAACGGCGTCAATAACCCTTGCCACGTCGGCGGAACCTCCCAAGGATGCTGACAGATCACCGGTAGCCAACTGGCACAGGGAAACTCATTTTCCATCCCCTGCAACCGCTCCCGCGCCTCTCGTACCGCTTGATAAAAAGGCTTTCCGTCAGCAAATCCCAAGAGAAAATACTTCAAAAACTTATGAGCCACCTGATCCGGAATTAACTCCCGCATCACAATCGTAATTGGGATTTGCAGGTCATCCAAACGACGCGCTAACCCCAACCCATCACAGGAGTTGAAAATTGCCACCTGTAACCCCTGATTCACCGCCTTGCGCAAGGCATACCACAGTTCATCAATCGTCAGACTCTCCCTGGGGTTAATGTGAATCCGTCCCTCATCTCCCTCCGTTTCACTATGACCGGCAAAAAAGATAATATCCCAGGGTTGGTCCCAGAGCTGATCATTAATCTCAGACTGGGTGGGTTCATCTAAAAATTTGACCTCTGCACCCGGTAAATTCTTTAGGATTTGGCGATCGCTCTCTACCTTAATCCCCTCAGCATGACCCAAAATTGCTAAAATTCTAATTTTCTGCCTCCCACCCTGAGAGGAAAATCGCTCACGACGTTGAAACTTCGGTGGACTCAAAGCAATTTCTGTTTTAGGATAACTTTGGCAAAAACTCCACAAATGCCAGGGAAGTTTATGCAAACGGGTGTCATTGGTGCGAATAAGAACCCGGATATCATCATCGGGCTTGAGCTGTTGCCGTAATAGACGATCAATGCCTCGAAAAGACTCCGCATCCAACCAAGTGTTGAGGCGATCGCGCAAGCTCTTCCCCGACTCCTGACAGGCCTTCAAACGTGCCTGAATTGAACCACCATATTCAATCCCCTTTGACTTAATCCGATACGGCGCACTCAACGGGCGATAGTTCTCTAACCAATGGCGGTCTAACTGAGCCAGTAAATCCGGGGCAGCGGGCAACTGACCCGTCTCTTCAATCGAGGGGCGATCGCCATCTTGACTGATTTCCAAAGAGACTTGAAAACCCATATTATCCAAGCTACCAGTCAGTTTGAAAGTCACAAGTTTCGTCATGATTTATATCCTCTTGTTATCTCTCAGATCACAAAGTGTTCCAGAAAACTGACAGTCCCCAATGTAACTTTAACACCAAACTGTTCTTGAGGCTGACCACTAAAGTTTAGCTTAATATGTTCCGTACTTTTAGCAAGAGCCTGCATCACCGTCTGACCTTCATCATTCAAGATGGAAATCTCCAAATTCAGCGGCAACTCACCCTGTCTATCTAGAGATTGTATCTCCACCGAAACATCCATTTCCTCTTCCTCTGAAATTTCTGAATCTAAACTAATCAACAAAGCGATCGCCTCCGACATCCCCTCAAAATGAAGCAGTTTTCCCCGTTTAATCACCGAGTTTTGCTGAGTCTCTTGACTCTTCATCCGGCTTCTCACCACCCAGGCGGGTGCAGGCTGTTCTGGGGTGATTAACCCTTCGAGACTCTGCCATCCTGCGTCGGCTAAACCACGAAACCACTGGCTTAACTCAGTCACCTGAGATGATGCCGCTGATGGCTGATTTTCCCATTCTTCAACCTTCAACAAAAACAGATCTAAATCATCCCAATTTTGCAAAGAAAACTCTTCTCCATCTCCTATTAAATTCTCGGAAAATCCTCGCAAAACCGCCTCATTTGAGTCTTCATCTAACACAACGGCAAAATAGCCAAGTTTATCGCACTGAGCCTCCCGAGAAACTTTAACCTTGTTCTGGTTAACCATCATGGCACAACATTGAACCTGACCTAAATCCTTGAGTTCCAAATCAGCGTTATTTGCCAAATATTGCAATCCCGGATCCCACACGGTACTTAGTTCTAGACTTGTTTCAATTCCCATACATTGACAGTAATAATCAACGGCTAACACCGCCAAAATATTACAATAAACCTGTCTAGATTTATCTAACGTATCTTGATATTGACTCACGTGATCTGCTTGAGAACGCATCATTTGCGTAATTGGAACATTGAATGTTAACTCGTGATGACTATAATTCATGGATCGCTCCTTACATAAACTCTCGGTTACTAAGTTTGTACGTAGTCTTTAATAAATTCAGAAAATTCACTCAGACTGCGTTGATAAAAATCACTCAAGGTTGAGATACGCACTCCCAAATCAGCAGAAATGCTTTTCCAGCTCTCGCCATTGAGTCGTCGAATGGCAATTATTTTGAACGTCACCTCTGGCTTTTGGCGCAGGGTACGACGTTCAAAGAGTCCACCGGGATCATCCCGTAAACATTGGCCGATCGCCTCAGATAGACTCGGAGATAACCCCCTCGTCGAAACTTGCTGTTGTACCTGAACCGATGGCGTGAGAGAATTGCTAGAAATCTCGCGGCGATCGCCAATAATCCGGGGAATTGCTTCATTGAAAAAACGCCGTTGCAAGAGAAAGTTAACCCATCGTAAAAACGGACTTCTCTTAGGGTTATAGGCATCAATGCGATCGCAAATGTAAACAAACAACATTTGCAGCGCCTCATTATAAATATCATCATAAACATGGGGAAACTGCCCAGTATAAGGATGACAGAGGCGACCGGATGTGCGAGTCAGTTGCACCAGTCGCGTCAAAGCACGACGACGCTGGCGACTCCCTGGGGGGGAGTTCTGAGCCTCAAGAGCTAAACTCCTGAGTCGCTCATCCAACTGAGCAAGCGGATTATGGCTCGGCTGTTGAGTATCTCTATCCTCCACGAGGAACCTCCCAATCATCTATAACTACTGTCGGGATAACAGCCCTCGTTTTACGGAGATACGCCAATTTGTTATAAAACTTTACATTTGCAGCAACCTCAACCCCCTCCTCGTGTCATGTCCCCTCCTCGTGTCATGGCTGAAGCCGTGACACGCACTCTCGGCGGCTCTGCCGCCTGCTCTCGGGAGGCAGAGCCTCCCCAATGGCATGACTTGGCTGAGCCAAGTCACGAGGAAGAATGGCATGACTTGGCTGAGCCAAGTCACGAGGAAGCGAGGAAGAACCCGAAATAAAACTGCCCATACCGCCAAAGCCGTATGAGCAGAACTCCGCAAATCCAGAGTGAGTCTGGGAAACCTTACATCGGACAGCTCAACTCACCCGATTTCGCCGAAAAGCGAGCATTTTCCCGATAATCCACCGGACAGTCAATCACTGCCGGTACATCCTGGGCCAACGCCTCCTTCAAAATCGGCACAAACTCCTCCGTAGACGTCACCCGATAGCCTTTCAAGCCCATACTTTCAGCAAACTTGACAAAATCCGGGTTGCCGAACTCAATAAACGAAGCCCGTCCATATTGAGCCTCCTGCTTCCACTCAATCAAGCCATAGCCCCCATCATTGAAAATAATGGTCACAAACGGGGTTTTCGTGCGTAGAGCCGTCTCCAACTCCTGACAATTCATCATGAACCCGCCATCCCCCGTCGCCGCCACAATCTTACGATCCGGGTGAACCAGCTTCGCCGCGATCGCCCCCGGAATGGCAATCCCCATAGCCGCAAACCCATTAGAAATCAAACAAGTATTGGGCCGTTCACAGTGATAATGACGAGCAATCCACATCTTATGAGCGCCCACATCAGAAATCACCACATCATCAGGCCCCATCACCTGCCGCAAATCGTAAATCAGCTTCTGAGGCTTAATCGGAAACTCATTATCATTGGCGTGCTGCTCGTAATCCTGGCGAATATCATCCCGCAGCGAGAGGGCATGAGGAGTTCCCTTACTAGAGCGATCAGAACGGCGTAGAATCTCATCGAGGGAATCCGTGATATTGCCCACCACTTCCACCAAGGGAATGTAGCTGCTGTCAATCTCCGCCGAATCCGTCCCAATATGAACAATGGGAATTTCCCCCTTGGGATTCCATTTCTTAGGAGAATACTCAATCAAATCATAGCCAACCGCAATCACCAAATCCGTGTTGTCAAAGCCACAACTGATGTAATCGCGCTGTTGCAATCCCACCGTCCAGAGAGCTAGGGGATGCGTATAGGCGATCGCCCCCTTACCCATAAACGTATTCGCCACCGGGATATTCAACCGAGTCGCAAACTCCGTCAGAGCATCACTCGCATCATCACGAATCGCCCCATTCCCCACCAAAATCAGAGGATTATTCGCCCGAGAAATGGCCGTGGCCGCATCATTGAGACTCTTATACGAGGCATAGATTTTGTCCTGGCGATCGCACTTGAGAGGGCTTCCTTGCACCGGCATCTCAGCGATATTTTCGGGCAAATCAATATGAACCGCCCCCGGTTTTTCCTGTTGCGCCCGTTTAAACGCCTTACGGACAATTTCCGGGGTATTACTCGGGCGAACAATCTGCGAATTCCACTTGGTTACCGGAGCGAACATCGCCACCAAATCCAAATATTGATGAGATTCAATGTGCATCCGATCCGTTCCCACCTGGCCCGTAATCGCCACAAGAGGCGCACCATCGAGGTTGGCATCAGCCACCCCCGTCATCAGGTTCGTCGCCCCAGGCCCGAGGGTAGACAGACAAACCCCCGCTTTTCCCGTTAAGCGTCCATAGACATCCGCCATAAAGGCCGCCCCCTGCTCATGGCGGGTGGTGACAAACTGAATCGGCGAGCCTCGTAGAGCTTCGAGGACTTGCATATTTTCTTCACCCGGCAAGCCGAAGACATATTTGACGCCCTCGTTTTCCAGACATTTGACTAAGAGTTCCGCAGTGTTCATTAAGACCCCTTGCGTTGCGTTGAAATGAGTTGAATTAACAGACGTGAACAGACGCGATAACAGGTGTGAAACCACAATTCCAAGATAATCCCTTTGCCAAGTCCTTCGCCCAAATTGATCCAGAAGGGGCAACTCGGAACCGATACCATTGGAGACTATTGACTGATGACCACAGTTTTGATGTTGACAAACTCCTGAATACCTTCTACAGCGAGTTCGCGGCCATAGCCTGATTTCTTGATGCCACCGAAGGGCAGTCGCGGATCAGATTTGACCATACCGTTGAGAAAAACGGCTCCCGCTTCCAATTCACTGATGAATTGTTGTTGCTCGGGTTCTACTGTTGTCCAAGCACTGGCGCCTAAGCCATAGGGGACTCGGTTCGCCAGGGCGATCGCCTCATCGATCGTACTGACGCGAAACAGCAAAGCCACAGGGCCAAACAGTTCTTGATCATCAGCAAGTGTCCCTGATGGAATATCGCTGAGTAACGTCGCCGGGTAAAAGTTCCCCGGCCCCTCAGGGAGTTCGCCCCCAAGTCGGAGTTTAGCGCCCTGCTTGACTAAGGTTTGCACCTGTTGATGCAGTTCATCGCGAATGCCAGGAGTGGCTAGCGGCCCGAGATCGTTGTCAGGAGTGAAGGGATCGCCAAAGCGCAGAGCCTCCAGTTTAGCCAGGAAGCGCCCTTCAAACTCATCGGCAATCGAGTCGTGGATGATGAAGCGTTTGGCCGCAATGCAAGACTGGCCGCTGTTGAGCATCCGGGCGGTGACAGCCGTGCTGACAGCGGCTTCGAGGTTGGCACTCCCCATGACGATAAAGGGATCACTGCCACCGAGTTCCAGAACCGTTTTTTTCAGGTTTTTACCCGCTTGTTCGGCGAGGCTAATTCCGGCCCCTTCACTGCCCGTGAGGGTCGCCGCTTGGATGCGATCATCAGCTAGAAGTGCCGCCACGCGATCGGCCCCAATCAGCAAGGTTTGGAAAGCACCGCTGGGGAATCCCGCTTCCGAGAAAACCGACTCGATCGCCAAGGCACATTGAGGAACATTCGAGGCGTGTTTGAGTAAGCCCACATTGCCTGCCATCAGAGCCGGGGCCGCAAAGCGGAAGACTTGCCAAAAGGGGAAATTCCAGGGCATGACCGCCAGGATCGCTCCCAGGGGATGATAGGCCGTGTAACTAAAGGAGGCATCGGTGGTGACGGGGCGATCGGCCAGAAACTCAGCGGCGTTGTCAGCGTAGTAGCGGCAGACGAGGGCGCATTTGTTGACCTCGGCGACGGCTTGGGCGATGGGTTTACCCATTTCTCGGGTGATCAGTTCCCCGAAAGCTTGGGCCTCTCGTTCGAGGATATCGGCCGCGTTCTGGAGCCAGCGCGATCGCTGGACCATCATCGTATGGCGGTATTGCCCAAAGGTGCGATCGGCTCGTTCGAGTTTGGCTTCGAGTTCCGTGTCGCTCAGGGCCGTGAAGGTTTTGATGGTTTCTCCCGTGGCGGGGTTGATGCTGGCAATACCCATAAGTTCTGTTGGTGTCGCGTCGCCTGGGGCGATCCGTCTGAGGCGATCGCCGCTCGTGGAACTGGACCAGGGGGCGATCGCGCGTGTGATCCCATTGTCGGTTCAGGACGCGGGACGTTTGCCACAATTGTTACAAAACGACAAGTTGTGATGAGTTGCAGACGTGACCTATAGCCAAAATTGGTCTAAATAGGACAAAAAACGGGGGAAAAGAAGGCAACAGGCAACAGGCAACAGGCAACAGACGACGGGTTCTCTCTCAATTCCGAGTGTTAATCAGGCAATCTTCGATTGCCATATCTCTTAGGTTTCAATTAGGTTTTAATCGATCGCAGTCGCCTCATCAGGGCGGGGCGATTGCTATAGTCGTCCTTGAGCCGCTCAAAACGTTGACGAAAGACAGATAACTGCCCTTGGAGCTTCGCCAAGTCCCGCAAGTCTCGCAGTAATTGTGTCGCCTCATCATAGGCGTAGGCCTGTTTGCGCCCAATCAAATACAGCACTCGATCCCAAGTTGGCTCAACCTTCGGCGCTAACGTTTCTAACTCTTGGCGGCGCTTGCGTTGGGCCGCCTCGGTCTCCCGTTGTTGACGGGTTGCCTTCATCTCCTCAGACAGCGCCAGCAACTGCGAAAAATGCCGCCCTTCCTGCTCGTCCGCCGGGGCTGGCCCTGACGTGGCCCCCGCCAGTTCCTTGAGTCGATGAATTAACTGCCGATCCACGTAGGGTTCCTGGCGCACCAGTTTCAGCAAAAATTCGTGGCGTTCTGTCTCCGTCAGCCGAGGTAGCCAGTCTTCTAAGGAGGGAGTCGGGGCGGGTTGATGCCTCGGGCTTGACTCAGCAGCGGCGGCCACCACGTCGGGGTCCAACTCCACTAACTCGACAAAGGTATTTAGGGCTGGTGTTAGGGTCTTGAGGTTGGGCGGTAGGGGCGGCTCAATGGGGTCATCATCACTGTAGGCCATCCGGGCCATATGAACCCGCAACCAGGATAGATAGAGCAAGCGCAGATCACCCGCCAACAGGTCATCGCGCAGGGGTAAGAGTTTGGGCAGCCAGCCTTCCCCCTCGATCCAATTCATCATCCCCTCTTCTTCGTGAATTTCGATATTCAGAATCAGGTAGTCGTCAGTGGTGGAGACGGTGATGGCATCCTCGATCGCATAGGGTTCAAACCATTCCGGGTCCACCAGGGCTTTCGGCAACCGAAACATGACCTGCCAGGTTCCCCAGTTGGCAATGTAGAACATCGCATCAAAATACTTCGCCAATAGGGCCTCGGGGCCACCGCGAAAGTCACCATAGTTGTAGACAAAGGTGGCCCTGTGGGGAGTAACCTGCGCCCGACTGGAGAGGGCTTGCAGGGTTTTCTGCTCTTGGCGGGTTAGGGGGCGATCGAGGGACTGAAATTCGTAATACTGGTATTCACTCATGGGTTTGGGTTGTAAAAGCTGATCAAGCGAGGACAAAGAACTGGCTAAAAGCAAGCATTACTGGCCTCTAACCAGACTCGCTTCTAGCGTTTTGCAAATTTCTTTTTCCAATAGGTTAGCCTTGGATGGTCTGAACCGAGGCCATCCCACATGTGTAGCCAACCCTGAGCTTTATCGACTTGGTCTTGTTCGACCAACAGCGATATATAGATATCAGCAAAGGTATTAAATTCCGAGGTATGGAAGCGATCGCGTGACAAGACCGGAGTGAGCAGGGCCTCTGCCGCATCAAGATCACCCTCATCGAGATAGCGCCGGGCCTTGGCACAACGGGCAAACAAATAATCAGGGAAGCGATCGAACAACTCATCTATCAGGGTATCCGCGTCAGCTTGGCGGCCTTGCAAGAGATAGGCCATCGCCAAGTTGTTGTAAATATCTGGCGCGTTGGTTTCGAGTTTCAAGGCCTGCTTAAGCAACCGTTCGGCTTCGATCGCTGCGGCTTCATCACCTTGACGAAGATTGTGAATGGCTTGATTGAGAAGTTTTTTCACCGGTTTTGGGTGATCGCTCGAGGGTTCAGGGGACACTTCATAGCTGGCGACCACAACATCACGCCACTCACCCTGAATCCAGAGGGTGACGCGATCTTTGGGGAGCAGACCCGCTCGAGTCGCGATGGAGGCGGCCCGATTGCGCATCGAATCGCTGCCATTTTGACCCAGAGCAAAATCTTTGATAATCGCCAAGATCTCCGGAGTCTGAAGCTGTTCAGCCATAATGAGACCCAATTCTTGCCCTCGGCGGCCTCCCCGCTCCATAATGCGCGGTAGCTGAGTTAAGAACTCGGGATGACGCTCTACAATTTGCCCGATTAAGACTTTAATGTTATCACCTTCAGGGTTCTCTCGAAGCCATTTTAAAGTGTCATAGAAATCCATCGCCGTCGTCGGTAACAGCCACTGTTCCCAACTAAACGGCCAAGCACCATGACGCTCCCCCACAGGACGGCGAATGTCACTGAGATTGTCCTCGACGGTCATGTCGGGGTCGTCGTGCTTCAAGGCTTTTTTCCACTGTGTTAAGGCGCGGCGTCTATCACCGGTACGGGCCAGCGCCACAGCCGTTAGATGGAAAAAGAGCGCCCCGACCGGAGATTCATCAACCTCAGCCGCTTCAGCCC
The DNA here is from genome assembly GCA_900149785.2 of Phormidium lacuna HE10JO. Classification (GTDB taxonomy): domain Bacteria; phylum Cyanobacteriota; class Cyanobacteriia; order Cyanobacteriales; family Geitlerinemataceae; genus Sodalinema; species Sodalinema lacuna_A. The sequence continues at coordinate 192,562 of FSSI02000001.1, read as the reverse complement.
GGTCTAACATCTCCACCACACCCGCGTCATCGGCGAGATACGTCAGCCCCTCAACCCGTTTCGTCCAGGGGTCCCAGCCCTCCTCTGAGCTAGTTTTGAGGCGATCGCCATAGACTTGGGCGCCCTCGCGATCGCCTGAAACGACCAGAAAATGCACTAAGTTGGAGAGGGCATGGGTATTGTCAGGTTCAACGTCCAGGACGGCTTTACTCGTAGCGATGGCCTCCTCAACGTTCCCCTCCGTCCAGCTCGCCAAAGCCAAGTTATTGCGAGCCGGCATAAACTCTGGATGACGCTGAATTACCTCTTGTTCCACCTCACGGGCCGCCGCATAGTCTCCTTGCTCCAAATACATTTGCCCGCGTTCATGGAGGATGGCGGCTTCGAGATCATCTGAGCCGAGTTCCCCTAAAATCTCGGGAATTTTTGGGGTGAAACTGCTGAGAATTTCCCGGGCCTGGGTGGCCGCTTCATGGTCTGGGGCGATCGCCAAAGCCCGCTCTAGGATCTGCGAGGCCACGAGGGGGTACATTTTGATCATATAAATGTTCCCCAAGGCATAGAGAGTATCGGCATCATCCGGCGTCAACTCCACAAGTTTCTCACAGGCCGTCTGATACGTGGATAAGTCCATCAGCTCATAGGCCACTTCAGATAGATAGTCCCAAACCTGCCGATTGTCAGGATACTGCTCGGCCAAAAGCTGTAGCACATCATAAGCCCCCTGCCAATCTTCTTTGATGGCATAGGCTTGCGCTCGGTGCAGCTCAACACTTAGGCTTTTTTTACCAAAGCCACGGGACTTTTTGATGGTGGTAGCTTTTTTCTTTTTACGTTTTGCCATGTTGACGACGAGCCTCCTGAATACAGCTAGTTAAGATGGGATTGGGTGTATCACAGCCTGTTGTGAGAATACGATAGGCCCGAAACCTGGACAGATGTCAAGCCATACTGGCCAGTCTTCACCCCATCTGTCCTGCAAAAGACCGGGTTTTAGAAGGCTAAACTCTTATCAGTGACGAATACCAATAGGGTCTAGTTTGCGTCATGATGCTGACATCAGATTAGCGGGGAAAATTGATACGATCCGGGTGAAGTTCTGAGGCGGGACGGGGACGAGAAAAGAGATAGCCTTGGGCAAAGTTACAGCCCAGACTTCGTAGCATATTTTGCTGCTCAATCGTTTCAATCCCTTCGGCGATTGTTTCAATATCCGTGGCGCGAGCTAAGTTAAGAATCGCGGGAATCAATCCTTTTCCATCGGAAGACTCACTCATCCCTTGAATAAAGGCTCGGTCAATTTTAAGGGTGTCAACAGGAAAGGTTTGAAGATAGCTTAACGATGAGTAACCCGTGCCAAAGTCATCAATACTAATTTGGATTTCCCTAGATTTAAGTTGTTTTAAAATAGAGAGGGTGGATTTAGAATTTTCCATGAGTGCTGTTTCTGTAATTTCTAATTTGAGGAATTTGGGTTCAATTCCGGTCATTTCGAGAACTCGATCCACTTGATCCAAAAAATCCGGTTGAGCGAATTGACGCACCGATAGATTGACGCTCATCACGAGAGGAAGATTCCAGTCCTGATGCCAGCGTTTGAGTTGTTGACAGGCTTCTTCTAAAACCCATTCACCAATTTGATCAATAAGTCCGGTTTCTTCAATACTGGGGATAAAATCAGAGGGAGAGACCCAACCCCGTTGAGGATGATGCCAGCGTAGTAAGGCTTCAAAGCCAAAGATATCACCACTTTGGAGATTGAAAATCGGTTGATAGTACACCTGAAATTCCTTGCGATCGCAGGCGTGGCGTAGGTCATTTTCCAAGGCCAACCGTTCTAAAGCTTCCTCATGTAAAATCGGATCGAATAAGTGATAGCGATTACCCCCAAGTGCTTTAGCTCGATACATGGCAGCATCGGCATTTCGTAACAGTTCTTCTGGGGAAATATCACTGAGGGCAAAGGCTACGCCAATACTGGTATTCACAAAGACTTCATGGCGAGAGAGTTGGTGAGGTTCCGATAAAACATTTAACAGATCCTGGGCTATGTCAATGACATCGGCGTGATTATCTTGATAGACTAACGCCACAAATTCATCCCCTCCCCAACGGGCAACAATCACCTCATCCTCTAAGCTATTTCGAAGTCGATGAGCTAGAGATTTAATCAACTCATCACCGATGGCATGACCCAAAGAATTATTCACAACTTTGAAGCGATCGCAGTCAATAAACAACACCGCTAAATCTGAGCCAGTCTTGTTTTCTTCTAGGGATTCAGTCAGTTTGATTTCAAACTGTGCCCGATTGGGTAAATTGGTGAGACGATCATGAAACGCCAAATATTTGAGACGTTTTTGAATACGCTCCCGTTGGCTAATCTCCTCAAGTAACTGACGATTGGCTGATTCTAGCTGTCGGGTTCGCTCTCGCAGTTGACTGGTGCGTTCATCAACTCGTTGTTCCAAATCGGCATTCAGTTGACGAATTTCTCGTTCTACAGACTTAATCCGTAACTGATGGTGAACTCGCGCTAACACTTCCTCAATTTGAAACGGTTTAGCAATGTAATCCGCCCCCCCCACAGTAAAGGCTTTGACCTTATCAAACACATCATTGAGGGCGCTGAGAAAGACCACCGGGATATCACGAGTGCGTTGATCTCCTTTGAGGCGATCGCACAAGGCATAGCCGTCCATATCCGGCATCATAATATCGAGCAAAATCAAATCCGGCGCCAACGTTTCCACTGCCGTCAAAGCCATCGAGCCACTAATTGCCTTACGGACTCGATAGCCTCGTCGAGACAACATATTGGACAATAGCCGTAAGTTTTCTGGAGTATCGTCAACGATGAGAATGTCAGCTTGTTCGAGATCTTTAGGTGTATCTTTCATCAGGGTCGCTATTGATTCATTACAACTCAAGGAAGAGCGTTAAAAAAAGGGCATTGCAGCGAGCTACAAGTGCTGAACACATTGCATCAGCTCTAAGATGCGATCAAAGCGAAAATCTTGCGCCCAACTCTTAAGCTGATCGCAACAGGCCAAGTCACTCTCATTCAAAGGCACTAACAAATCCAAAATTTTATCATCACTCCCTTCTAACGCCGCCTGGTGTAGCTGCTCAACGACCAATTTAGGTAACGTTGAGACCCACGCTTGCATCTGTTCAGAACTCGGAGTCATTGACGTCCCAGGGTTCATCACGTTTAACTGAGCCTCTCGGGTTCGGAAGATACCGAGTTCTTCGGGTTCGGTGAACTCCTGCATGTCCCCCTCATAGTCATACTCCACTCCAAGATATCGCTGCATCTTCGCTAAAATCTCTACCTCTCGAAAGGGTTTGCGGGTAAAATCATCACACCCAGAGGCTAAAATTGCCGATCGCTCTTCTTCAAAGGCACTGGCCGTCAAGGCAATGATAATTGTATCTTGACATTCGGGGAGAGCCTTAATTTGCAATGTCGCCTCATAACCGTTGAGTTCGGGCATCCTCATGTCCATCCAGATTAAATCAGGTTTCCATTGCGGAGCGACTTCGACAGCTTGACGACCGTTATTTGCCGCCCGAACCTGAAAGCCGATCGTTTTGAGAAACTCAACGAGCAGCAGTTGGTTCGTGGGTTCATCTTCGACGACTAGGATACGATACTCTCGTTGCCCAGGAGTTAAACGTTTCACCTGCCCAGGGAGTCGTGATTGTCGCCGCACTTCATTAACCGATCCGAGATCCACGGGAATCTCAAAACTAAAACAGGAGCCAACCTCGACGGTACTACTAACCTGAATTTCCCCTCCCATTAAGCGAATGAACTGTTGAGAAATCGAGAGTCCCAAACCCGTTCCTCCCCGAGATTTTAGACCCGAATTAGTTTGAGTAAAGGGTTGAAACAGTAGGTCAATTTCTTTGGTATCAATGCCTGATCCGGTGTCTTCAACGGCAAAACGTAGCTGCGATCGCCCCATTAACGTTTCTGAAGGGGAAACGGAATCGCCGTCAACTCGGGCAACCGTTAAGCTAACCGATCCCTGTTCAGTAAACTTGAGGGCATTCCCGAGTAAATTGAGTAACACCTGTCGTAACTTGCGTTCATCTCCTTTAATATAACGAGGAACATCCGGAGATACATCAAAAAACAGATCAAGATTTTGGCGTTGGGCTTTCAGTTTGAGGACCTGGTGAAGACCATCGAGCAGGGCAAACAGGTCTAAGTCATGACACGTTAACGTTACCTGTGCAGCTTCAATTTTAGACATCTCTAAGACTTCATTGACCAGACCCAGAAGATGCTCACCGCTCGACAAAATCGTTTTGAGGTATTGATGTTGTTCCGTCTCCGACAAACCTCGACGTTGCAAGAGCTGCGAGAACCCCAAAATCGCATTGAGTGGAGTTCGCAGTTCATGACTCATGTTGGCCAAAAATTCACTTTTGGCGCGGTTAGCACTATCGGCCACTTCTTTCGCTTGCTGAAGTTCGAGGGCTTGTTGACGAGTGCGGGCCAGCAGTTCAGCTTGTTGAACGGCAACTCCCAACTGGTTACTAATCTGTAGCGCAATTTTAATATCCCCTTGACTCCAATGGCGCGGTTCTCCGTTTTGGTAGATGGCCAGGAGTCCCCAGAGCAGTTTGCCGCAGAAAATCGGCACAATAATATAGGCCCGGGCTTGCAGTTGTTTGAGTAAATTGAGATAACAGTCATCGAAACCCGCCTGATAGATATCCGTAACCGCTCGATAGGTTTTACCATCTCGGTAGGGATTGCCCGAATGTTCTTGTAGATAGGTATCTTGGACGAGGTTATCGTTGCTTTCGAGTTCGCTGGCGCTACAGTCGAGCCGTTGAACGGCGACACGAGTGAGATTGGGGTCTTGGTTGGCGGTTTTGATCAGAGGGTCCCAGGGTGCATTCACCGATTCAGCGACGTAGGTTCCACTCCAATCGGGAAAGAAGCGATAGACGAGAACACGATCGCAGTTGAGAACGTCCCGCAGTTCATGGGTGGTGGCGTTGAAGATATCTTCGAGATCGAGGGTTTGGCGCATTCGGGCAATGGCCCGAGCGATGGCCCGTTCTCGGGCCGCACTTTCGCGCAGGGCCGCTTCGGCCCGTTTGCGATCGTGGATGTTGGTGTGGGACCCCGCCATGCGAACCGGTTCTCCCTTCTCGTTCCACAAGGCTTGGCCGCGGGCGAGAATCCATTTGTAAGTTCCCTGTTTGCAACGCATCCGAAATTCTTGGGAGTAAATGCGACTTTGACGGTTGAGATGGTCGAGCAGAGCCTGTTTAACAGCCTCTTTTTCGTCGGGATGAACCAGTTGTAGCAAGATATCTGGGTCATTGGGGAGTTCGTCGTCGCTGTAGCCGAGGATATTTTTCCAACTGGTGGAATAGAAGATGCGATCGCCTTTAATATCCCAGTCCCAAATTCCCTCATTGCTACCCTGAATCGCCAATTGCCAACGTTCTTCGCTTTCGCGTAAGGCCGCTTCGGCAGTAATACGATCCTGAATCTCTTTTTCGAGGCTGATATTGGCGTCAATGAGTTCGTTGGTGCGGTCGCGCAGTCGCTGGGTGGCGTTGGAAATACTATCTTCGAGACCGTCGTAGGCTTCAAGGCGAGCTTCTTCAGCCCGTTGACGCAACAGTTCAGCGGCGGCCCGAATGGCAAACAGTTGCAGAATGGCCAGGGTCGTGTCAGGGTTGGGGAGCTGGCGATCGTGGTGGATGCACAGAACCCCAATCACGTTCTGCTTTCGGTCTAAGAGGGGACTCCCCAGGTAGGCGCAGGCGTTGATGGCCCTCATGCTAGTGGCTTGGGGATATTTCTCTTGAACCGCGTTGGCCACCCATTGTGCTTCTTTCTCTCGCACGACCGGTTCGCAGGGACTCCCGCTGACGGCGTAGGTCATGGTGTCTTGTAAGCCTCCGTCTCGCCATAGAGCCAAGCTGGTGAGGGAGTCTGGCAGTTTGTGACTGTATTCAGCCAGACAGACTTGCCGCACTCGTAGGGTATCGGCTAAATGTTCGACGAGAGCGGTGAAAAATTCCTGGCCGGTGACGGCTCCGGTTCCTTGTAAAATTTGGTTGAGTTGGGCCTCAATGGTTTGGCGCTGCTGGATTTCTCGGTGCAGTTGTTGATTGAGATTTTCGAGTTCTTGAGGATTACGTAGGCTTAAGGCTTGGGGGACGAAGGAAATGAGGCTGAGAGCGGTGTAGAGGGAAATGATGCCGGTTAGGGCTTTGAGACTGCCGGATAGCCAGTAATCTGGATGCCAGAGGGTCCAGATTTCGAGCAAGTGAGAGGTGCCACAGGCCAGGATGAAGGCGCTAAAGAGCCAGAGAATGTTGTGAAAGGGTAGGTCTTCGCGTTTACGACTGAAGTAAATTAGGATGAGGGGAATGGAGTAATAACTCAGGACGATCAGGCTATCACTGACGACATGTAGTCTAACGAGAGACGGTTCCCAAAGGTAACAATGACCGTGAGGGATGTAGGCAAGGAACACAGACCATGAGGCGATCGCAGACCACATACAAAACTCTACCTGGCAACTAAGGTTGACCTCGAAATGCTTACTCTTGATGTTAACGAAGTTTAAGCTGGTCTGAACCCTATTTAAACTGAAAGCGCCGACTCCCTAGATGGAAGTCGGCGCTTTCGGGTATGGAGCTAAGCGGATTCGAACCGCTGACCCCCTCAATGCCATTGAGGTGCTCTACCAACTGAGCTATAGCCCCAGAGCAGCTCACGTGAGCGAAATCTATTATGGCTCGGTTTTTAGATCGTGTCAACCCCTAACGAAGATTTTTCTGAGTTTCGGGGCCAATCACGTACAGGGCATCTGATTGAGATAGCCGACATAATGGCTCATCAGGAAATAGACGGTCATCATGGCCGCCGCTGCGGCGGCCACGAGGGTTCCTGCTAACATCAAGGAAAATTCCTGGTGTTCAACAGCTTCTTGCATAAGGTGGAGCGACCAGGCGACCAGTCCAACCACGATGAACAGAATGACGATCATGAGTTTGGTGCGATCGTTGTTCATTTACTTTGCATATCTTAACACAAGAATTTAGCTGACACCGGTTCCCCTAGCGCGATTTTTAGGGAGTCAATCCCTTCTCAAACCTGGGTTTACCCCTCCCTTGGCTCACTCAGTTGGCGCACAGGGACTCGATGCTCGTCTAAATATTTCTTAATCTCCGCCACACTTAACTGGCCGTAATGCAGCAGGGAGGCGAGGAGAGCGGCTTCAGCCTTGCCCTCAGAGAAGGCTTCATAGATATGTTGGCAGTTTCCGGCGCCTCCAGAGGCAATGACGGGAATTTCTACGCGATCGGCGATGGTTCGGGTTAATTCGAGGTCATAGCCCGCTTGAGTGCCATCGGCATCCATACTGGTGACGAGGAGTTCGCCGGCCCCGCGTTGCGTGACCTCTTCGGCCCAGGCGATCGCATCGAGGCCCGTATTTTCCCGGCCGCCGCGCACATAAACATCCCAGCCGGGATTGCTGGGATCCTCACGGCGACGGGCATCGATCGCCACCACGATACATTGATTGCCGAAGCGATCGCTAGCCCGGTTCAGTAACTCCGGGTCCCGAACCGCCGCTGAGTTGATACTCACCTTATCGGCCCCGGCTCTTAACAATTTTTTAATCCCGTCTAAGGATTGAACCCCGCCGCCAACCGTGAGGGGAATAAACACCTGTTCAGCGGTACGATAGACCACATCGAGGATAATATCCCGTTCCTCGTGGGTGGCAGTGATATCGAGAAAGACCAACTCATCAGCCCCCGCCTGGTTATAGGCCTGGGCCAACTCAACCGGATCGCCGGCATCCTGGAGATCGACAAAATTCACACCCTTGACGACTCGCCCGGCTTTGACATCGAGACAGGGGAGAATCCGTTTTGCTAAGACCATAGTTGTTTAGGAAATGTTTAAAGACTAGTTGTTAATAATTGTGACTAGCTATTGACAAAATTGAGGCGGTCTAGTAAAGCATCCGACATCTCAAAATTCGAGGTGACACTTTGTACATCATCGAGATCTTCGAGTGCATCCATCATTTTAAGCAGCGATCGCCCCTGTTCCTCATCGCTCACCTCTAAACTGTTGCCCGGACACCAACGTAACTCCGCTTGTTTGACATTGAATCCAGCCGCTTCGAGATGATTACTGACCTGTTCGAGATCTTCGATAGCCGTGTAAACCTCCGCACCGGGGACATCCTCATCAATCTCCAAGAGTTCATAACTCTCAGCCCCCGCTTCCAAGGAGGCTTCCAAAAGCTGATCTTCGTCAATCTCCCCATCGAGAGTAATCACCCCTTTATGAGCAAACATCCAACTCACACAGCCCGTTTCCCCGAGATTGCCACCATTTTTGCTAAACGCCACCCGAATATCGGCCGCCGTGCGATTGCGGTTATCGGTGAGGGCTTCAATTAAGACAGCCACACCACCGGGGCCATAGCCCTCATAGCGGATGGCCTCATAGTCATCTTCCCCGCCGAGATTCCCGGCTCCCTTGGCGATCGCGCGATCGATATTATCATTGGGAATCCCCGCCGCCTTCGCTTTCGCTACCGCATTACGCAGTTGAAAATTGGCCTCAGGATCCGGGAGTCCCTGACGAGCGGCCACAATAATCTCCCGAGAAATTTGCGTAAAGACCTTGCTTTTCGCTGCATCCACGCGGGCTTTATGTCGTTTGATATTGGCCCATTTACTATGTCCAGCCATAATGATCGAACGTTACCTTGCCATCAATTGGAGTTAATAAAAGAGTAACAGGCGCAGAAAATAGGCGAGAACCGCCGCCGCACAGGCGATCGCCAACTGGCCCGGTAGCGGTTGCCAAGAATACTGCCAAACCAAGGTCCCCAACTCCCCCGACGTCCATTGACTCAGCAGTAAATAGAGCAATCCCACCGTATGCACCGCCGCCAAGCCTAACAAACAGCTTAGGGCCAACAGTTCCAGACGGCGACGTCGTTGAAAGGCTAACCACCCACAAAGCCAGGCCCCCGGAACAAAGCCGAGAAGATAGCCAAAGGACGGATGAGCCAGATAACTCAACCCGCCTCCCTGGGTAAAAACGGGAAACCAGGGACTTAACCCCAAACTGAGATAGGCAATTTGAGATAAGGCCCCAGCGTTTTTACCCCCGAGACAGCCCACCAATAACACCGCTCCCACTTGATACGTAACACCGAGGGAAATCGTGGAACTGGCGCGATCGCCCCAACTGGCCAAAGGATTGGCAAGGGACGCCTCCACCATCGTTCCGAGGATGGTGAGAAATAAGCCGATTACGGCCCAGAGTGCCTCAAGGGGTTTATTCAAGGGATCTCAACCTTAGGACTGCGTCTTGTCGTCGGACTGGCTGTCTGGATTATCGGTTTTCAGATCCGGGATGATATCGGGGCGTTCAGCATCTTCCCAACCGGGGGGACGTTTCGAGTTATACCAGGCCAAGGACCCGCCAATCACAGCGGCGATAAATCCGACCACATAGACCAAGGTAAACAAAGACAATCCCGATGACCCAGCTGCACCGGCGACATCCATGAAAATGACACTGTTCATAAGCCATTTTGCTCCAGAAAATTAGGGAATCACTGCCATGACAGGGTCACGCCCCGACCCACAGCAGAGTTAAGAGTTAATCCTATCAAGATTTTCACTCGTGACCTTCAACTGTTTCGAGGGCTTCAGGAAGAATAATCTCTTTTTTAGACGGGAGAACTGGGTCAGATTCTAAACGAGAGGGGGACGATTGCTGTTCCCGAACTGGGTTTGACGGGGCCGGATCGAGTCCATAGCGGCGGCGGAAATATTCGACCGTTCCATAGTCTAGGGCGCGATCGCGAGTTTCGGCCTCTTGCGACTCCTGCGACTCCTGCGACTCCTGCGACTCCTGGGAGACTGAGCGGCTTGGCACTCCCAAGGGGCGATCGCCCCAGGTGAGTTGCCAATCGTCCCCCGACTCGCGAGGTTCCCGAGTGGCGCGGGGTTCGGGTTCCTCGGGTTGAGGTTGCAGGATAATGGTTCGCCGAGCCAAATTGGGCAAACTGGGGAACTCCGCCACCGCCACATCCCGTAAAGCTTGCGCCGCGAACCGCCGCCAAAGCCGGGCCGCCGTGCCACTACTGCCATAGGTGGGGGCGTTATTATCGTTCCCGAGCCAAACGCCCACCGTTAACTGAGGCACATAACCAATAAACCAGAGATCGCGGGAATTATCCGAGGTTCCGGTTTTCCCAGCTACGGGGCGATCGAGTTGTGCCGGGCGGCCGGTTCCCGACTCCACCACTTGGCGCAACATTGAGGTCATAATCGCGGCACTATCGGGGTCGATCGCCTGTTGCGGGCGAATATCCTCTTGTGCATCAAACAGCACCGTTCCATCGGCGGCCAGGATGCGACGAATGCCTCGACTGGGGTAATGTTGTCCCTGATTGGCCAGGGTTCCATAGGCCCCGGTCATCTCCAATAAGGTCACTTCAAAGGCTCCCAACGCCAAGGGATAGACCTCCCCCAACTCCGACTCAATCCCCATCTTGCGGGCCACCTCTAGGGTGGGTTCAAAGCCGATATCGGCCAGGAGTTTTACGGCGACGACGTTGATGGATTGGGCTAAGGCCGTTTGGAGGGTCACTTTGCCCGCATAGCCGCCGCCGTAGTTTTGGGGTTGATAGCCAGCAATACTATAGGGAACATCATCATAGACATCACGGGGAGACCGGCCAGTGGCGATCGCCGTGGCGTAGATAATGCCCTTAAAGGTCGACCCCGGTTGACGCAGAGCCTGAGTCGCACGGTTAAACTGACTCTGTTCAAAGTCGGTTCCGCCCACCAGGGCGCGGATTTCCCCATTGCGAGGATCGATCGCCACTAAGGCCGCTTCCGTAAAGCCTTCTTGCCAGCCATATTCGGCCACCCCTTGGCGAACAACCGCTTGAGCCAGTTCTTGTAATTGAGGATCGAGGCTGGTTTCGACGGTTAACCCCCCTTTTTCAATTTCCTCATCACTGACGTAGTTGGGGAGTTCTTGCTGAATATAACTGGTGAAATAGGGGAGTCGGACTTCGAGGCGTTTGGGAAGTCGTAGATTGAGGTCGAGGGGGTGTTTGATGGCTTGGTTGGCCTGGCTTTCACTGATATAGCCGACCTCCGCCATCCGTCGCAAAACCGTATTACGCCGTTGTTGGGCTAACTCGGGGGAGGTTTGGGGGGAATAGTCACTGGGAGCGGCGGGAAGTCCGGCCAGCAGCGCCATTTCCGGTAAGGTGAGTTCCTGGGGAGATTTGGCGAAATAGACCCAAGCAGCATCGGTGACGCCATAGGCCCCGGACCCGAGATACACCAGATTGAGATATTTTTGCAGAATCTCCTCTTTGCTGGTGATGCGTTCGATTTCTTGAGCCAGACGGGCTTCTCGCAGTTTCCGTTTTAGGGTCACTTCCTGAGTCAGAAACACCATGCGGGCTAACTGTTGGGTGAGGGTGCTGCCCCCTTCGAGCCAGGCCCTAGCTCGCCAGTTGGTCATGGCCGCACGGGCGATCGCATGATAGTCTATGCCGTCATGGTCGTAGAAACGATGGTCTTCGGCGGCCAGAAAGGCTTCGATTAACTGGGGTGGAGTGTCGGCGAGGTTGAGGTGTTCGTGAGTGACCTCACCGATTTGTTGCAAGATACTGCCATCGGCGGCTTTGATGGTAATCGTGCCGCTGCGAGCGTAGGTGAGGAGTTCACTGGGATCGGGGAGGCTGTCGTCGATGGCGGCCAGTTCCCGTCGCGCCCAAGCCATCCCCCCTAGGGTCAGTCCCCCAAGGGCAAAGACTGACCAAAAGAGGCTCCAAACTTTGAGCCAGGGGCGTCGAGGAGTCCGATCCCAGAACATGATACTTATCCTCTAAAGTCCAGAATGACCAATGGCCAGGCCCGTCACCAACATTCCCAAAACCAGGAAAGGTTGGGCGCTGGCTTGGTATTTGACATCGTTTTCCAGGGGATCTCGCAGGAAGTACATATCCTGAAAGGTGATTTGGGGAATAATCAGCAGAATCAACAGTACGGCGTAGGCGTTTTGTTGAATGCTCATCAGATAGGCGGCGATTCCAGCTTGGAAGACATCAATCGAGAGGACGCAAATCCAGGCGGCGGTGCCGACACCAAACATGACGGGGAGGGATTTAAGACCGAGTTGGCGATCGCCCTCGACGCTTTTAAAGTCGTTGACAATGGCAATTCCCAGGCCGGCGAGGCTGTAGAACATGGTCAGGAAGACAATAGTTAGATTGAGGTCGCCAAATAGGGCGTGGCCGGCGCACCAGGGGAGGGTGATGTAGCTGGCCCCCAGGGCGTAGTTGCCCAGCCAGCCGTTTTGTTTGAGTTTCAGGGGTGGGGCGGAGTAGATATAGGCGAGAAAGGCCCCGACGACAGCGATGGTGGTGATGGTGGGGAACTCGTTTTGCGCCCAGATATCTAAGCCATAGGCGAGAATCCAGCCGCCAATGAGTAGGATGAAGACTTGGGTTTTGACTTGGGGGATGGAGATGGCCCCGGAGGGGATGGGGCGATAGGGTTCGTTAATCGCGTCGATGTCGCGATCGTAGTAGTCGTTGATGGTTTGGGTGTATCCGGTCATGAGCGGCCCGGAGAGGAGCATACAGGCGGCAGCCATGAGAACATTTTCTAGGGTCCAGGTGTAGGATCCCGATGAGGCAGCCCCACAGACAACGCCCCAAATTAGGGGAATCCAGGTGATGGGCTTCATCAGTTGTAGGCGAATTTTCCAGACGTTGGTTTCGCCGGATTGGGCGCCCTTCATGCCCATGAGTTGACGCGCTTTGGACCCTTTGACTTCGGGTTTGGGGGCGTCGCTATTGGCTGGAGATGGGGTTTGTGGGTTAGACATAGTTGAGAATTTCAGCGTTGAGGAGAGTCTGTCTCAGTGCGCTGATTGGGATTGATATGATGTGAATGCTGTCTAGTTTAACGTGAGTTCAGGTTAAGCCAAACGAGGCAAAAGCCAGTCCAAGTCAAGAGAAGGCTTCTCAGGCTGGTGGCAGTAAGCAATCAAGCCACACAGCAGGTTGACGCAGAAGTTAACCGGACTGCGATGGCGAGAATGTTCAATCTGAGAAATGTTCTGGAGCTAGTCGAGAATCGTCTCACTAATCGATCGCAGGCGGGACAGAAGCTTGTGCTGGAGCCGCATCAGCTTGTTCTTCTGAATATTTTTTAGCTTATACGGCTTCTCCTTTTCTTGGGCTGACTCGGCTGTCAATACGTTCGGCTGTTGATATCGGCTGTTGATATCGGCTGTTGATATCGGCTGTTGATAATAGACGCCACCAACCGACTGATTGTGAGTCATCAGTTGGCATGATCTCAGGATAAATTGGCTGAACCCTTTACTGGACAATAGTTTTAGTTGTTCAGCTTATCCCGAACTCACGTTCTATAATACGTTCTATAATATGACTAATAAACAGAAGTTGCTGGCGAAGGTTCGGCCTGGCTCGCAAAATATTGCTTTCGAGGATATGGTGTCTTTAAATGCAAGCATTTGGGGTTCGACTGGATCGTGTCGAAGCCATCAATTTTTTGTTCATCCAGAAGTTGCGGAGTCGCTCAACCTACAAAATTCATCAAAGGGGAAAGCAAAACTCTGTCAGGTTCAGCAGTTCTTAGAGGACTTCTGATAAAGCATAAATACTTATGAATTTGCAGCAATTCGAGGTGGTGAACCTATGCAACTGGGTCGGCGATATCACGAAAATCGCCGATATCGATGAGTACAAAGTCCTCTTAGTATTTTTGAGTCGGGAGGACGTTATATGTCTAAAAAATTGACCTATGAAGAATTGGAGCAGCGAGTCCGGGAGCTAGAGGCAAGCAAAACGCTCCAGGAAGAAAGGCTTGCTGACGAATTGATCGAAAGCATACAGGCCGGGATTATCGTTCATGCGAAGGACGGAACCGTAATCAAAAGTAATACGACAGCGCAAAGAATGCTGGGCTTAACACACGAGCAGAGGCTCGGAAAGGAGTTGATCCAGGCTTGGACATTTTTGCGGGAGGACGGCAGCCCGTTGCCGGTTGAAGAATATCCTGTGTCTCGGGTTCTTAAGACGAACAAACCCGTCCACAACATAGTCATGGGCATTCAGCGCAGCGATAAAGTCGAACCGATTTGGGTTCTTGCCACGGCAATTCCGGAGTTTGATGAAAACGGCCACATCAGCCAAATTGTTACCACCTTTATGGACATTAGCGCACTCAAAAAGACTAAGAAAATAGCGGAGATAAGAGAGGAAAAATATCGAAATTTGTTCGAGAATATGACATACGAGGTACATCTCTGGCAACTCGTTCGCGATGAGCAAGGTGCGATTAAGACCTGGCGATTAGTAGAGGTCAATCCTGCCGCTTTCAAAGCCTGGGGCAAAACCCGTTCTGAAATTATCGGCAAAACAACCGATGAAATCTTTTTATACAATGCAACGGAACAGTTCATGCCTATTGTGAAAAAGATTTTTTCAGAAGGCACACCCTACACATGGGAAGCCTATTTCCCACCAACGGGTCAGTTCTACCACATGACCAGTGTCGCATTTGGGGAATATTTCATGAGCACTGGGATAGACATCAGCGATCGTAAAAAAATTGAAGATGCGTTGAGAGAAAGTCAGAAGCTCCTCTCCCAGGCTGAAGAAATTGCAGATATTGGAAGCTGGAAATGGGATATTGAAAACGATATAGCGTATTGGTCAGATGGTTTATTTAAAATTTTTAAACGTTCGCCTAAAGAAGGCGCACCCACATGGACACAACAGTCGGGATTTTACAAAAAAGAAAGTTATGAACAATTAAGTAAGGCAGTAGAAACCTGTGTTCAAAACGGAACACCTTACGAGGTTGAAGTGCAAGCTATATGTTCGGACGGCGAAATACGAACTTGTATTTCTCGCGGAAAAGCCGAAAAAAACAATGAAGGGAAAATATTTCGCCTGTTGGGAATTTTTGATGATATTACCGAGCGGGTAAAAATAGAGCAAGCATTAAAGAAAAGCGAAACTTTATTACGCAATATCATTAACTCTTCAACTGATTATATTTTTGTCAAAGACAAGAATCTAAAGACACTCTTATGCAATCAAACATTCGCCCAAGCCGTCAACAAAAAGCCGTCCGATTTAATTGGCAAAACAGACATTGAAAACGGTTGGGATGCTGAACTGGTGAAAGGCAACCCTGACAAAGGGATTATAGGATACGAAAAATACGATCTTGAAGCATTAAACGGAAAGATTGTTCAAAACACGGATACAGCAATCGTTTCCGGTAAAACTATTTTTATGGATAGCGTAAAAATCCCTCTAAAAGATGAGAATAATCAAATATTTGGTGTACTGGGAATCAGCCGGGATATTACCGAACCAAAAAAAGCGGAACAAGCTCTCAAAGCAAGCGAAGAACAGTTTCGCAGACTCGTTAATGAAAGCCCGTTCCCGATTGTTGTCATGGATACGGCAGGKGAAACCATTCTACATTGGAGTAAAAGCGCACAAGACCTGTTTGGGCATCGGCCAAAAACGCCTGCCGAATGGTTTTCCCTGGCTTATCCCGATCCCCAATACCGCCAGGAAGTTATTGATCGCTCGAAGCCGTATCTCGAAAGAGCGCAACAATCGGGAAGAGCTGTGAATACTGGTGAGTATCACATTACGTGCCGGGATGGGTCTGTCAAAATATGCGAGATCTACGCGCAATTGATTTCTGGCCACCTGATATTGACAAATAATGATATTACCGATCGCAAACAGGCTGAAGCAGAAATTCAGGCAGCCAAGGAATTTCTAAATACCCTGATTGATTTAAGTATGTTCGGGATGTGGATATCCGATCGCAACGGGACAGTCATCCAGGTCAACCGTGTTTTATGCGAAACCATGAATTTAACCGACGATCAGATCGTCGGCAAATATAACGTCTTTAAGGACGATAACCTGAAAACGCAAGGTGTTATGCCGAAAGTGAAGGCTGTTTTCGAGAAGTACCAACCGGCGCGTTTTACAATTTTTTGGCAGGCGACCAGGATTAACGATTTTGCTTTTCAAGCAGCACGGGATATGTATATCGATGTCTATATGTTTCCCATACTGGATATACAAGGAAAGTTGAAGAATGTAGTCTGTCAATGGGTAGACATTAGCGAACTCAAAAATGCAGAAAAAAAACTACGTGAAATGGTTGAATTTGATAGCTTAACTCAAGTATATTCAAGACAGAATTTATTGGGGCTAGCCGAAAGAATGTTGATGCGTGTCAAGCAAGACCAGACTTCTCTTTTATGTATGATGTTCGACATTGATCACTTTAAATTAATCAATGATCAATATGGACATAAGGCTGGTGATATTGCATTAATTGCTTTTTCTGAAATTGTTTCCAAGAATCTTAGGAGCAATGATATCTTCGGACGGCTTGGTGGAGAAGAGTTTTTGGCAGTGGTTCCGGACATTTCATTAGAAGCGGGCAAGATATTAGCTGAACGAATAAGACTTGAAGTTGAAAAAACGCCAATCACGGCGGGTGCAGACTGCATAACCATGACGGTGAGTATTGGCATATCAGTGTACAAAAAAAACAAGACTTTGGTTACACTTGATGAACTTGTGGAACTTTCTGATCAGACTCTCTACGCAGCGAAGAATAGTGGTAGAAATCGTGTTTGCGTTAAAAATACATAACAGGTGGATCTAGCGAATGTGCCAGCAGTGCCGCGTTCGGCCCAGTCTTTGAAACCTCGATGCTGTGAAATGCGCCGGTTGTGGCAGACGGCAATTTTAGTCGACTCGACGAAGCTAATTCCCGTACATTGACCAAAGCCGCTCTTGAGGTAGGCACAGAGGGGAATGCGGGTTGAAGGCATCCACTCGACGAAGCGCCCATGGCTGAGCAACTGAGCTTGCCATTTGGGTTCAAAGGTTTGGCAGAAGTCATGGATGTGGCAGAACAGGTCTTCTAAACTAAACATGGGAGACGCTCGCTGATCAGTCGGCATGATCTCAAGATAAATTGGCTGAACCCTTTACTGGACAAAAGTTTTAGTTGTTTGGCTTATCCTGAACTCACGTTAGTTTAATATGCGATCGCTCTGGTGGGGGGACTTGGGCCTCTACAATCAAGTCTGAGGCTATCGTGATGGAGAGAGGGGGAGACTCGAGTGAGAGGACGACGAACGGCGATCGATTTATTTGCAGGGGCGGGGGGGATGAGTCTGGGGTTTGAACAGGCGGGGTTTGATGTGGTCGCCGCCCTGGAAGTGGACCCGATTCATTGTGCGGTTCATGAGTACAATTTCCCCGATTGCGAGATGATCTGTGCCAATGTTAGCGAGATGTCGGGGGCTGAGATTTTAAGACGCGCTGGGGTGGCGGAAGTTGATGTGCTGTTTGGGGGACCTCCGTGTCAGGGCTTTTCTTTGATGGGCAAGCGATTGTTGGATGACCCTCGCAATCGCTTGGTGTCTGATTTTATCCGTCTGGTGGGGGAGATTGAGCCACGCTATGTGGTGATGGAGAATGTGAAGGGGATGGCCACGGGGAAACAGCGTCAGGTGCTGTCTGAGGCGATCGCAGCGTTGGAGGCGATCGCCTATGAGGTAGTAGACCCGCCCCAGGTGCTGAATGCCGCTCATTATGGGGTTCCGCAACATCGGGAGCGTCTGTTTCTGTTGGCCTACCGTCAGGGGGAAACGCCGCCCCAGTATCCGCCCCCAACCACCCATCCGGCGGGAAAAACACGGCGTCAGCGGGAGTTGGCCCGGTTGCCTGCTTCGGCGACGGTGGAAGAGGCTTTGCAAGACTTACCCGAAATTGAGCAGTATGAGGCGTTATGGGAGCAGGACTGGGTTGAGGCAAATTTCGGGGTTCCGAGCCAGTATGGGGCTATTTTGCGGGGCTTAGCGGTGGATTTAGAGGACTATGGGTATCCTCGTCCTGTCATGGCGAACTGGTTGAGTAATAGTGGGCGATCGCACCATCGGGACACCTCTATCGAGCGATTTCGTAACACGAAGCCCGGGGAGCGGGAGCCGGTGAGTCGCTTTTTGCGCCTACCTCCTCAGGGGGTTTGTAATACCCTACGGGCGGGAACCCCCAGCAGTCGGGGCGCGTTCACCTCACCCCGTCCCATTCATCCGCAGCGTCCCCGCTGTATCACGGTGCGGGAAGCGGCGCGATTGCACAGTTATCCCGACTGGTTCGGCTTCCATGTCACCAAATGGCACGGGTTTCGGCAAATTGGCAATTCGGTTCCTCCGTGGTTGGCGCGGGCTGTGGCGTCCTCGGTGCGGGAGTCGTTGGGGGGAGCGGTTGAGCATCCTCCGGGTGAATGTCGGTTGGGGGATGCGGGGCTGTTGTCGCTAACGATGACTCAGGCGGCGGCGCGGTATGGGGTGGGGAGGGATGCGATCGCGCCCCGGCGGCGGCTGGTGGATTCGTTGCTGGATTCGTCGTCAGAGGGGGCTTCGGGCGATGTGGCTCACTGACCCATTCGGCATCATCATTGAACAAAACTAGCGATGCCATCAGCCGTGGAGATACCGTGGAGATCGCGGCATTCTGACGAACTTGGCCTAGGAAGCCAGCTTAGAGAGTCCGGCAAAATTCCATGTAATTTCTATGTAATTTCCATAAACCTACTATGGAGTTGCCAAGACCCCGTTGTTAGGCTGATATCAATCACCAAGAGCGGTAAGGTTTTATGTTTGACCTACAACTGGACTGGGATTTACCCGCCAAAATTAGTTCCTTAGACAGTCGCCATGTCTTGCGAGTTCGTCTCACCCCTCAAGCCAATTTAGCCCAACTGCCCTTGCAGATGGCGATCGCCCTCGATACCAGTGCTTCGATGCGGGGGGCGAAGCTAGAGGGAGCAAAAGCCGCTTGTCGGACGGTGATGGGGCAATTACGGGATGGCGATCGCCTCAGTTTAGCCAGTTTCGCCACGGGGGTTTCTCCCCTCGGCGAGAGTCAGCAGGACAGCCAACACCTACAAGGGGCCATCAACGGCTTACAAGCCGATGGGGTCACCCGTACAGATTTAGCCTTAGCCTGGTTGCACGAGCAACTCCCCCCCAGCCCCGGACTGGCCCGGGTGGCGGTCTTAATTACCGATGGCCATGCGACGAATCGCCAAGGCCGTCAATTGCCCGACACCACTCCTCTGCTGGAGCGGGTTGATGCCTTTGCCGATGGGGGGATTACCCTCTTTACCGTCGGCTTAGGGGATGCCGCTAACTTTAATACCGATTTTCTCGTCCAATTGGGCGATCGCGGTCGGGGGGGCTTTCTCTACGCCGATGACCCCAGTCAGCTAGACCCCCAATTGCAAGACCAATTCCGCCGCTGTCAAGCCATCGCCGTTGAAGACCTGCTTCTGACCCTGACTCCCCTCAACCACGCCTCCGTCGAGAGTTTCTGTCGCTACCGTCCCGACTATCTCCCTTTGGAAGAAACAGCCCCCAATCAACTGGTGTTGTCCGCCGTCTCCGCCAGAGAACCCACCGATGTTCTCATTGAAGTCCGGGTTCCCCCCTTGGGGTTTAACGACAGTCTCTCAGACCAAGATGTGTTGCGACTGGAGGTGCAAGGGCCGGGAATGACCCCGATGACCGCTCAGGCGGCGATCGCCCATACCCAATCCTACAAAGCCGCCCAACAGGTGAATCGAGACGTAGAACGCGATCGCCTCGGCTGGGACATCAACATCAACAGTAGCGAACTCCCTCGCAGTCAAGACCCCAACCGCACCGGCGAACTCCTCAGCAACATCCAAGTGGCCGCCTCCAAATCCGGTCGCCGCGACATCATGCAGCAAGCCAGTCAACAACTGCAAACCCTCCAAGACTCAGGAAAACTGACTCCCGCACAAGTCACCGGACTCTTACGAGACACCCGCAAAACCACCAACCACGACTCATGAATGGATTTGGTCACAGCCCCATCCCCGGACAACGGCGACTCAGCCCCGACAAGACTGTTCTCATCCTCCGCAACGGTCCCCAAACACAGCGACAGATTCCCCTACATCCGATCCGCATCCTCATTGGCCGTCACGACCCCCCCCACGCCCAAGTTGACCTCGATCTCAGTGATTGCGAACTCGGAGATCCTCCCATGGTCTCTCGCCGTCACGCCCTCTTGCAATGGCAGGACGGACAACTCACCTTACGGGATTTAGGCAGTCGCAATGGCACTCGCGTCAATGGTGAGAAACTAGAAACTCTCCCGGATCAGCCCTATTCTGATATCGTCGTGTTACAACTCGGCAGTCGCATTCAATTTGGCAACCTAGAATTTGAAGTCATTAATTTCCATGAATAATCCTAATTCCTCTTCTTTAAACCTGCAACAATTACCCTGGATTACTGTTGCCTCAATCTCCCATATTGGCAAAGTTCGCCAGGAAAATCAAGACAAAACTTTAGTCAAGCCTTGGTCTGATGAATCCGCTCTATTAGCCGTCGTTGCAGATGGCATGGGCGGCGGTCGTGGCGGACAGCGAGCCGCTAAATTAACCGTTGAAACCTTTGCTAAATTAGTTGATGAACCCTTAGCAACGAATCAAGAAGACCTCTACAATCAGTTATTAGCAAAATTCCATGAAGCCGATGACGCCATTCGCAACGAAGGCGGTCAGAGTTTTCAATTGATGGGGATGGGGTCAACCGTTGTTGCCGCGATTATCACTCCCGATTATTATGTCCATCTCTATGCCGGAGATAGCCGACTGTATCACCTGCAAGACCAGCAACCCCTTTATAAAACCAAAGACCATTCCATTGTGCGGGTGTTATTAGAGATTGGGAAGATTACCGAAGACCAGGTGGCCACGCATCCCATGCGATCGCAAATTACCTCCTGTCTCGGCGGTCGGGAAGGCAACGGACAGTTTTCAATTGACCCCAAATGGCAAGAAAATCCCTCCCCAATTCGTCCTTGGAACCCCGAAGATATCCTACTTCTCTCCAGTGATGGCTTACACAACTACATCCGAGACCAAGAAATGCAACAACTCACAAACAACCCGTTTTCATCCCCTAAAGACCCATTACAAAACCTCCTTGAAACCGCCCTAGAGCGAGGGGGGCAAGACAACATCAGTGGCATTTTAATCACCCGCAAACCCCAGAACTAACCCCAAAATTTCCCCGACATTCCATCCTATCGCCTGACCGTCAAATCTTGGTAAAGTAGGAGACAGACCGCTCCCCTCTCCCTCTCCTGTCCATGGTTGACCTAGTTCCCTATCTCATCATCCACTCCCCCAGCGGCCAGCAAAACACCCTTGAACTGCGGGATATTTCCTATAGCATCGGGCGACTTCCCGACAACGACATCGCCCTAATCGAAGACCCCGACTCCCAAATCACCCGCATTAAACACTGTATTCTGACCCGAAACAAAGGTCAGTGGTTCGTCAGCGACCACAGCACCAACGGAACGACACTCCACCTCAACGACAGTCTCTACCAGGTTCACGAAAACGACATCCCCCTAGAATCCGGTGCTGTCCTCCACATCAGTCAATGGCGACTCAGTTTCCATGACCCCAACGCCACCCAAAAAAGCCGACGTTCAGCCAAATCCCAGACCCCTCCCCAGGCCAGAGTCGTCCCTCAGGGTCAATTCATCTACAAACTCGCCGAAGTCACCCTGTACTACCAAACCACAGACCAACGCCAGGCTCTCCCCTGTCGCCGTAAAGTGACCCAAATGTTGACCCACATGGCCCAACAAAACCTCAAGAACCAAGGCGAACCCATTGTTTGTCAGTATCAAGACCTCATGGAAGCCATCTGGGGGTTAGAAGAGGGTCATAACCCCTTAGAAATCAACGGTCTCGCCCGAGAAATTCGTAAACTCTTTGCCACACACAGCCCCCAAACAGACCCCCATCACTTACTCAAAAACATTCGTGGCTTCGGATATATCCTCAACATCACCTGTGAATGGTGACTGTTTCTTACTCGTGTCTCTTCCTCGTGTCATGGCTCTGCCATGACACGGACTCTGGGCGGCTCTGCCGCCCGCACTCAGGAGGCAAAACGAGTGAAGGAACGAGTAAAAATAACGATTCTTGACATTAACCATGACTACAACCCTAAAAATTTTCCGCCGTCAATCCCCCGTACAAGTCCTCGGTCCCGGACAACGAGCCGTCATCTGGGTACAAGGCTGTCCCTTCGCCTGTCCCGGCTGCATTGTCCCCGAATCCTGGGACGCTCGCGGCGGCGAAACCGTGAGCCTCGACGACCTCAGCCAGTGGATTCTCAGCCAACCCGACCTCGAAGGAATTACCCTCTCCGGCGGCGAACCCATGTTACAAGCCGAAGCCTTAAACCAACTCATTGATAACCTCCGCCAACAGCGAGACTTAGGAGTAATGTGTTACAGCGGATATCGCCTAGAAACCCTCCAGCAGCAAGGAAGCCCAGCCCAACAGCAACTCTTGCAACGAATTGACCTACTCGTCGATGGACAATACCGCCAACAAGAACATGACAATCTACTCTGGCGGGGGTCTCGGAATCAGCGGTTACTATTACTCACATCCCGCTATCAAGACACAGTTCAGCAACAGTTAAACCAGGGAGATGAATCAGCCGGACTAAGCTTTGTTTCCGCCACAACTGGGGAAGTTTCCTTTACCGGAGTTCCGCCGCTGCCCGGATTTCGCCAACAATTTGAAAGCCAAATGCAACAACGAGGAATCCACATTCAGGTTTAAAACCGACGAGCCTGTGACCAGCCTGTGACCAGCGTGACACAAGCGTGACACCGAGTTTCTCCAAAAAACCCGGTGTCTGGTATTCGACCCGAGTCATCAAGATTCCCCAACTCCGAGCCAGGTCAGTCCCTCAGACCCAGTCCGTGACACCGAGTTTCTCCAAGAAACCCGGTGTCTGGTATTCGACCCCAGTCGTCAGCCAATCCACTGACCCAAGTCATTCCATCTAACTTCCATATATTTACCATAGAAATTTTCCCTTAACCCGTCTAAACTGGATTTATCGCAATCCCCCAAGCCGTCTCCTTAGTCTAGGTAAGAATCATGAACCAATTTTTGATGATTTATAAAATGCTCGAAGGAGCCGTAATTGACAACAAATACTATCTCCGAGAACTCTTGGGGGCTGGAGGATTTGGCGCCGTTTTTCTGGCCGACGAAGTAGTTCGTGATCGCCTACTGCGACAGGTAGCTGTAAAAATTATTCCCGATAACGACAACCAACAAATCATCGAGTTGATGGAAGCTACCCGCCTCGACCATCCTCATCTGATTCGCTCCCATACAGCCGGGGAATGGCAATTTAATAACATAGAACTTCTATATTTAGTCATGGAACGGGCAGAGTTTTCCCTTGAAGACCGATTGAAAACAGGTCAGCTCGACGTTCCCGAAACCCAAAAGTTAATAACCGAGGTGGCGGCAGGGTTATGCTATCTACACAGTCAGAATAAAGTGCATCGCGACCTGAAGCCGGGAAACGTTCTTTGGTCAAATGGGTCTTGGAAACTGTCCGACTTTGGCTTAGTTCATAATTTAGGAAACCAGAGTTACGCGCAAACCTCAAATCCCATTGGAACCATTGCTTATATGCCCCCAGAAGCCTTTGGCAACCAAAATAAAATTTCCCAATCTTGGGATGTTTGGTCATTGGGAATTATGGCGGTGAATGCCGCCACGGGGACGCTTCCTTATCGGTTTGACGGACAAACTCAACTGCTGCAGGAGGTGATGAATTGCCGTCTGAACTTACCGCGAGTTCCGTCAGAGCTAGAAGCTATCATGCAGGGATGTTTGCGGCGTAATCGGCGAGAACGGTGGACGGCTCAACAAATCCTCGGTGCAGTGCAACCCCAAAAAAATATCGATACAGTTCCGATTTCGTTGCAAAAAATTAGAATATTTAACCCAATAGCTGTTTTTTTAATAGTTGCTTCTTTGATCGGAGGAATCTCTGGGGTTATATCGGCAATAAATTCACATAAGAGTCGAGTGGAAACTACTTCACAATCTTCAGAATTAGAAACTGGTGAATCCACATTGAATTCTGAATTAGAAACAGCTTTATCGCCAGATGATTTGGAAACGGCTTCTATGGAAAATTCACCAATGGAAACCACTCCAGAATCTTCAG